>NZ_CP020809.1:2531973-3164967 GCF_002157835.1 Mycobacterium dioxanotrophicus | reverse complement strand
GATGAGCCAGCCGACGTAGCGGGTCACGTGCGCGATGGCATCGAGTTCGCCCGGCGCGGGCAAGATTCCCATGCCGAGCGAGGCGACGGGAGGCGCGACGAGCGCGCCGACCAGCGTCGCGGCCATATCGGTCTGGTTGACCGGCACACCCCACTCGTCGGCACGCCAGTCGGGCATCGCCGATACCTGCCTGCGCACGAACGCGTGGATCAGCCTCACCCGCACGGTGGATCGGTAGCCGATGCCGAGTGGATCGAGACCACCGTCGGAGATGACATCCATGGCCCACTGCATGGTCTCGGCGAAACGCTGGTTCGAACCCTTCTCCAAAGCCCCTGTGCGCAGCAGGGTTTTGTTGAACCCCGCGAACTGGTACCCGCCGAGCAGCGATACGTCACGCGCGATGGACATGCCGTCGGAACCTCCGCGAAGCAGTGCGCGCTGCCCCTTGCGGAGCTTGTCGCGGTCGACCCAGTCCGGAACGGTCTCGATGCGAATGAAGAACTCCCGCAAGGGTTCCGGCGCATCGGGCACGTTGCCGATACCTTCGGTGAGCGCACGCTCGAACACCGCCTTCGACTGCGCCATGCCCGCTGAGGCCATCCAGTCGACCAGGCGGTCCATGGGTTCGTCGCCGACGGTCAGTCGCTCCCCCAGTCGGCGCCACTGGTCCGCGTCGGGGTCCCGCAGGCCGAGCATCGACGCGAAGATCCGCATCGCACCGGGAACCGGCAATGGGCGCTGAGGATGGCGAGCCGGCACGGGCAGGTTCATCGACGACCTCCTGACCATAACTGACTACATGCGTAGTCCGAACATAGGCTTGGCGGTAGGCTGCTGTCAATGAAGCGCACGCAGGTGGTGCGCGGATACGGCGGCATCAGTGCGGCCGACCGCCGCACCGAACGTCGGAGCAAGCTGCTCGCCGCAGGCCGCCGGATCTGGGGTGAATCAGGGGTCACCGAGGTGACCGTGCGTGGCGTGTGCGCAGCGGCCGGCCTCACGTCGCGGTACTTCTACGAACAGTTCCCGAGCCGCGAAGAGCTGCTGTTCGCCATCTCCGACGACGTACGCGACGAGTTGATCAGCGCGCTCGTCAACGCCGGTGTCGGCGACCCGGGCACCCTCACCGACAAACTCCGCTCAGCCCTGACGGCCTTCCTCGACATCATCGCCGCCGACCCGCACATCCACCGCATCGCCACCGGCGACGTCAGCAGCGTCGCCGGACTGACCGAGCACCGCACCCGCATACTCGACATGATCACCGATCTGGTGGTACAGCACGCTCCATCCGTGCTCAGCACGGAGACCCCGAACGAAACCGACCTACGCCGCAGCGCACGCTTCATGGTCGGCGGCGTGAACCAACTCATCGAGGCCTGGCTCGACGACCCGCAGGAGAGCAGCCACGAATTGGCTACGGTATGCGCCGATCTGTGCGTCGCCGTCGTGCGCGGAGTCGCACCGACCGACAAATAGCCCGCGAATCAATCTTCGACCGTCTCGCCGCCGTCCCGGGGCCGCCAGCCTGCCAGAAGCTGCTCCATGTCGGTCAACTCTTCGGTGAACACGTCGCGCCGAACCCGCTGACCGCACGCCTGTAGCAGCCGGACGAAGTCATCGGCGGCCTTGCCGATCCGCAGGGCGAGCCCTGACCCGCGCCCACCGAAGTCATCGGTGGCGGCGTACACCCCGGTGGGCGATACGACCGCGTGCAGATACGAGAACATCGGCCGCAACGCGTGTTCGAGCACCAGTGAATGCCGTTCGGTGCCGCCGGTCGCGGCGATCAGTACCGGCATGTCCGAAAGTGTCTCTTCGGGAAGCACATCGAAGAACGACTTGAACAGACCGCTGAACGAGGCGTTGAACGCCGGCGTCACGGCGATGACCCCGTCGGCATCCGCGACGGTCTCGAATGCCGAACTCAGCTCAGCCGAGGCGAATCCGGCCAGCATCGCATCCACGATCGCGCGGCCCAGGGGCCGCAACTCGATCACCGTCGCGCTCACCGGGAGGTTCCGCTCGGACATCGACGACTCCACCGCGGCGGTGATGCGATCCGCGAGAAGCCGGGTCGACGACGGCTCACGCAGGCCGCCACTGATGACTGCCAACTTGGTCATGGCTGCTCCTCTGCGCTCTCGGCGGCGGCCCGCACGAGCGACTCATGCGTCGGAGCGTCGGGTACGCGATCGGGCCGACCGATCGCAAACTCCTTGCGCAGCACCGGAACGACTTCCTCGCCCAACAGGTCGAGCTGCTCCAGCACCACCTTCAACGGCAGGCCGGCATGGTCGATGAGGAACAACTGCCGCTGATAGTCACCCGCGTAGTCGCGGAAGCTCAGCGTCCGATCGATCACCTGCTGCGGCGAACCGACCGTCAGCGGTGTCTCGGCAGCGAACTCCTCCAAACTGGGCCCGTGCCCGTACACCGGAGCATTGTCGAAGTAGGGCCGGAACTCGGCGATCGCGTCCTGACTGCGGGGCCGCATGAACACCTGTCCGCCCAGGCCGACGATGGCCTGGTCGGCACTGCCGTGCCCGTAGTGTTCGAACCGCTGCCGGTACAACTGCACCATGCGTTTCGTGTGCGTGGCCGGCCAGAAGATGTGGTTGGCGAAAAACCCGTCCCCGTAATAGGCCGCCAGTTCTGCGACTTCGGGGGTACGGATCGAACCGTGCCAGACGAACGGCGGCACCCCGTCGAGCGGTTGCGGTGCGAGGGTGAATCCCTGTAGCGGCGTGCGGAATTCACCGCTCCAGTCGACACTCTGCTCCCGCCAGAGCCGCCGCAGCAACCGGTAGTGCTCGACGGTCAACGGAATCGCCGCCCTGATGTCCTGACCGAACCAGGGGTACACCGGACCGGTGTTGCCGCGGCCCAGCATCAGGTCGACCCGGCCGTCCGAAAGATGTTGCAGCACACTGAAGTCCTCGGCGATCTTCACCGGATCATTGGTCGTGATCAACGTGGTCGACGTGGACAGGATGATGCGCTGGGTCAGCGCCGCGATGTAGCCCAGCAGGGTGGTCGGCGACGAGGGCACGAACGGCGGGTTGTGGTGCTCGCCGGTGGCGAACACGTCGAGCCCCACCTCCTCGACCTTCCTCGCGATGGCCACGGTGGCGCGAATTCGCTCGGCTTCGGTCGGTTTTCGACCGGTCGTCGGATCCGCCGTGACATCGCCGACCGTGAAAATCCCGAATTGCATGCCCGACAAGCGCATCCCCCAATCCGTGGCCGCACCCGATGTCAACGGTACGCGCCGCGGCGTTTGCGCATCAACGGACTGCGTTGTGACAATCAAGGGTGCATGGACGAGACGCCTCGCGGACACGGCCGCGGCGACCCTTCGGGCACCCCGCCACGGGTTCCCCTGGCGTCGCCGGCTGCACGGTGGCTCGTCGCCGCCGCGGTACTCGGCTCGGGCATGGCGTTTCTCGACAGCACCGTGGTCAACGTCGCACTGCCGGCGATCGGGCGGGATCTGGACACCGGGCTGACAGGTCAGCAATGGGTGCTCGACGGCTACCTGCTGTCGCTGAGCGCGCTGTTGCTCTCCGGTGGCGCGGCGGGTGATCGGTACGGTCGCCGCCGGGTCTTCCTCGGCGGGTTGGTGCTTTTCACCGTGGCATCAGTCGTGTGCGGCGTGTCCCCGACCGTCGGCTGGTTGATCGCTGCGCGCGTTGTCCAGGGCATCGGGGCAGCTGCACTGGTGCCCGGCAGCCTCGCCATGATCGACGTCGGGATCAGGAACGACGACAGGGCCCAGGCGGTGGGACTGTGGGCGGGGATGTCCGGTGTCACCTCGGCGCTCGGGCCGTTCATCGGGGGCTGGCTGGTCGACGCCGCGTCGTGGCGGTGGGTGTTCCTGTTGAACGTTCCGCTCGCCGTGGCCGCCATGTGGATAACCGTCCGCCACGTCCCCGAGTCCCGCGCCACCGATACCCACGGACACCCGGACCTCGCGGGTGCTGCGGCAGTCATGATCGGTCTCGCCGGCGTGATCTACCCGTTGATCGAAGTTCCGTCCCATGGTTGGACGGCGACCGCAGTGACCGCCGTCGTCATCGGTGTCCTCGGGCTCCTGGTCTTCGCCGTGATCGAGACACGCGTGCAGGCACCGCTGCTCCCGTTGGGACTGTTTCGATCGCGGCAGTTCAGCGGCGCCTACCTCACCACCTTCGCCGTGTATGCCGCGCTCGGGGGTGCGCTGTTCCTGCTGACCTTGCAGCTGCAGCAGAGCCTGCACTACTCGGCCTTGGTTGCCGGGGTGGCAACCCTGCCCATCACGGTGATCATGCTGATTGGCTCGCCATGGGCCGGTTCGCTCGCCCAGCGCACCGGCCCGCGGTTACCCATGACCGTCGGTCCGCTCGTCGCGGCGGCCGGGCTGGCCTTGATGGCCCGCATCACCCCGGGAGCGTCATACCTTTCCGTGGTGCTGCCCGCCGTCGTCGTCTTCGGGCTCGGACTGATGATCACCGTCACCCCACTCACCGCGGCCGTCCTGGCTGCCGTGCCGGAAAGTCAGGCCGGCACCGCGTCCGGGGTGAACAACGCTGTCGCACGACTGGCCGGGTTGCTGGCCGTCGCGATGCTGCCGGTGGCAGCCGGCATCAATCCTGGTGTGGGAGAGCCCTTGGGCCACGGATTCTCGACGGCGATGCTCATCGCCGCGGCCGCGGCGGGATGCGGGGGGATCATCGCGGCGGTGACCATCCGCACCGGCACCGACGTCGCCCACCACGTGCTGGCCGGGACGAACCAGGCCTGCCAGCATCCATGCACGAAGACTGCCGATTCTGGCGCTAGGCGCCGGGACTGACGTTGCGGTCCGGGCAGTAGTTGTGCAGCGCTGCGGCCACGACCAGTTGGGCTTTGCCGTAGGGATAGGCCGAACGGGCCTCCGCGATCTGCATCGCCAGATCACCCGTCTGCATGGCCGGGTCCTCACGCGCGGTCGAGCACGTCTGCTGGCCGAGCTGGATCAGTGTGTCGCGGTTGTCGTCGGACACCGGCAGGCCCGTCGAGGACAACTCCTCCAGGTAGCCCTGATCATCGGCGACAGCGGCCGGCGCGAAGGCGATCCCGGCAACAACCACCAGCACCGGGGCGATGAGCGTCTTCATGATCGACATCGTGTCAGATCCCGTCGGGAATCCGCCGGACGCTCGCCGGGCCGACGCGCTACACCGCGACCACGGCGTCGGCCGCCATCACCTCCGTGGCCGCACGTTCACCGGATCTGACGGCGCCGTCGATCCAGCCGCACATGACGGCCGAACTCTCGGTGCCGGCCCAGTGAATTCGCCCGCACGGCTCGCGCAGGGTGTGGCCGAACTGGGTCAACACCCCCGGCGGTGCGTGACTGATCATCCCGCCGCCCGAATAGCGCTCGACCGTCCAGTTCTGCTCGTGATAGCTCACCGCGCATGCGGCCTTCGCGCCGAACCGGTCGATCAGCTCACCGAGTACGACGGTCTTGCGCTCGTCCGGATCGAGGAGGCCGAGGCGGCGCGCCGCAGGCCCTTCGGTGATGACGCACATGATCCCGGGGACCGCGATATCGGTACACGCGTCGATGGTCAGCGTGGCAGCGCTGCCCGGTGCGGCCGATTGCCCGCACAAACCGTCGGCGCGCCAGAACGCGCTGTCGTAGACCACTGAGATCTTGAACACGGCGCCACTGGGCATGCGCTGGTGCAGAAACGCTCGGTCGACGGGAAGCATTGGCTCGTAGGCGATCTGGTCGGCGACGGCCAAGGGGACGGCGACGATCGCGCGGCCGGCTCGCACGGTGTCGCCATCGGCATGCACGGTCACCCCGGCATCGTCCTGCGCGATCAGGCCCACGAGCCGCGAAAGACGCAGTGCGTCACCGAGTTCGGCGGCCATCGGACCGTAGATGGCCCCCATACCGCCGTGCACCCGCGCATCCTGGGAGCCGTCCTTCGTGGAGATCACGAAGATCGGCCCACCGCCCGAGCCCATCTGGTGAAGGGCCCACAGCAACGACACCTCCGAGGCCGCCGACGTGTAGACGCCCGCCAGGGCCATGTCGAGCATGTCGCGCGCCTGCTTGGAGTGCACGTGGTCATGCAGCCACTCCCCCAACGTGGTTCGGTCCCACTCGGCCGCCCTCTTGGCCTCCCAGGGCGCCTCGAACGGGATCGACTTGCACATGTGTCCTACTTCGAGCAGTCCTGCCCCGAGGTTGGCGATCGACCACGGGCTCATCGACCACGGAATCGTCCCGGAGTACCGGTGTTGCTTACCGTCGACGATCATCATCGCGTCGCCTTCGATGTACTGCTTGTACTCCTTGATGCCGAACTCGGTCATCAACGCCTTGATGCGGTCCTGCCCGGGGCCGATCCAGGCTCCGCCCCGGTCGATCCACGTCCCGTCGGGCCGCACCTCGGTGAACGTCCGGCCGCCGACCCGGTCGCGCGCCTCCAGCAGCACCACAGAACGGCCCGCCCGCTTCAGGCGCAGTGCCGCGGTCAATCCGGCGAAACCCGCACCGACCACGCAATAGTCGACGTCTGGCATAGGTCACCCCTTCGTTGAGTGGGCCCGGTGACCAGACCTCAACCTACGCCGATCCGCACGCAGGCGGTATCCCGATCAGCAAATAATGACGAGGCGGTCAATCCGGCGGTGGCACGCCCTCACAACCAGCTCGGCGGTCTGATCGCATTCGCGAAATCGACCAGCGTGTAGCGGTGCCGCCGCCGCGGCGAGTGTCGCGCCAGTTCGCGCAGCGCCTCCTCGATGCCCATACGCAGGCCCCGCTGGTCCAACGGATGACCGAAGAAGGGTTGCTCCGATGACGCGACGGCACCCGACCGCACCCAGTCCAGCGCGATGCCGAGGACGAACGCGCGGATCTGCAGGGCGCGCGGCTCGGTTTCGGACAACCGACCCAGCCGACGAGCCGCGTCGCGCAGGTCCGCCTCGGTGATCTCATCGCCGGGGAGCCCGTCGAACAGGATCACCACCGAGGTGAGTTGAGCCTCCCCGTAGTGGCGCGATGTCAACGGAACCTGGTCGAGCACCTCGATCGCGCCGGCCCGATCGCCACGGCCGGCCAGCAGGCGTGCCAGTCCGAACGCTGCGTTCACCATCGACGAGTCGGTGCGCCACAACGTCCGGTAGTACCGCTGCGCCATCTGCCGCAATCGTTCGGTGTCCGGCGTGTCGGGAGTATCCAGCAGCAGCTCCGCGGTCGCTGCCGCGGCGAGCTTGGGGGCGGCTTCTCCGGGCAGGAGGCCCACCACTCGTTCGAAACACGCCAGGGCCGTAGCGAGATCGCCACCCTGGAGCCCGGAAATCCCGTCCTCCCAGTCCTCACGCCATTCGTCGTCCGGATCCTCGACGGGTATCGGGCTCGGCAGGGCGCGGGCGACATCGGCTGCGTTGAGCCGGACATTGCGTCGGCGGCCGTCGACGAACACGTCGGTGCCCTGCAACGCCAGGTCGGCACCGCACGTGGAGCGGGGCACGCTGAACAGCGTCGAGACCCGCGGACACGGCGAGCCCGTCTGTTCGGCGAGGATCTCGTGCAGCACCCCCTTGCACTGGTCGGCCATTTCGTCCACCGACGAAAACCGTTGCATGGGACGAGGATTGGTGGCACGGACCAGCAGCCGGTAGAACGATTCATACCGTTCGAACAGCGGCACCTCGTCACGGTCGGGCAACGTCTCGGCATAGCGGTCGTTGGGCAGATCGACCGTGAGCTTGGCCAGCGTGCGACCCACGGTGTAGACGTCCGTGGCGATGGTCGGTCCGGTCCGCACGATCTCGGGTGCCTGAAAGCCCTTGGTGCCGTAGATGTATCCGAAGTCACCGATGCCCGACACCGCACCCATGTCGATCAGTTCGATGTTGTCTTCGGTGAGCATGATGTTCTCGGGTTTGAGGTCGTTGTACACCAACCCGAGCGAGTGCAGGTAGGACAACGCGGGCATGACGTCGAGCAGGTAACCGAGCGCCTGTTCGACGGGCATCATCTGTTGATCTGCTTTTTGCGTGCGCGGAAGCTCATGCTCGCCCGTGCCGGCGGCGCGTTGCTTGGCCAGGACGGCTTCGAGCGTGGTTCCGCCGATGTACTCCATCACGATGTAACCGACTGGGCGCCCGTCGAATCCGGGATGTTCGACGAAGTTGTAGATCTTGACGATGCCGGGGTGGTTCACCATCGCGAGAAACTGACGTTCGGCGACGGCGATCGCCTGCGCCTGCTGTCCTCCGGGCTGAAGCAGACCTTTGAGCACCACCCAGCGATCGCTGACGTTGCGGTCCACCGCCAGATAGATCCAGCCGACTCCGCCGTGAGCGATACAGCCCTGGACCTCGTACTGTCCCGCCACCAGCTCCCCGGTCTCCAGGTGCGGCGAGAACGAGAACAACGTGCCGCAGTGCGGGCATACGCCGTCGGCCGGCCCGGGCTTACCGGCGCTTCCCCGCCCGACCGGCCGCCCGCAGTTGCCGCATACCCTTTTCGACTCGGAGACAACGGGATTGGTGAGGATCGCGCTCGTAGGCTCGATGTCCTCCCGGATCGGGATCTCGACGAGGCCCTCACCGATCCGCCGCCGCCCGGTGCGCAGCCGGGGCCGGGTGGCCTCGACCTTGACCGGTGCCGATTCGGTCACCAGGACGGCTCGCGTTCCCTCTTCTTCTGCCATGCTCAATCCCGGTACCTCGGCTCCGGCGGACTCGGCGCAACACCGAGAACGTTGAACCACTTGCGGTACAGCGCCTCCCATGTCCCGTCCCGCCGAATCCGGTCGAGGCTGGCGTTGACCGCCCTGACCAGGTCCTCGCGGGATTTGTTCACCCCGATGCCGTAGGGTTCGTTCTCCAAACTGGGCCCGACCAGGTGCAGGTTGGGATCCTGGACGGCCATGCCTGCCAGGATCGAGTCATCGGTGGTGACTGCGTCTGTCTGCCCCTGCTGAATCGCCACCAGGCAATCATCCCAGTTCTGAACGCCGAGCAAGGTTGCCGCGGGCGCCACCCGGGCGGCAGTGGCCAACGATGTGGTGTCGACCTGCGAGCACACCCGTTTCCCCGCGAGATCACCCGGCCCCTGTATCGGCGAATCCTTCGGTACGAGTAGTCGCTGGTGCGCATCGAAATACTCTGTGGAGAACGCGATCTGCTCGGCGCGGGCGCACGTGATCGTCATTGCCTTGACGACGATGTCGACGGTCCCGTTCTGCAGGTTGCTGATCCGCTCGATCGACGTGAGCAAGCGGAACTCCACCTTGGCGGAGTCACCGGTCAGGTCACGGGCCACCTCGCGCGCGATGTCGACGTCGAATCCCTGCAGGTGGCCCGACGCCGGATCGCGAAAGCTCAACAGGTTGGTGCTCTGATCGATGCCCACGATCAGCCTGCCGCGCTGCCTGATCGCCTCAACGGTCGGCCCGCCCTCCGTTGATGGGCGCAAACTCGCTGTGGCATCGCAACTCTCGACGGGTACGCCGGGCACCCGCGATGCCACGGCAGCGCCACTGGGCAGCGGCAGGGTCGTGAGCGAGGCAGGCACCTCGACAAGCGGCTGCACTGTGGAACATCCCGTCACCGCTGTCGCAGCCAGGACGACAAGTCTGGTGACGGCGCGCATACCCTCTTGGCAGGCCATGTCAGTCCCGGTACTTCGGTTCGGGTGGACTGGCCGGGCCGAGCATACTGAACCACTTGTGGTACAGCGCTTCCCATGTCCCGTCCCGCCGAATGCGTTCCAGGCTGGCGTTGACCGCGCGTACCAGATCCTCCTCGGACTTGTTGACCCCGATGCCGTAGGGTTCGTTCTCCAGGGCGGGCCCGACGATCTCCAGATTGGGATCCTGACCGGCCATGCCGACCAGAAGCGAATCGTCGGTGCTTGCCGCATCCACCTGACCCTGCTGAAGTGCCACCAGGCAGTCGTCGAAGTTCTGCACGCCCACGATGGTTGCCGCCGGAGCAACCCGGGCGACCGTGGCGATGGACGTCGTCGCCAGCCCGGAGCACACCCGCTTGCCTGCCAGATCGGCCGGCCCGCGCACCGGCGAACCCCGTGGCACCAGCAGCCTTTGGTGTCCTTCGAAGTACACCGTCGAGAACGCGATCTGTTCGGCGCGGGGGCACGTGATGGAGGTCGCCTTGGTCAGGATGTCGACGGTGTTGTTCTGCACCGCGGGCATCCGCTCCGGTTCGGTCAGCAGCCGGAAGTCCACCTTGTTCGGATCACCGACCAGGTCCCGGGCGACTTCGTGGGAGAGGTCGACGAGAAAGCCCCGCAGTTCGCCGGTCACAGGGTCACGGAAGCTCAGTGGATTGGTGTTCTGGTCTATTCCGACGATCACCCAGCCGCGGCGGCGGATCGCCTCCACCGTGGGTGCGGGCGCGGTCGACGGGCGCAGACTGGCTGTGGCATCACAACTTTCAACCGACGCACCGGAAACCGACGGTGCGACCTCGGCACCGCTCGGCAACGGCATGGTCGTGAGCGAGGCCGGTACCTGGACGAGCGGCTGCACCGTGGCGCATCCCGTCAGCAGTGTCGCTGCGAGGACGAGAAGCCCGGTGCGGGGCCGCATCAGTGGTACTCGTTCAGTCTCGGTGCGACACCAGCGGCAACCGCGAGTGCCGCCAGCACGCTGATGGCCGCGGCACCAGCAGGAAGTGCGCTCAACGCAATGTATGCACGGGTGATGCCGTCACGCTGGCGTTGCCGCAATCGCGCGATGTCATCCCCCAAAGCCTGATCCAGCCGGGCGAACTGGGCCGTCGAGTGTTGCAGCCCGCCGTCTCTCGCGATTGCCACTGCCCCCGGATAGTCGCCGCCGACCAGCTTGTTCCGGATCT
This sequence comes from Mycobacterium dioxanotrophicus, assembly GCF_002157835.1. Lineage (NCBI taxonomy): Bacteria > Bacillati > Actinomycetota > Actinomycetes > Mycobacteriales > Mycobacteriaceae > Mycobacterium > Mycobacterium dioxanotrophicus. The sequence goes on along the minus strand of NZ_CP020809.1, from coordinate 3,154,092 downwards.
CGTTGTGGGAGCTGATCCAGCCGTGCAGAGCATCGGCTGCCCCGTCAACCTGGTGCTTGTCCAACAGCCATCCGACCTGCGCGGTCCGCTCGTCGAATCTCATGTCGGACATGGTGTCGGAGCCCCGCTTGAGCAGTCCGAGGATCTCGTCCGCGCGGGCCTGTTGCACGAGTATCCGGGCGGCCACGGCGACGCCGAGCGGTTCGCCTCCCTGAGTGCGCGCACTGTTCGCGGCGTGCGCCGACACCAGTCCGGCGGCGGTCAGCCACACCGTGAGTACCGCCATCAAAATCGACGCCACTGCCAGCCCTGGGTTGAGCCGCCGATGGCTGTGCCTGGCGAGAAAGATTTGCGCGACGATCAACAGCCCAACAACCACCGCGGCAGCGGCGATCACTGCATACGCCGGCGCCGCCGACCGCTGCGACGCGGTGACCGCGTCGATCTGGCTTCGGTACAACCGATCGGCATCCGGCAACATGGACTCCTGCATCAGCGTGGACGCTCCGCTGAGATACGCGACGCCGATCGGGAGGCCGTCACGGTTGCTCGCACGAGCCGTCGCCATCATTCCCGTGTACAGCGCCAACTGATTGGACAGGTCGGTCAGCAGCGTCAACGAGTGAGTGTCGTTGGCCGCCACGCCGTTCGACGCGGTCACCAGGCCGGCGGAAGCCTGTCCGATGTCTGCGTCGTAGCGGTCCCGGATCTCGCGGGGCTCGACACCGCCGGCCAGGAACGCGGTCGCCGCAGTGGTGTTGGCCGATGACAAGGCGCTGTAGATCCGCTGCGCTGCATCGGAGAGCGGTTCGGTGTGTGACCCCAAGCTGCCCAGTTGTTGTTGTCGGCTGGACACAGTGGCCGACGACGCCACCCCCACGGCGAGTATGACCGCCACCAGGACCACGGCCATCACCGCGATCCGCCCAGGTGTGGCTCGCAAGAAGTCGACGATCGGGCGGTCCGGCTCATCGAGATCGACGAGCAGCGACTCATCGAGTGTGCGCGTCTGCCGACGCTCCACCTCACCGTCCACTCGTCTTCTCCTCATAGCCGGATGAATCGCACGGTAGCGCCTGTAAACGCGTTGTGTGGGTGGTTGCCTCACACAAAGTCGTCCCCCTTGGTCCGGGGGACCAAAGGGGACGACGGGTCGAGCGGGACTTCAGAACTGCTGGACTCCGGGCTCGCGCTCAAGAACCTCCCGCCGGCACTTCAACAGGTAGCCCAGGTACACCGCGCCGGAGAGAACCAGGCCGCCCACGATCAGGAAGGTCGTCACCGTCGCCTCGGAAACGCTCACCACGAAGATCGCGATGAAGACCCAGGCCAGCGCGACCACCGCGACCGGAACCTCGAAGCGCCCCAGGCTGAAAGCGCCTGCCTTGCGTCCCAGCTTCTTGCGCACCACCAGGTAGAGAACGATGGTCAGGGCGTAGGGGATGTTGTTGAAGATCGCACCTGCCGTGATGAGTTGGATCAGGGCTCCGCCCGGCATGACCAGCATCACCACCACACCCAGGGCCAGCACCAGCAGCGTGGCCGGGATCGGGGTGCGGGTGTGCGGATTGACCCGGCTGAACATCCGGTGTGCGGGGAAGCGCTCATCGCGGGCCATCGCGAAGACGATGCGGGAGGTCCCGGCGATGGTGACGAGCGCGGCGCCGAAGAACGCGATCGCGATCACCAGCAGCAGCGGCCGTTCCAGAGCGGGACCGAACTGCTGGTTCATGATCTCGGCGACCGGCGACGCGCTGTTGGAGGCGGCGCCCATGTCCCGGATGGCCACGGTCAGTGCGACGATGAGGAACATTCCCAGGATGGCGGCGGCGACAACAGATCCGACGATCGCCCGGGGAACGGTGCGGTGCGCGTCCTTGGCCTCCTCAGCCATGTTCGCCGAGGCCTCGAAGCCGACCAGCGTCGAGAGGCCCATGATCATGGCTGCCATCAATCCGCCGCCGATGGCGAAGTAGTTCGTCGACCCTGCGGCGATGCCCTGCGAGAAGAGGTTCTCGGTCGAGCCGTGGCCCGTGAGCATGACCGCGGCGAACAGGGCGATGCCCAGCACCACGACGATCGCCAGTTCGACACCGACGGCCAGCGAGTTGGTCCAGCCCACGATGCGGGTCGAGTAGATCACGATGACGGCTTGGATCAACAGCAGTACCACCGTGAGGACGCGCCCGGTGGTCTCGCTCGGCGCCATGTTGAACAGCGGCATCAGACATTGGGTCGCCAGCGCGTTGTCGATTGCGACCGGGCTCAGCCCGATGTTCCACGCCGCGATCCAGCCGAAGATCCACCCGATCTTCGGGTTGGCCAACCGCGACGCCCACTGGTAAGACGAGCCGCTGAGCGGGATCCGCGCCGCGAACTGCGCGAACACCAGGGCCACCAGGATCTGCCCCACCGCGACGATCGGGAAGAGCCAGATGCCCAGCGGGCCCGAGTTCTTCAGGACCTGGCTGTAGGTGGCGAAGATACCGATCACCACGGACACCGACGCGAACGAGATCGCGAACATCTGGAAGGAACTGAGCGAGCGTTTCAGCTCGGACTTGTAACCGGACTCTTCGCAGAAGTCCTTGGCCGTTGCGGCGGTGGTGGCTGCCGGCTTGTCCAGGAGGGTCGTCACTTCGTCGCTCCGGAGGTGATGTTCATGGCGTCCGTGGCCTTTCGTGGAGTGGTCCGGGGTCTCACCGGGTGATCAATAAGCTATGGCGGGCGCCACACCCCGAGCTTCGGGCGAAAGCTGTGTTTGCCTGGCGAGCCGATGGTGCAAATGATGTAGACGCACGCAGAAGTCCCGCGCATTCGAGGAACACAGCGGCTGCCCCGGGGCTACCGTTATGCCGATCGACATGGCAGCAGACGGAACCGAACTCCTCGCCGCGCGCGATGCGTACACGCGCGGCGATTGGCGCGCAGCCTACGACTTGTTCGGCCGCAGCCAGGAACACGACCTGACCACCGACGACCTATCCGCGTACGGCATGGCGGCGTGGCGGCTGGGCCACGGCAGGCGCTCCATGCAACTCTCCGAGCACGCGTTCAACCGGCTGATCTCGGCCGGGGAAACGCACAACGCGGCGATGAAGGCCGTCGAGGTGGCCCTGCAGTGGTTCAACGGCGGCGACCTCACCATCGCCCGCGTCTGGCTCAACCGTGCACGTCGGCTGCAGGACAAGGAACCTGACGATCAGATCCTCGCGTACGTGCTCTACGTGGATTCCCTGGTCGCCATCGACGAAGGACGCAACGAGGTCGCCGCCCAGCTCGCCGACGAGCTCCATCAAGTGACCGAGCGCCTCAACTTACCCGGGTTCAACGCGCTGTGTTCGACCGCCAGCGGGGTCTCGAAGATTCCCTTCGCCCGCACCAGCGAGGCCTTCGCGCAGCTGGACGAGGCGATGATGCCGGTGCTGGCCGATCAGGTTCCGGTGGACTGGGCCGGGGACATCTATTGCGCGGTGATCTACGAGTGCCATCGGCTCGCGGATCTGGGCCGCATGAAGACCTGGTTCGAAGCCATGGAGCAGTGGCGCACCGGGCCGCAGGTCTCGGCGTCCTGGTACGGCACGACGTGCGAGTTCCACAAGATGGATCTGCACAGCGCCACAAAGGATTACCGGCAGGTCGAGGAGCGGCTGGTGAACGCTCTGGCCGCGATGGGCGACTTCCCGGCGACGGCGGGCAAGGGCTACTACGAACTCGGCGAGATCCGGCGCAGGCAGGGCAACATCGACGGTGCCCGCACCGCCTTCACCCGGGCCAGGGAACTGGGCCGCGAGCCCCAGCCCGGCGAGGCGCTGCTGCGGTGCCACCTCGGCGAGACCGCCGCTGCCGCAAGCGACTTGAGAATCGGGATCGACTCCGAGCACGACCCCATCAACTGTGTCCGGCTGCTGCCCGCGGCCGTCGAAATCGCGCTGGCCCGCGACCGTATCGACGAGGCGGAACACTACTGCGCCGAACTGGAGGCCGCCGCCGAGAAGTTCGACTCCCCCGGCTTCCGGGCATGGGCACTGCAGGCCCGTGGCGAGGTGCTGGTCAAACAGGGCCGCGAGACCGAGGCGTTACCCATCCTGCAAGACGCATTGCGGCGGTATCGGAACACCCAGTGCCGGTATGAGATGGCTCAGGTGTACGACGTGATGGCGCAAGCCCGCCGCGCGTGCGGTGACGCCACCGGTGCCGAATCGGACACGGCCAGCGCCGAATCGATCTATCAACAGCTCGGCGCCGAACCGAACCGGGCAGCCAGCACCGAGGCACCGGGCGGTCTCACCAAACGCGAAGTCGAGGTGCTCGCCCGCATCGCGGCCGGTGCGTCCAATCGTGAAGTCGCCAAACAGTTGTTCATCAGCGAGAAGACCGTCGGCCGGCACCTCGCGAACATCTACGTCAAGCTCGGCGTCTCATCACGGACCGCCGCGGCGGCGTGGGCGCATGAAAACAAGGTGCTGCCCACGGCCTGAGCGATGGTTGCTCCGGCGTGCTCATCACCGAGACTGACACCGGGGACAAAATCCGCGGTGCAGGTGTCCCTGGTGTCAGTCTCGGCGCGGTCAGCCAGTTTCCGCGGTCGGGCCCCTCGGCACACGCACGCCCCGACGGCCGGCATCTACATCATTTGACCCATAGCGCCGTCGAGAAACGCAGGTTTTGCCCGATTCGGCGCCCCTGGCTCCGCCCATAACTTTGTGGTCAACCGGTTGATCCGGACCGATCGCACAAGGTAGGTGCACTATGACGCGCCGTTGGCTGGCCCTGGCCGTGCCGAGCCTCGGAATTCTGCTGATCGGCATCGACGGCACGGTGCTGGCTGTGGCGACCCCCTTCATCAGCAAGAGCCTCGGAGCGACAGCGACGCAGGTGCTGTGGATCGGTGACATCTTCTCGTTCGTCTTGGCCGCCCTGCTCGTCACGATGGGCAGCCTCGGCGACCGGATCGGCCACAAGAAGCTTCTCCTGTGCGGTGCAACAGCTTTCAGCTTCGCATCGGCCGCGACGGCATACGCGCCGAGCGCCGAACTGTTGATCGGGGCACGGGCACTGCTGGGCGTCGCGGGCGCGACGCTGGCGCCGTCGACATTGGCGTTGATCCGCGGACTCTTCCCCGAACCGCGCGAACGCGGCGTGGCCATCGGCATCTGGGCGTCGGTGTTCTCCGCGGGCACCGCGCTCGGCCCGGTGATCGCGGGGCTTCTCTTGGAGCACTTCTGGTGGGGCTCGGTCTTTTTGATCAACGTGCCGGCGATCGTCATCGTCGTCGCCGCCGGCTCCGTATTGCTGCCCGAACACCGTAATCCCGGTCCCGGGCCGTGGGACCTACGCAGCGTCGCACTGTCCCTGATCGGTGTGCTCGGCCTGGTGTACGCGCTGAAGGAAGGTGTCGCCAACGGGCTGCGCATCGACGTTGCGCTGGCAGCCGGGGTCGGCGCCGTCGCGCTGGCACGGTTCGCCCGGCGCCAACTCAGCCTCCCCGTGCCGCTGATCGACATCCGAATGTTCTGCGATCGCGCGTTCTCCGGTGTCGTCGTCGCGAATCTGCTTTCGGTGCTGGGGCTTTCCGGCGTGACGTTCTTCCTGTCGCAGTTCTTCCAGCTCGTCGACGGGTACAGCCCGCTCGCCGCAGGACTCGCCGAGCTGCCCGCCGCGCTGGCTGCGACGGTGTTCGGTGTGCTGGCCGGGCTCGCCGTGCGGTTCTGGTCGCCACGCACGATCCTCACGGCCGGGCTGGCGCTGATCGGCGCGGCGCTCGCGTCGCTGACATCGATCACGCCGTCGACCACGTATCCCCAACTCGGGGTCGCGCTGCTGGTCGTCGGCGTCGGAGTCGGGCTGGCATACACCGTGTCGAACGATGTGCTGCTGGCCGTCGTACCCGCCGAGCGCACCGGCGCCGCGGCCGGAATCTCGGAAACCGCGTGCGAATTGGGGATGGCGCTCGGTATCGCGGTCCTCGGCTCGATCGTCGCCGACGTGTACCGCGGACTGACCATACCGCCTGGCTCCCTCGACGGCGTGGCTGTCCACGCCAGGGACTCGCTGGCCGCTGCGCGGCTCGCGGCCGAAACCCTGCCGCAAGGCCCGGCACACACCTTGCTGACCGCCGCGCAAGCCGCGTTCACCGACGGGCTGGCGACCGCCGCGGGTGTCGGTGCGGCACTCCTGCTGGCTTCGGCGGCATCGGTTTGGCTGCTGTTGAAACCGCGGGCGGTACCGGATTCGCCTGTTAGCCAGTGCATGCGGACGGAGCCGTAGACGTGGTCCGTTGCACAGGCAAATGCCAGCTATCTGTGACGTCAATTTGCTGCCGTCGCGCCACCGCCACGCCTAATGTGCACCTAGCCCTTCGAGGAAGCCAGGTGTCGCAATGACGGCTGAGCGCGTTGCCGAGGCCCGGTCGGCCGATGACGAGGTCCGACACTCTGGCTATGCACCGGAACTGAAACGAACCCTCGGCGCGTACCAGACGTTTGCGATCTCCTTCGCGTTCATCTCTGTGGCGGTCGGCATCTTCGCAACCTACGGCGCGGTGCTCCAGACTGCCGGGCCCGTGGGGATTTGGCTGTGGGTCCTCGCCGCGCTCGGACAGACGCTGGTCGCGCTGGTCGTCGCCCAGTTCGCCGCCCGCATCGCGCTCAGCGGGTCGGCGTATCAGTGGGCCTCGCGGCTGGCAAACCCGAAGATCGGATGGTGGTTCGGGTGGCTCACGTTCTGGTTCCTGACCATCGGCGTGGTCGCGATGGACAATGCGCTGGCGAGTCAGGCGCTCATGCCGCTGTTCGGTATGACGCCCGACGAGAACGCCGCACGGTTGATCACGTTGGGTCTGCTGCTCGTCCAGACGGTGCTCGTCTTCGCGTCGACCCGTTTGCTCGGCGTGGTCAGCTCTGGAGCTGTCGGGCTTGAGATCGCGGTGCTCGCCGTGCTGGTGATCGGACTGGGGACAGCCGCGGCCACCGGCAGCGGCACCGTGGGCAACCTCGTCTCACGTGGCATCACCGCCGACGCACCAGGCTATTTCGCCATGGGTGGCGGCCTGATGGCCGGGATGATCATGGGCATCACCACGCTGGTGGGCTTCGACTCCGCAGCCAATCTGGCCGAGGAGGCCAAAGACCCGTTCCGCACCGTGCCGTTCGCGATCGTCGCGTCGGTGGTGGTGTCGGCGGTGCTGGGGCTCGTATTCGTCATCATCCTCACCATCGCCATCACCGACATTTCCCAGGTGAGCAACAGCGCATCACCGGTGGCCACGATCATCGATGATCAACTGGGGCCGGTCATGCAGCGAATCCTTTTGGCGGGGATCGGCTTTGCGATGTTCAGTGCCGGCATGGTGATGCTGGCCTCATGTTCTCGCCTGGCGTTCGCCATGGCGCGCGACGCGCGGTTCCCCGCCCACACCGTGATCCGGCGCGTCAACCGGCACACGCGAACGCCCATCGCCGCCACCGTGCTCGTGCTCGTCGTCGGGGCCATCCTGATGGTCGCGTTGCCGGGCGCCGCACTGCTGCAACTGATCATCGGGTCGACCATCCTGCCCGCACTCATCTACGGTTCGATCACCGTGCTGTACCTGTCGGTGCGAAAACGGCTCGGCCGCAAGGCGGGTGCATTCAGCCTCGGACGCTTCGAGTTGCCCGTGGCGGTCGCGGCGCTCGTCTGGGTCTTTTTCGCCCTGCTGACGCTGGTGTCCCCTCGCGCGGCCCTGGTGCCTGATCTGATCGTGACCGGCCTGATCCTCGTCGGCGGCCTGTACTTCATCCAGATGTTCATCTTCAATCGCGACGTGCTGGACGCCGAACCGGGTGATCCCGATGAGTTCTGATGTCGCAACCAAAATGGGGCGCAAGACCTTTCGAAAGATCGCACCGGACGACAAGCACGATCGCGACGCGGCCGAGCGCTGGTTCCTTTCGCGCGGGATGCCCGCTGTGCTCACGCCACGCGCACGCTGGAGCCACGTGGTGCCGAGATCAGCACCCGCCCTGGCCTCATATGCGACGGTCATGGTCGCTCTGCTGATCGTGTACTTCCTCATCGGGACCAGTGAGATCTACATCGATGGCGCGCCATCCCCGGTGGAACGGATTGTGCTGACAGTGATCGTGCTCGCCGTCCCGGTGGCCGCTGTCGTCGGCCGCCGGGTGTCCTCGCTGCAGAGTCGGCGCGCCCAGACCATTGTTGCGATAGCCGCGATGGCCGTCGCCGCAACATCCGCGGTCATCCAGGGCGGGTCTTCGCACCTTCTCAGCGCGGCCGCCGTGGTGCTGGTGATCCTCGCGTTGACGGCCAGCGGCGCGGGTGCTGTCCTGGCCTGGGCGATGCAGTTGACCATGAACCAGATCGCCGCGATGGGTGCACTTTTCGTCCGCGCACTGCCCGTGCTGCTGTTGACGGTGGTGTTCTATTTCAACACCTACGTGTGGCTCATGGCTTCGGTGATCAGCAGGTCCCGACTGTGGCTCGCCGTGTTGATCCTGCTCACCGTCACGGTCGCTTTCATCGTGTCCGGGACAGTCGCTCGGATCCGCCCGACCCTGACCGGCGTGAGTCTCACCGACGACGATGCGGGCCGGTTGACCGGAACCCCATTTGCCACCATGGCCGATCGCCCGACCACCAGATCACTCACTCGCTCCGAGCGCTTCAACGTCGTGCTGCTGCTGGCTGCCGCACAGATCACCCATCTGATGATGGTCGCGATCTGTACTGCCGCCATCTATTTCGCGTTGGGGCTCGTGCTGCTCAGCCCCGCCGTGCTGGCCCGTTGGACCGCCAACGGATCTCCCGACGGAACCATCCTGGGCATGACCATCCCGGTGCCCCAGGCGCTGATCCACATGACTCTGCTGCTCATTGCGCTGACTTTCATGTACGTCAGCGCCCGTTCGGTCACCGACGACGAATTCAAGAGCCGCTTCCTCGATCCGTTGATCGCAGACCTGCGCGCGACGCTTGTCGCCCGCAACCGGTACCGGCCACAAGGAGGCTGACCGAAATGTCCCATTCCACCGACCTTCCAGACGAAGCCCATCGTGAGTTGCCCCACGGCGCAGAAGCCGCCGACGAATTCTGTGAGGACTGCGGCTACGAGCCGCAACTGAAACGAAGTCTCGGCACCTTCCAGGTTTTCGCGATCTCGTTCGCGTTCATCTCCGTCGCGGTCGGCGTCTTCGGCACCTACGACGACGTGTTGCAGAATGCCGGGCCGGTCGGGATCTGGCTCTGGGTGATCGTGGCGATCGGCCAGACGCTCGTAGCATTGGTGATCGCCCAGTTCGCCGCCCGGATCCCGCTGAGCGGCTCGTCGTACCAATGGGGTTCGCGGCTGGCGAATCCGAAGGTCGGCTGGTGGTTCGGTTGGTTCAACTTCTGCACCCTCACCGCGGGTGTGGTGGCCATCGACAATGCGCTCGCCAAGGATGCCCTGATGCCCATGCTGGGCATGGCCTCGGACGAGCGGACCGCACGCATCATCACCGTGGTGATGCTGATCATCCAAGCCGCGATCGCCATCGGGTCGACGCACCTCGTCGCCATGATCAACACCAGCGCAGTCGGTTTGGAGCTGGCACTGGTCGTCGTACTCGTGATCGCGCTCTTCGTCGCTGTCGCCGTCTCGGGCAAGGGCTCCATCAGCAACCTGACCTCCCGAGGCATCACCGAGGGCGCCCCCAACTACTTCGCCATCGGCGGCGGTCTGATGCTCGCCACGGTGCTCGGCCTGACCACCCTCGTCGGATTCGATGCCGCGGCCAACCTGGCCGAGGAAGCCAAAGACCCGTACCGCAGCGTACCCAAGGCCGTCGTAGGTTCCGTTATCGCAGCAGCGGTTCTGGGCTTGCTCTTCCTCATCGCACTCACCGTGGCCATCGATGACATGCCGCGGATAAGCGCCAGCGACTCGCCGGTCGTGGTGATCATGCACGACCAGCTCGGCACCGTCATGGAGAAGCTGTTGTTGGTCGCCATCGTGTTCGCGTTCTTCGGCGCCGGTATGGTCACCATGGCCACCGCATCCCGCATCGTCTACGCGATGGCGCGCGACTCCCGGTTCCCCGGGCACAAGGTCATGCGGCGCGTCGACGCCCGCACGCACACCCCGATCCCGGCCACGGTCCTGATCGTCGTCCTGGGCATCATCCTGATGCTCGCGCTGCCCGGTGACTCGCTGCTGGAGTTGATCACCACCGGCACGATCATCGGCCCGAGCCTCTATGGCGCGACCATCATCCTGTACCTGTCCGTACGCAAGCGGCTCGACCGGGTGGAAGGCGCATTCGACCTCGGCCGCTATGAGATGCCCGTCGCGATCAGTGCGCTGATCTGGTCGGCCATCGCGGTGTTCATCATGGTCACGCCTACGTCGGCGCACGTCCCGATCGCCATCGTGCTCGGCCTGACTCTGCTGGGCGGGCTCTACTTCCTGAAGTTGTGGAAATTCAACCGCATCGTGCTCGAGACCGAGCCGGGCAAAGTCGATGTCTTCAAGCACTGACAGAAAGGTGATCCAATGACTGCCACAGCCGTTGAGCTGACCGGCGAGGTCGTCCGACCAGGAGATGACGGCTACGAAAAAGCCCGTCTCGGCTGGAACAAGCTCTACTCGCACTATCCCGCCGCGATCGTGTATTGCAACGACGCGCAAGACGTCCTCAATGCCGTCAAATGGGCTCGGCGCCAAGGTGTCGCGTTCCGCGCGCGCAGTGGTGGCCACTGCATCGAAGGATGGTCGGCGATCGACGGCGGCGTGGTCATCGACGTCAGTCGCATGAAAAGCGCCGAATTCGACGAGGCCGCAGGCACGGTCAGGGTCGGCACCGGTCTGATCCAGCGTGAGGCCGTGGCAACCCTTGGCGCGCGCGGCTACGTCATGTCCACCGGTGCCGAAGGCACCGTCGGGCTCGGCGGCGTGATACTCGGCGGCGGATTCGGCTTGCTGACCCGCCAACTCGGCATGGCGTGTGACGCGCTGCTCGCCGCCGAGATCGTGGTCGCCGACGAAGCCGAGTCGGCGAAACTCATTGAGGTCAACCAGAATATGCATGCTGATCTGCTGTGGGCATGCCGCGGCGGCGGGGGCGGCAACTTCGGCATCACGACCGCCTACACGCTCAAACTGGCCAGGCTGCACGATGTCCAGTTCGTGATCGCCAGGTGGGACGGACACGGCGACCTGGGTGAAGTGCTACGCGTCTGGCAACGCGACGCACCCTTCGCCGACGAGCGGCTGTCCAGCGCCGTGGAAGCCGACGCCACCCACTTCGAGATGACGGCGGTGATGCACGGCGGCACCCGCGCCGAGGCCGAGGCCGGGCTGGCGTCGGTGCTCGCGGTCGGTGATCCCGAAGCGGACTTCCGGGAAGGATCGTGGCCGGACTTCTACGCCGACGCCGACCGTGGACCGGATCTACCGTATTGGAAGTTCCAGTCTCAGTTCATCACTGAGCCGTTCCCCGACGAGGCGATCGACACCGTCCTGCACTACCTCGCCAACTGCCCGACCCCGGAGAGCAACTTCTTCGTGTCGAGCTTCGGTGGCGCAGTGCGCCACGAGCCGCCGGGCGGCTCGGCATTTCCGCACCGCGACGCGCTGTTCTACTGCGAGCCAGGCGCGGCATGGGACGATCGGGCACTCGACGCGAAGGCGCTGGGATGGGCGAACGACTTCTGGCGAGCACTGCGCCCGTACGGTACGGCCGGCTATGTCAACGTGCCCAACGCCCAGGCCGCCGATTGGGAACGCGAATACTACGGCCCGAACGTCGAGCGACTACGGCAGGTCAAGGCCACCTACGACCCCACAACGTGTTCACCTTCCAGCAGAGCGTGCCCCTTCACTGAGGGTGCGCCGCAAGGTAATCGGCGACAGCGATCGGCGCGGTCGCGCGGTAGCCGACCGGCAATAGAACGTCGCCGGCAGTCGTGCGGTAGTAGATTTCCCACCGGTAGTAGCCGGTGAATGCTGCGGGATCTGCGGCGAGGACGTCGGCATAATTCGTCACTGCCCGCACGTAGTCGTTCGAATGGTTGTACGCGTAGATCGCGTCGTCCCGGTTGTGCGCAAACCCGTTGGCGGCCAGCTTGCGCCCGGCGGCCATGATGCTGTCGCGGGGCGCGTGGATGTCACCGCCGTCGCTGTACGCCGCGAACGTCGACGGCAGAAACTGCATGGGGCCCTGCGCGCCTGCTGAACTCGGACCGACAATGCGGCCGAACGTGGTCTCGACGAGGTTTATGGCCGCCAGATAGTTCCAGCCGACGCCCGTGGCGGCATCCGCCTCGCGGTAGTAGCGCAGTAGTTCGTCCGCAGGCGCGGGCGCGTCGATGCGCCACGCGGGAACAGTGGCCTTCACTTCACTCGAGACCAACCTGTCCAGGTGCCTGCGAGCCTCTACGTTGCGGTCGTAGACCGGCAGGAATGCGGGCGGGATGCGTGGGCGGGTGACCTGATCCCATTCGGGATGGCGGCCGATCGCCCGGTAGGAGGCCTGCTGGCGCCGAGCCGCCTGCGCCAGCACGGGCTCCGACGCCGCGTGGTCCCGCAACGTCTGTTCGTCGCTGACCAGATCATCGGCCAGCTTCACCGGGTCCGGGGCCAGCCGCGGCTGCGCCGGTACGGGTGCGGGTGCCGCTCTCGGTGGCGCGGCCGATGCTGCCGGCACGGAAGTCGCAGGCGGCGCCGTGCCCGTCGGCTCGGTGCATCCCGCGAGTACCACCGCGGTCGCGACGGCGAACAGCACGGCACGCTTGCGCACCGAAGGCGATCGATGCGCAGGCCCATGTGCCGACCGACGGTTCGCCGTGCCCTCCCTGCCGTCAGAAAATTAGGGTGTGTGCCTACCCTATGCGGCCACTGCGCCCCGCCCGAGACTGGTTGGGTCCTATCCCCACGAGCGGAGGTTTCCACCATGGCAATCGTCGCGACCACAATCGTCCATCCGAATCCCGGTGTGACCTGGGACGTCATTCAGAGCCAGCTGAAGCGCGCCACCACGCTCGCCCGTAAACACGGTGCGGAAAACGTCACCGGACTGGTCACCACGGTCGGCGGCCAAGGCACCAACACCATCGGCATGCTCTCGACCGTCGCTGACTGGGCCACCTACGGCAAGGTCCAGGAGAGCCTCAACGCCGACCCCGAGTACCAGTCGCTGCTGATGGATGCGAGCCAACTCGCGACCTGGGAGAACTACCTCAGCCAGACCATCCCCGATCTGTAGGCAGCACCGCGCCGAGCGGCCAGTTGCGTCACGCAAATCTTGAAAAATCGTGCACAACTGGCCATTCGGCGGCGTGGGCTCCGAGCGCCACCCCGAGATACCGTAAACGGCACAATTTTTGCCAGCGTTGCTGACGCAGCGCTTGCGATATTCGGAATTCGGATGACGAAGCCCCGGCCATCACGATGCCTGCTGAATTCGATTCTTTGCTGACCACCTTGACAGCTATCGAGGTGGCACTGTGGGTGACAAACACCCACACGATCAATGACATTTGCCACAACACTTGTCGTCGCGTAGTGCAGCGCTGCGGTCGACGCGACCGCAAGCAGCGTCGAGGCCGCTGCTGCCCCCAAATTTGCCGAACCCGTAAAATCGGCCTGGTCCTGCCATTATCCTTATCGACACAGGAGGGTGCCGGCCACGAGCTGGGTCTGCCTGTCGATACCGACGACGACCTTTCTCCGCGACCGGAAGAGAAAGCTGGTCGAGTTGCTACGGGTATTGGTGGTCATTTCCACCCATTCTTTCGGGTCGCCCAATCTTAATGGGGAATTGTGACTGGCGGCCCGTCACTGCGGTTGCTGTCGATCGATCTGCTTGACGACGACGAACGCGATGTGTTGGACGAATGGGCCAATCGCGCGGAGTTGCATCGACCTGCGGTTGCGGCACCGTCGATTCCGGCATTGTTCGCAGCACAGGTGACACGCGACCCCGACGCAGTGGCGCTGGTGTGCCGCGAGCAATCGTGGACCTATCGCGAGCTGGACGAGGCCGCCGACCGGTTGGCGAGCGCGGTGGTTGCCCATGGCGGCGGTCCGGGTGAGCGGGTGGCATTGCTGCTTCCCCGTTCCGGCGAGGCGATCGTGGCGATCCTGGGGGTCCTCAAGTGCGGCGCAGCGTATCTGCCGATGGATCCGGCGCATCCCGATGCACGACTCGAGTTCGTGATCTCCGACGCCGCGCCGGTCGCCGTGCTGACGACGGCCGACCTGCGTCGCCGACTGCACGGGATCGACGTCACGATCATCGACGTCGCCGATCCCGCCGTGAATCAGCCTCCCAGCGGCGGGCTGCCGACACCGGTACCCGGTGACATCGCCTACCTGACCTATACGTCGGGAACGACGGGTGTCCCGAAGGCTGTCGCGGTCACCCACGAGAACGTCACGCAGCTGCTCGAGCAACTACATCCGGCACTGCCCGCGGACGCGGGACAGGTGTGGTCGCAATGGCATTCGCTGGTCTTCGATGTGTCGGTGTGGGAGATCTGGGGTGCCCTGCTGCACGGCGGCCGGTTGGTCGTGGTGCCGGAGTCCGTGGCCGGCTCACCGCACGATCTCAACGCGCTGTTGGTCGACGAGAAAGTCACCGTGTTGTGCCAAACGCCCTCTGCGGCAGGGATGTTGTCACCTGAAGGCCTGGACGGTACAGCGCTGGTGGTGGCCGGCGAGGCCTGCCCGGTAGATCTCGTTAAGCGGTGGGCACGCGGGCGCGTGATGGTCAACGCCTACGGGCCGACCGAGACGACCATCTACGCGACGATGAGCGCACCGCTGTCCCCGGATTCGGATTCGGCGCCGATCGGCCGACCGGTGCCGCACGGCGCAGCCTTCGTGTTGGACGAGTTCTTGCGACCGACGTCCGAGGGCGTGGTCGGCGAACTGTACGTAGCAGGCGCCGGCGTCGCCGTCGGCTACGCACGACGCCCCGCGTTGACCGCGTCCCGGTTCGTGGCGTGCCCGTTCGGGTCACCGGGTCAACGGATGTATCGCACCGGCGACCTCGTACGGTGGGACACCGATGGGCGGCTTCATTACCTGGGTCGCTCCGACGAGCAGGTCAAGATTCGTGGCTACCGAATCGAGTTGGGCGAGATACAGGCCGCGCTGGCCGCATCTGACGGGGTGGAGCAGGCCGTGGTGATCGCCCGCGAAGACCGCCCGGGGGACAAACGTCTGGTCGGCTACATCACGGGCACCGCGGACCCGGCGGCGTTGCGCACCGCCTTGGCGAAGCTGCTTCCGGCATACATGGTCCCTGCTGCGGTCGTGGCGCTGGAATCACTGCCCCTGACGGTCAACGGCAAGCTCGACAAGCGCGCCCTGCCTGCGCCGGAGTACCGCAGCGTCGATCGATACCGCGCGCCCGTCACCGAGACCGAGTCCATCCTCGCCGACATCTACGCACAGGTTTTAGGTGTCAACCGCGTCGGAGTCGACGACTCGTTCTTCGCCATGGGTGGCGACAGCATCCTGTCGATGCAGGTGGTGGCACGTGCACGCGCGCGGGGCGTGCTGGTGCGTCCGCGGGACGTGTTCGTCGAGCAGACCGTGGCACGCTTGGCGTCGGTGGCCGCAGCAGTCGGCGGTGATCGGGAGAACTCGTCCGACGATGGCATCGGGCGAGTGTTGCCCACACCGATCATGCGCTGGCTGCACACCGTCGACGGCCCCGTCGAGCAGATGAACCAGACGGTCGTTCTGCGCGCCCCGGCCGTGGTGACCGAGGCCGACGCGGCGCAACTGCTACAGGCCCTGCTGGATCGCCATGCCACGCTGCGGTTGCGGGTAGACATGAGCGACTGGTCCATGACCGTACCGGAGAAAGGCACGGTTGACGCGCGGTCGTGCCTTCACACCATCGACACGTTGTCCGACGAGGCGCTGCGTGAAGCCGTGTCACGGCTCGATCCGGCCGCCGGCAGGATGCTCTCGGCGCTATGGGTAGCCGACACCCGACAGCTGGCGTTGGTGATCCACCACCTGGCAATCGACGGGGTGTCCTGGCGAATTCTGTTGGAAGACTTGAATCTCACGTGGGTACACCACCGGAACGGTCAGTCGGCGCAATTGCCCACCGGCGGCACCTCATTCGCCCGCTGGTCGGCGGTATTGGACCAATATGCGCGCTGCTCAGAGGTGGTCGCCCAGGCAGACGCCTGGCAGCACATCCTCACGACACCGCCCGCGTTGCCGGCCGTACAACCGGAGCAGGACACCTACGCTCGCGCGGGCCGGTTGTCGGTGTCGCTCGACGCCGAAACCACGCGGCAGTTGCTCGGTGATGTGCCTGCCGCCTTCCGCGCGGGGGTAGGTGATGTCCTGCTGATCGGGTTCGGCCTCGCGGTGGCGGAATTTCTCGGCACCGGAGGAATCCCCGTCGGAATCGACATCGAGGGTCATGGCCGCGACGAAGCACTCGGCGACGATATCGACCTGTCGAGTACTGTCGGCTGGTTCACCGCCAAATACCCCGTGTCGTTGACGGTGGGTGAATTGCCTTGGGAGCACGTGAAATCCGGGGATGCCACGCTGGGGGCGGCGATCAAGGCCGCCAAAGAGCAGTTGCGTAGCCAGCCAGACGGCCTGACATACGGATTACTGCGGTATCTGAACCCCGAAGTGGCGCTGTCCGGGCCAGAGCCCACCATCGGATTCAACTATCTCGGCCGGCTCGGTGCCGGCGCGAGCGAGCTCTCCGACGAATTGTGGCGTATCGACCATGACGCACTGTCGCTGGTCAGCGCGGCCGCGGAAGTACCCATGCCATTGATGCACACCCTCGAGCTCAACGCCGGAATCGTGGACACGGGTACCCGCAGTGGTCTTCGGCTGCAGGCGAATTGGACATGGGCGCCGTCGTCGTTGAGCCAGGCCCAGGTACATCGCTTGAGCCTGTTGTGGTTCGAGGCACTCAGCGGGATCTGCACGCACGTGCGCTCCGGCGGTGGTGGACTGACCCCCTCGGACATCGCGCCAACACAGTTGAGCCAGAGTCAGATCGACGAACTGGCCCAGCAGTACCACATCGCCGACATCCTGCCCCTGACGCCCGTGCAGGAAGGATTGCTCTTCCACTCCGCCATCGCACCGACGCGAGGCGCCGACGGCGACATCTATGCGGTGCAGCTGGAAGTCACCGTGACCGGAATCCTTGACCAGGACCGGCTGCGCGATGCCTTGCACACAGTCATCTCCCGTCACCCCAACCTCGCGGCCCGGTTCTGCACTCAGTTCGGCGCCCCGGTCCAGATCATTCCCGCGGATCCGGTACTCGCGTGGCGGTATATGGACCTGCGCGGTGACGATGTGAATCCCGATCAGGAAGTCGAGCAGTTGTGCGTCGCCGAGCGGGCCGCGGTGTGTGATCTCGCCACGCGGCCCACCTTCCGGGCGGCGTTGATCCGGACCGCGGGCAATCAGCACCGGTTCGCGATGACCTTTCACCACATCGTCATCGACGGCTGGTCACTGCCGATCCTGTTGCGAGAGATCTTCGCCGGTTACTTCGAGCAGCGACTCCCTGACGTCTGGGCGTACCGTAACTTCGTCGAGTGGCTGGCCGGTCGGGACCGAGACGATGCCAGGGCGGCCTGGCGCAGGACGTTCGACGGGTTCGCCACACCCACCCTCATCGCTGCGCAGGCGCGATCCGGACCACGCCGGGTCCAGACGTATCGACTGTCCGCCGAGATCACCAAAGCGGTTGGAGAACTGGCCCGTTCATGCCGAACCACCGTCAACACGGTGTTGCACGCGGCTTGGGCGCAGGTGCTGATGGTCCTGACGGGCCAGCGCGACGTGGCCTTCGGTACCGCCGTCTCCGGACGCCCTGCGGAGTTGGCCGGATCGGAGCACATCGTCGGTCTGCTGATCAACACTGTGCCGGTGCGCGCTCGCGCCGCTGCGGGCTGCACCGTCGCAGACCTGTTGCACCAGTTGCAAAATGCCCACAACGACACCGTCGAACACGAACACCTGTCGCTCAACGACATCCATCA
This sequence comes from Mycobacterium dioxanotrophicus, assembly GCF_002157835.1. Lineage (NCBI taxonomy): Bacteria > Bacillati > Actinomycetota > Actinomycetes > Mycobacteriales > Mycobacteriaceae > Mycobacterium > Mycobacterium dioxanotrophicus. The sequence goes on along the minus strand of NZ_CP020809.1, from coordinate 3,136,065 downwards.
CGTCACCGGCCACGACCATCTGTTCGACACGCTCTTCTTGTACGAGAACTATCCGCTCGACGCCGACGCCTTCAGCGGTGCCCACGAGTTGACGATCACCGAATTCAACAACCGTGAGTACAACCACTATCCGCTGTCGGTTATCGCGTTGCCCGGCCACGAACTGAGCCTGCGGGCGGAGTTCGACTCCGAAGCGTTTGACGCGGCCGCGATCGACACGCTGGTCAAACGGTTCCAGCGGGTGCTGGCCACCATGACCGCGGAACCCGACCGGCCGCTGTCATCCATCGATGTGCTCGACCCGGCAGAACACCAGCGCCTCAACGGTTGGGCTCACCGCGCGATACTGACTGAGCCGGGGCGTGCGCCCGCCTCGATTCCGCAGCGCTTCGCCGAACAGGTCGCGCGAACGCCCGACGCGGTGGCCCTGACGTTCGAGGACACGTCGATGAGCTACCGCGAGCTGGACGCCGCGGCGAACCGGTTGGCGAATCTGCTGACCGGGTATGGCGCGGCCCCGGGGGAATCCGTGGCGCTCATGGTTTCTCGTTCCGCTCGGGCGATCATGGCAATCCTGGCGGTGCTCAAGACCGGGGCGGCGTATCTGCCGATCGATCCGGCAGTCCCTACAGCGCGGCTGGAGTTCATGCTCGGCGACACCGCGCCGATGGCGGTGATCACCACGGCAGACCTGCGGTCGCGGTTCGACGGCGTCGATGTGTTGATCGTCGACATTGACGACCTCGCACGCACGGCCACCGACATCCGGCCGGACACTGCGCCGCCGGCGCCGGGTCCCGACGATGTCGCCTACACGATCTACACCTCGGGAACCACCGGTGTGCCGAAAGGCGTTGCGATCACCCATCGTAACGTCACCCGACTCTTCGACTCGCTCGATGCCGGATTCGAACCGGCGTCCGGTCAGGTGTGGACACAGTGTCACTCCTACGGCTTCGACTACTCGGTGTGGGAGATGTGGGGCGCCTTGCTGCACGGTGGGCGGCTCGTGGTCGTGTCGGAGTCCGTCGCCGGATCGCCGCACGACCTGCACGAGCTGCTGATCGCCGAAAAGGTCACCGTGCTCAGTCAAACCCCGGCGGCCGTGGCGGCGCTCGACCCGCAGGGTCTGGAATCGGTGACGCTGATGGTGGCGGGCGAGGCCTGCCCGGCCGAGGTGGTCGATCGATGGGCGCCGGGCCGGGTGATGGTCAACGGCTACGGCCCGACCGAGACGACGGTGTACGCCACCATAAGTGCCCCGCTGACGAAAGCTCCGGAGGCCGGATCGAACATCGTCCCGATCGGCTTGCCGGTGCCCGGTGCGGCGTTGTTCGTGCTCGACGGATGGTTGCGGCCGGTACCGGCCGGCGTCGTCGGCGAATTGTATGTTGCCGGCCGCGGCGTCGGTGTCGGATACATCCGCCGGCCGAGCCTCACCGGGTCACGGTTCGTGGCGTGCCCGTTCGGCGCACCGGGGGCCCGCATGTACCGCACCGGCGATCTCGTGCGATGGGGTGCGGACGGGCAGTTGCAGTATCTGGGACGCTCCGACGAGCAGGTCAAGATCCGCGGTTACCGGATCGAACTCGGCGAGATCCAGGCCGCGCTCGCCGCACTGGCCGGTGTCGAGCAGGCGGTGGTGATCGCACGAGAGGACAGGCCGGGTGACAAGCGCCTGGTCGGCTACCTCACCGAATCGACCGCCGGCACCGTCGATCCCGCGCAGCTGCGCTCGCAGCTGGCTGATCGGCTGCCGCCGTACATGATTCCGACCGCGCTGGTGGTGCTCGAAACGCTGCCGTTGACGGTCAACGGCAAACTCGACAAACGTGCCCTCCCCGTTCCCGAATACCAGGGTGCCGACCGCTACCGCGCACCCGTCACCAAGGCCGAGAAGGTCATCGCCGACATCTACCGGCAAGTGCTCGGGGTGCAGCGAGTCGGGGCCGACGACTCGTTCTTCGACCTCGGTGGCGACTCGATTTCGGCCATGCGGGTGATCGCAGCGGTCAACACGGCGCTCGACGCCGACCTCGCGGTTCACACCCTGTTCGATACGCCGACGGTCAGCACGCTGAGCCTGCAGGTGGACCACCGGTCTGGTGTGATACCCGAAACCGATAGCGCCAGCTTCGCGTCGGTCCACGGCCGCGATGCCTGCGAGGTACGCGCCGGTGACCTCACCTTGGACAAGTTCATCGACACCACCACCCTGAGGACAGCCCCCACCTTGCCGCGGCCCCACCGGAAGCCTCGGACGGTCCTGCTGACCGGGGCGACCGGCTTCCTGGGGCGCTATCTGGTACTCGAATGGCTCAAGCGGCTGCGGCGGATCGATGACACATTGATCTGCTTGGTCCGCGCCACATCCGATGACGAGGCACGTCGACGCCTGGAGGCGACGTTCGACACCGACCCGACCATGCGTCGGCACTTCAACGAACTGTCGGCCGGTCGGTTGCAGGTCGTCGCCGGTGACAAGAGTTCAGCCAATCTCCGCCTCGCGGAACACGTTTGGCGACGGCTGGCGGAAACCGTCGACGTGATCGTTGATTCCGCGGGCTTCGTCAACGGCGTCCTGCCCTATAGCGAGTTCTTCGGCCCGAATGTCGTGGGCACGGCCGAACTCATTCGTTTCGCGCTCACTTCGCGACTGAAGCCCTTCGCGTTCGTGTCGACGGCGGACGTGCGCCATCAGATCGAACCGTCGACGTTCACCGAGGACGCCGACATCCGGGTGATCAGCCCGACCCGCGTTCTCGATGGTGGATTCGCCAACGGGTACGGCACCAGCAAGTGGGCGGCCGAGGTGCTGTTGCGCGAAGCGCATGACCTGTGTGGGCTGCCGGTCGCGGTGTTCCGCTGCGACATGATCCTGGCCGATACCACCTACGCGGGGCAGCTCAACGTGACGGACAACGTGACCAGGATGGTGTTGAGCATCGTGGCCACCGGCCTCGCACCCGAGTCGTTCTACCAACTCGACGCCGACGGCAACCGCCGACGCGCCCATTACGATGCGCTGCCCGTCGGATTCGTCGCTGAGGCGATCACGACGCTGGGCTGGCAGGTGGCCCGATCTATCTCCTCGGACTTCATGACGTATCACGTGATGAACCCGCACGACGACGGTATCGGACTCGACGAGTACGTCGACTGGCTCAACGACGCCGGTTATCCCATCACCCGCATTGGCGACTTCGGGGAATGGTTGCAACGCTTCGCAGCCGCGCTCCAGGCGCTGCCCGAGCACCAGCGTCAGCACTCGGTGCTACAGATCCTGCGGTCACGCTTTGCGAAGGACCTTCGTGCGCCGGAACCCACTCGGGGCGCGTACGGGCCAACGGATCGCTTCCGCAGCGCGGTGACAAGGGCCAACATCGGCCCCGGTAACGACATCCCCCACATCTCGGCACCCATCATCGTCAAATATGTCACCGACTTGCAGCGGCTGGGACTGCTCCAGCCCATCGACTGATCCTGGCGGCCCGACCCACATTCCCAGCTTCCACACAGCAAAACACCTCGGCTATGTGTTGTGGTGTTCGGCTCACTGTCGTACCGTCAACCTAGTTGATTAGCCGTCCTAGCGGAGCTTCCCCACCGTCCCGCGCCTGGTCGCCGCTCATTGAAAGGGTCACGAATGCAGCGGGTTTCGATCGGACGTCGGCTGAGCCGACGGTGGATGCTGCTGGTTGCGGTGGTGGTGATCGCGGTCGCGGCCTTCGCCGTGTATCGCCTGCACGGCGTCTTCGCCTCGCACGACGTCACCTCGACACCCAGCGGCGCGGTCAACGACATCGTTCCGTTCAACCCCAAACACGTGGTCATGGAGGTGTTCGGCCCGCCGGGGACGACTGCGACCATCACCTATCTGGACGTGAACGCCCAGCCGCAGCGGGCCGACGGCGTCGCGTTGCCATGGGCCTACGACACGACCACCACCCAGCCCGCGGTGTTCGTCAACGTCCAGGCCCAAGGTGACAGCGATTCGATCGGCTGCCGAATCAAGATCGACGACGTGGTCAAAGACGAGAGAACGGTGAACACGCTGAACGCCTACACCTACTGCCTGGACAAGTCCGGATGAGTACCGACAATGACGTTCGCCACCGGGTTCCGAACCTGATCCGGCGGTTCTCGGTGGTCATCGCACTGTTCTGGCTGGGCCTGGCAGTGGTGACCAACGTGTTCGTGCCGCAGCTCGAGACCGTTGCCGAATCGCACAATGTGTCGCTGAGCCCCCACGACGCGCCGTCGCTGCAGGCCGCCAAACGGATCGGCAAGGTGTTCGGCGAGTTCGATTCCGACAGTTCGGCGATGATCGTGCTGGAGGGTGACAAGCCGCTCGGCGCCGACGCGCACCACTACTACGACGGTTTGATCCAGAAGCTGCGTCAGGACACCAAGCATGTCCAGCACATTCAGGATTTCTGGGGCGACCCGCTGACTGCGGCCGGCTCGCAGAGCACCGACGGCAAAGCCGCGTTGGTGCAGGTGTACCTCGCAGGCAACCAGGGCGAGTCGTTGGCCAATGAGTCGGTCGACTCGGTCCGCCGCATCGTCGACGACACACCCCCGCCGCCGGGGGTCAAGGCGTATGTCACCGGCCCGGCGCCCCTGGTCACCGACCAGTTCGAGGTGGGCCGACACGGCACGCTGAAGACCACGCTGATCACCATCGGGGTGATCTTGGTGATGCTGTTGTCGCTCTACCGGCGTGTCACCACCGCGATTCTCGTGATCTTCACCGTGATGATCGAGTTGACCGCGTCGCGCGGCGTCGTCGCCGTGTTGGCGAACGCGGGCATCATCGAGCTGTCGACGTATTCGACGAATCTGCTGACGCTGCTGGTGATCGCCGCAGGCACCGACTATGCGATCTTCATCCTCGGACGTTTCCACGAAGCGCGGTATGCCGGGCAGGACCGCGTGTCGGCGTTCAACACGATGTACCACGGAACCTCGCACATCATCCTGGGTTCGGGCCTGACGATCGCCGGGGCGGTGTTCTGCCTGACCTTCACCCGGCTCCCGTATTTCCAGAGCCTGGGCATCCCCGCGGGCATCGGCGTTCTCGTGGCCGTGCTCGCGGCGTTGACGCTGGCGCCCGCGGTGCTGGTGATCGGCCGCCATTTCGGTCTGTTCGAACCCGCGCGTCAGCTGCAGACCCGGGGCTGGCGGCGTATCGGGACGGCCATCGTGCGCTGGCCCGGCCCGGTCCTGGTGGTGACGGTCGGGGTGGCCCTCATCGGGCTGCTCGCGCTGCCGGGATACAAGACGAGTTACGACGCGCGGCCCTACATGCCTGCCGATGCTCCGGCCAATGTCGGTTACGCGGCCGCCGAACGGCACTTCTCCCAAGCGCGGCTGAATCCCGAACTGCTGATGATCGAGGCCGACCACGACCTGCGAAACTCCACCGACATGATCCTGCTGGAGCGCGTCGCCAAGGCGGTGTTCCACACGGACGGTATCGCTCAGGTCCAGTCCATCACGCGGCCGCTGGGCACCCCACTGGACCACACGTCGATACCGTTCCAGATCAGCGCGGGCAGCTCGGCGCAGATCAACAACCTGCCCTTCCAGCAGGCCCGCGGCGCCGATCTGCTCAAACAGGTTGACGTGATCAACAATTCGATCGACATCCTGCGGCAGCAATATGCGCTGCAACAACAATCCAGCGCCGTCACCGACGAGCAGGCCAAGGCATTCCAGCAGACGGTCGCCACCGCGCAGGATCTGCGGGACAAGATCGCCAACTTCGACGACCAGTTCCGCCCACTGCGTAACTACTTCTATTGGGAACCGCACTGTTTCGACATCCCGATGTGCGCGGCACTGCGGTCGGTGTTCGATGCGCTCGACGGCATCGACGCGCTGACGGATCAGTTGGCAGGCGTCTCGGGCAGCATCACGAAGTTGGATGAGCTGCAACCCAAGCTGTTGGCACTGATTCCCCCGCAGATCGCCAGCCAGCAGACCAACCGGGATCTGACACTGACCAACTACGCCACCACGTCGGGTATCAATGACCAGACGCAGGCCGCCCTGCAGAACTCGACCGCGCTGGGTCAGGCGTTCGACGCTTCGAAGACCGACGACTCGTTCTACCTGCCGCCGGAGGCGTTCACCAACCCTGAATTCCAGCGCGGGCTCAAGCTGTTCTTGTCACCGGACGGCAAGGCGGCCCGGATGATCATCACCCATGACGGCGATCCCGCTACGCCCGAAGGCATTTCACATATCGACGGCATCAGGCATGCGGCCCAGGAGGCCGTCAAGGGCACTCCCCTGGCCGGATCCAAGATCTACCTCGCCGGCACCGCAGCCACCTACAAGGACATCCAGGACGGCGCCAAATACGACCTCATGATCGCGGGGATCGCCGCGCTGAGTCTCATTCTGCTGGTCATGATGTTCATCACCCGAAGCATCGTCGCCGCGTTCGTCATCGTGGGCACGGTCGCCCTGTCGTTGGGCGCCTCGTTCGGGCTCTCGGTGCTGATCTGGCAGGACCTCCTTGGCATCCAACTGTTTTGGATCGTCCTGGCGCTGGCCGTCATCCTGCTGTTGGCGGTGGGATCGGACTACAACCTGCTGCTGATCTCCCGGTTCAAGGAGGAGATCGGTGCGGGCTTGAACACCGGCATCATCCGGGCGATGGCCGGTTCGGGCGCGGTGGTGACGGCGGCGGGCCTGGTCTTCGCAGCCACCATGGCGTCCTTCGTGTTCGCCGATCTCCGGGTGCTCGGCCAGATCGGCACGACGATCGCCTTCGGACTGCTGTTCGACACGCTGATCGTGCGGTCGTTCATGACACCGTCCATCGCCGCCTTGATCGGCCGCTGGTTCTGGTGGCCGCTGAGGGTGCGTCCACGGCCCGCGAGCCAGATGCTGCAGCCGTACGGGTCACGCGCGTCGGTCCGTCAACTGCTGCTGTGGGAGGACGGCGACCCGATCGCGGAATCGTCGCCGCGGAGCTAGGCCCATGGCGGACGACCCAATGCTGAGCAGTTGACTAGCAAACGCCCACTGCCGTCGGCAGCTTCTTTTTCAACCGAGCGACCCGGCGCAACTGGGCGACGATGTTCATGGACGTCAGCATCGGAATTCCCCCGATGAACGTGCGGAACGACGGATTGCCGCCGTGGACATGGAGCTCATACAGGCAGCCGACGACATAGAAGAACCCCATGGTGAAGAGCACGGCGGGGATCGCGTACGCGAGCGGATTGCGCGCATCGTTGACCAGTTCGGTCGCGTACTCGAGTTCCTCCTCGGTCAACGGTTCGCGTTTGCGCACCTTGGCCAGCACCGCTTTGTGGGCGCCCACCTGCTCGCCCATCGGCGCCGGTGTCCGGTTCTCCAACCGTGTGATGTACAGAAATACGCAGGTGGCGAACACTATTGCCATCACCGCGGCGAGGATTGTCAGCTCGCCCCAGATGCCGAGGTCCACGCGCAGGCTCCTTTACTGAGATCTGCTAAGTACGCTACCTCAGTCGCTGGTTTCGAGCCGCTCGTTCACCCGCGCCAACGCTTCGTCGAAGACCTCCACCTTTTCGCCACGCTTCTCGCTGGCCGGTTGCGCGGCGCCCCGGGCGCCTTCGGCCTCCACCCGCGCCGCGCCCTGGCGCCGCAGCAGGCTGAAGTTCTTCTCGCGGGCTTGCCGCAGCCGGCTCTGCAGGTCCTTCAGCGCCTTCTCGTCCATCCGCGCCAACGCTTCGGGATGCGACTCGGCGATCAACGAACTCTCCTGCGGGGTCAGGTTCACGTGGTTGCTCATCCTTGATTCATAGCGTCCACCGGCCAGAGCTGCGCGACGAATCGCCGGATGGCTTCCCGAACCGTCACACCGCGGCGCCCGCGTCCAGGAGCCGCGGCAGGTTCAGCACCAGTTGCACGTCTCTGGTGACCTCCAGGCTGAGGATTCTGGACGCGCCGAGTCCATCGAGCAGGTCGCTGAGCGGGCCGCCATGGCGAGTGAGCGTGACGTCGCGCGGCAAGGTGCGCCGGGCGAACGCCAGGGTGTTGGATTGCACCGAGGTCTGATGCCATCGCCCGTCGACCAGATGGACCATGGTGTTGGTTCCCATGCGGGACTGCGATGGCACTTCGGTGAACTTCGGCAGCGGCGCACGCAGGGTCACATCCGGTTGCCCTGTGGGACCGGCGATTTCGGCGTGTACAGCGTCGCGCATGCTCACGCTGATGTCGGTGCGCCACTTCGGGAGCTGGTACCCGCCGACGCCACGGACCCGGGCGATCTCGGTGGTGACGGGCAGGGCCAGCACATGGGCGTAGAACTTCCTGCGCCGCATGGCGTTGACCAGTTCGAGCTCGGGTAACAGCCCGGACACCAGTCCGCGCTCACCGGGCTTGCGAACCACGGCCGCGACCGACACCTCGTCGTAGGGGTCGTTGTCGCATACCGCGTACGAGAAGAAGGTCAGCGCCGCCACACCGAATCCCGGTGCTGCACGCAGGGGTTCGAGCGGGGCCGGAAGCATCGCCGCCAGGCGGTCGAGTGGGGCGAGCAGGTTTGCCTGCACGATGCTTGCGCGGTAGTAGAAGTTCGGCGCCCAAATCGGCCCGACGCGGGAGTCGACTTTGACCTTCGGGATCCTGCGGAACCAGTCGATATTGCCAACAGCGGGGTCTTGTGCCACCTCGTCGAGATTCGGGTTCGAACGGTACCGGTCGTAGTACCCGCCTTTCGGCACTTCGACGGTCTGGCCTGCGAATTCGACCTCGGTGAGTTGAGTGCTCATCGTGGTGGACCTCATCTTTCTTCGGGATTGATAGCTCCCAGGCTGACAGCGGGACACCGCGATACACAGGTGATGGATGGACAACAAGTTGTGAAAAGTGGCCAGATGCGTGTGTGTCGTGGCCGCCTGGGCAAGCATCGTGGGCGAGATCCATCTCGAAGGCCCCAGCCCGTACTCATTGACCGGCGAGCTGATCGCCTGGGCCGCGCACCGGCTTGCGCTGGCAGCGGTCTCGCACAGGTGCGAATGCAGGATAAGCTACTGCAAAAGGCAAGGGAGACAACGATGACCGGCACCCCATCGGATTGGGAGGTAGTGGGTCGAGCGAGCTACGTATCGTTCACCAGCTACCGCAAGGACGGCCGCGCAGTGTCGACCCCCGTCTGGATCGCGCCAGACGCGGGCAAGCTCTACTTCTTTTCGGAGGTCGGGGCATACAAGGTCAAACGCATCCGCCGCAATCCGGCAGTGACGTTGCAGCCCTGCGACATTCGCGGAAGGATCACTGCCGGCTCACCGGTCGTCGAGGGTACCGCTCGCGTGCTCGACCACTCCGACACCCCGAAGGTCCGCAAGATCGTCAATCGCAAGTACTGGGTGCTGGGCCGGCTGAGCGAATTCGGTGTCTGGATCACCCGTCGTCAGCGGGCATCGTTCGCCATCGAGATCTCCCCCATGGCCTAGCCGCGCAAGCGCCAACGTCAGCCCTCGAACACCGACACCACCTTTTTGGCAGTGGCCTTCGCGGATCCTGGATTCTGTCCGGTCACCAACCGACCATCGGCGACGACGTAGGAAGTGAAGGGGATCAAGCCCTTTTCGTACAGTGCGCCGCGCTTCTTCATCTGCTCTTCGACGTTGTAGGGCACCAGCTTGTCGACTCGTGCGAGGACCTCCTCCGCCCAGGAGAACCCGGTCAGCTTGCGCCCGGCGACCAGCAGCGACCCATCGGACAGCGTGGTGTTGAGCAGTCCGGCGTAGCCGTGGCAGACCGAAGACACGATTCCGCCGCGCTCGAAGATCTCACGGGTGATGCGTTGCAGCCCTTCACTATCAGGAAAGTCGAACATCACCGCGTGGCCACCGGTGAAGAAGATCGCGTCGAAGTCCGCCGAGTCGATCTCATCAGGCGAAGCGGTGTTGGCCAGCAGTTCCATTTTCGCGGGATCAGCTTTCCACGACTTTGCGCTCCTGTCGTAGTTCGGAAACTTCAGCGAACGCGGTTCCAACGGTGAGAGGCCGCCCTTCGGGCTGACAATCGCCTGTTGGTAACCCGCTTCGGCGAAGACGTGGTACGCGTGCGTCAGCTCCGAGAGCCACAACCCGGTCGGCTCGGACGGATCCTCGTAATGGGACACGTTGGTGACGACGTTCAGGATGCGCTTGGTCATGTCCCAAGGATTCCGGTGCCGGGCCGGAGTCGCCAGTAGTTGGCCACTTCTCACAACTTGTTGGCCATCCGTCACCTGTCAGGCGATGCGTGCCCGTCCCTAACCTGGATAACGCATGATGAGAGCAAACAGCCCGACACGGCCACGCGAGGTGGATGTGAGTACGCACGACGTTCTGCGGTCGCCGGCGAGTGCTGCGCTGCTGGTTGACCTGGCAGCAGAGCACGGGATGACGCACGCCGACTCACTGCACGGCACCGCGCTGACTCGCGAAGCCCTCGACGACCTCGACGCCGAGGTCCGGCTGCGGGATGAGCTGCAGATCCTCACGAACATCCTCGGCGCACTGTCTGAGGTTCCGGGGCTCGGTGTCGAAGCAGGACTGCGCTGTCATGCCGCGTCGCCTGGGATCTGGGGGCTCTCGCTCATGAGTTCCCGGACACTGGGAGATGCGATGTCGGTGGGGATGTCGCTCGCCGCGCTCAGCTTCTGTCTGTGTCGACTCAGCGTTTCCGCCGACACGAATGACGGTACCGGCCGGTTGGTTCTCGACCCCACGGCGTTGCCCGTCGGAATCCGCCGATTCGCCGTAGAGCGCGACAGCACGGGCATTCAGACGCTGCAGCGTGACCTGCTCATGAATCGCGATGCCCAGCTGCGCGTCGCCTATACGATGGCGCGCCCGCCAGAAGACCAGGTGCAGAAGTACGTCGACGTGTTCGGCGTCGAACCTGAGTTCGACGCACCGCAGAACTGCCTGATCGCCAGCCTGGAGTCGTTGAATGCGCCACTGCCCCAAGCCAATCAGTACGCCCGGTCGATGGCGGAGAAACAAGCGGTCGAACTGCTCAGACAGCGATCGGCACGGGCCGGAGTCGCGGGGCTGTTGCGTGACCTGATGCTGGCGAGTCCGTCGCCCGTACTGTCCCTCGACGAGGCTGCGCGGCAACTCGCGGTCAGCCCACGCACCTTGCGACGGCACCTCGCGCAAGAAGGGGTGTCGCTGCGGATGTTGCAGGAAGAGGTGCGCGAGGCGCTGGCCGAGGAGCTACTCCTCACCGACGGGCGGCCTGTCGCAGAAATCGCTGAACGCCTCGGCTATTCGCAGGTATCCAGCTTCACCCAGGCCTTCCGGCGGTGGAAGGGTGTCGGCCCCCAGGAATATCGCAGGCGGGCACATCCTCGATGACGACGCCCGATCTGCACACCAAGCGGCCGGCAGCGAGTCTCGTGCTGATGCTCGACTGGGCCGCCGAGTTCGGCTTGACCGTGCAGCAGTGCCTGGTCGGCACCAGGATCTCCCCGGCCGCGGTCCGGAGCCCCGCCGCCGAGGTGAGCGGACAACAGGAACTCAGGGCCATTGCGAATATCGTTGCGGCTCTCGGGGACCGGCCGGGCCTCGGACTGCAGGCCGCAGCCCGCTACCCGGTTACCGCCTTCGGAGTGTGGGGATTCGCCATCCTCACCAGCCCGACGCTGGGTGAAGCGATCGACGTGGCAGTGAGATTCGTGCGACTCAGCTACGCCTTCTGCACCTTCGAAACACGGCGCCACGGCGACGAACTCTCGATCGTGATCGACGCCCGTTCTGTGCCGGCGCCGGTACGCAGGTTCGTGCTGGAACGTGACGCAGCCGCCATCCCCAATCTGTACCGGGAGATCCTCGGCGCGCCGCCGCCACCGAGCCGCATCTCGTTCGCACTCCCCGACCCCGGACCGGCCGTCGGGTTGTACGAGGAGATGTTCGGTGCGGTACCCGAATTCGGTGACGCGATAACATCTGTCACCCTGCCGGCCGAGCTGCTGAGTGTGCCACTGCCCCAGGCCAGTAGCCACACGGCCAGGCTCGCCGAACAGCAATGCCGGCTGCTGCTCGAGCAACGGGAAGCCCGAACGGGTCGTGCAGGCCAGGTACGTGATCTGTTGCTGACCGACCCCGCCCGACCCCCGACCTTGGCACAGGTGGCGGAGCGGCTGTCGTGCAGTACCCGAACGCTACGAAGGCAACTGGAGGCGGAGGGCACCTCATTTCGGAAACTGCTCGACGAGGTGCGCCACCACCTGGGGACGGAGCTGCTGCAGAGCGGCATGACCGTCGAGCAGGTCTCGAACCGGTTGGGCTACAACGATGTCAGCAACTTCTCGCACGCGTTCCACCGATGGAAGGGCGACAGCCCGCGGGCCTACCTGGCCCGGCAGACCATGACAACATCTCCACGCACGAGGAACAGGTAGAGGAGCACACGGCATGTATGCGATAACGTTCAACGGTTTTGGCGGTCCCGAAGTGATGGAGTGGACGCAGGTCGATGACCTGCCCGCACCGGGGCCCGGGCAGGTTGCCATCGACGTGGTGGCGGCCGGAGTGAACCGCGCCGACGTGATGCAACGGATGGGGTTCTACCCACCACCTCCCGGTGTGAGCGATGTCCCCGGTCTCGAGGTTTCTGGCTATGTCGCCGAAGTGGGTGCCGGAGTGCACGATTGGGCACCCGGCGACGCGGTGTGCGCCCTGCTGGCCGGCGGAGGGTACGCCGAGCGGGTGAACGTGGCGGCCAGCCAGGTACTCCCCGTGCCGGAGGGCGTCGACGTCAGCGCCGCCGCGGCCCTGCCCGAGGCGGCCGCCACCGTGTGGTCCAACGTCGTGATGACCGGCGGACTACAGACCGGACAGACACTGCTGGTCCATGGCGGCGGCAGCGGAATCGGCACGCACGCAATACAGGTCGGCCGAGCGCTGGGCGCCAACGTGGCGGTGACTGCCGGTTCGCAGTTCAAGCTGGACCGTTGCCGTGACCTCGGGGCGCAGACGTTGATCAACTATCGGGATCAGGATTTCCCGGCGGTGGTCAACTCCGAATACTCCGGAGCCAACGTCATTCTCGACATCATGGGCGGCAGCTACCTGGCCAAGAACGTCGAGGCGCTGGCCGAGAACGGTCGCCTGACGATCATCGGGCTGCAGGGCGGGGCCACGGCGGAACTCAATCTCGGTGCGCTGCTGTTCAAACGGGGTTCGGTACACGTGACCAACCTGCGGCGCCGGCCCGAGCAGGGGCCTGGTTCCAAGGCCGAGATCATCACCGAGCTGCGTCGGCACCTGTGGCCCTTGATCGCCGAAGGCGCCGTCACGCCCGTCGTCGCAGCCGAAGTTCCGATCACCGACGCAGCGGAAGCCCACAAGCTCCTCGACTCCAACGAGACGGTCGGAAAGGTGCTGCTGGTGGTGCGCGAACCCTGAGTGGCCGGACGGCTTGGCGCGGCGCTCGAACATGTGTTCCAATAAGCGCTCAGCCCGGCCCGCTCAGTGCGGGCGATGTTCCCGAGGAGATCGCCGCAACAATGACTGTAGACACCCTGGCAGCAGAAATGTCGTCGACCGACTCCGACACCGCCGATGTTTCGGTCGACAGCCTGTCACCCGAGAGTGCGCCGACGTCCGGCGACGCTGACTCTTCTGCCGAGCAAAAGCCCCGAAAGGCGCCTGCCAAGAGGGCAACCGGTAGGAAAACCAAGACCCTGGAGCTGACCCTCACAGTCACGGGCACAGCCGACGGCGAGTGGCGAGCGGAGCTCAAGCAAGGCAGCACCTACCTGGCCCGCGACCTCGCCGTCGCTGCCGCTGCAGTCTCGCGCGCGGCCAAGGAACTTCACGAGGACCTCTCCACCCCGATCGACGAGGTGATCGAAGCGGCGCGTGCCCAGCAGGCCGCCAAGGTCGCGGCCCTGGAGTCCGAACTGGAGGCCGCCCGCAGGGCTCTCGCCGACCTGGTCTGAGCGCAGGCCCGTCAATCCGAATGACGGTGCCACGCAGCGATATACAACACCATCGCTACAATCAGGGCGATCAACACCCACAGCACCAGCGCTTGGTCGACCCACGCCCCGGTCGGCGGCGAGCCGGGGAGGATGTTGCGGATCGGCACAACGGCGAACAGCATCGCCGCGTACCACCCCAAGAACGGCGGCACGAACTTCTTCTTGCCCAGTAGCGCCTGACCGGCGACGTAGAGCGCCATGATGGGCAGGCTGAGCAGCACCAGACAGATTCCCAGGTCGAAGATGAACGGCCCTCTGGCCCGCCGCAGGGTGATCGTGACATCGTCGCCGGCGCCGGACGATTGGCTAGAGGGCCCGCTGCACATCGAGGCGATTGTCCACGGTGCGCAACGCGTCCAGCGTGATGATCACAACCGTGTCCCCCGTCGCTCCCAGGTCGAGTGCACTGAGCGGGTGTGGTCTCGGAGCCAGCAATCGGTAGGTCAACAGCAATCCCGCGTAAACGATTGCAATGGCAAGGATTACACCGACAGCGGTCACCGTTCGGCGTCTTGTCGTCGAGCTCGAGTGTGGCGGTGCGGCGGCACCCACAGGTCCACGCACCGAAGGCGCATACGACGGGCGCCACCGCTATGACTCCGACCGCGTTAAACCTTAGCGCCGCAAGCAGATAACCGTGCATCAGGGAGTACAGGATTTTCAGGCTGCCGCAGCCGGGGCATCCGTGGCGAACTCGGCCTATTCTCGCAAGTACTACTGCTCCAAGACGGGCTCTCGAGCACGCAGGAGCGACGCCCGCGGACGCTGCAGGAGGCGCCATGACAGAGTCGAACCCCGACGACGAGGATGACGAAGTCGCGGACCTCGTAGACAGGGACAAGGCCTCGGGCGGCTTCGTCCGGGATGGCCACCAATCCGATGAGCGGTGGCAGTCATTTGCGGACACGAGGCTGGTCGCGTCAGCCGACTCGATGCGCGACTTCCTCAATGCGGTCGACGACGCGGTCTCACTCAGCGCCGAGGACGAACTCGAACTGGCTCGGCGAATCGAAGCTGGCCGGCGAGCTTCGCAGCTGCAGACGGGCATTTCCGAGCAGGGCGACGAGCACCGCCGCGACCTGACGCGGATCTGCCGCGAGGGCGATCAGGCAAGAGACGATCTACTCAAAGCCCATCAGCGCCTGGTGGTATCGATCGCTGAGCGCTACGTCGGTCGCGGTACGGCCTTTTCCGATCTCGTTCAAGGAGGCGGTCTGGGTCTCGTACGTGCGGTCGAGAAGTTCGACCACGCACAGGGTTACAGATTCGCCACCTACGCCGTCTGGTGGATTCGGCATGCGATAACCCGAACGATGACCCAGTGATGTTCGAAGCTCCGACAGCAACGGGTCGGCGCCCGGCCGGCAGATCGCGAAGCAGGTCAATTGTGGACGGTCGAGGTGACTCGATGCCGCACGGTCGCGGACGACAAATCGGCATTCTGGCCCGCGGAGGCGGGTGCGCTTTGTACGCTTGAGCAGCTCAAACAGTCCACCGTGATCGTGCCGCCACCATCGAGAGGTACACGAACGTGAGTACATGCGCGGGATTGAAGGCACAGATCATCGTCGCGACTGCTGTCGTCGCTTTCGTCGCCGGATGCGGGTCGAACTCGACGTCGTCCAGCACGACATCGTCGACCTCGCCGACCGCGACCACCACGGGGCAGGCTACGACGACGACCGCGGCCGCGTCCGCCCCAGGGCAGATCATCGTCCCCCTTGGCAACGAACCGTCCGGAACGGTCAACCTCAGTTGGGACCCGGGGTCGAAGCTCGTCACCGCCAAGCTGCAGATGTCCGGATTCACGCCGGGCAGCAGCCATGCCATGCATATTCACGACGGCAGTTGCGCGAAGCAGGGCGACGTCCTGATTCCCTTCGGCAACGTCACCGCTGACGACAAGGGCGTCATCAACACCGCGGTCCAGAGCACGCAACCCTCCGACAAAGGGTTGACCGCAGGCACGCTGCTCAACATTCACCTCGCATCGGTCGAGGACATGGGAGACCCCGGATCCCCCAGTTACATGCCGATCTCATGCGCCGACGTGGACCCGGCGATGTCGTCCACGCTGCAGATGGCACCGCTGCCCCAGTTTGGCGACCACCCGCAGAGTCAGGCGATTCTGCAGTACGACCCGGCAGCCAAGACACTCACCGTGCCGGTCCGGACTACCGGACTGGTGCCCGGTAGCGCCCACGCGGTGCACATCCACCTCGGATCGTGCAGCGAGCAAGGGCCGGTGAAGTATCACCTGAACGACCTGGTCGCATCGAAGGACGGGGTCGCCGAGTCAACGACGATCATCGACAACGTCACCGAGGCGCCACCGGCTTCTGGCTGGTATGTCAACGTGCACTTGGGATCTCATGACGAGATCGAAAAGGACGGCAAACCCACCATGTTCTTCGCCCCGATCCTGTGCGGGAACATCACCACATAGTCCGGAGTTCGCCGCATCGGGCACCGCATCGCAGAGCTGTGAGATAGTGAGTTCATAATATCTACTAGATCCGTTGCTGCCCAGTCGCTTTGACTGCCGCTGCTGCGGCGGTCGCTGCGCCACAACCGCTGAGCCAGCCGTCGGCGGGACACTGGATCGGCATGTTTGGAATCATGTCGATTTTTGCCGGTACCACGGACGTCCGTTTCCGCTAACTTCTAGCGGTCGTCGCGATGCGGAAGGAACGTCATTGATGAGCAAGCGCACCGGCAGGTGCCGTTGAGGTGTGGCATGGCCGGCGGATCAGAAGTTCGGTCGGTCCCTGAAGCTCTGCCCGTCCACGATCCGAAGCATCATGTCGTTCCCCGGATTTCAACCACGAGAGGCGCATAAACCCGCATGTTGAATCGTTTCGCCACCCTGGCTGCTGTGTGCATGTTGGCCCCGGTAGCGGTGACGCCCCTCGCGTCGGCCGACCCGCCCCCACCACCGGATCCCGCCGCCCCCGTCGCCGACGCCGCCGCCCCACCACCACCCCCGGCCGACACCGGCGCCGTGCCCTCCTCACCCCCCGGAGTCCTCGACACCCCCGACGGCTGGCACGTCACCGTCGTCGGATCCAACGAAACCCTGCTCCCCGTCGCCCCGCTGACCACCGCGGTGTCCTCCCGCGAATACCTCGTCGGCGGCACCTTCACCGGCAACGTCACCGGCTCGGGCAAAACCAAACTCACCGGCGGCACCCTGGAAGCCGGCGCCCAGATCGGCTGCGGCATCATCACCGACGAAACCGAAATCAACCCCGGCATCAGCTTCACCCCCGGCATCAAAATCCCCTTCACCGGATCCGCCAGCGACATCAACGCCGGCACCGGTATCAGCCTGCAAGGCAAGGTGTACCTCAAACCCGGCACCGTCACCATCGTCCCCATCGACAAAAAGTCGTTCAAGGGCAAGGGAACCCGCGTCACCATCACCGGAGTGCGCATCAAATTCGACCAGTGCGCCGGCCAGTCGTTCATCCGCACCTACTCGACACTGACCAGCTCCACCGACAACACCGACGACGTCGTCACCTACCTCGGCGTGACCAAGGCCGTCTAAACACCGGCCCCCCACGACACCGATGACATCCACCGATCCCTGCCCGGTTTCGACACCCACGAGAGGCACAAGTTCCCGCATGTTGAATCGTCTCGCCACCCTGGCAGCAGTGGCCCTGTTGGCCCCGGTCGCCGTGGCGCCCCTCGCCGCCGCCGACCCACCACCCCCACCACCGGCCGACCCCGCCGCCGACGGCCCCCCCACCGGACAACGGCCTGGTCGCCTCCGCCGAACCCGGCGTCGTCACCACCCCCGACGGCTGGAAACTCACCGTCGCCGCCAGCAACGAAAGCCAACTGCCCATCGCCCCGCTGACCACCGCCGCGTCCTCCCGCGAATACCTGGTCGCCGGCACCTTCACCGGCACCGTCACCGGCGGCGGCTCCACCACCCTCACCGGCGGCACGCTCGACACCGGCTACCAAATCGGCTGCGGCATCGAACTGGGCCAGGTCCGTCTCGTTGGGTCGATCGGCCTGAGCACCTCCGGATCCACCCTGGCCGGCATCATCCCCACCGGCGTGAGCATGCCCCTCTCAGGCACCCTGGAAATCCACCCCAAACCCGGCACCGTCACCAACGTCTCAGTGGACAAGAAATCCTTCAAAGCCGCCCCCGTACGCGTCACCCTCAAAGACGTCCACATCAAAGTCGACGGCTGCGTCGGACAATCCTTCCTCCGCTCGTATGCCACCCTCACCAGCTCCACCACCGACACCGACGACGTCGTCGCCTACTACGGCGTCACCAAAGCCGTCTGACGGTGCCGGCTGAGGCCGCGGCCGGATGCGAGTATGCGACCGCGTTGGCGCGCGAGCGGGCTTTCCTTGTCCGGCAAGGCATGACGCTCGGTCTGCTCGCCAGCGCAGTGGCCGCACAGTGTCTGTTCGCGACGTGCCTGGGGTGCGTTCTGAGTGTCATACTCGCAGCGATTGCGATCCTGGCCTCCGCCATGGACGTGATTCGGTGGCGGCGTATCGCTAATCAGGTTGGTGACAATCGATGAGGCACAGCGCCGGCCCGATCAACGCCAGAAGCCGGTCGCGCGGGACACCGTCGCGGGCCTGAACCGAGAGCCCATGCAGCACTGCGGCATACGCGTCCCCGACCGCCTGAACATCGATACTGTCCGACAGTTCACCAGCGCTCACCGCGGCCCGCAGCCGCGCGACGAGGGAATCGGTGCGGCGGCGCCGGCGCTCGGCGAGCCATCGACGGACGTCGTCGTTGCCAGGTGAACAATTTGTGGCCGCGCTGACCACCATGCAGCCTCGTGAACCATCGCCGGTGTAGACCTCGACTGCCTCACGTAAGACCCGTTCGATGGCACGGCGGGCGGTGGGTTCCTCGGCCAACGCACGGTCAGCCAATCCGCCTTCCTGCTGCTCGTAGCGCTCGATGGCTTCCCGGAACAGCGCCTCCTTCGACCCGTAGGCCACCCGGCGACCGCATTGAGCCATCCCGCATATCAGGCCTGAAGGCTCGCAGTGGTGAGGAACTGCACCGCGAGGCTGGTGCCCGCCACCACCATCCACAGCATCCCGCCCAGCAGCACCGGCTTCAGGCCGGTTCGGCGCAGTGCGCTCAGATCGGTCGAGAGCCCGATCGCGGCGAGCGCCCAGGTGATCAGCAGACCGGCGAACTCCGCACCCGGCACCCGGATCACCGGCGGCAGCGGCCACACCGAGTTCAGTGCCGCCAGCGCCACAAAACCGATGAGAAACCACGGCACCAGCTTCCACACCCTCGGCCGATGCGCACCGGAACCGGCGTTACCACCGCGGCGAGCCACCAGCGCCCCGACCACCATGACCACCGGAATGATCGCGAGCGAGCGGGTCAGCTTGACCACAACGGCGGTGTGCGCTGCCTGGTCGCCGTACACCGCGGCGGCCGCGACCACCGACGATGTGTCGTTCACCGCGGTCCCGGCGAACACCCCGAAGGTGTGCTGACCGAGACCGAGCAGATGCCCGAGCACCGGGAACGTGAGCACGGCGGCGATGTTGAACAAAAAGATCGTGCTCAGGGCATACGCCACGGCGCTCGGCTTGGGCTTGAGCACCGGGGTCACCGCGGCGATCGCCGAGGCACCGCAGATTGCCGTGCCGACGCCGATCAAGGTGCGCAGGTCGTGGTCGATGCCCAACCAACGACCGAACAGCCAGGCACAGACGAAGGCCGCGGCCAGCGTCGCGCACATCACCGGCAGCGCCGAACCGCCGACCTGCCAGGCCTGCTGCAGCGAGATCTGGGTCCCCAGCAGCACCACCGCGGTCTGCAGCGCCAGCCCGCCGGTGAGCCGCAGGCCATGCGGCACCGTCGGCCACCGCTTGGCGGGGCGCAACCAGCTGGCCAGCGCCACGCCGATCAGAACGGCGGCGACGGGTCCGCCGAGGACCGGAACCGCCTTACCGACCACGATGGCGACGAGGGCAACCGCAAGGGCGAGTGCCGCGCCGGGCAGTGCCTTGAAGATCCGGCGGCGCGTGCGACTCGGGGTCGCGTCGATGTAGGTGGTGCTCATGTCTGTCGACGATCCCGCCAAACAAATGCGACCGGTACCCAGAGGACGGCTATCTACCCATAGGCTTGCTCTATGGATCAGGGGCCGGCGCCGTCAATCGACGCACTGCGATTGCTCATCACGGTTGCCGACACGGGCTCGATCTCGGCGGCCGCCCGCGCCGAACTGATCAGTCAGCCCAGCGCCTCGGCACGGCTGCGCAACCTCGAGCGCCGACTCGGACTCGAGCTGCTCGATCGCCGCACCCGCGGCGCGGAACTGACGCCGGCGGGGCGCGCCGTCACCGACTGGGCCCGTGGCGCGGTGGCCGCGATGGAGGACCTGCTGACCGGCGCCGCGGCGATGCGGGCGGACCGCACAGCCCGCGTCGCTTGCAGCCAGACCATCGCCGAATACCTGATGCCGGCCTGGCTCGCGCGGGTCCGAGTGCACACCGGCGAACCGGTGCACCTGACCGTGGCGAATTCGGCCGGAGTGAACACGGCAGTGCTGGGCCACGACGCCGACCTAGGGTTCGTCGAGGGCCCCACGGTGCCGGCGGGCCTCACCAGTCGGGTGGTCCGGTCCGACCGACTGGCGTTGGTCGCGGCCCCGGGGCATCCGCTCACCCGGCGCCGCAAACCGGTGGAGGCCACCGAATTGGCGGCGCTGGAGCTGGTCATCCGTGAGCCCGGCGCGGGTACCCGCGACACCTTCGAGCACGCCCTGGCGAAGGTGGGGCTGGCAGCGCACGCCGCGTCGGTGAGCCTTGGCAGTAACGCCGCGATCAAGGTAATGGTGGCCGCCGGCGCGCACGCCGCGGTGCTCAGCGAACTGGCGGTGGCAGCGGAACTGCGCGACGGCCGGCTGGTGGAGATTCCGGTGACCGGGGTCGACTTGCATCGACGACTGCGCGCGGTGTGGCGGGTGTCCGCAACGCCGCGTGCGGTGATGTCGACCCTGTTGGCGATCGCCAGCGGTCGCCCAGCCGGGCCTCGCAAACGCTGAGCAGTGGAAATCCCCGTGGTGCTTGAGTTTTCGTCATCCCATGTCCAGCACTGCGACTCGACTATTGGTCTCGGTAGATCTGGCTCAGCGCCTTGCGCCCACCGGGCACCGCAGACCGCCCGTGAGCGGGTGGCCGCGGCGCGGGGTAGCCGAACGCCACGAGATGACGCGGCAGCCAGCCCGGTTCCAACCCGAGCAATTCGGCGGCGTGCCCGAGATCCATGCCGACCACGCTGCCATGCGCCACGGCCGCGCGCGAGAATCCGCTTGCCGCCGCCAACTTCGGGTCGTAAGGTCCGGCCTCGACTCCGCCCAAGTCGCGCCTACCCGGTAAGGGCGCGACCTACCCGCGACTGGTGAGGGTGGCCGCCCGTTCGAGCCGGGCCGGAGCCGGAGGACTCACCGCGGCGCGGGCGCGATCGGGGTCCTCACCTTCGTGCGGGTTGCCGGCGGATTGACTGGATGCGTCCGCGTTCAGGTGCATGCAGCTGCCCCCGCGGTTGGGTCAGGGTTGGCCCATCCCGTTCATCGGGTTCATGGGGTTGGCTGGATTGTCCGGATTCAGTGGGCTCATCGGATTCGCCGGATTCGTCAAGCTGTTCGGTCCGTAGGGGCCGACGTTGCAGATGGCATTGGCATTGCCAATGCAATCGGCAGGGTCGAACGGGTCAGGGTTTGCCGGATCAGCGCTCGCGGAACCAGCGGCGACCATCGTCAACACAGCAACCACCGCGCCTATTGTCACTGACTTGAGCATCTTGGCAGATTAGCAAGCCGCGCAGGCCAAGTCGGCCCTGTTCGACGAGTGAGTGCGACTCGAAAGGCAAATAGCGGAACTGTCGCCCAGCCTACGTGCGACCCGAACCGACCGTCACCGCGGCGTGGTGATCACCACCACCGCTTCTGCAGCACCGTCCGGGGCCGCGAATCTATGGCGACGATCGCTCAGCCAACTCGCCGTTGCCCCCTCCTCGATCAGGCTCTCCTGGCCGACCGGGCCGGCCAGCACCTTGCCGTCGACCACCGTGAGGTGCTCGCGGACACCCGGCCCGTGCGACGGTGAGATGTGCTCGGCCCCCTCGGGGAACTCCAGGCGGAATACCTCGACGGTCACCCGCGGCAGGTGCCGCACCGACAGCAGCACCGTGCGCATCCCGCCGCCGGAGGCCGAGTGCACACCCGGGGACTCGCCGACCAGCGCGGTCAGTGGCACATCGAGCGGTTCGCACAGCGCGTAGAGGGTCTCGACCGTTGGATTGCGACCGCCCGACTCGATCTCGGACAACGACCCCTTGCCGACTCCCGCCCGGCGGGCGAGTTCGGACAGACTCAGACCGCGTTCGACCCGTAGCTCCCGCAACCGGCGACCGACCTCTTCGGCATACATTTCCTCATGCTACGTTCCGTCTACAGAACGTTCCGTAATCAGAACGGAGGTGCGCATGGAACAGGACGTCTCGAAGGCGGTCCCCATCAGCGCGGGGGTGGTGTGTGCGCTGGTCGGCTTCACCTCCTCGTTCGCCGTGGTGCTCGCGGGATTGCGGGCGGCGGGTGCGAATCCCGCGCAGGCGGCCTCGGGTCTGGTCGCGGTCAGTCTGGCGATGGGCGCGGCGTCGATGCTGCTGTCGTCGCGGTTCCGGATGCCGATCACCAGCGCGTGGTCGACGCCCGGCGCGGCGCTGCTGATCACGACCGGCGCGGTGGCCGGCGGGTGGCCCGCCGCCGTCGGCGCGTTCGCGCTCACGGCGGTGTTGCTGTTGGCGACAGGTCTCTGGCCGGCGCTCGCCCGCCTGGTCACCCGCATTCCCAACCCCATCGCACAGGCGATGCTCGCGGGGGTGCTGCTACCGCTGTGCGTCGCCCCGGTTACCGCGCTGGCTCACAATCCGGGTGCGATAGCGCCGGTGCTGGTGGTGTGGCTCATCGTCGTCGCCCTCCGACCCCGCTGGGCGGTACCGGCCGCGTTCGGCGCCGCCCTGGTGGTGATCGCGGTGAACCTGGTCCGGAGCCACAGCCTCCCCGCGGCCACTGCATGGATCCCGCACCTGCAGATCACAGCGCCGAGCCTGACTCTGCAGGCTCTCACCGGCATCGCTCTGCCGCTGTACATCGTGACCATGGCAGCGCAGAACATCCCCGGCGTCGCGGTCATGGCAGGCTTCGGTTACCACGTCCCCTGGCGGCCTGCGCTGACGGTGACCGGCATCGGTTCCCTGCTCGCGACCCCGTTCGGCGGACACGCCGTCAACCTGGCCGCGATCAGCGCCGCGTTGGCAGCCGCACCGGACGCCGACCCGAATCCCCGGCGCCGCTGGATCTCCGGGTTCACGACCGGGGCGGTGTACTGCGGACTCGGCCTGGTCTCCACCGGACTGACCGCGGCTGTGCTCGCGGCGCCCGTCGGTGTCGTGCAGGCCGTCGCCGGTGTGGCGCTGCTCAATGCGTTCGCCGGCGCCTGCGCGGGAGCCATGTCCGACGAGTCGGCGCGAGTCCCCGCTGCGATGACGCTTGTCGTCGCCGCCTCAGGCACGACGGTCGCCGGTATCGGCGCGGCGTTCTGGGCGCTGGTGATCGGCGTGATCGCACACCGATTGCTCAGGCCGGCGCCGGAACCCACTCCCGAACCGTCGGCGCTGCAGCGGTAACGGCCCATCGGCTAATCCTGCGATAAGCGAAGAAGTTTCACCGGGCGGTGCTGTGTACGCTCGCGGCGCCCAACTGAAGCGGACCGCAGCTCCGACCGGTCCGCGCGGCCCGTGAATGAATTGGTGCGCAGGCACCCAATTCGTCTCGTTTAGGCTCAGACAATGACGCCCGGTGAGCCTTTGCCGTACGGAAATGACTCGGGCTACGGCGGACACGCCCAGCCGTGGCAGGCACAGCCGCCCAACCCAGGAACTGTTCCCGGTCAGGGCATCCCACCGTCTGCCAACCCATGGCCGACTCCCCCGAACTCGCCGGCCAAGCGCCCACCACGGGGACTGTGGTACGCCATCGCCGCGGGGCTCGCCCTGGTCGGGATCGTCCTTCTCGCAACAGGCATTGGGCTGCTCCTACGTACCGCGAACTCCCTGCCCGGCAACGAGTTCCACAGCGGAGGGTCCACCACCGTCTCCCTTGAGCCCGGGGTCAGCCAGACCGTATTCGTGCACACCCAGTCCGCTGACCATACGGTCCGCTGCCAGTTCCGGGACCACTCCGGTGGTACCGCCGTCGACACCTACCAGGGCACGTTGATCCTCAACGGCTGGCAAGCCGTGCTCACCGTCAGCGCCAAAGAGTCCGGGAATTACGACATTCGATGCACCGGCGAAGCGTCCGACCGTTTCCGCATCGGCGAAAGTCCCGGCGCGGGTGGGATTTTCGGCGGCGTCGCGGGCATCATCGTCGGCGGTGGCCTGGTCGGGCTGAGCATCATCGCCGCGGTTGTGGTCGCCCTGCTGCGGCGCAGACGTCCACAGGTCAATTCCTGAGTCGCCGACTCTCGGAGTCTCCCCCAGGCTCTGCGGTGCGCCCGGGTTTCCTACGCGGTGATGTTGGCGCTGTCTCCTGCGGTGGCCGAGAAACTGGTGCCGGTGACCATCCGCGCCGCTTCCGAGGCGAGGAACACGACCAGCGGTGCGACGTCCTCGGGTTCCACCCACGGCACGCCGAGCGGTAGCTTCTTGCGCTGCGCGGCTGCCGCGGTCTGCTCGTCCTTTTCCACGTCGCCGGTAGGTTCATTCCCCCCGCTGCGGATGATCTGGGCGTAGCGGTCCTCATGTCGGGTGAGCGCGGTGTTGATGAGCCCGGGAACCAGCGCGTTGACCGTGATCCCGTACTGCCCGAGTTCCAACGCCGCCGACTTCATCAGCCCGAACAGCCCCCACTTCGATGCCGAATATCCACTGCCGTCGAGGGTTCCGTGCTGGCCCTGAGTGGACGAGGTGATGATGATGCGCCCGCCGCCGCGCTCGATCAGCAGCGGCGCGGCGACCCGCAAGACGTTGGCGGTGCCGGTGAGATTGATGTCGATCTGGTCGTGCCAAAGCTCGTCGCTCATCTCCAGCAGCGGGGCAAAGCCCTGGACGCCGGCGTTGGCGAACACCACGTCGACACCGCCGAAGCGGTCCACGACCTTCGCGAATCCTTCACGCACGGCGGACATCTCGCGCTGATCGAACACCACGGGCAGCCACTGCCCGCCCGCTTCCTCCACGAGTTCCCCGGTCCGTGCGAGATCCGCGGGCGTGGCCGGCGCATAGTCCATCGCGGAGCTGGCGAGCGCCGCGATATCGGCACCGGCGACCCGGTATCCGGCCTTGGCGAAGGCCACCGCGGTCGCCCGGCCGATGCCTCGTGCGGCCCCGGTGATGATGACGACTCGGTTGTCGTTCATCGTGTTCTCCTTTCGTTCTTCGGTTCGCCGGGCAGTGGACCCGCGTCATCCGCGCCGCGTGGCCGGGAACAGGTTGGTGCCGGTGCGATCTGGCTACTTGCCGCTGTAGACGGGGAACACGCTGGCGTCGCCGTAGTCCCGGGCGTGCAGATTGCGCAGTGCGGTCATGTCCTCATCTGAGATGACAAAGTCGACCTGCGCGTTGGCGCGCATGTGCTCGGGATTGGCGGTCTTCGGCAACGACACGGTGCCCAGCTGCAGCGTGTAGCGGATGCACAGCTGCGGCACGCTCACGCCGTACTTCTCGGCCATCGCTGCGACGTCGGCATTCTTGAAGATCTCCCCGTGTGCGATCGGCGAATACGCCTCGACGCGGATATTCCTGCTGTCGCAGTACGCCAGGAGGTCGGTCGGGGTGTTACCCGCGTGCACGAGCAGCTGGTTCACGTGAGGCGTGACGGTGCCGCCGGACAGAATGTTCTCCAGGTCCTGTTGCTCGAAGTTCGATACTCCGATCGCGCGGAGTTTGCCCGCATTGTGGGCATCCTCGAGCGCGCGCCAGGCCTGGCGGTTGCCCTCGGCGTAGTCCCCGCCACGGAAGTCGTTCCACGGCTGCGGGCTGTGGATGAGCATCAGGTCGACGTACTCGAGCCCGAGCTTCTCCAGCGACCCGTCGATCGCGGCGACGGCCTGGTGGTAGTCCTTGATCTCGGCGGCCAGTTTCGTCGAAACGAACAGGTCCTCCCGCGGGATGCCCGAGGTGCGGACGCCCTCGCCGACGCCGCGTTCGTTGCCATAAGCCTGGGCGGTATCGATGTTGCGGTAGCCGATCTCAACGGCGTCCCGCACCGCCTCGGCGGCCTTGTCGTCGGCGATAAACCAGGTCCCCAGACCCAGCTTCGGGATCTCGACGCCGTTGGACAGGGTGTAGGTCTCAGTCAGGATGCTCATGCGTTCTCTCCAGTCTTCGGCAGCCGGCCATACGCCTCGTCGGTGACAGGCTCGAGCCACTCGTTGCTGACGTCTTCGCCGGGGGTGATGAAGGCGACGTGGGAGAACCACGAGTCGGCCTTCGCGCCGTGCCAGTGCTTCGTGCCCGCCGGGACGCGGATTACCGTTCCCGGCTCCAAGCTGACGGGGTCGGCGCCGTCGGCCTGGTACCAGCCGCTGCCCGCCGTGCACAACAGGATCTGGTCACCACCGACTCCGGTGCCGTGGTGGATGTGCCAGTTGTTGCGGCAGCCAGGCTCGAAGGACACGTTGCTCACGGGAACGCTCCCGGAGGCCAGTGAAGCCAGGTAGCTCTGCCCGATGAAGTACTGGGCGTAGGCGTCATTGGGCTCCCCGAGCGGGAAGATCTGGTCGAAATCGGTGTCTTTCATCTCTTCGTTCCTTCTGCTGTGCCTATCGGTTGACGAAGGCCATGTGCTGGGCGTTGTAGCGGTCGCCGCTGACCCCGATGCGCCGGGCGAGGCCGTCGAGGTCGGCGCGCTCGTCGGCGGACAGCGCTACCCGCGTCGCGGCGGCGTTCTCCCGGATGCGCTCCGTGCGGCGGGTCCCGGGAATCGGCACGATCCACGGCTGCTGGGCCAGCAGCCACGCCAGGGCGATTTGCCCGGCCGAGGTGGCCTTCGCCTCGGCGAGGCTCTTCACGTGGTCGACGAGCTTCTGGTTCGCGGCGAGGTTGTCCTTGTCGAACCTCGGGACCCGCTGGCGGATGTCGCCCTCGGTGAAGTTCGTGGACGCGTCGACGGTGCCCGTGAGGAATCCCTTGCCCAACGGGCTGAACGGCACGAACCCGATACCCAGCTCGGCCAGGGCCGGCAGCACCTCCACCTCGGGATCCCGCGTCCACAGCGAGTATTCGCTCTGCACCGCGGTAACCGGGTGGACGGCGTGCGCCCGGCGGATCGTCGCGGCCGAGGCCTCGGACAAACCGAAGTGCCGCACCTTGCCCTCCGCGATCAGCTCGCCGACCGTGCCCGCGACATCCTCGATCGGCACGTTCGGGTCCACACGATGCTGGTAGAACAGGTCGATCACGTCGACCCTCAGCCGCTTCAGCGATGCTTCGGCGACACGGCGGATCTGCTCGGGGCGGCTGTCCAGCCCGGTCATCTGGCCGTTCTGGATGTCCCAGCCGAACTTGGTCGCGATCACGACGTCGTCGCGGATCGGCGCAAGCGCCTCGCCCACGAGTTCCTCGTTGACGTAGGGACCGTAGACCTCGGCGGTGTCGAAGAACGTGACGCCCTCATCGACAGCGGAGCGCAGCACCGCGATCATGTCGTCGCGGCTGCCCGGATTAGGGCCGTAGCCCTGGGACATGCCCATCGCGCCGAGCCCGATCGCGGAAACCTCCAGGCCCTGTCCGAGTGATCGTGTGTGCATGGTCAGACCTCCTCGATGATGTTCTTCAGCACCGCCGTGGCGCCCATGCCGTTGGGCCAACCCGAGTAGAACGCGAGGTGCAGAAGGGCTTCCTTCAGCTCGTCGTCGCTGACCCCGTTCTGGCGGGCGAAACCGAGGTGGAACTGCAGCTGATCCATCTTGCCCATCGCGGTCAGCGCCGCGACGGTGATCAGGCTGCGGTCCCGTTTGGAGAGGCCGGCCCGCTCCCATACTTCGTCGAACAGCACGCGGTCGGTGTAGTGCACCATGCCGGGTGCGAAGTCGCCGAAGGCGCGCTGCCCTCCGGTCCAGCCGGTGTTCTGATCGTCCGTCATCGCTCGTTCCTCTTCTGGGTCATCACCTCATCCAGACAACCTCGTTCAGCCCGCGCGTGGCAGGTCGAGTCAGAGGAGGTACAGGCACGACCCCCCTCACCCTTTACTGGTGGGCCATCCGCGCCCCGGTCACGCCCGCCGTCTCGTCGGGTACCTGCGCGACCGTCGCCTTCTTGACCACCTCCCGGGTCGGGATGTCGATCGCGGTCACCGTCCTCGTCGCGGGATCGGTCACGTACGCCACCGAGCCGAGCGCGGTCACCGCAGGTCGCGGGTCCTGCCAGGCGGTCGATTCGACCCACGGCTGCGTCACCGCCACCTCCCCGATCACGGCACCGGTGTCCGGGTCGAGGAAGCGCAGCCGCCCGTCGGTGCCCAGCACCAGCATTTCGCCGACCTGCCCACGGGCCAGCGAGCGGAAGCTGTACGACGCGGGCAACTCCACCAGTCGCACCGAATCGGTGCGGGTGTCGATGAAGCTGACCCGGGTGGGGCGCTCGAGCGTTGCAGCCTTGTCCACCTTGTAATCCCCGAGCACCACCGGATGCGCCTCCGTCGCAGCCAGGTTGCCGATCCGGGCGTAACCCGGCGTGGGGGCGGAAACCTTCGCGATCCGGTCGCCGTGCACCACCAGGACACCGTTCTCGCAGCCGAACACCACGGCGCCGCCCGCCGCCGCACCCTCACCATGCACGCCCGGGCAGTCGGTGTTGTCGGCGATCTGCCGCCGCTGCGCATCGAGGATTTGTACCCCGGTACGAACCGTCTCGTCACCGGTGGTGATCAGCAGCGATCCATCGGCGCGCGGTACCGCGACGCCGTGGTGCGGGTGCGGCGCGGTGAACACCGCCTGCGGGGCTTCCGGGTCACCAATCCGGTGACTGGGGATGGAGGTGACGGTGCCTGCACCGTCGGAGAACAGCGCGGTGGTGCCGTCGTGGGTGACCACGTGGCCCGGCTCGGGCGCGCTGATGCGAATGTCGGTCAACTTAGGCGGCGCGGTCTGGAAATGCGCGTGATCGCCGTGCCCTCGTGCCCAGGTCCCGGTGTCGAGGACGGTGAAACCGTCACCGTCGGCGAGCATCACGTGTCGGTTGTCGCCTGCTGCCTTAACCCTCAGGTAGCCACTGGCCGGAAGGTCGGCGACCTGCTCCAGGGTCGTGGCGTCGAGGATCATCACGCCGCCGTCGTAGGTGACGGCCAGGCGCGGTGTTGGCCGCCGCTGTTCGACGGTGCCCGTGGCGGCGGTCTCGTCATTCGCTGACGACGGTGCCGACTGCTGCGTGCCGGAACCGCAGGCGGTAAGTACGAGGGCCGCGGCCACCACGGAGATCTTGTGTTCAATGCGCATGGCATCACGCTTATCGATCATGAAAACCATTGTCAAAGCGTGGCGCTGCGATATGTGCATATCCGGGTTCGGCAGCACCACCATCGCTATGATGATCGGAGTGAGAACTGCTGAGCTGAAAGTCATCTCGTCGCCTTTCGTGGATTACACCAGCGCGCGGCGGTAGAACTCAGTCAGGCGATCGAACGGGATCAGATCGACGCGGTCGTAGAGGTCAACATGTCCGGCACCGGGCACCAGCACCAACTCCTTCGGCTCCGCGGCGCGGCGGTAGGCGTCCTCGGCGAACTCCAGCGAATGCGCCCGATCACCGGCGACGAACATCACCGGCCGCGGTGAGATCGTCTCTATCTCCTCGAGCGGGAAGTAGTTCAGGAACCGGGCATTGCTGGTCAGGGTGGGGTGCGTGGTGGTTTGCGGCGTCGCGCCGGGCGGGGTGAACGCCCCCCGCGAGGTCCGGTAGAAGTCGTAGAACTCCCGCTCCACCGCGGTCGAGTCGGCCGTGATCTCGTGCACGGTGCCGCTCGTGTATTCCGGTGCTGCACCACCGAACTCGGCATCGCGCTGCTGCGCGACCTGAGCCAGCATGGCCCGGCGTTGCTCCGGTGTGACCGCACGCCGCAGCCCGAACCGGTTCGCCGCACCCATGTCGTACATGCTCACAGTGGCGACCGCCTTGATCCGCGGATCGATCTTCGCGGCGCTGATCACCCAACTGCCGCTCCCGCAGATCCCGAGTGCGCCGATCCGCTCCCGGTCGGCGTAGTCCAGGGTGCGCAGGTAGTCGACGCTCGAGTTGAAGGTCTCCGCGTAGTTGTCCGGCGCCACCAGGTTGCGCGGCTCGCCCTCGCTGGAGCCCCAGTAGGGGTGGTCGACGGACAGCGTGACGAAGCCCTGCTCGGCCAGTTTCTGCGCGTACAGGTTGGCCGATTGCTCCTTGACCGCGCCCATCGGGTGGCTCACCACGATGGCGGGGTTGCGGCTGGACCGGTTCATGTCCTTGGGCGCGAACAGGTTTGCCGCGATCCGCTGGCCGAACTGGTTCCGGAAGGTCACGGCGTGGGCGTCCAACCGGTCGCTGATGTAGAAGTTGTCGGCGCCGCGAGAGGTGTCCCCCGCGGGGAGGCTGGCGTCGGGGCTGGGCAGGGTAGCCGGGGCGGACGTGGGGCCGGCGGACGGCGAAGCCGTGTCGGTGTCGTCACGGGAGGAGCAGCCGGCCGTTCCTAGCAGGCCAGCCGCCGCCGCGCCGATGCCGGCCACCTGTATCGCACCGCGTCGGCTTAGTCGTACGTCACGCATGGGGTTTCCTCTCAGTGTTGTTCAGGGTCAGTCGGTTTGGGTGGTTGCGCACCGGGCCAGCACGTGGAGGGAGGCGGCGGACGCCACCGCGAGCATCGTCACGATGACCGCCATCGGCACCGCCGTCTCCGTGCCACCGAGACCGGCCAGCGGGGCGATGACGCCGGCCATGCACCACTGCAGGAAGCCCAGCAGCGCCGAGCCGGTACCGGGGTGCTCGGGTACTGCGTCGGACGCGAGCGCGCCGGCATTGGGTCCTACCAGGCCTTGGGCGGTCATGAGGATGAAAAATCCGACCAGCGCGACGGGCAGGGGCATATGAAACCAGATCGCGCCGATCAGCAGCACGACGCCTGCGGCGGCGCTGGCGGCCAGACCCACACCGACGACCGTGCGGGTGGACACCCGGGTGGCCAGGCGCGCCGCCGCGAGGGTCGCGATGGTGAGACCGACTGCGTTGAACGCGAAGTCGATCGAGTAGAGCATCGGCGACAGTCCGTTCATCGACTGCAGCACGAATGCGGAGGTGGCGACGTAGGCGAAGATCATGCCCATCGACGAGCCGAACACCAACAGGTAACCGACGAAAGATCGTTGGCGCAGTACCGCTTTGGTCGTACCCACGATGTGGCTGAGTCCGCCGCCGTGCCGCTTGCCGGCGGGCAGTGTCTCCGGCACCCCGACCGCGACGGCGACGAGCATCAACGCGGACAGGCCCGCCACCACCCAGAACGACACCCGCCAGTGCGAGAACTGCAAGATCACCCCGCCCAACAGCGGCCCGACGATCGGCGCGATGCCGCCGACACCGGCCACCAGGTTCATCGCCCGCACCAGCTCGGCGCCGCGGGTGAGGTCCACCACGATCGACCGGGCGATCACCATCGCCCAGCCGCCGCTGAAGCCCTGCACCAACCGTGCCGCCATCATCACCGCGATCGACGGACTGTACGCACACACGACCGACGCCGCGGCCAACACCGCCAGCGACACCAGCAGCGGCATCCGCCGGCCGATCCGGTCCGAGGCCGGCCCACCGACCAGCTGACCCAGCGCCATGCCCACGAAGAAGGTCGTCAGCGTCAGCTGCACCTGCGTGGCCGACGCACCCAGATCCCGACCCACCAGCGGGAACGCCGGCACGTACATGTCCGTGGCCAGCGGCGCGATCGCCGTGATCAACACGATGGTGGCGAGCACGGTGGCGCTCAACGCGATCGGCCCGCGACTGGGCGCGTCACACGGTTGGTCGGTGGTCGGGGTCATCCGGATCCTCTCGATGTCGGTGTCGACATCCATGCAAGCGCCCGGGAAAGAGGTGAAAAAGTCTCTGTCGAGAGGTGTACCCGCAAGGTATCCCTGGCGGCCAGATCCGCCGGTAGCGTCGGATCGGTGGACAACAGGGCCGAGGTACGCGAGTTCCTGACCTCACGCCGAGCGAAACTCTCCCCCGCCGATGTCGGCCTGCCCGACGCCGGGCAGCGGCGGGTACCCGGGCTGCGCCGCGGTGAGGTCGCCACCCTGGCCGGGGTCAGCATCGAGTACTACGCCAAGCTCGAACGCGGCGCCATCGCCGGCGCGTCGTCCTCGGTCCTGGAGGCGATCGCCCAAGCCCTACGGCTCGATGACACCGAACGCGCCCACCTGTTCGACCTCGCCCGCACCGCCGACGGCATCCCCACCTCCGGCCGGTCACGGCGCCGGGCAAGCAAGCCGGTCGCGTCCCGACCCAGCCTGCACTGGGCGCTGGAAGCGATCACCGACGGCATCGCGTTCGTCCGCAACCCGCAGCAGGATCTGTTGGCCACCAACGCCCTTGGCCGCGTCTTCTACTCCCCGCTCATCGGCGACGGAGGTCGAACCCCCAACTTGGCGCGCTTCCAGTTCCTCGACCCGGCAGCCCGGGACTTCTACCCCGACTGGGATCTGTTCGCGCACATGTGCGTGTCGATCATGCGCGCCGAAGCCGGACGCGATCCCCATGACCGCGGTCTGCAGGATCTCGTCGGCGAACTGTCCACTCAGAGTGAGACGTTCCGCCGGCTCTGGGGTGCCCACGACGTACGGACCCACGGCGCCGGAACGAAACGGTTCCACCACCCCGAGGTGGGCGAACTGACTCTGGCCTACGAGGAGCTGGCCATCACCGCCGAGCCGGGCCATGTGCTCATCGTCTACACCGCCGAACCCGGGTCCCCCTCAGCGGAGAAGCTGCGGCTGCTGGCGTCGCTCGCTGCCTCGCTCAGGTGACCGGCGGGCGCGGTCACCCACGGAACGAATGCGGCACGCTGCCGAAGAACGAAGAACAACGCATGACGATCCTGAACGACACGGTCCCGCGGGACGGAACCGGTCGAGGTGTGGACGATCAGTCCGTCGGCGACGCACTTCACGAGGCGGTGACCGCCGGCCTTGATCGCGGCGCACTGCGCGTCGAGGCCCAAACCATGCTCGGCCTGCTCAATGGTGCTGACTCGGAGGTACACGCCCAGCTTCACGGCGAAATCCTGCCTCGGAAGGCGAAAGGGCTCTTGACCTGCGGTGCTACTGAACCGCCCGGGTTGAGTGTCATTTCGCGTCAACACGCCGACTGCTCGCGCTACCCCAGAGACGAGAAAACCCCTTACGACGCTGGTCAGAAGGGTTTTTCTGGTCTGGCTGACAGGAACCGCCGGCGCGACCGCCTCGTACCTCGACGGACGCTTCGGCTCCCTGCATCTTGTCCACTGACCATCAAAAAAACTCGCTCGGCTACGCCGGCGAGTTTCTTGATGGTCGGGCTGACAGGATTTGAACCTGCGACCACTTGACCCCCAGGCATCGCAGGTATGTTCACCAATGTTCGCTGGCGTGTTCTATCCCGTTGTGCACCAACAGATTACGACGGTCGCGAACAGTGGCGACCAATGGCGAAAATGGGCGTAATCCTGTCCTGGTTGTGGTCAACCGTTGTGTCAAAACCCCCACCACACCATTCCGAGCCGACTGTCGCCTGATCTGGCCTGCTGGTGTAATCAAACGTCGCTGGGCGGTGACCCGGTGCTCACGGCCGCTTGCCGATCGGGTGCCTGGTCGCAGCGGCGTGGTCTCATACATGCGAGACGTTCCCGACGCCGGTGGCGGGTCTGTCGGCTGATCAGTGACGTACCAGCCTGGAAGCGCCTGTCATGGCTAATCGCCGGAACCGCATGACAAATTGCGGGAATCGTAATACGTCGCGTGCAGCGTTGGCCGCTTGACGCGTAGCGTGACCGCCCATGGAGAAGCCACCACCTGACACCACGATAGCCGATAACGTACGCGCTGAGCTTGCGCGGCGGCAGGTCAGCAACAGCGCTCTCGCCGAGCTGCTGGGCTTGTCGCTCTCCGCTGTGTCACGGCGCACCAGGGGTGAAACACCGTTCCGCGACTGGGAACTGAAAGCGATTGCCGATCATCTCGGCGTGCCGGTAGCAACACTGTTCAAAAAGAGATACCCCGGGATGAGAGTTGGCCTATACCGTACAGAATGAATCGTTGACCAGGCAGTCACATAGGTTCAGCGGTGCTGGAAACGTGAAACCCTCAACAACCTCCATACAGAGGGGATCACACCGACCACTAGGTGATCTTGATTCCTGGGGCAGCCCAACGGCAGCAAATCACTGCCGTAATTACGCCTTAATGCTCGCCTCTGCGGACGGCTGCGCC
Organism: Mycobacterium dioxanotrophicus; assembly: GCF_002157835.1. Lineage (NCBI taxonomy): Bacteria > Bacillati > Actinomycetota > Actinomycetes > Mycobacteriales > Mycobacteriaceae > Mycobacterium > Mycobacterium dioxanotrophicus. The sequence goes on along the minus strand of NZ_CP020809.1, from coordinate 3,101,570 downwards.
TTTGATTCTTGTGCTTGCACCTCTGGTGCTGAGTCGAATGACTCAGCTGGCCGCTGCGCTAACCGAAAAGGCATGCGTTACTCGTGCGCAATCCATGATTCAGCGCGATGATGGGTGCATGCCCGAAGTTCGACATGGCACGCTGGAATGGCCTAACGGATCGCCGAACATCTACGCGATTCAGGCGGCTGCCGAAGAACAGGCCTGGGCATCAGTTGCCGACGATGAGTGGGTCGCCGATGTCCAACTCGGCACCGGCCGTCCGCAAAAGGGCAACGAAAGCGTGGCCGTATGGCCGTTCAGTTATCAGGTCGCCAAGCGAAGCGGTGGCGAATCGATAGCTGCCAGACCACGGTAAAACCGACCGACCAGGAGAACCGCCTGTTAATTCGCGACGTACGACGCCGTGACAGACTCTGCCGTAAGTGGCTGCCTAGCTGGGGCGCGGCGTCAACCCTTGCGCGACCTCACCCCAACCGGCCGAATACCCGCCAAGCCTCCCCCAGCAGGTACTGATTAGCTGAGACACTTGACCGATGCGCGTAGGGATAGTGGTCAGGTCACCCGACGGCCAAATCTTGGAGGCGGCCATACTCTTGCCGCTAGATGGCCCCGAGACGTACTCCCCAGAACTGAATGATCAACTCGAAGACATCCTCATCGACTCTCTTCGAGACGCTGGCTTGTCGACTCCCGAGCCGGTGATTCAGGCAAGTGATGTTCCCCACCTCGGCGGTCATTGGGTGCCCGGGCCTGCCGATATCGAATTCCTGGTGAGCCTGGTTCTGGCTGTCCCGCTAGGTGTTGCCGCCAACACGCTGTCGGATGCGCTGAAACCCAGACTGAGACAGCGATTTGGCGCGCGTCCAAATGCCGCCCACGACGTGGCCCTACGGGCCGAAATGCGCGCGATGCTCGCATCAGACGGCGATCAAATGGCACGGACTCAGATTGAGGGAATGTTCGGCGTGCCGGGGAGTGAATTGGAAGCCGTTAGCGCGGGTCTGAGCGGCTCCAACGGGCTGTATATTTATCGCGGACAAGATGGGTCACAATTCACCGTGAATGTTGATATCGAGGATGGCTTTTTTCTCCACGTCATTCGGAACTGGCCTGGGGCGCCCAGCGCCCCAGCGGTGGAGGAATCATCCGGCGACGGCGGTTCGTAAAGTGTGCTCCGCTGACAGCTCGGCGGGCTATCCGCATGGAACCTGCGTCGGGCTGACGGGATTTGAACTTGCGATCACTTGACCCTGTCCATCGCAAGCATGTCGCCAATGTATTTTAGGGGAGGGCTCAGTGGTCAACCCTATCGAGCAACCCTGCGGTAATGTCTGCGCCAGTGTGTTGGGCCAGTTTGGGGGATGGCATGGCAAACGATCTGGAAGTCGATGCGGCGGGGCTGAGAATTGGCCCTTCGGGCCGGAGTCGCTGCGGTCAATGCAACCTTGGATTCCGTGCGCGGGAACTCAAAGTGTTCGACAGCGAACTCCGGTTGCGCCCGCACAGCTGTTCTGGAGTGCGGCGTGACACCGAATATACGGGTGATCGTATAACGCTAACTCCATCGTTTCGGCGTCGGAAGCTGTGGATTCGCATAGGTTCACACACATGATGAGTGCCGCAGAAGGTGACGAGCCGCCATCCACTCTCTATCACTACACCGACGCCTATGGTTTACTCGGCATCGTTCAGCCATCTCCCGGTTCCTGGTTCATAAAGGTCGAGAGGCCAGATCTCTATTACCAGAGGACCGTGCAGCTGCTCGCGTCCGACGTCCGCTTTATGAACGACACCGAGGAATTGAAGTTCGGCGCTCGACTGCTCCGCGAGCGCTTAATCGCTGCCGCTGCCGATGTCGCGACTCCCCCCGAATTTCAGCGCGTCTTCCGTGACATCGAGGGGAAATTCGATGTCGATCACATTCTGGAGTGGCCGTCCACGTGCTATGCGTGTTGCTTCTGCGCGGAGGGCGATCTCTTAAGCCAGTGGCGCGGCTACGCAGGCGGTACCGGCGGATTCGCCCTCGGGCTGAGCCGAGATGCACTTGAGAACCGCACCAAAGTTTTTGACCGACCGTCAGTTGCGGAGCTGCCCATGCCGGTCGCGCCCACGCTGAAGCGCGTTGTGTACGGCGAGGAGGATGGCAGAGCAGCCGCTGACGAAGCTATCCGAGAAATCATGGCCTCAGAAGACAAGTCCCTCATGACCGGTCGGGACAACAATCACGTCCGCAGACTTGGTTTGATGCTCCTGTATTCGAGACTGCTTCCGGCCCTGGCAACCATCAAAGCCGAAGGGTTCAAAGAGGAGCGCGAGTGGCGGCTATTCCTATCGGGCGAGCGGCAATTCCGCGTCGATGTCCGTGCTAGAAGGCGAGGCCTGGTGCCCTACAAACAGATTGCCGTGAATCTTTCTGAACAATTGAAGGGTCTGCTGCACGATCAGGTGACAGTTGCGGTCACGCGGCCTGACTGGCCGGTGTGGTCATGATTGCTTCGAATTCGATCGGGGTCAACCGCCCGAGACCCGCCTGGCGCCGGCGACGATGATAGGTCCGTTCGATCCAGGTGACGATCGCGATCCGCAGCTCCTCGCGGGTGTCCCAGCGGCGACGATCGAGCACGTTCTTCTGCAGCAGACTAAAGAAGCTCTCCATGGCCGCGTTGTCGCCGGCTGCGCCGACACGGCCATCGATCCGACCATCTCGAAGCGGCCCAGAGCATGCACGAATCTCCTTGACCTGAACTGAGATCCGCGATCGGAATGCAGAATGCATCCGGCCACCTCGCCGCGGCGTGCCACCGCGTTGCTCAAGGCCGTGGTCGCTAACCGGGACTTCATTCGGGAGTCGATCGAGTACCCGACGATGCGGTTGGAGTACACGTCCTTGATCGCACACAGATAGAGCTTGCCTTCACCGGTGCGATGCTCGGTGATATCGCTGAGCCACAACTGATTTGGACCGCCAGCGGTGAAGTCACGCTCGACAAGATCATCGTGCACCGGCGGACCGACCTTGCCGTTCTTGCCGCGTTTCTTACCGAACACACTCCACAATCGATTCTGCGAGCAGATCCGCCAGGCGGTGCGCTCAGCCATCGGCTCGCCGACATCGCGGGCCTCTTGGACCAGGTAGCGGTACCCGAACTCCGGGTCGTCCTTGTGGGCGTCGAACAGGGCGTTGGCGCGGTAGGCCTCGATCATCTCGGCGTCGGTGATCGGCTGGGCCAGCCAGCGGTAGTACGGCTGGCGGGCGAGCTTGAGTACCCGGCACGTCACCGCGACGGGGATCCCGTCGGCGGCGAGCTCACTTACGAGCGGGTAGATCCTTTTCCCGGCAGGTTGGCCTGCGACAGATAGGCCGCCGCGCGGCGCAGGACCTCGTTCTCCTGCTCCAACAACCGATTCCGGCGACGCAGCTCCCGTAACTCAGCCGAATCGCCGGTGCTCTTGCCGGGCTTGGCACCTTCATCGATATCGGCTTGGCGCATCCACTTGTGCAGCGTCATCGGGTGCACACCGAAATCAGTGGCGATGTGCTCGATCGTCACGCCGTCGTCGCGGTTGCGGGCCACACGGACGACATCATCGCGGAACTCTCGGGGGTAGGGCCTGGGCACACTGACATCCTTCCAGCTCACCCGTTCCGGGCAAGCCAACTCAGATGTCACCTATTCGTGCAGCAGACCCGAATGCTGAAGAGCATCGGTCACATCCCACTATCGATGATCTGGTCGTCGGACCTGGACCCGAGCAGGCAGAACAAGTCGTCGCTGCTCGGGAATTAGTAAGGTTCAACGATCACGATCCTGATGTAGTGCGCGCCTCGAAAGTGTCTTACCGGGGGTGACAGTCCATGTCATTCCGGTCATCACCTGCGCTCGCGGGGGCCACAGCTTTTACCAGCGACTCGGCTGGATCAACGGCGCGGTAAGCACGATGTGGGTTTGCGACACCTTGCGCCAGAGTACGGGGTACCGCCGCACAGGTGACCGGAAACCCAGACCAATGGTGCGGAACCGGACAGATTGTGTGGAAACCGGACAGATTGTGTGGAAACCGGACAGATTGTGTGGAAATCCGTTCTAGCCCTGAGCATTTCACGGATCTACACTGACCCGCATGACTACGGCAAACGACGACACCTGGTGCGACCTCACCGACGTCCTGACCAATGAACAGTTCCAGGCGATCGCCAGCGGACACTGGTTCGGCGAATTCCTCGACAGACAACAAGTGGGCGGTGCGAGCCTCTACGGGATCACCCGCCGCTACGCCGACGGCCGCTGCGAGCGGCGCATCGATCTGGTTGCTCTCGACGCTGTGCACATGACACCCGCGCAGGCCCGCGAGCTGGCCGACGCGTTGCACGCGCTGGCCGACAAAGCCGATTCCCGGCCCCCAGCGCCACGCTGAGCGACGATCAACGCTGGGTGCGTGTGATGGCTGCAGCTTGACGCTTTGTGCGTGCCCTGACTCGAATATCGACCTTTGGAATCCACCGCGCCGCGCCGGGTGAAAGGCGTAACAACCCCAAATTCCGGGTGAAGGGTTTGGGTGTTGCGACTGCGATTGCTTGCAAGCACCCCGGCGGGAGTCACCTCGCCTCAGCGTCTTTCAGGTCCTCGGCCACGCCTATCTCGCGCGTGATCGTCATCTCGGCCGATTCCTCGTGACCGCCGTAGTATTCGAGGAATCCACTCAGGGCCATCGCGGCGAGGCAGTCGACTACCTCACGGCCACGCGGACTTTCGAGCAAGTCGCCGATTTCAAATGCCGCCCAGTGCTTTGGTCCGGTGAGCTTGGTCAGCAGCAGACGTAGTGCGGCGGCGCGGATCTCGTAATCAAACCCGTCGGCTTGATCGATAGCGATGGGTTTCATTGCGGCATACCTCCGGCGTTGATGGCGCTAAGTGAAAGTGCTCAGTCTCGCTAATTGAAAGTGCCCAGTTGGCAGCGGTGGTTCGGCGTGTCGTCGGACTGCTTGTCGGGGTTCTGCTCATCGTCAGCGGAGTTGTGTTTCCGCTGATGAATGGGAGGGCCGTCGTTTGCTGTCGCTGGAGGGTGATGTGGAAGCGCATGCGCTTCGGGAGCAGGGTTGGTCGATATCGGCGATCGCTCGCCATCTCGGGATCAATCGCCGAACCGTTCGGGCCTATCTGGCTGGGGAACGAGTACCCGGGCAACGCCAACGCTCTGAACCGCTGGTGATCGATCCGTTCGTCGAGTACTGCCGGATCCGCCTGGCTGACGATCCGCACCTGTGGGCCTCAACCCTGTTCGACGAACTCGTCGAGCTAGGTTTTACCGGCTCGTATCCGTCGCTGACCCTGGCAATCCGAAACCTGGGGCTGCGACCGCATTGCGAGCCGTGTCAGTCGGTCAAGGGCCGCGACGTCGCGGTCATCGATCATCCGCCCGGGGTCGAGACTCAGTGGGACTGGGTCGAGCTGCCCGATCCACCAGCATCGTGGGCGGCTGACCGGCATGCCCACCTGCTGGTCGGGCGTTGGCCCATTCGAGCCGCTGGCGCGGGCGCTGGCCCGGCCGAGGACTTCGCGCACGTCGTGGAAGCGATCGAGGCGGTCAGCATCCGGTTGGGTGGGGTCACCCAGCGGTGGCGGTTCGACCGGATGGCCACGGTATGTCATCCCGAATCGGGCCGGATCACCGCGGCGTTCGCCGGGTGGCCAAACACTACGCTGTCGCCGTCGATGTGTGCCCGCCACGACGGGGCAACCGCAAGGGTGTGGTGGAGAAGTCCAATCACGCTGCCGCCCAACGCTGGTGGCGCACCGTCACCGACGACACCACGATCGAGCAAGCCCAGGCGTCGCTGGACCGGCTGTGCGTGAAGCTCGACGGGCGCCGCCGGCGCCGCGACGGGCAGGCCACCACCGTCGGCGCCCTGGCCGATGCCGAACCACTACGGTCACTGCCGACGGGTTCGTATCCGGCCGAGTTGACCGAACACCGCATCGTCACTCCACAAGCGTTGGTGTCCTGGCGGGGCAATCAGTACTCGGTGCCGCCGGGCTGGCCGGGGCCACGGTGACCGTCACCCACCGCCTGGGCTCTGACACCGTGCAATTGACCACGGCATCGGGAGCCGTTGTTGCCGCGCACCGCCGCGCGGTCGACGGCAGCGGCGCGGTGGTGCGCGATGCCGGTCACGTCGTCGCGCTCGAACAGGCAGTGCTATCGGGTTCTCGACGGCCAGGCCTTGCACTCATAAGACCCGGCGACCGCCCTCGGTGGCCGCCGTTGCCGAGGCCGCGCGGCTGCGTGGTGCCCGGCGAACGATCCCGCCCAGAAGGTAGTGATCGATCTGGCCGTCTATGCGGCGACCGCAGCACGGCTATCCGTTGTTCCCCAACACCATCCAACCGAACAGAACCAGGAGTAACCCCTTGAGCAAAACCGTCCCACAGATGAGCGAAGCCCGCCGATACCAACAACTCCGGGCACATCTGTCCTATCTGAAACTCGGCGACGCAGCCGAAGCGCTACCCCGCATCCTCGATGCCGCCCGCGCCGAAAACCTGTCCCTGACCGCCGCTTTGGAGCGGCTGTTGGAGATCGAGGTCAACGCCACCGAAGCCCGCCGGCTGACCTCACGGTTGCGGTTCGCCTGTCTGCCCGAACCCTGGACCATGGCCGATTTCGATTTCGCCGCCCAGCCCGGGTCGACGCCAAACTGATCAACGACCTGGCCAGTCTGCGCTTCCTCGACGACGCGGCCAACGTGCTGTTCGTCGGCCCACCCGGGGTCGGCAAGACCATGCTGGCCGTCGCGTTGGCCCGCGGCGCGGTCGAGGCCGGCCACCGGGTGTATTTCACCACCGCCGCCGACCTGGCGGCCCGCTGCCACAAAGCCGCCCTGGAAGGCCGCTGGCACACCTGCATGCGGTTCTTCGCCGGACCGAAACTGTTGGTGATTGACGAACTTGGCTACCTTCCGCTGCCCGGCGATGGGGCATCCGCGTTGTTCCAGGTGATCAACCAACGGTATCTGAAGTCGAGTACGATTCTGACAACCAATGTTGGGATCGCTGACTGGGCAACCGCTTTCGGAGACGCCACCGTCGCAGCCGCCATGTTGGACAGGCTACTGCACCGCGCCACCGTGGTCGGTATCGACGGACCCAGCTACCGGCTGCGCAACCACCAAGCCACCGCCGAAACGATGCGTAAGGCGGTCGCCGCCCATGTCAGCTGAGACCCGTTCCTGCCAAGCCTGCTGGACCGAATTCACCGCCACCACACCGACCAAGATCTACTGCTCAGACCGCTGCCGCAAACACGCCTGGGAGCAACGCAAACACAGCGACACCGCCGCCACCGTCACCGAGGCCCGGCCACCCGCCCACAGCCGGCCGCCACCCGTTCCTGCCCGCATTGCGGCGAACCCATCACCATCGTCGCTTTGCTGACCACTCCAGAAGCTGCCCGCCCCAGCACCCCCGGCGACGGCACAATCGTTCCCCTGCAACGACGAACCTGCTAACCTTAGCCACTCAAGCCAACTGGGCAATTTCGCTTAGCATCTCTGGGCAGTCTTCTTTAGCGCCATCAGCGTAGGTGTTCAGAGCAATCCTGCTGTTCTGAGCCTCTCGCCAGACCTGGTAATCACTCTGATTCGGACCATTGTTGACGATGCTGATCGAATTATCGGTACTCACCGCCCGTCCTGGTGCGGGACCGTAGACGCCGAACGGCGCGGGCGGCAGTACGCCTGCGCCGGGCGCGACAGGCCGGCCAAATTGATCCATGGCCATCTTCGGCAGGTTTAGACCGGGCGAACCCGAGAAGCCCTGTAAGAACCCCCCCACCTGGCCCGCTGCCGCCCGATGACGAGCCCCCCGCACTGATGGCATCAGCCCACGAGTTGGCCGTGTTGAGGCCCCAGCTGGCCAGCCCGGTAGCCAGCTTGACGATGCCCCAGTCCCACGGTGCTTTGCCGAACACATCACCGAAGCCCAGTTCCTGGCCGATACCGCCGAGCAAGCCGCCGCCCAATTGTGACCACAGTGCGGCCGTCCGGTCACCCGCCGCGCTGGGGGCACCGGCAGGTCCGCTGGTTGCCTTGGTGTCCACACCCTGGATGTACACGGGTACGGCACCATCGGGCGCGGTAGTCACGGGGGCCAGGTTGTTGATGTTTCCGGGCAGATGGTAGTGCTGCTGGAACTGCGGATCCATCGCGCCAGCTGCCCCCTTGCCGACCAGCGGCCCCCCGTGCCCGCCGCCGGATTCGACGTTGTAGCCCAGCAACGTACCGGCCATGTGACGCTCGCCGCCATACTTGGACGCGGACACGCCGATTTGAACGGCGAATTGGGGTCATAGCCTTTGACGAACCCCAGTGCCTCGAAATCGGCTTCGGTGGTGAAGTAGCGCTCCGAACCCTGATATGGCTTGCCGGTCAGAATGGCATAGAGGTCGGACATGAAGCCGCTGCAGTCCCAAACGGTCGGCCCAGCGGCCGGGCCATATGGGCTGCCGCTGATGCTCTGCGCGAACTGCAGTGCGCGCCAACACGGGTCACCCATACCGACGGGATCGACCGCGCCTCCGGTGGCACGATGCAACGCAGCGCGAAACGCGTAAACGTTGGCCTGACCACCCATCGCGTCCACATCGTCAGCGGTGAACATATGCTCACCCGGTGCCGCCCAAATCGGCACCGAGTCTTGCCCTTTCGGTCCCGCACCGGAAATCTCCCCGCCCGACCAGTGTCCGGCGGTGAACCCTATCGGCGGTGGTGTCAGTGGATGGTCAGTCACTGGCGGCAGAGTGGGGACAATCGGATTCTTGTCGTTCCAAGCATTCTTGAGACCATTGATCAAGTCAGTGGCCTCTTTGATGGGCCGCACCACGTACTGCTGAATCAGGTTATTGATGTCCTGGAACACGACATTGGCGGCCGGTGCCAAGTCGACCTGAATGGTGTTCTTGAGATTCTGGAAGCCTTGTGCGGCATCGTCGGTCGCCGCCTTGGTGGCCGCGATGGTATGACCGGTGTGTTCGACTGATTCGTTGAGATGGTCAACGTCGAGCTTGTCGCCCTTGATCGGCTCGCCGATATCGGTCCAGGACCTGCCAAAGACGCTCTTGCCCAGATCGTTAGCCCCCAGCTCGTCACCGGCTGCGGCCAGATCGTGAATCCTCCTGACGACGTCGGCGAAGCGCTGCTCGATCGTGCGGCCCTGCTCGTCCTTGAGGAAATCGGCCAGCGCGCTTTTACCTTGAGCAGGCTTCGATAGGTTGCCAAGCGCGATGCCTAAACTCTTTAGCGCCGTATCCGAGTTAACACCTGCCTCCGCAAGGGAATTCAGCAGAACAGCCGACTCGCCCAGGTCGAGATGGAAACCACGAAGCTTGGGACCGGCGACCGCCAGCGTCGAGACGAGTTCGTTGATCGTGAACTCGGTATTGGTGTACGTGTCGTACAGGGAGTCAAGCACTTTCGCTTGATCGCCAGCTTCGATGTTGAACCCGTGGAAGAGTTTCGTCAGATTGTCGATATTCAGGTTCTCGCCCGTGAGCGCATCGAGGTCGGAAACCCGGCGCGTCATGTCGTCCAGCGGCTGCCCAATTAACTTAAGAGTTTTGGCCAGCTCACCGCCGACCTCGGCGATCTTCTCGATGTCGACCGAGCTATCCCTTGCGACGCGGCGAATCGAATCGGTGATCTGGGTTAGATCTTCGCCAACCTTGCCTGTCCGGCCGCTGATGGTGTCGCCGATGCGGTCCCAGTTCTCGCCCATGTCGTACAGCTGCTTGGTGACACCGAGAGCGGCTAGACCGATACCACCGACGGCGAGTGCAGTCGTACCAGCCTTGTCACTGATGCCGGAAAAAGGCGGCGAAGGTGAAGCGGCCGGGTGTCGCTCGGCAGGAAGCGCGCTACCTCCCGGCCACCGACGTGGCGCGGCTGCTCGATGCTGCACGCGGGTTGCGCTACTACGTGGCGGTGCTGGTGATGGCTTCGACCGGTCTGCGTCGGGGTGAGGTCGCGGGCCTGCTGTGGTCCGACGTGGACCTCGACAAGGGTGAGCTGAACGTGCGCAACACCCTGTCGCGGGTGGACGGCGAGCTGGTGCTGACCGAACCGAAGACGGACCGGTCGCGGCGTCGGGTGCCATTGCACGCCGGGGTGGTGACCGCGCTGCGGGGGTGGCGTACGCAGCAGCTACAGGAACGCCTCGCGGCCGGGGATCATTGGGCGGATACCGGGGCGTTGTTCGCCACCGAGTTGGGCACGATGGTGGACCCGCGCAACATGCTGCGCACGGTAGAGCTGGCAGCGGCTAAGGCGGGCGTCGAGAACGTGGGGGCGCACACCATGCGCCACAGTGCGGCGGTGGCGTGGCTGGAGGCGGGTGTGCACATCAAAGCGGCTGCCGACCTGCTTGGGCACTCCTCCATTGCCATCACCGGGGACCTGTACGGGCACACGTCCGACGACGCCGCGCGGGCCGCCGTTGACGAGCTCGGCGCAGCGCTCGGGCTCTGAGCGCGGCGCTCCCCTATTCCAATCGCTTGAGGAGTGCTTGGATGTTTGCTAGTGCACTCAGGAGGAGCAGCCGATGTCCATCTCACCGTGTAGCGCCGGAGCCCTGGTCAGCGGGATCGCCGCCCTGGTCGTCAACCTCAGTGTTGCGGCACCGGCACGCGCCGACGACACGCAGGACCAGATATTTTTTACTTCACTGGGAAACAGGGGAATTAGTTGCCGTTCGCTTCCCGGATGCGCAGGTAACGACCAGCTGCTCGGCCTGGGCCATGCGCTCTGCACCGATCTGTCCACTTCGGGTGACCCAGTGTTAGAGGCCAGGTCTCTGGTCGCGAATCAGGGCTTCAGCGTAGAACAGGCTGCGGGAGTAGTCGGTTCGGCTATCGGCGCGTATTGCCCCGAGTGGGTACCAGCACTTCACCGAGCGGCTGGGAACTAGGCACCGCACGCGCCGCCGAGACGGCCTCCGTTCGGCGCTCGGCCTGTGAACGGACGTTCGAGCTGGTTGTGGTCAACAGTTGTGGTCAGGGCACGAAAAAGGCGGCTTCCGATGTTCGGAAACCGCCTCTGACCTGCGTCGGGCTGACAGGATTTGAACCTGCGACCACTTGACCCCCAGTCAAGTGCGCTACCAAGCTGCGCCACAGCCCGTGGTGCGTTCCGGATCTCTCCGGCAGCGGTCGAAAGCCTACCGCAGCCGCCCACTGTTTCCGTAATCGCCCCACCCGTCACAGATCGACGGCCAGTGCACGAGGGTCGGCCTGCCGCTGGCGTTCGGTCAATGACGCGTCGATGCTCACCGTGACCAGCGCGGGAGCGTCGCCGAGAGATGCGAGCACGGTTCCGTCGGGCGCCACGGCCAGGCTGTGTCCGGTCGACACCGGCGCGGCCTGCGTGACGGCGGTGACGTGGCAGATGTTCTCGATCGCGCGGGCACCGGCGAGCGTCGACCACTGCGTGACCTTAACCGGTCCTGGCACCCACGAGGACAGCACCGCGAGGACCGTCGCACCCGCCCGCGCTTGGCGCCGGCTGATCTCCGGGAAACGGAGTTCGTAGCAGGTTTGCAGCCCGAAGAGAGTTGAGCCGATGCGCACCAAGGAGGGCTCCGCGATGTCGCCTGCACTGATGTACGTCGACTCGCTGAACATCCCGACGTCATAGAGCAGCGCCTTGCGGTGCCGCCCGAGAAACGCCCCGGAAGCACTCCAGGCGGCCAAGGTGTTGAAGGGCCGAGCGGGCTCGTCCGGGTTGCTCTCGACCAACCCGGCCACGACGGCGATGCCGAGCCGGGCGGCCAGTACTGCCAAAGACGAACCGAACGGCCCGTCCAGCGGTTCGGCTACCTCGGCGAAAGTGCCGTCCACGACGGGCTTTTCATACATGGCGTATTCGGGGAACAGCACCACCTCGGCGCCGTCGGCTTGTGCAGCCGTGGCGGCAGCGGCGATCTGCTCGAGGTTGGCGGCGACGTCGGTGCCCGAACCGATCTGCGCCAGTGCGACCTTCACGCACTCACTGTGCCGCAGGTTCGGCGATCTCGATCTCGGCTTCGTCGACTGCGATCTCCGGCGGCAGCTCCTTGAACCCGTGGCTGGTCACGGCCAGCACCACGATGCCGATGCCCAGCCAGCTCAGCCCGAGGATGATCGCCCGGCTGTCGAGCTGCATCAGGAGATACGACGTGATGACCGCACCGATCGCGGGTGCCACGACGTAGAACAGCGGATTGTGCGCCACACCCGCGGCGCGCTGGCGGAAGTAGTAGACGATGACGGACACGTTCACGAGCGTGAACGCGACGAACGCACCGAAGTTGATGAACGATGTCGAGGTCGCCACGTCGAGGAACACCGCCAGCAGACCCACCACGCCGACCATCACCAGATTGGCCGCGGGCGTGCGGAACTTCGCGTTGATCTTGCCGAACACCGACCGCGGCAGCGTTCCGTCGCGGCCCATAGCGAACAGCAACCGCGACGCCGAAGCCTGCGCGGCGATCCCGGAGGCGAACTGCGCCAGGATCAGACCGGCGAGGAACACCGCCCCGAACAGGTTGCCACCGATCTGCTTGGCGATCTCCAGCGCCGCCGACGACGAATCGCTGAATTCCCCTCCGGGATGTACCAATTGGGTGGTGTAGGCGACAAGCAGGAAGATCGAACCGCCGATCAGCGCGATGAGCATGATGGCGCGCGGCATGTTCTTGCGGGGCTCGACGGCCTCCTCGGTGAATGTGGTGACCGCGTCGAAACCCAGGAAACAGTAGGCGGCGATGGCAGCACCGGCGGTCACTCCCCCGATGCTCGCGCCGATCCCGGTGAACGGGCTCGCGCTGACCAGACCACCGGCGCCGGCGTTGCGGAACACCGAGGCGACCGAAAGCGCCACGAACAGCACGATGACCAACAGCTGGAACGCCATGAGCAGGTAGTTGGCCTTGTCGGCGACCTTGATGCCGATGACGTTGAGCGCCGTGGTGATCAAGATGAAGCCGATGACCCACAGCCAGCCTGGCACGGCGGGGAATTGCGCCTCCAGGTACGCCGCCCCGATCAGCCAGATGACCATGGGCAGGAACAGATAATCGAGCAGCACCGCCCAGCCGGTGAGGAATCCGATGCGGGTGTCGATGGTGCGCCGCACGTAGGTGTAGGCCGAGCCCGATACCGGGTAGGCCGCGGCCATGCGACCGTAACTGGACGCGGTGAACAGCATGGCCACCAACGCGATCAGGTAGGCCGACGCCGAGGCGCCTGCCGTCGCAGCGGCGACCACCCCGAAGATGCCGAGCACGATCAGCGGCGTCATGTACGCCAGGCCGAACAGCACCAGCGAGCGCAACCCGAGGGCACGCACCAAAGTCGGATACCCGGTGGCGGTTTGGGTCATTGCGGTGCCTTTCATTCGGCGTGGTGGTTCGAGGGTGACCAGCGCTGCGGATCGATGCGGCCACCGTAGAGCGGGAGCGGTATCGAGCGGTCGGACGGCCCGAACTGGTCCCACATCCGGTTGGTTCCGGCGGTGCCGCGTTCGCGTACCGCGGCGACGGCTCCGAAGTCGATGTGCTGATAGAACACTTCGGGTGTCTCATCCGGGCTTTCTTGCAGCACAGCACCTTCCGGGTCGACGATGATGCTGCGGCCCATCCCGACGGGGCCCGCGCAGTTGACGCTCACCGTGAACACCTGGTTCACAATCGAATTCGCCCGGGCCAGCACCAGTTCCTGAAAGCGGTCCGGCGTGGTGGTCTTGACGACGTTGATGATCACGTCGGCGCCCATCCAGGCCAGGTGGCGGCTCAGTTCAGGGAACCAGGCGTCGTAGCAGATGGACAACCCGAGCCGGCCGACGTCGGGGATGTCGACGGTGACGAAGGTGTCCCCCGGCGTGAACTTCTCGTACGGGCGCCACGGGAAGATCTTGCGGTAGGACGCCGCCAGGCTACCGTCGGGCGCGAAAACCGGTGCGGTGTTGAACAATTCGCCGTTGTCGCCCAGCTCCAGCACCGAGCCCGGCACCAGCCACGCGTCGGCGGTACGGGCGACCTCACCGAGGGCCGCAATCAGCGGACCGTCCAGCGGTTCGGCGGCCTTGGCGAGGGTTTCGGCGTCGTCGGTGCCGAACAGATGGATCTCGGGATAGACGATCAACGCCGGGCCCGCCACCGCCTCGCGGACGCGCACGACGTCGGCCGTGAACTCCGCAACGGTGTCGGTCCGGCCGAACACCGGAAGACCTTCCATCGCCAGCGGTGCTGCCTGAACCGCAGCGACGGTGATCGATCCGGGCACTGGGACCTCCGAGAAGTTAATAGCTCACAATGAGCGAATTGAGGAATGATATTAGTTCAGCATGAACAAATAAGGCAATAGGTCCCGTACCCTCAATGCCATGACGTTGCAGGCCGGGGATGCGCACCCGGCGTTGAGCGCCCCCGCGGTCGCGGGCATCACCCGCCTCAGTGCGGCCGACACAGTGCGGGCACGGCTCGAACTGGCCATGGAATTGGAACTCATGGCCGCCGGGGAAAAGCTGCCCGCCGAACCCGACATCGCCGAAGCGCTCGACGTCAGTGTCGCCACGGTCCGACGCGCCCTGCAGTCGATGGCCGACGAGGGTCTGGTGGTCCGCCGACGCGGCCGGGCCGGCGGCACCTTCGTCGCCCGCAGCGGCACCGGCGTGAACCCGGGATCCGACCGTCCGTCGGCCACCTTCCGCGCCGACGCCGCCGAGGTGCACCGCCTCATCGACTTGCGCGCGTTGGCCGAAGACGCGCTCAGTGCTGCGGCAGCCCATGCCGCGACCGACGAGGAGATCGACGCGTTGTCGGCCATCGTCGCCGAGGCCGCCGCAACGACCGACTGGACCAGCTATCACCACGCCGATCAGCGCTTCCACGAATCAGTCGCCGCGGCAAGCCATCTCGATTGGGCGATGAACACCTACTGCGACGTGCTGCACGGGCTGTACCGCTACTTCATCCCGTACCCGATCAGCTATCTGCACAAGGTCAACCTCGAACACGCGCAGCTGGTCGACGCCTTGCGACACCGCGACAGCCAGGCGGCCTCCGAGATCGCCCGCAACCACGTGCTGACCCTGCACAAGACGATGTACGTCGGGCTGCGGCAGCCGACCTAGGTCAGATGGTCACCAGCCGGTAAAGCCCGATCAGCCCCACCACCACGATCACACCCCGCAGTGCGTTGGGCGACAGCCTGCGTCCGTAGTGTGCGCCGAGGAATCCGCCGATGAGAGAACCCACTGCGATCAGACCCGCCGCGGTCCAGCTGATCCGGTCGAACGCGACGATCGTGTAGGCGACCGCGGCCACGATGTTCACCAGCAGCGACAGCAGGTTCTTGGCGGCGTTCATCCGCTGGATCGACTCGGGCAGCAGTGCGCCCATCACCGCGATGAGCAGGATGCCCTGTGCCGCAGTGAAATATCCGCCGTAGACGCCGACAGCGAAAGTGCCGAGCACGAGCGCGATCATCCTGCGCTGGCTGACATGATCAGCGGACTGACCCGACGCCTCAGCACGCTGACGGGCCCACGCTTGAATCCGCGGACCGATCACCACCAGGACCAGCGCCAGGACCAACAGCACCGGCACCACCGCGACGAACACCTTTTCCGGCAGGTGCAGCAGCAGCCACGAGCCCAGGCCGGCGCCGATCAACGAGCCGGGAATCTGCCATCGCAGCCGGTTCCACTGCCCGCGCAGCTCGCGGCGGTACCCCCAGGTGCCGGACACGCCACCGGCGACGAGGCCGATGGCGTTGGACATCGTCGCGGTGACCGGCGGAAAGCCCAGCGTCACCAGCGTGGGAAACGTGATCAGCGTGCCCGATCCGACGACCGCGTTGATCGCCCCGGCCCCGACTCCAGCCAAGGCAATCAAGATCATGTGGGTGACAGACACTCGGGCCACCCTATCGGCCCGGCTTGTGGAGCCTCACCCGCACCCGGACGGCCAAGACTCCACAACTCGCGGCTATCGACGCTTGGGAGCGCCCCTCTTCTCGCGGACCCGCACGTTGATCCGAATCGGGCTGCCCTCGAAACCGAACGTCTCACGCAGCCGGCGCTCCAGGAACCGGCGGTAACCGGCCTCCAGGAAGCCCGACGTGAAGAGCACGAACGTCGGTGGACGAGTCGCGGCCTGGGTGGCGAACAGGATCCGGGGCTGCTTGCCGCCACGCACCGGCGGCGGCGTCGCGGCGATCACCTCCTTGAGGAAGGTGTTGAGCTGGCCGGTCGAGATGCGCATGTCCCACGACGCCAGCGAGGTCTCCAGCGCGGGCACCAGTTTCTGCACGGCGCGGCCGGTCTTGGCCGAGATGTTCACCCGCGGCGCCCACTGCACCTGCGCGAGCTGCCGTTCGATCTCGCGGTCCAACTCGTAGCGCCGGTCCTCGTCGACCAGGTCCCACTTGTTGAACACCAGCACCAGGGCGCGGCCCGCTTCGATGACCATCGACAGCACTCGCTGGTCCTGCTCGGTCAGCGGCTGGGATCCGTCGATCAAAACCATCACGACTTCGGCGGCGTCGATCGCACCGTGCGTGCGCACCGAGGCGTAGAACTCGTGACCGCTGGCCTGCCCGACCTTGCGGCGCAGCCCCGCGGTGTCGATGAAGCGCCAGACCTTGCCGCCCAATTCGATCAATGAGTCGACGGGATCGACCGTGGTGCCGGCCACGTCGTGCACCACCGACCGCTCGTCGCCGGCCAGCCGGTTGAGCAGCGAGCTCTTACCGACGTTGGGCTTGCCCACCAGAGCGACGCGCCGCGGGCCACCGCCCCCGCCGGACAGTTCCGACACCTCGGGCAGTTTCGCCATCACCTCATCGAGCAGGTCGGCGACCCCGCGCCCGTGCATGGCGCTGATCGGGTGGGGTTCCCCGATGCCCAGCGACCACAACGCGGCAGCGTCGGCCTCACCACGTTCGGTGTCGACCTTGTTGGCCGCCAAGAAAACCGGCTTGCCGGACCTGCGCAGCAGCCTGGCTGCGGCCTCGTCGGCCGCGGTCGCCCCGACCACGGCGTCGACCACCAGGATGATGGCGTCGGCCGTACGCATCGCGACCTGCGCCTGATCGGCCACGAGCTGTTGCAGCCCTTTGGCGTCGGGCTCCCATCCGCCGGTGTCCTGCACCATGAATCGCCGGCCCATCCAGTTGGCGTCATAGGACACCCGGTCGCGGGTCACGCCGGGGATGTCCTGCACGACAGCTTCCCGCCGGCCGAGGATCCGGTTCACCAAAGTGGACTTGCCGACATTCGGCCGGCCCACCACGGCAACCACAGGTGGTGGCGCGGCGGCCTCTTCGATCGCCTCGGCGACCTCAGCCGCACCGAGTTCCCAGTCGCTTTCGTCAGCCCACGTTCCGTCGGAGGATTCCGAGCTCATCGTCGCACTCCTGCATGCTGGGTCACGAGCTCCAAAAGGTGTGTGACCACTTGGCTTTCATCCATGTCGCTGGTGTCGACCACCAGCGCGTCGTCGGCGGCACGCAGCGGTGAGACCGCCCGCGTGGAATCGAGGTGATCCCGCCGCTGTACATCGGCCAGCACGGTCGCGTAGTCGTCGGGCAACCCGCCTGCGATGTTCTGCGCGTTACGCCGCCGCGCCCGCTCCTCGGCCGAGGCCGTCAGGAAGATCTTCACGTCGGCGTCCGGCAGGACGACCGTGCCGATGTCGCGACCCTCCACCACAACTCGGCCACCGCCGGCCGCCAGAGCGCGCTGCAGGTTCACCAGCCGGGTCCGCACGGACGGCACCGCCGACACCGCCGACACCGCACGGGTCACCTCGTCACCGCGGATCTCGGTCGAGACGTCCTCGCCACCGAGGTATGCCCGGTCCTCGTCGGGATCCGATCCCACCCCGACTTCCGCGTCAGCAGCCACGTTTTCGATGGCAGGCACGTCGGTGAGGTCGACGCCGGCCCGCAGCACCGCCAACGTGACGATCCGGTACATCGCGCCGGTGTCCACATACCGCGCACCCAGCGCCCGCGCCAAACCCCTTGACACCGAAGACTTTCCGGTCCCAGCCGGACCGTCGACCGTTACCACCAATGACCCGCTCACAAACCCACCGCCTGATAAAGCTCGCCGACCTCTTTGCGGCTGAGCGCTCGGATACTGCCGGGACGCTGATCACCCAGCGACACTGTGCCGATCTCGGTGCGCACCAGTTCCTGCACCGGGTAATCCACCGCGGCCAGCAGCCGCCGCACGATCCGGTTGCGTCCCTCGTGCAGGACGACCTTCACCATGGTCTTGCCCGGCAAGGTGTCGACCACCGCGAAATCGTCGACACGAGCGGGCCCGTCCTCCAGTTCGATACCGGCCCGCAGCTTCTTGCCCAGCCCGCGCGGCACCGTGCCGAGCACGGTCGCGACGTAGGTCTTGGGCACCTCGAAGGACGGGTGCATGAGCCGATGGGCCAGCTCGCCGTCGTTGGTCAACAGCAACAGACCCTCGGTGTCGGCGTCCAGCCGGCCCACGTGGAACAGCTTCTGGTTACCGCGAACCCGGTGCTCCACCAGATCGCCCACGCACGGACGGCCCCGATCGTCGGACATCGTGGAGTGCATGCCGCGGGGCTTGTTGATCGCCAGATACACCAGGGTGTCGTCGAGCACGATGCGAGAACCGTCCACCCGGATCTCCGCGACGGCGGGATCCACCCGGGTGCCCAGTTCGGTGACCACCCGGCCGTCGACCTCGACGCGGCCGTCGGTGATCATCCGCTCGGCGACTCGGCGGGACGCAATTCCCGCCTGCGACAACACTTTCTGCAGTCGCACACCTTCGTCAACCATGTCAGTCCTTGTCCACGTCGAAAGTCTGCGGCTGATCGCTCTTCGGCGAACCACCGCCCAGTTTGGCGAAACGCGGTTCGTCGCCAAGTGTTTCGCTCAGATCGTCGATCACGTCGACATCGGGCAACAGCGGCGCGATGTCGGGCAGATCGGTCAACGAGCTCAGGCCCAGCCGCTCCAAGAACAGCTCGGTGGTGGCGAACGCCGTCGCGCCGGTGTCGGGATCGGTACCTGCCTCGGTGATCAACCCGCGCGCCAACAGGGTCCGCATCACCGCGTCGACGTTGACGCCGCGCACCGCGCTCACCCTGGCCCGCGTCACCGGTTGCCGGTAGGCCACGACCGCGAGGGTTTCCAGCGCGGCGCGGGTCAGTGTGGACCGTGCTCCGTCCAGCAGCAGCCGCTCCACATACGGGGCGTAGCGGGCCCGGGTGTACATCCGCCAGCCGCCGCCGGCCTCGCGCAGGTCGATGCCGCTGTCCCGGGCAACCAACTCTTCGGCCATCAACCGCAGCTTCGCCGCGATGCGGTAGGCCGGCTGTTCGGTGGCGCTGGCCAGCGCGTCGATGGTCACGGGGGTGTCGACGACCAGCAGCAGCGCCTCCAGCACCGCGCCGAGTTCGCCGTCGTCGAGTTCGGGGACGGCGGCGACGTCGACATCCGGGTCCACTCCCAGGTCGACGCCAGGATCGCCGCCGGCAATCTCGTCAGTCATCGTTCTCTATTCTTCCGCGTCAGCGGTTGCCAGGTGTTCGCTGGTCGGTCGATCCCCGGTCCACGAAACCTGGAGCACACCAAGCGGTTCTGATTGCTCGAATGCTACCGCCCGAGCCCGGAACAGCTCGAGCAGCGCCAGGAACCGCCCGACGATCTCGATGCCCGCCGAACAATCCGCCACCAGCTCGGTGAAGGTGGCCCACTCGCCGATGCCCCGCTGTTCGAGCAGGCCCAGCAGCCGATGCGCCTGTTCGGGCACCGACACCTTGGGGGCGTGGATGTGGTCTGTGCCGACCGTGGGCACCGGGCGCGGGGTGAACGCAGCGGCTGCGATGGTGGCGAACTTCTCGGCGTCCACTCCGAGCATCACCTCGGGCAGCAGGTCCGAATACCGGTCTTCCAGCGACACCGCACGTGGGTAGCTGCGCAGCGCGGCCGCCTCGAGTTCGGCGAACATCTCGGCGACATGCTTGAACGCCCGGTATTGCAGCAACCGGGCGAACAGCAGATCCCGGACCTCGAGCAGGGCCAGGTCCTCTTCGTCGTGCACCTCACCGGCGGGCAGCAGGCGAGCTGCCTTCAGGTCCAGCAGCGTGGCCGCGATCACCAGGAAGGCAGTCGTCTCGTCGAGCTCGAGGCGCGCGCCGATCTCCTTGGTGTATGCGATGAAATCGTCGGTCACCTGGTGCAACGCCACTTCGGTGACGTCGAGGCGGTGAGCGAAGATCAGTTGCAACAGCAGGTCGAACGGGCCCTCGAAGTTGTTCAGCCGGACCTGGAACCGACTCGGCTGGCTCTCGCCCGAAGCGTCGGCCGGTGCCACGGCCGCGGCGGCATCGGTTACCTCGGTGCTCTCGACATCCTTCACACGCCGAACCGATGGATGACTTCGGCGGCAAGCGCGCGGTAGGCCGCCGCCCCGCCGGACTTCGGTGCCCACGTGGTGATCGGCTCGCCGGCGACGCTGGTCTCGGGGAAACGCACGGTGCGGGTGATGACGGTGTCGAACACCAGGTCGCCGAAGCGCTCGACGACACGGGCCATCACCTCGCGGGCGTTGACCGTGCGCGGGTCGTAGCGGGTGACGAGGATGCCGCTGATCCGCAGCCGCGGGTTGAGCCGGTCGTGCACCTTGTCCACGGTGTCGGTGAGCAACGCCAGCCCGCGCAGCGAGAAGTACTCGCATTCGGTGGGGATGATCACACCGTCCGCACAGGCCAGGCCGTTGACCGTGAGCAAACCCAGCGACGGCTGGCAGTCGATGAGCACATAGTCGTAGCGGTCCAGCACCGGATAGAGCGCCCGCGCCAGGGACTGTTCGCGGCCCACCTCGTTGACGAGCTGGATCTCGGCGGCCGACAGGTCGATATTGCTGGGGACCAGGTCAAGGCCACTGACCCGGGTCTTGATGAGCACCTGGTCGATGGAGACCCGCGGTTCGACCAGCAGGTTGTGCACGGTGTTGTCGAGTTCGTAGTGCGGCACACCCAGGCCCGCCGACAGCGCTCCCTGCGGGTCGAGATCCACCAACAGGACCCGGCGGCCGTATTCGGCCAGGCTGGCGCCCAGGTTGATGGTCGAGGTGGTCTTGCCGACCCCGCCCTTCTGGTTGCACATCGCGATGACCTTGGCCGGACCATGGCTGGTGCGGGGCAGTGGCTCGGGAATGGTGCGCGACGGCCGTCCGGTCAGGCCCAGCTCAGGTAGTGGGTCGTGTCCGTCGCCGTCGGTCACTTCGGCTCCTCACGCAAGCGCTGTATGCGCGGCCACCACAGGCCGGGCAACCCACACTTGGCGAACATCCGGGCAAGTTTAACGTTGCGACGCGTCTGTACCGGGTCGACCCGCGGTCAACGTGCGGATCAAGCCTGCACCGGTTCGGCCGGACGATCGGAGTCCGCGGCCCGGTGGCGCCCCTTCGCGGAGCTGGCACCGCCCTCCTCGCTGATGCCGATGCGCTTGTGCAGCCGGGCCAGCGGGCCCGGCGCCCACCAGTTCACCCCGCCCATCACATGCATGAACGCGGGCACCAGGATCAGCCGGACCAGCGTCGCGTCCATCAACACCGCGATGGTCAGCCCGACACCGAACATCCGCATGAACGACACCTGCGCGGCCATCAAGGCGGCGAAGGAGATCGACATGATGACCGCCGCGGCGGTGATCACGCGGCCCGTATGGGCCAAGCCCTTGGCAACGGCCTCGTCGGTACGCACCCGCGCGGATTCCAGGGCTTGGCCGTCGTCGGGATGACCGGAGGCCAACCAGTACTCGCGGATCCGCGAGATGAGGAACACCTCGTAGTCCATGGACAGCCCGAATGTGATGCAGAACAGCAGGACCGGCATGTTGGCGGCCAGAGTTCCGGTGGCCGTCGTGCCGAGCGCGCCGAGATGGCCGTCCTGGAAGATCCACACCAGCGCACCGAACGCGGCCGTCAGGGACAGCACGTTGAGCACCAACGTCTTGAGCGGCAGCACGATGCTGCCGGTCAGCAGGAACAACAGCACAAAGCTCGTCACGGCGATCAGGACCAGCACCTTCGGCAGCCCCGAGGTGACCGCAGCGACGATGTCCCGGTTGATCGCAGCGGTGCCGGTCAGCAAGGCACCGCGGCCACCCGGCCCGGGCACCGCGTGGAGCCGATCGAGTTGGGTGGTGGAGGCGTCGGAGAACAGTGGCGCCGTGCTGGCCACGGTCAGATAGGTCGTCCCGTCGGCCGTGGTGCCCTCGGCGCCGGGACCCACCTGATGGCCGCCCTTGAACATCCCGACGGGCGAGGAGACCCAGGACACATCGGCGACGGAGGACAGCGCGGAGGCGTAGCGGCCAAGTTCGGTGGGGCTGACACCGGTGACATGCGGCACCACGACGCTGATGTTGTTCGCCGAATCGGTGGCGAAGTCGGTCCGTAGCTGGTCGCCCACCTGACGGGCGGTGGTCGACGTGGGTAGTACGCGGTCGTCGGGGAAACCCCAGCGCACTCCGAGGAACGGTGCACCGAGCGCGAGCAGCAACGCGGTGACGACGAGACCGACGGGGACGGCCCGACGGATGATCGCCTTGGTGCTGCGGTACCAGAACATCTGCTCGACGGGCAGGTGCACTGGGTCGGGCCGCCGCAGGATCCGCCGCACCAACCGGCGGACGTCGAAGGAGTCCAGCCGCGCTCCCAGCAGCGCGATGGCCGCGGGTGTGACGACGAGGGCCGCGCACGCCGCAAAGGCCACCACCGCGACACCGGCATAGGCGAACGATTTGAGGAAGTACATCGGGAACAACGCCATCGGCAGCATCGACAGGCCGACGATCAGCGCGGAGAACATCACCGTGCGCCCGGCCGTCGACATGGTCCGCACCAACGCGTCGTCGCGGGAATGTCCGTCGGCCAACTCGTCGCGGTATCGGCTCAACAGCAGCAGCGTGTAGTCGATGGCCAGCGCCAGCCCCATCGCGACCGCGAGGTTGAGCGCGAAGATCGACACGTCGGTCACGAACGTGATGGCCCGCAGCACCGCCATGGCCCCGAAGATCGCCATCGCCCCGACGGCCAGTGGCAGCACCGCCGCGACCAGCCCGCCGAACACCCAGACCAGCACCAGGAAGCTCATGGGTATCGCGATGGACTCCATCAGCGACAGGTCGTTCTCGGTCTGCTCATTGATCTGTGCGTACACGGTCGCCGAGCCCCCCGCCCGCACCGTGACACCGTCACGGTCGTGGGCGAGCTGGTCGGTCAGTTCCTTGGCGTAGGTCGGCGCGTTGGTCTCGCCCCCGCTCAGACCGGCGACGATCAATGCGGTCTTGCCGTCGGTGCTGGTGAACTGAGCGGCGTTCTGCGGCGCGGTATTCCACGGCGATTCCACGTGGGCGACGTAGGGCGATTCCTTCAGCCGCGCGGTGATATCGGTTCCTACTGCCCTGGCCCGGGAACTGTCGATTCCTTTTGGGTCGCTCAGCGTGACGAGGAACTGCATGTCGGGCTGGTGGAACGTGTCGGCCAACACGGCCGAGGCCCACGATGATTCGGAACCGGGGTCCCGGAATCCCCCGCCGGACAAATGTTTTGCCACCGGAACACCGAACACCGCGCAGCCGAGCATCACCAGCAGCGCGACCGCGATGACTCGCCGGGGCGCGGCCATGGCGAGCCGGGCGACGCGCGTCATGGCGTGAGCGACGGTGCCCGGTCGAGTTCGTCGGCGATGTCCTTGGCGACCTGTACGGACTGCTTGGCGACGAACGAGATGAGCCCGGGTCGCGACAGGAAGCCGACGAACCGCAGCCCCGGAGCGGCAGCCACCGGCCCGGTCGCGCACGGCAACCCGTGTTCATCCAAGACGCCGAGATGGCCGACCATCGGTTCCAGACCCCGGTGGTATCCGGTCGCACAGATCACCACGTCGGGTTGCAGATGCTGCCCGTCGATGAGCTGAACCGCATCCTCACTGAAGGATTCGATGGTGGGCACCACCTCGAAGCGGCGGGCACGGATGGCGTGGATCACCTCGCGATCGACGATCACCGGCGCCCGGCCGAGCCGCTTGCCGCGGGCGAACACGCCTTCGCTCGGGGTCGGGAGGCCGAATTCGGACAGGTCCCCGACGTCGACCCGCAGCGCCACCCGCGAGACCGCGTCGGCCAACCACAGCGGCGCATCGTAGAGCGGATTGGCGATGTAGTCCGACGGAAATCCGCCGGGCAGCGCCCGCAACAAGATGTGCGGGGGGGTGCGCACGGCCAGCCAGGCCTGCGCCGCTCCCCCGGTGGCAACATCGTGCACGATCTCCATCGCAGACGAACCCGCCCCGACCACCAGCACCCGTTTCCCGCTGTACGGCTTGGGGTTTCGGTAGGTCGCCGAGTGCAGCACAGTGCCTCGGTACGTGCTCATGCCTGGCCATTCCGGAATCTTCGGGGTGTGCTCGTAGCCGGTGGCCACAACGATCTGCGGGGCGCTGATGTCCCCCGACGAGGTGGCCAGTACCCAGTTCCCCGCAATCTTGTCGATCCTGGCCACACATGTGCTGAGCATCAGGTCGAGGCCGTCCTCGTGCGCATGATGGTCCAGGTGCGCGACAACTTGATCCCGAGTCGGGAAGATCGCCGTGCCCTTGGGGAACGGCCGGTTGGGCATGTGCGATGTCTGCCGACCGGTGTTGAGCTTCAGCCGGTCGTACCGCCCCTTCCAGGACGACCCGACATGGTCGGCCCGGTCGATCAACAACGGCCGTATACCCCTGTCGCTCAGGCTCAGAGCCGCGGCGACACCCGAGGGTCCCGCACCGATGACGACAACCTGATGTTCGCGCACGGCGGCCTCCTAGAGCTTGTTCCGCAGCGCGGTCAGGACCGCCCCGGTTGACGACCTTCCGCCGATGGTGACGCGTACGCCACCGTCGGGGTAATGCTTGACCCGCACGCCCGCATCATCGAACACGTCGTGCCACGGGACGCCGTTCGCGGGTAGGTAGATGAAGTTGGCGTGGGCCTCGGTACTGGCGATTCCCATCCCCCGCAGCCGCGACTGCAGGTTGCGCCGCTCCGAGGTGAGCAGTCGAATCCTATGCCGCAGTTGTGATTCCGCTCGATACGACGCGGCCACCGCAACCAGGCTGGTGGTGCTCATCCCGAACGGCAGCTGCATCGCCCACAGTTTGGCCGCCAGTTCCCGAGATCCGAAGGCATAGCCGATGCGTAGGCCGGCGAGTCCGTAGGCCTTGGAGAAGGTGCGGATCACAACGACATTCGGGAACTTGCGCACCAGATCGACCGAGTCGATCCGGTGGTCGGGTCCGACGAATTCGGCGTAGGCCTCGTCGATCAGCACGACGGTGTCACTGGGGATCCGCTGCAGGAAGGCGTCGAGCTTCGCCGCGGACTCCACGGTGCCCGTGGGATTGTGCGGCCGGCAGATCGCCACCACCTTGGCCTCCGATGCCGCGTCGGCCATGGCATCCAAGTCGTGGCGGCCGAAACTGTTGAGCGGCACCTTGATCGGCGAAATCCGAACCATCGCCGAGATGATCGCGTAGCCCTCGAACGTCGGGTCCGCGAAGACGATCCGGTTGCCCGGGTCGGTAATGGCATGCAGCACCTGCAGCATGACGCCGGTCGCGCCCGGCCCGAGGATGACCTGCTCGTCGGAGATCCCGATGTGATCGGCGATGAGGTGGCGCAACCGTTCGGGCAGGAACTCCGGATACCGGTTGGCCGCATCGATCGATTCGATCAGCGCGGACCGCACCGCCGGAAGTGGTGGGAATGGATTCTCGTTGAGCGACAACGCCATCGGGTCCACAGCCGTGGGCAGTGCTCCGATGTCCGCGTTCAGCGGGAGTTTGGTGACGCGCGGCAGCGGCCGTGATTCAGCGACGACAGTCATGATTCCCTCCCACCCGCGCCGACAGCGCGATCAGCCGGTCGTTTGTTGGCGGACAGACGGGTATAGGTGGCCTTGGCAAGGGAAACCTGCCCTTTGGCCGCGTACCACATCAACCGCATGGCGGACACTTTCTTGGGCGCCGTGAGAATGCCGGCCTGCCATTGCCTGGCAGACTCCCGCCGACGCAGTTTCCCGCTCGATGTCCGGGGCAGTGTTCCCGGTGCGAGCAGCTCGACATGACTGGCCAGGATGCCGGTGCGTTCCCACACCCGCTTCGAGACGTCGCCGGCCAGACCGGGTGGCGCGTCGGAGGTGGTTTCGACCAGCAGAGCCAGCGCTTCCTCCTCCTCGCCCGCCGGGACAAAGCCGACCGCCACCGCACAGCCGGTACGCACCCCGGGCAGTCCGTCCAGTGCGGCCTCGAAATCCTGCGGTGCGTGGTTGGCGCCCCGGATGATCACCGTGTCCTTGGCGCGCCCGCACACGAACAGTTCGCCGTCGTGGACGAAGCCGAGGTCTCCGGTCTCAAGCCAGCCCTCGTGCAAGGCCTGGTCGGTGAGATCGGGCCGGCCGAAGTACCCGGCCATCACGCTCGGACCCTTGACGAAGATGCTGCCGACCTTGTCGGCGTCCATCGGCCGTGACATGTCGTCACGGATCTCGATCTCTACCCCGGCCAGCGGCCGGCCCACGCTCACGAGCTCTTTGCGTCCGGGTGCCACGCGTCCCGAGTAGGCCAGGGTATCGGCTTCCACGCCATAGGTTTTGAAGGTGGTCCGGGGAGGCTTGAACGTCAGGGCCAGTGACGCCTCGGCCATTCCGTAGCACGGCGTCAACGCCAGAGGGTCGAAGCCCCACGGCGAGAATCGCTCACCGAAGCGGCGCTGCACGGCGGCCACGACGGATTCCGCGCCGTTGAAGCACACCCTCCACGACGACAGGTCCACGCCGTCGAGCTCTTCGTCCTTGATCCGGTTGACGCACAGGTTGAACGCGAAATTGGGAGCCGCCGAGTAGGTACCCCGATAGCGTGAGATGGCGCGCAGCCACGCGGCCGGCGTGGTGACGAACAACTCGGGTGGCAACAGCACGAGCGACGCCTCGATATAGAACGCCGACAACAGATTCCCGATCAGACCCATGTCGTGGTACAGCGGCAGCCAGGACACGCCGACCGGGGTGGCGGTCCCTTCCTCCGCGAGACGACTGTCGATCGAGGCGAGGTTGGACAACAGGTTGCGGTGGGTCAGTGCCACGGGCTTGGGGTCGTGTGTGGTGCCCGACGAGAACTGGATCAATGCGACGTCGTCGGGCGCCACGTCGACCTGGTCGGCGTCAGCACCTCCCAGATCCGATGCGGTCACACAGCCCAGCCGAGGTGCCGCGGCCTGGACCGCGACACCGAGGAACCGGCGGATGCGCTCGTCGGTCACCACCAGCGCCGCGTCGACCGCCTGCAGCATCGCCGTGGTCCTGCGGTGGTATTCGTCCATCTTGCCCAGCCGCACCGGCGGATACAGCGGCACGGGAATACCGCCCGCGCACAGCACCCCGAAGAAGCAGTCGACGAACGCGGGGCAGGTCGGCAGCACGAGCGCAACCCGATCGCCTTTCCGCACACCGTGTTTCATCAGGTCCGCGGCGATCGACAGAGCCCGCTCGTGGACCAGTGCCTTGGATACCTGCTGGTCCTCTTCTTTCGCGTTGACGAAGAACAGGCTCAGATCGGTGTGCGCCGCGGCCGCGAGAGCGGCGGGGAGCGTTTCATGCTTCGGGACTACGGCGTCCGGGCCTTTCATGACTGCTTCTCCACGATGCGGCGCAGCACGAGGCGACCGAGGTCTCCGACGGTCAGCAGCTCATCGGCGTCGTCGGCGTCCAGGTCGATCTCCCAGCGGTTCTCGATCCGCAGGACCAGCGACATCACCCGCAGCGAATCCAATCCGCCGTCGAGCAATGAGGATTCCGCCGTCAGATCGGGAATCGGCATCTCGGCGGAGATCATCGCGATGATGTCGTCGGTGACGGCGGTCAGACTCGGCGCCTGCTCCGTAGGAGATGTCATTGTGGCCTCCCGCCCCATTGAACGGCGGCAGCGCCTGCGAAATCCCCGGCGTGGGCGAAGCCCGCCATCATCACGACGTCGCCGCTCTTGACCGCGCCGTCGTTGATCGCGGCCTCCAAGTTGGCCGGTATGCCGACTGCGAAGAGATTGCCGCACTGCCCGAAGGTGTCACGATGCCGCCCCGGGGGCAGTTCAAGTGCTTCATCCCAGTTGCGCAGCAGCAGCCGGTTGGGCTGGTTGGTGACCAGCAGGTCGAGGTCGTTGGACTTGACCCCGATCCGCTCGCACACCGCCTTGACCACCTGGGGCACCTGCCGATTGCCGCGCGAGAGCACCTTCATGATCTTGGCCTCGTTGAACCCGACGTAGCCCTGACCGGGGCCCGCCTCCCACCACCTCCGCGGCGGATCGGTGTCGAGGGTCATGTCGACAGCGTTCTCGCCGAAGAACCGGCATTCGATGTCGAGCACCGGGGACTGCTCGGAAAGTGCCACCAGGCCGACCGCGGCCCCGTCGCCGGGAACCGAGGCCTGCGCGAGCTTGACGACCTGATCCTGCTCGAAGATCTTGCCTGCGGCGTTGACCGAAGCAGCGATCAACGCGGTACGGCCCGCTCCGGACCACAACAGCTGACGTGCGAGGCTGAGCATGTAGACGAATGCGGCGCAGCCGCCGTTGTGCACGTCGAGGATCCACTTGGGCTTGATGCCCAGCCGGGCGGCCGTCTCACCGCCGGCACCGACGATCGGCAGATCGGGCATCTGCGAATGCGTCAGCAGGATGTCGACGTCGTCGGGCATTCCGCGGCCGTGTCTGGCCGTCAGCGCCGAAACGGCCCGCTCGATCATGTCGACGTTGGATTCCTCGAGTGCCGAATGATGGCGGTACTCCGGCGGCGCGAACATCGGATTGTCGCGCAACGTATCGGTTTCCGCGTGATCGGCATACCACTGCGCGGGCACGCGGTTCTCCGGTAGGTAGGTCGCGATGTCGAGCAGGCTGACGGCCGGGGTGCGGGTGGTCCTCACCATCAGCCGACACTTGTCTTGTGCCGGTTGGACTCCCGCATCCAGTCCGGGGTGATGGGCAGCCCATTGTGGTGCCGGTACTCGGCGATGGCCTTCAGGTTCCGCAGTTCGAGCAGATGACCCGCGCCGAACATGTCCCAGAAGTCACCGACCCACACCGGCCGCCCGGCAGGCGCGGTCTCCGGATAGGCGTTGTGGTCATAGAACGGATGATGGCAATTGGTCCACAGCACAACCGATCCCGGCTTGTTGAGCACCAGTTGCGCGTCGACGACCCGCATCAGGTAGATCATCCACAAATGCTTGCCCTGATCCCACGCGCAGTGGTAGTCGACTGTGCGGGCCTGGGGGTTGGCCACCGTCCTGGTGTAGATCTCGGTCTCCGAGCCCAGTTTGTCCCACGCCAGCCACAGGCTTCCGCCGTTGCTGCTCCTCACGTCCGCGGACTCATCTATCTCTTCGAAACCACGCAGGCTGTACGTCCACTCCTCGAGACAGCGGGTGTCGGAGAGATATTCGTACAGTTCGTCGGGCGGGCAGTCGACGTAGTCGTTGACGGTGCAGTATTCACCGAACACCTGGTCGTGGGGATACACCGAGTGCATCATCTCCAGGATGATCGGAGTCGCCTTGTCCCGCGGCGACGTCTCGATGCGGTGGACCCCGGGGATGGCATCGGAGCTGCCGGAATGGGTGGCGATATCGTCAAGCGCTGGCAGGGACATTGACCGTGCCCTCCTGTTCTGTTGATGGACTGTTCTGGGCTGCGGAAGTACCGATGGCCGTGAGAAACGGTGCAAACGGCGGGATTTCGTCCGCAGAGCATTCGATACTGACCACCGACGGACCGTCGGTTCCCAACGCATCGGCGAGCGCGGCCGGCAGTCGGTCGATGGCGGTGACGTCCGTCGAGGCCAGGCCCGGGAACATCGCCGCCAGGCCGGCGCCGAGCCGACTGGGCGAGAACCGGTTATAGCTGTAGCGGTCGTCGTAGTAGAGCTGCTCACGGGTCACACACATGGCGTGGGCGTTGTTGTTGAACAACACCACGGTCACCGGCAGGCGGTGCTGGACGGCGGTGTGCAACTCCATCCCGTGCATATAGAAGGACCCGTCGCCGGCGATGATCACCGTGCGCTTGCGACCGGCAAACGCCATGCCGATCCCCGCGCCGAAGCTGTAGCCCATGCCGCCCATGCCCAGCGCGACGATGAACCGTCCACCGCGCCGCACCGGCAGATAGTGCACAGCAGAGGCCCCGGTGTTGCCGGCGTCGACGACGATGTTCACCCCGTCCGGCAAGGCCCGGTCGAGCGCGAGCATGGCGTCGCGGTACCGCACCCCCTCGTCGGAACACCACGGCGGGGCAAGTTCGTTGTGCGGCACCGTATCCGGTACCCGGACACCGAGCGGCCTGCCGTGGCCGGTGAGCGCGCGAGTAAGCCGGTTCAGTGATGCCCGCAGATCTTCGGTGTGCACGTGGGTGCACGGCAGGTACGGCGGGGCCGACCCGATCGACAGCGTGCGCGTCGCACCGAGCGCGGCGTCCAACCCGGTCCGGGCCATCACGGGCATCCGCGTTCCGACCAACAGACACACCGCACTCTGCGCGACCGCGTCGACCGTTCCCGGGTGGCCGATCACTCCGGTGACCCCCAGCGCCGACGACGAACCCATCCCGGGCGTCCCCGCGACATCTTTCGCGTCGGGTACACAGGCGACGCGTGCCCGCAGGACGGAACGCAGTTGCTCCAGTTCGGCGCGCGCGTCGTCGCGGGCCACCTGCTCGCCGGCGATGATCGTGATCGGCCCGTGCGCCTTGCGCAGAGCGCGGACGAGCGGGTGCGGATCCCCCACCTGCCGTTGCCCCAGCGCCTGACCGTTGTGTGATTTGGGTCCGCTGAAGCCCAGTGGTTGTTGCTGGATGTCTTTGGGCAAAAGCAATACGGCAGGGCCGCCGGTACGAGCGGCCGCGATGGCCCTGGGCAGTGCGCTGACGATGTCGGCGGGCCGCAGCACACGTTCGCAGCTCACCGACACCGCTCCGAAGAGCGTCTCGGCGTTCAGCGAACCTGCGCGTCCACTGGTGTCCTGGAAGCTTCCGCGGCCGTCGAGTGCCGTAGGCGCCTGGCCGACGAGTGCCAGGACCGGGACCCGGCTCGCGAGCGATTCACCCAGCCCGGGGATCAGATTCAGACAGCCGCCGCCCGAGGTGGCCATGACAACGCCGAGGCCTGCTCCGCTGCGGCTGTACCCGTCGGCCATGGTTGCCGCAGAGAATTCGTGCTTGGCGAGTACCGCGGTGATGCCGTCACAGAAGTATGCGGCGTCGTACAAGTCTTCGATGTTGGCGCCGTCCACACCGAATATATGGGACACCCCGCCGGCGGCCAGATAGTCGACGATGTGGTCGGCGACGCGGTACACGGTCGGACGTTCAGATACGCCCCTTACTGAAGCTGTCATATTTCACCCTCGGGTCAGCGATGTGAAACAAACGGCGACAGTCACGATCCCCGTTCGCGACGTCGCGGAGAGCAACAACATACAACGCTATGCAGGCTACATATAAGCGAAAACACAGCGTCGGCATTCCGATCGTTTCGCGTGCAAAGACCTGGTTGCAACCCCAACGTTTCAAGATCGGGGAACACCGCAGCAGAGCAGGCCCTTTACCTACCGGTAGCAATACTTGCCGACGCCATCGAGTCCCAAGTCGACGTGACTTCATTCGTGCGCTAACAGGAGCCCATGACGTCGCGTGAAGCCATCTAGTTGCGCGTTCAATTACCGACACCCGTCCACTCTCGCAACCAGACACCCGGCAGAGCTGAACCGTTTCGACCAGCGCCTGAGGTGAGCCCTCTGTAGTGGTCCAGTCGTTGTGGGACTCTGTTGCCCGAGTGTTCGGGTAGGAAGAATCGACAACGACATGGCATCGAACAAGCGCCGGCGGCATACGCCGGATCAGATCATCCGCAAGCTCGCCGAGGGCAACAAGCTGCTCGCGTCGGGCCAGGAACTGGCCGAGGTGTGCCGGCACCTGGAGATCGCGGAATCGACGTGGCATCGCTGGCTGGCCCAATACGGGGGCATGAAGGCCAACGACGCCAAGCGCCTCAAAGAGCTCGAGGCCGAAAACGCCCGGCTCAAGAAGCTGGTCGCCAACCAGGCTCTCGACATCGACATGCTCAAGGAGATTTCGTCGGGAAACTTCTGACCCCGAACCGCAAACGCCGCGCAGCGACCATGCTGCGTGAGCGGTTCGGGGTGTCGCAGCGCCGCGCCTGCACCGTGGTCGGTCTGCACCGCTCCACGATGCGCTTGACGCCATCACCGATCGCCACCGAGGAAGCCGAACTACGGGCCTGGCTGCGCCGGTTCTCCATCGACCGGCCCCGCTGGGGATGGCGCCGGGCTGCCAAGATGGCCCGCCGAGCGGGCTGGAAGATCAACAACAAGCGCATCCGCCGGCTCTGGCGGGAGGAGGGCCTGCGGGTGCCGCAACGGCGCCGCAAGAAGCGGTTGACCGGCATCGGTGTCGCCGTGGGTGCGATGTCGCCGATTCGCCCGAACGTGATCTGGGCGATGGACTTTCAGTTCGACACCACTGCTGATGGGCGCACCATCAAGATGCTCAACGTCATCGACGAGTTCACCCGCGAAGCACTGGCGATCGAGGTCGCCCGATCCATCGACGCCGACGGTGTCGTCGAGGTCTTGGACCGCCTCGCGCTGGTGCACGGCGCACCGGTCTACGTACGTTTCGACAACGGCCCCGAATTCGTGGCGCACGCGGTGGCTGATTGGTGCCGATTCAACAGTGCCCGATCACTTTTCATCGATCCCGGCTCGCCGTGGCAGAACGCCTTCGTCGAATCATTCAACGGCCGACTGCGCGACGAACTGCTCAACTCGTGGCGCTTCGACTCTCTGTTGGAAGCCCGGGTGATCATCGAGGACTGGCGCCGCGATTACAACGCCAACCGGCCCCACTCAGCCCACGGCGAACTCACCCCTGCCGAGTTTGCCCTACAGTGGTCGGCGACCCACCAACCGAAAGTCGCATAACGGCTGGACCACCAACTGGGTCCCCCTCACGCCGACCATCAGCTTCAGCAGATCGGCCCGATCTGCTGAATTTTGGCCGTAGGTCTCTACACACCTTCTGTGCAGCACATTTCCAGAAATTTCTGTGCGGATTCAAAATAATTTCCCACATTGCCGTGGTAGCCGGCCGGCTCCGGGCCGCCGAGCCGACGCGCATGCATGTCGACATCGCGCAAACTGAGCGAAGCACCGACGACGGTTGGCGCGGCGCCGGCTTCCGCCCGAATGGGCAAGGCCGCATGTCCATCCCTTATTTGCTGTCTTAACGATTGCCCGACGCCGCACACGTGTGCCATCCTGTATCTCGCAAATCACCGCAGGTGCCCGATCGGGCAATCCGACAGGGAAAGGTGAGGGAAATGTCGACACCAATTATGCATTCATCCGGTCCGGCGCTTCCCGGCGCAAATTCGCCATTTCTCACGTTAATTTCCGCAAACTCCGCAAAACCAACAAAATTAACCGGAATGAAAATTTCTCCACGTATTACATTCGAGAAATCAGTGGCGAATCCCGCGAATTCCATTTCCTCGGTCGGCTGCGGGACGACAACGGCGCCCACACCGACGCGCAGAACATTCGGCCGTGCCCGTCGAACGCACCAAGGCATGCCGCTCCGGAGCGGCCCAACTCCGCCAGGTACCGCCGCTACCTGCGGAAACTCTGGCGAGGCCAACGTTGTTCGGGCTGAGCACCCCAGCAATCAGAGCTCCGCCCAAGGCGGCGATGGCACGCGCAAACTCCGTTACCAACACGCAATTTCGTGTCCATTCCGGCTACCTCGAACGAGTACCACCTGGCACCCGAACACTGAGCACCCGGGTGTGACCCAAATGAGACGGTTTCGCAATCATGCGGATCGTTGCCAAACCCCGTCCGGAAGGCTGCGGCAATGCCGACTCAGTTGATCAAGTCGCCCGCCGGACTGCTCCGCGCGGCCGCTGCCGGGGTCGATCCGGTCGGGTTCTTCCACCGTCACGCCACCGGTCCCAGCCCCCTCGTGCTGACCTTTCCCGGTCTCGGAGAGGTGAAGTTCTTCGGCACCGCCGATGCCGCCCGCGACATCCTCACGATGCCCGCAGCGCAGTGTGAGGCGCCCACGCCAAATCCGATCGAACCGGTTGTCGGGCCAGGATCGCTGATCCTGCTGTCCGGTGAACAGCACCACCGGGAACGCAGCCTGTTGCTGCCGGCGTTCCACGGGGACCGGGTCAAGAAGTACAGCGGCATCATCGCCTCGGCGACATGCGAGGAGATCCGCAACGTACGGCCCGGGGACTCGATCGCCGTGCGGCAGCTGGCCGTGGCCGTCACCCTGCACATCGCCATCCGGGTGGTGTTCAGCGTCGCCGAGCCCGACCGGCGTGCCATGTACACCGAGGCGATCACCGCGTTGATGCGGGCCAACACCGCGCCGCTGATGCTGGTTCCCGCGCTGCGCCGCGAACTCGGCGGCCACGGCCCGTGGGCGCGTCTGCTACGGCTGCGCGACGATCTCGACCGGCTGCTCTCCGACGACATGGACAGCCGGGCACGCGGCGGCCTCGCCGGCGCCGACATGCTCGATGTGCTGTTGTCCGCAACCGACGATTGCGGCCGCGGACGCAAGGGCCAGGGCATGCACGATCAGCTCAGGACGCTGCTGGCCGCAGGCCACGAGACCACCGCCACCTCGATGGTGTGGGCGCTCTACCACATCTACCGCGACGAGAAGTTGCGGCAACGGGTCGCAGACGAGGTGACTCAAGCCAACACCCCGGCCGAGATGGTCGCGTTGCCCTACCTGGGTGCGGTCATCAAGGAGGCGCTGCGCATGCACCCGCCGGTGCCGATCGTGCTGCGGCGGCTGACCGAACCCCTGACCGTCGGCGGCGTCGACTGCGCAGCCGGCGACGTCGTCGGAATAGCCTTGTACGCACTACATTTCAACCCAGACATCTGGACCGACCCCAACCTGTTCCGTCCCGAACGATTCCTCGACTCGCGCATTTCGCCGTTCGAGTTCGCCCCGTTCGGCGGAGGCCATCGACGGTGCATCGGTGCGGCGTTCGCGAACTCCGAGCTTTCCATCGCGATTGCGACCATCATGAAGACATTGGAGCTTCGGATGCCTGCGCGAGACCGCACCCGCCCCGCGCCACGCGGCGTGGCGCGGGGAATCGCCGTGGCCCCCGCACGCGAGGTCGCCCTCGACGTGATCGACCGCTATTGAATCCACCCGTCCGCCGCCGGTACTGGAGGTGAAATGTCAACAGACGCACGGCAGTTCCGTCGCGGCGCTGACGGCTATGAAGAGGCGCGTCGGGCCACCGTCTGGAACGGTCTGGTCCCCGACCGCTACCCCGACCTGATCGTCCAGGCCCATGATGTCGACGACGTCGTGGCGACGGTCACCGGTGCGCATGGGCCCTTCAGCATCGTGTCGGGCGGACACAGCTGGGCCGCCAGCCACCTGCGCGACGGCGGGACGCTGCTCGATGTCAGCCGTCTCGACCAGTGCGTGATCGACGCCGAACGCATGTCCGCCGTGGTCGGGCCGGGAAAGGTCGGCAGCGCGCTGGCCGCCGAACTCGACAAGCTCGGCCTGTTCTTTCCCGCCGGGCACTGCGAGGGCATCTGCCTGGGCGGGTATCTGCTGCAGGGCGGATACGGCTGGAACAGCAAAGTGGTCGGGCCGGCATGCGAGAGCGTCATCGGAATCGACGTCGTCACCGCCGACGGCCAGCGGGTGTACTGCGACGCCGACGAGAACTCCGATTTGTTCTGGGCCGCACGCGGTTCGGGCCCAGGATTCTTCGCGGTGGTGACCGCCTTCCATCTGCAGCTGCACCCGCGTCCGGCGGTCTGCGGCAGCTGTCTGTACATCTACCCCGTCGAGGTGCTCGACGACGTCTTCACCTGGGCGCGCCGAATCAGCCCGGAGATCGACGACCGGGTGGAACTGCAGATCATCACATCACGCAATCTGCCGGCCCTGGGGCTCGAACACCCGACCATCGTGGTGGCCTCCCCGGCGTTCGCCGATACCGAAGCCGAGGCCGAAGCCGCCCTGTCGATCCTGTCCAGCTGCCCGGCCGTTGACCGCGCTATCGTCAAGATCCCCTACACCACAACCGATTTGGCCGGATGGTACGGCGCGGTGATGAGCAACTACCCCACCGGGCACCGCTATGTCGCCGACAACATGTGGACGTCCGCCTCGGCTGAGGATCTGCTGCCGGGCATTCACCGGATCATCGAGACCATGCCGCCGCCACCGTCGCACTTCCTGATGTACAACTGGAGCCCGTCGCCGGCGCGGGACGAGTTGTTCTACGGGCTGGAGGACGAGATCAACATGGCGCTCTACGCCGTGTGGCCGGACCCCGCCGATGACGAACGCTACCGCGACTGGCCTCGCGACAACATGGCGGCCATGGCGCACCTGGCCACGGGAGTCGGCTTGGCCGACGAAAACCTCGGCAGGCGACCCGCCCGGTTCGCCACCGATCAGAACATGGCGCGGCTCGACATACTGCGCGCCAAATACGATCCCGAGGGGCTGTTCAACAGCTGGATGGGGCGGTTGTGAGCTGGCAGCGCCACGCTCCATTCCTTCGAACGTCCTTTTGGCGCATGGCATTACACCAGCGCAACATCTTCACCGTCGGCCAGATCGGCGATGGCCGTGAGGCGGCCGCGGCCCGGTACGTCGTGGCCAACGCGCGTCGTGGCGATCCCGACGACGTCATCGCGACCATCGACCGCTTTGCCTACGAGGAATCGTTCCTGATCAACGTGGGCGACGAGAAGGGCGCGCTGCTCGACGCTGCCGTGGTCCGCGCACAACCGCGGCTCGCGCTGGAGCTGGGCACCTACTGTGGCTACGGCGCCCTGCGGATCGCCCGCGCGGCGCCTGCAGCGCGGGTGTTCTCGATCGAACTGGCCTCGGCGAACGCCGAAATCGCCCGCACCATCTGGGCTCACGCCGGGCTGGCCGACCGCATCACGTGTGTGGTGGGCACCATCGGCGACGGCGGACGCACCCTCGATACCCTCGCACGGCTCGGATTCGACACGGGCACACTTGATTTCATGTTCATCGACCACGACAAGAGCGCGTATCTGGCCGATCTGCACAGTGTGCTGGACCGGGGCTGGCTGCGCTCTGCGGACGCGAGCATCGACAGGGGCTGCGGCGCGATCGTGGTCGCCGACAACGTCAAACTCCCCGGGGCACCCGACTATCTGGCGTACATGCGCGCAGAACAAGGCGTGCGGTGGAACACCGTCGAACACAAGACCCACGGCGAGTACCAGACCCTGCTGCGCGACGTGATGCTGGAGTCCGAACTCCTCAGCGGCTAACGCGCCCGCGGATGCGCACCGGCCCACACCTCGCGCAGGGTGTGCACGGTGACCATGGTGTAGATCTGCGTGGTGGTCACCGAAGCGTGCCCGAGGAGTTCCTGGACGACACGCACGTCGGCGCCGCCGTCGAGCAGGTGCGTCGCGAACGAATGCCGCAGTGTGTGCGGTGACACCGCGGAGGTGATCCCGGCCCGCTCGGCCGCGTCCTGCAGCACCTGCCACGCGCTCTGGCGGGACAGCCGACCGCCGCGGGCGTTGAGAAAGATGGCCGGGGTGCCGCGACCGCGGCGTGCCAGGTCGGGCCGACCGCGCACCAGATAGGCGTCGAGGGCGCTGACCGCCGGGCGGCCGATCGGCACGAGCCGTTGCTTGCCGCCCTTGCCGTGCAGCAACACCGACCGGTTGTGGGTGTCGATGTCGTCGACGTCGAGCCCGACGGCCTCGGAGATGCGCGCCCCGGTCGAGTACAGCAGCTCCAGCAGCGCGCGATTGCGCAGGGTCAGCGGACCGTCCGCCTCGCTCTCGCCGCCGGCGGCATCCAACAGCGCCAGCACCTCGTCGAGCGTCAAGCTCTTGGGCAGCCGGCGGCTGGGGTTGGGGGGCCGAACCTCCCGGGCCACATCGAGCTCGGTGAGACCTTCGGCCACGGCGAACCGGTGCAGTCCGCGGACCGCGACCACTGCGCGTGCCGCTGACACCGCCGAGAGCGCGGCTTGCCCGGCCTCCGGGTCACCGCGGCGCAACGCGACCAGGAAGTCGCTGACGTCGGATTCGGCCACCTTGGCCAGGTCCTCGATACCGCACCGCTGCAGATGCTCGGCGTACCGGCGCAGATCACGCCGGTACGAGCTCAGCGTGTTGGCCGCGACTCCCCGTTCGACCGTCAAATGGTCGAGGTAGCTGCGGATCTGGGTCTCCAGGACCGCCTGGGCGGCGGCCGATGAGCCGCTTGCGCGAAGAGGAGACGGCCCCGATGAGCCGCTTGCGCGAAGAGGAGACGGCCCCGATGAGCCGCTCGCGCGAACAGGAGACGGGAGCGTCACTGCAGGCCTTTGCGCCGCCGAAATGCCGTCGGCCGGTCAGTCCACGGAGCGTCGACCGTCCGCAACGAGTCCATATCCGCCATCGTGTGAGCGGCCAGAATCCCAGCCACCGCAATCGAATTCACGATCTCACCGGCGAACACCCGGGACACCGCCTGTGCCAACGGAACCCGCTCCGCGCGCATGTCGGCTTCTTCGTCGTGCGCCTCGGGCCGGTCGATGTGGCTCAGGCCGGTGGCCAGGAAGATTCGCACGCTTTCATCGGAGAACCCCGGCGTGGAGTCCAGATCGACGAGCACGCGCCAGTTCGCGGCGACCAGGCCGACTTCCTCTTCGAGCTCGCGGGCCGCGGTGACCTGGGGTGGTTCCCCACCGAGATCGAGCAGCCCGGCGGGCAGCTCCCACAGTCGCCGACCCAGCGGGTGCCGGTACTGGTACACCAGCACCACATTGCCGTCGTCGTCGAGGGCGACCACGGCGACCGCACCGTAGTGCTCGACGACCTCACGCCGGGCCGACCCGCCGCCCGGCATGCTGACCTCATCGGCCCGCAGGGCGAAAATCTTTCCGACGTAAACGGTTTCGCTTGCGAGCGTCTCGAAGTCGTGTTCAGCCACGGATCTCCGATGTCTCCAAGGAGGTGTCCAGGGACTCGTCGACGGCTTCGGTCTCCTCGGAGTACGACTCAGGCAGGTCCATGCCGGGCAGCCGTTCCTCGGCCTTGTAGGCCAGCGCTGCCCCGATGAACGCCGCGAACAGCGGATGCGGCCGGGTGGGCCTGCTCTTGAGCTCGGGGTGCGCCTGGGTGCCCACCAGGAAGGGATGGACCTCGGGCGCGTACTCGACGAACTCGACCAGGTGACCGTCGGGCGAGGTGCCCGAGAACCGCAGACCGCTCTTGGCGATGCGATCCCGGTAGGCGTTGTTGACCTCGTAGCGGTGCCGGTGCCGCTCGGACACCTCGGTGGCTCCGTAGGCCTGTGCGACCACCGAACCCGATTGCAGAACCGCCGGGTAGGCGCCGAGGCGCATGGTGCCGCCGAGGTCGGCCTCTCCGGACACGGCGTCCTGCTGGTCGGCCATTGTCGAGATCACCGGGTCAGGAGTGGCCGGGTCGAACTCGGCGGAGTTCGCGCCGGTGATGCCGACGGTCCGCGCGGCCTCGATCACGATGCACTGCAGCCCGAGACACAGTCCCAGTACCGGCAGTCCGCGCTTGCGCGCATAGCTGATGGCGCCGATCTTGCCCTCGATACCGCGGATGCCGAACCCACCGGGAATGAGCACGCCGTGCACGTCGGACAGGGCCGCCGCAGCTCCGCTCTCGGACTCGCAGTCGTCGGAGGCCACCCACCGCATCTCCACCTTGGCGCGGTGTTTGAAGCCGCCGGCGCGCAACGCCTCGGCGACCGACAGGTAGGCGTCGGAGAGGTCGATGTACTTGCCCACCAAGGCGATCCGGACGGTCTCCTGGGGGTCGTGGACGCGCCGCAGCAGGTCGTCCCACTCCGTCCAGTCGACGTCCCGGAAGGGCAGGTTCAACCGGCGCACCACATAGGCGTCGAGTTCCTCGCGGTGCAGCACCTTGGGGATGTCGTAGATCGACGGAGCGTCGGGCGTGGAGATCACACCGTCGACGTCGACGTCGCACATCAGCGCGATCTTGTTCTTCAGCGGTTCGGGCACGTCGCGGTCACAACGCAGGATCAGCGCGTCGGGCGTGATACCGATGCTGCGCAACGCGGCCACCGAATGCTGGGTGGGCTTCGTTTTCAGCTCGCCGGACGGCGCGAGGTACGGCACCAGCGATACGTGCAGGAAGAAGACGTTGTCGCGGCCCACGTCGTGGCGGACCTGGCGGGCGGCCTCCAGGAACGGCTGCGATTCGATATCGCCGACCGTGCCACCGATCTCGGTGATCACCACATCGGGCCGGTGCCCGCGGGCATCGGGCTCGGCCATGGCCAGGATGCGGTTCTTGATCTCGTCGGTGATGTGCGGGATCACCTGGACGGTGTCACCGAGGTACTCACCGCGGCGCTCCTTGGCGATGACCGTCGAATAGACCTGGCCCGTGGTCACGTTGGCCGAGCCCGACAGATCGCGGTCCAGGAAGCGCTCGTAGTGGCCGACGTCCAGGTCAGTTTCGGCGCCGTCCTCCGTGACGAAGACCTCGCCGTGCTGGAACGGGTTCATGGTGCCCGGGTCGACGTTGAGATACGGGTCGAGCTTCTGCATGGTCACCTGCAGTCCCCGAGCGGTCAGCAGCTGACCCAGGCTGGATGCGGTCAGACCCTTTCCGAGCGATGACACCACGCCACCGGTGACAAAAATATGCTTGGTGGCGGTTTGCGGGTGCTTGCGTAAGGGGGGCAAAAACAACCTCCGTGACGACGGGCAGGGGATCGCCGAACTGGCCTGGGGCCTGCCGACCCACGGAATCTCACCTTAACACCGTCGCGGACAAGCTGTTGCAGACGCACCGCGGACGGGAGGAGCAAATCGGTGCCGCGGACGCGAGGAGCAAATCAGATACCGCGGACATGAGGAGCAAATCTATGCGGGCCGCTACTGCGGCAGGGTGACCGAGGCCGCACCGCGACCAGTGCCGTACTGTCCCGGCTTGCCACCGGACGCGAGTTCGCCGAGGGCCAACACGGTCGTGATCTGGCCAGCGCTGGTGTCAGCGTCGTCGACAGTACTGACGGCGCCGGTGAGACCGGCATCGGATCTGACCACCGCGACCGGGCCCGTGCCCGAGGCCGAACCATCGCGGCCGATCAGGACGACACCGGATCCGTGCGGAGCCAGCCCGGCGGCCAGTCGCGCGACCGTGGTCCCGCGGTTGCCGCCGTCGTCGCCCAACGGCCCTCCCGTCACGATCACCGCGGTGTTGGCGGCGCCGATGTGCCCGTTGTAGCTGAGGAACCCGGTATCGCGCAGCGCGGTCAGCACGGTGTTGCGCTGGGTGTCGTCGACCGGAGGAACCGTCGGGTTCTTGTCGATGAGCAGCGCCATCCCGAGAAGGTCGCCCGCCTGCGAGCCTTGGTCGAGGGCGACGGTGTTGAGCTGTTTGCCTGCGGGCACGACGGGCGAGTTGACCACCGAGAGCAACTTGTCGGCAGAGTTGGCCTCGACGAACTCGCTCGTCATCGACACCGCGCCGCTGACGGTGCCGCCGGCCTGTCCGATGATGCGCGCGATCGCGTCGACATCGCCGTCGGCGGCGTCGGGCGTGCGGAACAGCACCACGGACTTGTCCTTGAGCGCGTCACGCACCATCCGCGGCGCCAGTTGCGCATCGAATTCGCCTGCGGCGTTGAGTTTCTGGTTGAGCGCGTTCTTGTCCTCGGTGAGCGAGTCGATCTGGTGTTGAAGCTGTTGTTTGTCGTCACGCAAACCGGACAGCACCGTGTTGGACAGCAGCCCGGACCCGAGGGCGACGCCGATGGCCAGCGCCAGGAACACCGCTGCCAACGAGATCGCGTGTGCGCGTAGTGAAATCACAGCTCAGCCGTCGACTAGCTGACCAGGCCCTGCACCCAGGTGATGAACTGGTGCCAATAGTTGGCCACCCAGTCGAGCACCGCGGTGTCGGCGCGCGACACCCACAGCGCGACGATGACGGCCACCAGCATGGCCAGCACCAGCAGCGCGATCGCACCGCCGGACACCCGGCTGCGGTAGAGCGTTGCCACCGCTTTGGCGTCGACCAGCTTCTCCCCCACCTTCAGCCGGGTCAGGAAGGTCGACGGGTTGCTGGCCTGCCGGGAGCGGTCGAAGAACTCCTCGATGTTGGCGGCGTGGCCCGCGGTGACGATCAGCGAGGCGCCGTGGTGGTCACACAGCAGCAGCGCGAGGTCGGCGGCCGACCCGGCGGCCGGGAAGGTCATCGCCCCGATCCCGAGATCCTGAATGCGCTCGAGCCCGGCGGCGTGGCCATCGGCGTCGGCGGGCAGCACCACCTGGGCGCCGCAGCGCAGCACCTCCACGCTCAGCTTGTCCGGATCACCGACGATCAGCGCGGGCCGGTACCCGGCCTTGCGCAGCACGTCGGCGCCGACCCCGACACCGACGAGAACCGGCTGATACTCCTTGATGAACGGCTTGAGGGCCCTGAGGTCCGCGGCGGCGTTGGGTTCCTCGGCGACGATCACCACGTGCCTGCGGTGCAGGTCGACGTCGACGTCCGGGATGCCGATGCCGTCGATGAGCAGGGGGCTCTCGCTGCGGATGAACTCGATGGTGTTGCCGGCGAAGGCCTCGAGATGGGCCACCAATCCGCTCTTGGCCTCGTGCATGAGGTCGTGGATCTCATGGTCGGTGCGCTCGGTGCCCAGGGCGAGGCGCCGGTCACCGGCGTACACGCCGCCGTTGTTCAACCGCACCCGCGCGCCGTCTTTGACCTTCTTGAAGATCTCGGGGCCGGCCTCGTCGATGAGCACCACGCCGTTGGCGACCAGCACCTCCGGACCCAGATTGGGATAGCGGCCGGAGATCGAGGGGGATGCGTTGACGACACCGGCGACATTGGCCTCGACCAGCGCGTCTGCGGTGATCCGGTCCAGGTCCTGGACGTCGAGCACGACGATGTCCCCGGCCCCCACTCGGCGAAGAAGTCGATCGATGTCGCGGTCCACCCGGGCAGTTCCCGTGATCCCCGGGCGCGAACTGGCATTGCGGGCAAGCAGCGCTGACATCTTCATGCGCCGATTCTGTCGGGGATCAACGGGCTAGCCACGGAGGCGCGCCGTAACATCAGCCTCAGAAGTGACCTTTAGTCACATGCGTAACAACTAAACGGTCTCAATCGCGCTTCGCGGCGTAGTGACGCGCAGCCTTCGCCCGATTGCCGCAGACCGCCATCGAATGCCACCGTCGCGCGCCGTTCTTCGAGGTGTCGTGGAACCACAAGATGCAGTGCGGGTGCGCGCACTGCTTGATGCGATCGGGTGCCTCTCCGAGCAAACTCAACAGACTGTCGGCCGCCAGCCACGGCGCGAGCCATGGGTGCGGTACGTCGGCGAGTTCTTGCGGGCCGGACTCGGAAAGCGTCCGCCGGATCCGGCCGCGGTCGAGCACGGCATTGAGGTCGTCCGAGGAGCGGCGCTCGACCACCGCGAGGATCGCCTCGCGCGTGGCCACCAGCGCACTGCGCACCTCTTCGTCGGCCCGGCAGCGATCGGCGAGGTGGTTGGTCGCAAGCCAGCACTGCACGCCATCCACGTCGGACAGCAGGTCTTGGGGGCCGTCACTCGACATCCATCGCGTGTTCAACAGATCCAGCGCGAGGGGTTCGCCGAGGTGAGGGCGCGGATCGCGCATACCCGACATTATCCCGCCTCCTTCCGCGGCGAACCGGACCCCGACCGACTAACCATTGAAATTAGTTTAACCGGTTGACACCCCGTCGGAATTCTGCCTAACCTTCATTTGTCAGTTTATCGGTTACGCCTCTTGGAGGAGCACGATGCCCACCGCCATCACCCCCCGCCCCGCCACCGGCCATGTCGGCCTCAACGTCACCGACCTCGAGCGGTCGATCGAGTTCTATCGACGGGCCCTCGGTTTCGAGCCCATCAGCGTCAGTACGGACGGCGAGCACCGGTACGCATTCCTCGGGTCCGAAGGCGTCCTTCGACTGACCCTCTGGCAGCAGAGCGACGGCGCCTTCTCGGCGAATACGCCTGGCCTGCACCACCTGTCGTTCGAGGTCGACAGCGTGGATCAGGTGCGGGCAGTGGAGGCGGTACTCAAGGAACACGATGTCCGGTTCGCCTACGACGGTGTCGTCGCACACGGAGAGGGGGCCGCATCGGGTGGCATCTTCTTCACCGACCCCGACGGCATCCGGCTGGAGGTGTACGCACCCGGCGGCGCAGAGCATGCCCCGGCACCCAGCG
This sequence comes from Mycobacterium dioxanotrophicus, assembly GCF_002157835.1. Classification (NCBI taxonomy): domain Bacteria; kingdom Bacillati; phylum Actinomycetota; class Actinomycetes; order Mycobacteriales; family Mycobacteriaceae; genus Mycobacterium; species Mycobacterium dioxanotrophicus. Next base: position 3,057,108 of record NZ_CP020809.1, on the reverse strand, counting down.
GTTCGGCTCCCACCTGCGGCTTCTTCTGAGTCGGTCGCGGTGAACGCTCTCTATCACCCAGGTGAGCTCGCGGTCCAGCAGCGCATGGGCCAGACCGAGATCGCCGAACGCGTCGGCCGGATGGTCCGCCAAGAAATCCCCGCTGCCGCGGCGGACTTCCTGACCGACCAACCTCTGATCGTGCTGGCCGCGGCCGACGACGCGGGCCGGCTATGGACCAGCCTGATCGCCGGGGCGCCCGGCTTCGTGCGCGCCGAGGACGCGCGGACCGTCACGATCAGCGGGCTACCCGCTGCGTGCGACCCGCTGCACGACGCCCTGCAGCGGACCCGCCCGGTGGGCCTGATCGCTGTCCAGCCGCAGACGCGACGCCGGATGCGGGTCAACGGAACAGCCGAGCCGATCAGCGGTGGGGTGCGGATCCGCACCGAGCAGGTGTACTCGAACTGCCCGAAATACATCACGCGCCGCCACGTCGAGGCGGTGCGACCGACCGCCCTCCCCCGCGCCCACCGCACGGTAATTCTCTCCGAGGATCACCGCAGAACGATCGTCGCGACCGATACGTTCTTCATCGGGTCCGCCGACCTCGAGGGAAACACCGATGCATCCCACCGCGGCGGCAATCCCGGATTCCTCCAGGTACTTTCGCCGACGCGCTTGCGCTGGCCGGATTACCGCGGCAACTCGATGTTCATGACGCTCGGCAACATCAGCGCCAATCCCCGCTGCGGACTGCTGATCCCGGACTGGCACACCGGCGCCACCCTCCAACTCACCGGAACCGCCGAGATCGGATGGAAATGGCGTGTTCCCACTGATTGGGTCCATGCAGTTTTAGAGTCCTGTAGCCCGATGTCGGGCGTGAAGGGACGATGAACGTATGGCTGGTCGGAAGCGGCATTCCGCGGAGGACATTGTGCGCAAGCTGCGTCGCGCGGACGAGTTGGCTGCGGCGGGTAAGACCGGTGAGGAGATCGCCGCTGAGCTGGAGGTGTCGGCGGCGACGCTGTACAACTGGCGCCGCGCCTATGGCGGGATGGACACCGATGCCGCCAAGGAACTCAAGGAGCTGCGCGAGCAGAACGCTCGGCTCAAGCGGCTGCTGGCCGAGGCTGAGCTGGTCAAAGACGCCTTGCGGGAGGTCGCCAAGGGAAAATTCTAGGCCCAGCTGCCAAGCGCCGCGCCGTCGTCATGCTCACCACCACGTTGGGCATGTCGGAACGGTTGGCGTGCACCGCAGTTGGGCTGGCCCGCTCCACCCACCGCCGCCTGCCACTGTCGCAGACCCCCGTCGATCCGGACGCCGAGACGCGGGCCTGGCTGCGTTCCTACGCCACCAAACACCCATGTCACGGGTTCCGCCGCGCCTGGGCGGCGTTGCGCTACGACGAGCGCCGTGAGGTCAACAAGAAGAAGATCCACCGTCTGTGGCGCGAGGAGGGGCTGCAGGTGAAAGTCAGGTCGCCGCGTAAGCGGGCTGGGGTGTCGTCGATCCCGCCGATCGAGGCCGATGCTCCGAAGGTGGTGTGGGCGATCGACTTCCAGTTCGATTCCACTGTCGACGGCAAGGCGATCAAGATCGCCTCGATGGTCGACGAGCACACCCGCGAGTCGCTGCTGAACATGGTCGAACGCTCGATCACCGGCAAGGAGCTCGTCGATGAGCTGGAGAAGGTGTTCGCCGTGGCCGGCGGGCCGCCGAAGGTGCTGCGGATGGATAACGGTCCGGAGTTCATTTCTCAAGCGCTGCAACAGTTTTGCGACGGCAAGTTAGGTACGTCGTATATTCCGCCAGGGACGCCGTGGAATAACGGGCATATTGAATCATTTAACAACCGGCTTCGGAAGGAGTGCCTCAACCGCAATCACTGGAACACCCTGTTCGAGGCCCGCGTGGTCATCGGAGACTTCAAGGAAGAGCATAACCACCGACACCGCCACTCATCGCTGGGTTACCTAACGCCGGCCGAGTACGCTGCGGCATGCAGGTGCACCCACACCCCGGTGGCCTGCGAGATCAACTGAATCTGGATCAACCAAACCCCGACTCCAAGACCGGGTGGACTCAGAAACGGGGACTCGCCAGAAAGAGCAGCCTGCGGCCGGTAGCCAGTGCTGGATCGACTTCACGATGACCGAACTGGTGGAGCTCAGCGACGTGAGCCCGTTGCGCTGGGGTGCGGCCGAACTCTCCCCGGCCAATCCGGCCTGACGCAGGCGGACCCGTCAGGGCGCAGTGCGTTCCTGCTGCGCCGCTTCCAGCAGTTCCCTGGCATGTGCCCTGCCGCTGTCGGACTCCCCCAGGCCGGCCAGCATTCTGGCCAGTTCGGCGACGCGCTCGTCGTCATCGATCCGCCGCACGCCGCTGGACTTGCGGCGTCCGTCACCGGCATCGACGAGCAGGTGCGCGTCGGCGTAGGCCGCCACCTGCGGGAGGTGGGTGACGACGATGACCTGATGGGTCCGGGCCAGCCGGGCCAACCGGCGGCCGATCTGCACTGCCGCGCGTCCACCCACACCGGCGTCGACCTCGTCGAACACCATCGTGGTGCCCTCGGCCGAGGCCGACAGCACCACCTCGAGCGCGAGCATGACGCGCGAGAGCTCACCGCCCGATGCGCTCTTGGTCAACGGGAGAACATCGGCGCCGCGGTGCGCGGTGAAGCCGAACTCGACGGCATCGACCCCGTCGTGGCCGGCGTGTACGACCGTCCCGTCCGGCAGTGTCACCGGTGATGAGTCGTCGGCCCGCGCGGGCATCGGGGTCACGGTGATGCTGAAGATCGCATTGGCCATGGCCAAGCCGGCCAGTTCCGACGTGACCGCCTTGGCCAGACCCTTGGCGGCCTTGACCCTGACCTTGGTCAGCTCGCCGGCGGCCGCCACCACCTGGCCTTCCAGTTCTCCGACGCGACGCTCCAACGTGGCCAACGTCTCCTCCGACACGTCCAGCTGTGCCAGCCGGTCGGCGGCATCACGGGCCCAGGCCAGCACCCCGTCGATATCTGCCGCGTACTTGCGGGTCAGTGTGCGCAGCTCCGCCTGCCGCGCCAGCTTGGTCTCCAATGTGCTTGCATCGCTGGGCAATTCGTCCAGGTAATGACCGAGCTCTGCGGTGACGTCGCTGATCACCACGACCGCTTCGGCCAATCGGACGCCCAGCGCCTGCAGCGACGCGTCATCGGTGGACTCCAGAGCCGATTTCGCCTGCCCCACACCGTCGGTCGCCGACACCGCATCCGGCGACGGATCGTCGAGCGCACCGGACAGCGCCACTCGCGCCGTCTGCGCGGCCTCCCGCAGCGCATCGAGCTCCGAGAGCCGCCGGATGTCGGCGACGATGGCCTCGTCCTCACCGGGCTGCGGTGCCACTGCGTCGATCTCGTTGATCCCGAAGCTCAGCCGGTCGGCCTCCTGGGCGAGTTCGCGCGCCCGTTGCCGACGGTCGACGAGATCCTTGCGCGCGAGCTGCCATTCCTCCCGGATACGGCGATACCGCGCCAACAGCTTGTCCACGTCGGCATACCGGTCCAGCGCCACCCGCTGCTCGTCCGGACGCATCAATCGCAGCTGATCGTTCTGTCCGTGCAGCGTCAGCACTTCAGCGGTGAAACTGCTCAGCGACTTCGCCGGCACGCTGCGGCCGCCGAGGTACGCGCGCGATGGCCCGACCCGGCTGACCGAACGCGCGGCGATCACCGTTCCGTCGTCGTCGCGGTCGGCACCGGAGGATTCCAGCAGCTCATCGACCCGCAGTGCCACGTCGGCACCGAGTTCTGTGGTGCTGAACCGTCCTTCGACCACGGCCCGGTCAGCACCCGACCGCACCCGGGTGGCATCCGCACGAGCACCGCCGAGCAGATGCAGGCTCGTGACCACCATGGTCTTGCCCATGCCGGTCTCACCGGTCAACACGGTCAGTCCGCGGTCGAACTCGGCGGTGGCAGAGCTGATCGCGCCGAGCGATTCGATTCGGATCTCAGCTAGCACGTGCCTACTTCCCCCGCCAGCCTCTGACCGGCAGCTGGAATTTGCGCACGAGCCGGTCGGTGAACGGTGCGCTGTCGAGCCGGACCCATTTCAACGGCGTCCCGCATCGGGTCACCTCCAACCGTCCGCCGGCGGGCAGGACCATCTCCCGGCGGCCGTCGCAGAACACCAGGGCGTCATGACCACTGGCCTCGATCTCGATGGCGATCGACGCATCCGGGCTGGTGACCATCGGCCGGGCGAACAACGCGTGGGCGTTGTTGGGTACCACCAAGATCGCCTCCAAGTCCGGCCAGAGCACCGGGCCGCCCGCGGAGAAGGCGTATGCCGTGGACCCGGTGGGCGTGGAGACCAACACCCCATCGCAACCGAACGCCGACACCGGCCGGCCGTCCACTTCGAGAACCACGCCGAGTACGCCGAGCCGGGGCCCCTTTTCGAGGCTCGCCTCGTTGAGCGCCCAGCCCCGGTTGATGATGTCGTTGCCGACGCGCACCGACACATCGAGGGTCATCCGGTTCTCGATCCGGTAGGCCCGCTTGATGACATGGTCGAGCACGTGGTCAATGGCCTCGGCTTCGGCCTCGGCCAGGAATCCGATCCGGCCGAGGTTGACGCCCAACACCGGGATCTCCACATTGCGCGCCAACTCGGCGGCCCGCAGGAACGTGCCGTCACCACCCAGCACCAGCACCAGCTCGCAGCCCTCGGCGGCGCGTTCGTCGGGGTCGACCACCTCGATCTCGACACCGAGTGCGCGCATGTCGTCGGGAGCCAGGTGCAGCGGGCCCCGGTCGACGGCTTCGGCCGACAGCACCCGCAGGCCGATCCCGTTGTCGCCCAGCACTTTTTCGACCCGGCGGGCGACCTCGGTGGCCTCATCCCGTCCGGTGTGTACCACCAGCAGTATCGTGCGCTCGCAGATCATTGCGGGCCCTCCTCGACCGCCCGGTGTACCGCCAGTTCCAGCGATTCACCGCGCAGCGGCTCGTCTGTTTCGGCGCGCAGCCGCAGAAAGTACTCGACATTGCCCGATGGTCCGGGAAGCGGGCTCGCCGTCACGCCGACAGCATGCCAGTGCAATTCCGCCGCCCTTCGGGCGACCGTACACACCGCCTCGGCCCGCAACCGCGGGTCCGACACCACCCCGCCGGCCCCGACGCGATCCTTACCGACCTCGAACTGAGGCTTCACCATGGGAACGATATCGGCGCTCGGCCGGGCACATGCGGTGAGTGCGGGCAGCACCGTCGCCAGGGAAATGAAAGACAAGTCGGCGACGACGAGATCCACCTGACCGTCGATGGCCTCTGGCGTCAGCTCACGGACATTCGTGCGCTCGATCACCCGCACGCGGTCATCGGACCGCAGAGACCACGCCAGCTGCCCGTAGCCGACATCCACCGCGACGACCTCGGAGGCTCCCCGGTCCAGCAGCACCTCGGTGAATCCACCGGTCGAGGCTCCGGCATCCAGGCACCGCCGATCCGAGACGTCGAGCCCGAACGCGTCCAGCGCGCCGATCAGCTTGTGGGCCCCGCGCGACACCCAGCTGCGCTCCTGGGTTTCGGCGACGACGATGTTGGCGTCGACCGTGATGGCTGTCGCCGGCTTGGCGGCAGGCATGCCGTCGACACGAACCCGGCCTGCGGCGATCAACTCCGCCGCCTGCTGGCGTGACCGGGCAAGCCCACGTCTGACCAGCTCGGCGTCAACACGAGCCCGACGAGCCACCGCCACTCACCTACCGGGCTCGGCACTGCCGCCGGCCACACCTCTGTCGACCGACTCGAGCGCGGCCACGAGTACTCCGTGGGCTTCTTCCAGCCGGGACGCCACGGCCTCGATCTCCTCGATGGCCACATCGGCACCGTCTGCGTCGCTCATCTCCGGCAGCTGAGCCAGCACGGCGGCCACCAGCGACCGCACCTGATCTGGATCGGTAGTCATAGCGCTTGTCACGCTAGTCGATAGATGTGGACAGCAACGACCACCGCCACCGCGCGTGCCGGGCCAGCGTCGTCACGTCAGGCGAGTTCCGTGACCCGGTCCTCGGCGTCGGTGACGCCGTCCACGTCGGACGCGGCCGCATTGATGAACCACTGCAGCGCTTCGTCCGAACGCTCGAGCGCCAGCAGCGTATCGGCGTAGACGTAGAACAACCGCGCCGCAGTCTGGCCGGTTTGGGCCGGATCCAGTTGTGGGGTCGAGAGAATCGCGAGGGCCTGTTCGAACTGCCCCAGATCGGACCGGGCGCCCGCGACGACGATGCGCAACTCGTCGGCGTCATCGCCGGTGAGTGCGGCGGCCTCGTCACTGCGGGCCAGCTCGATGGCGCGTTCCGGACGCCCCACCCCCCGTTCGCAGTCGGCGATCATCGGCAACAGGGCCGACTTGCTGCCCATCCGGCGGGCGGCGCGCAGCTCTGCCAGCGCCTGGGCCCAGTCGCCGGCGTGATAGGCAGCGATGCCCACCGCTTCTCGAACCGCGGCGATACGGCCGGCCCGGTTGCGCGCCGCGCGGGCGTGCGCCAGCGCGGTGTCCGGATCCTCATCGATCAGATTGCCCGCCGCGACCAGATGGCGCGCAACGTAATCCGCGGTGGCCTTGTCGAGGGTGATCAGTTCACGCCGGACCTCCGGCGCCAGCTGCTTGGCCTCGATATCGGACCCGAGTAACGGAACGTCTGACGTCCGTTGGTCATCGGTGCGCGGCTGTGTCCCGCGCGCACGGTTCGGACCGGACGAGCGCGGAGCTGACTGCCGGCGCTGACCTTGGCCACCCGATGCACGCCGCGGCCGACGCTCGCCGCCGCCTTGTCTCTCTCCGACCACGTGTGCCTTTCTTGCCTACCCTCCCGCAAAGGATACTGGCAGGCGCGAAGCCGACATAATCGTCGAATTCGGTGAATTGTGTGGATGAAATATGGGTGTGTGGATATATGAGAATCGCCCCCCACGGGTGTGGGGGGCGATTCTTAATGTGTGTTCGGCGGTGTCCTACTTTTCCACCCGTGTGGGTAGTATCATCGGCGCTGGCAGGCTTAGCTTCCGGGTTCGGGATGGGACCGGGCGTTTCCCTGCCGCTATGGACCGCCGTAACTCTATTCACCCGTTTCTGGGTGTGAAACCTTGTGTGTTTTGGTGGTGGGGTGCGGTGTGCACCCACGACACAGTGGTCGCGTGTGTGGTTGTGGTGTGGTTGCGAAACAGGATGTGCGTGTTCTTACTGAGACTCATCAAACATGGTGTTTGTTGGGTTGTTGTAAGTTTTCGGCCGGTTAGTGCCAGTTCCCTGCGCCTATTGCTAGGTGTCTAGGTCTGGTCTATCGATCCCGTGGTCTGCGGGGGGCCTTATCCCACTTAATGGGTGAGAAGCCTGGTCTTGGAGGGGGTTTCCCGCTTAGATGCTTTCAGCGGTTATCCTGTCCGAACGTGGCTATCCAGCCATGCCCCTGGTGGGACAACTGGTAGACCAGAGGTTCGTCCGTCCCGGTCCTCTCGTACTAGGGACAGATTTCCTCAAGCTTCTGACGCGCGCGGCGGATAGAGACCGAACTGTCTCACGACGTTCTAAACCCAGCTCGCGTGCCGCTTTAATGGGCGAACAGCCCAACCCTTGGGACCTGCTCCAGCCCCAGGATGCGACGAGCCGACATCGAGGTGCCAAACCATCCCGTCGATATGGACTCTTGGGGAAGATCAGCCTGTTATCCCGGGGTACCTTTTATCCGTTGAGCGACACCCCTTCCACTCAGAGGTGCCGGATCACTAGTCCCGACTTTCGTCCCTGCTCGACATGTATGTCTCGCAGTCAAGCTCCCTTGTGCACTTACACTCAACACCTGATTGCCGTCCAGGTTGAGGGAACCTTTGGGCGCCTCCGTTACATTTTAGGAGGCAACCGCCCCAGTTAAACTACCCACCAGGCACTGTCCCTGAACCGGATATACGGTCCGAGGTTAGAGGCCCAATACGATCAGAGTGGTATTTCAACAACGACTCCACACAAACTGGCGTCTGCGTTTCACAGTCTCCCACCTATCCTACACAAACCGTATCGAGCACCAATACCAAGTTGTAGTGAAGGTCCCGGGGTCTTTTCGTCCTGCCGCGCGTAACGAGCATCTTTACTCGTAGTGCAATTTCGCCGAGTCTATGGTTGAGACAGTTGAGAAGTCGTTACGCCATTCGTGCAGGTCGGAACTTACCCGACAAGGAATTTCGCTACCTTAGGATGGTTATAGTTACCACCGCCGTTTACTGGGGCTTAAATTCTCCGCTTCACCCCGAAGAGTTAACGGGTCCTCTTAACCTTCCAGCACCGGGCAGGCGTCAGTCCGTATACATCGTCTTGCGACTTCGCACGGACCTGTGTTTTTAGTAAACAGTCGCTTCTCACTGGTTTGTGCCACCCCTCCCGCTACCCACCGCAAGGGTGTTCACGATATGGGGGTCCCCTTCTCCCGAAGTTACGGGGGCATTTTGCCGAGTTCCTTAACCATAGTTCACTCGTACGCCTTAGTATTCTCTACCTGACCACCTGTGTTGGTTTGGGGTACGGGCCGTGTATGTCCTCGCTAGAGGCTTTTCTTGGCAGCATAGGATCACCGAATTCGCCTCACTCGGCTATGCATCACCTCTCAGGATCAACGAAACGCGGATTTACCTACGTTCCTCCCTACAGGCTTACCCCGGTATTACCACTGACCGGTACGGCTACCTTCCTGCGTCACCCCATCGCTTGACTACTACCAAAGAAGGTCCCACGCAGCCAGCGATCCTCGCACCCCGAAGGGATTGATGGACCACCTTTTGGGTGGTTAGTACCTCTGATTCATCAGGGACGCACACACACGGGTACGGGAATATCAACCCGTTGTCCATCGACTACGCCTGTCGGCCTCGCCTTAGGTCCCGACTCACCCTGGGCGGACTGGCCTGGCCCAGGAACCCTTGGTCTTTCGGCGGGCAAGGTTCTCACTTGCCTATTCGCTACTCATGCCTGCATTCTCACTCCCACACCCTCCACCACTCGATCACTCGGCGGCTTCACCGGACGCAGGACGCTCCCCTACCCAACGACACAAGGTCGTTGCCGCGGCTTCGGCGGTGTGCTTGAGCCCGCTACATTATCGGCGCACAATCACTTGACCAGTGAGCTATTACGCACTCTTTCAAGGGTGGCTGCTTCTAAGCCAACCTCCTGGTTGTCTTCGCGACTGCACATCCTTTTCCACTTAGCACACGCTTAGGGGCCTTAGCCGGCGATCTGGGCTGTTTCCCTCTCGACGCACGGAGCTTATCCCCGCCGTCTCACTGCCACACTCTTGGACTTGTCGGCATTCGGAGTTTGGCTGACGTCAGTAACCTAGTAGGGCCCATCGGCCATCCAGTAGCTCTACCTCCAACAAGAAACATGTGACGCTGCACCTAAATGCATTTCGGGAGAACCAGCTATCACGGAGTTTGATTGGCCTTTCACCCCTACCCACAGCTCATCCCTCAGTCTTCAACCTAAGTGGGTTCGGGCCTCCACACGGTCTTACCCGCGCTTCACCCTGGCCATGGGTAGATCACTCCGCTTCGGGTCCAGAACACACCACTACACCAACCCCAACGGGATGGATACGCCCTATTCAGACTCGCTTTCGCTGCGGCTACCCCACCCGGGTTAACCTCGCGACATGTCCCTGACTCGCAGGCTCATTCTTCAAAAGGCACGCCATCACCCACGACACAGTCGAAGGCTCTGACGGATTGTAAGCGCACGGTTTCAGGTACTATTTCACTCCCCTCCCGGGGTACTTTTCACCATTCCCTCACGGTACTCATCCGCTATCGGTCACTGGGAAGTATTCAGGCTTACCGGGTGGTCCCGGCAGATTCACAGCAGATTTCACGGGCCCGCTGCTACTCGGGAACACCATCAAGACAGACGTCGGGTTTTCACGTACCGGGCTCTCACCGTCTACGGCAGGCCATCCCAAGCCACTTCCGCTAACCACAACATTTTCTCACTGCCCTCTGAGGAGGTAGCCCCAGAAAGATGGGTCCCACAACCCGCACACACAACCCTACCCGGTATCACATGCATACGGTTTAGCCATCCTCCGCTTTCGCTCGCCACTACTCACGGAATCACCATTGTTTTCTCTTCCTACGGGTACTGAGATGTTTCACTTCCCGCGTTCCCCCCAACGCCTATGTATTCAGCGTTGGGTGACACGACATCACTCGTGCCGGGTTTCCCCATTCGGACATCCTCGGATCCACGCTCGGTTGACAGCTCCCGAGGCATATCGCAGCCTCCCACGTCCTTCATCGGCTCCCAGTGCCAAGGCATCCACCATGCGCCTTAAACACTTACAACACAAAAACCAAAAATGAGTTTCAAAAGAAATTGCACATCAACACACAACAACAACACCCACCCAAAGGCAGATGCCACATTCTTGCGCGCTAGATGCTCGCAACCACTATCCACAAATCAAACACCACACCCCACCACCAAAGCAGGGCAACAACACACCCCTGCCCCAACGGGACAGGACCGCGGGCCTGTTGTCTCAAAGCCCAATAGTGTGTCCGATGATTTTCCGCAGATGCTTTCCCGCATCCCACGCCAAGTTTGTTGTTGCACCAAACCCGGTCACTACAACCAGACAGGTTCCTCACGGCTCACACCCTCCCCAATAGAGGATGCCTCTCGTGGTGCTCCTTAGAAAGGAGGTGATCCAGCCGCACCTTCCGGTACGGCTACCTTGTTACGACTTCGTCCCAATCGCCGATCCCACCTTCGACGGCTCCCTCCCACAAGGGGTTAGGCCACCGGCTTCGGGTGTTACCGACTTTCATGACGTGACGGGCGGTGTGTACAAGGCCCGGGAACGTATTCACCGCAGCGTTGCTGATCTGCGATTACTAGCGACTCCGACTTCACGGGGTCGAGTTGCAGACCCCGATCCGAACTGAGACCGGCTTTGAAAGGATTCGCTCCACCTCACGGTATCGCAGCCCTTTGTACCGGCCATTGTAGCATGTGTGAAGCCCTGGACATAAGGGGCATGATGACTTGACGTCATCCCCACCTTCCTCCGAGTTGACCCGGCAGTCTCCTACGAGTCCCGGCATAACCCGCTGGCAACATAGGACAAGGGTTGCGCTCGTTGCGGGACTTAACCCAACATCTCACGACACGAGCTGACGACAGCCATGCACCACCTGCACACAGGCCACAAGGGAACTGATATCTCTACCAGCGTCCTGTGCATGTCAAACCCAGGTAAGGTTCTTCGCGTTGCATCGAATTAATCCACATGCTCCGCCGCTTGTGCGGGCCCCCGTCAATTCCTTTGAGTTTTAGCCTTGCGGCCGTACTCCCCAGGCGGGGTACTTAATGCGTTAGCTACGGCACGGATCCCAAGGAAGGAAACCCACACCTAGTACCCACCGTTTACGGCGTGGACTACCAGGGTATCTAATCCTGTTCGCTCCCCACGCTTTCGCTCCTCAGCGTCAGTTACTGCCCAGAGACCCGCCTTCGCCACCGGTGTTCCTCCTGATATCTGCGCATTCCACCGCTACACCAGGAATTCCAGTCTCCCCTGCAGTACTCCAGTCTGCCCGTATCGCCCGCACGCCCACAGTTAAGCTGTGAGTTTTCACGAACAACGCGACAAACCACCTACGAGCTCTTTACGCCCAGTAATTCCGGACAACGCTCGCACCCTACGTATTACCGCGGCTGCTGGCACGTAGTTGGCCGGTGCTTCTTCTGCACATACCGTCACTCACGCTTCGTCTGTGCTGAAAGAGGTTTACAACCCGAAGGCCGTCATCCCCACGCGGCGTCGCTGCATCAGGCTTGCGCCCATTGTGCAATATTCCCCACTGCTGCCTCCCGTAGGAGTCTGGGCCGTATCTCAGTCCCAGTGTGGCCGGTCACCCTCTCAGGCCGGCTACCCGTCGTCGCCTTGGTAGGCCATTACCCCACCAACAAGCTGATAGGCCGCGGGCCCATCCCACACCGCAAAAGCTTTCCACCACAACCCATGAAGGCCATGGTCCTATCCGGTATTAGACCCAGTTTCCCAGGCTTATCCAAAGTGCAGGGCAGATCACCCACGTGTTACTCACCCGTTCGCCACTCGAGCACCCGAAGGGCCTTTCCGTTCGACTTGCATGTGTTAAGCACGCCGCCAGCGTTCGTCCTGAGCCAGGATCAAACTCTCCAAACAAAAACCCCGGGACAAAACCCGAAAGAATTCACATTCAGAAAAATCCGATCACAAACAACAGACACCAAAAACCGGCATCCAAAAAAACAAAAGGTCACACCCTAAACGGGAAAAAGAATGCAACCAAAAACAACAAACAAAAACCACCAAACACACTATTGAGTTCTCAAACAACACACCCGAGACGTCCACACCAAAAATCCGCGGCTAAAAGCCGCGATCTCTAGTGCGGGCGCTGAGGAACCCCCACCTTAGCGGAAGACTCTCTCGGACTTTGTCCTCGCTCCGCGGCTGGGCCGCGTCGCTCTGACCTGCAATAAGTTACGCGAGGGCTAACAGCGAGTCAAATGCCCAGGTCACCGCGACATCTGCCCTGGTCAGAGGCTCGGCAGCCGTCGGGCTACGCCCCGACGCGCTCGACACCGGCAATGTTGCGCTTGCCACGTCGCAACACCAGCCAACGGTCATGCAAAAAGTCGGCGGGCTGTGGTATCCACTCGTCACTTTCAATACGGGTGTTGTTGACGTACACGCCACCTTCGGCGACATTGCGTCGCGCAGCTCCCTTACTCGCTGCCAATCCACTCGCCACCAACAAATCGGTGATCGTGTCCGCACCACCCGGCTTCAACTCGGCGACCTGTCCACTACTCGCCTCACGCAGAGCGGCGGACAACGTGGATTCGTCGAGGTCCGTCAGCTCGCCACGGCCGAACAGCGCCTGGCTGGCAAGTTCGACCGCTCGGGTCGCTCCTTCCCCGTGGACGAGCGTCGTCAACTCCCGCGCCAACCGCCTCTGAGCGGCGCGTTCGTGCGCACGGGTCCGGGTGGCGTCGTCGAGCTCGGCGAGTTCCTCGGCGGACAGGAAAGTGAACCACCGCAGGTACCGCACCACGTCGGCGTCGGCAGCGTTGACGAAGTACTGGTACCAGGCATACGGGCTGGTCAGCTCGGGGTCGAGCCAGAGATTCCCGCCTCCGGTGGACTTGCCGAACTTCTTGCCCTCGGAGTCGGTGACCAGCGGCGTCGTCATGGCGTGCACCGTGGCGCCGAGCTTCTGGCGCACGAGCCGGGCCCCCGCCACGATGTTTCCCCATTGGTCGGAACCACCGATCTGCAAAGCGCAACCGTGCCGTTGGTGCAGTTCCACGTAGTCGTTGGCCTGCAACAACATGTAGCTGAACTCGGTGTAGGAGATGCCGTCGCCTTCGAGACGGCGCCGCACGGTGTCACGGTCGAGCATCACGTTGACCGAGAAGTACTTGCCGATGTCCCGCAGGAACTCAATCGCCGACAACTCGCCTGTCCAGTTCAGGTTGTTCTCGACGATGGCACCCGTCGGTGAGTCGTTGAACTCGACAAACCGTTCCAGCTGCCCGCGGATACGGCCGGCCCAGTCGGCCACCGTGTCAGCGGTGTTCAGGGTCCGTTCCCCGGTTTCGCGCGGATCACCGATCATCCCCGTCGCGCCGCCGGCCAGGACGATGGGCCGGTGGCCGGCCTGCTGGAACCGGCGCAGGGTCAGCAACGGCACCAGGTGCCCGGCATGCAGGCTCGGCGCGGTCGGATCGAAGCCGGAGTACACGGTCACCGGCCCGTTGACCAGGTCCCCGGCCAGCGCGTCGCGGTCGGTCGATTGCGCGATCAGCCCGCGCCAGTCCAGCTCCTCCAGGATGTCCGTTGACATAGGGAGATCATGCCGCATCGTCGCATCGCTCAGCCGTCCGGCGATCAGTCGCTGTCGCCGGGCGCGGGTGCCCGCGGGCTTCTCCGGTAGGCGGACACCTCACGGCGTCCCTCGAGCCAGAATCGCCAGGGCCGGTCGGCCGCCACACTGACACCGACCCGCGGCCCGTCGACCGCCGCGTGCGGTGCACCGAACCGCAGCCGGACCGGACTGCGCTCGTCGAACAGGTCGATTCCGTTGTCCTCCATGATGATTCCGAGCGCCGAACACAGATTGCCGGGGCCGCGAGCCAGCGCCGCCGGTGTCACCGCGGCGCCCCGCCGGTCTTGGGCCTGCGGCAGTCCGCCGGTGACGGCTGCCGCCCGCAGCAGCACCGCACCTGCGATCCCGTCGTAGCCGCACACCACGTTGGCGCACACGTGGATGCCATGGCTGCGGTAGGTGTACATCCGCCCGGGCGGGCCGTACATCACCAGGTTGCGCCCCCGCGGGCCGCGAAAGGAGTGGGACGCGGCGTCGGGCCAGGGCCCGTCGAGCGGCCCGCCGTAGGCCTCGACCTCGACGATCGTCGCCTCGACGCCACGCCCGCTGAGCTGGGCGCCGAGTAGCCGACGGGCTGCTGCAACCGGGTCTCCCACCAGTAGTTCGGCGCCCATCCGAGCGATTCTGCACTGCTGGGCCGGGCACCGTTGACACCGGTCCACGACCGGGAGGATATTCATTACATGATGACTTCATCGTCTGATGAATTCCGATCACGGCCGGCCGTCGACATCGCAGGGCTGACGGTGATTCGTGGCAAGCGCCCAGCGCTGCGCGATGTCACCGTGCAGATCGCCCGCGGCGCGATCACCGGCCTGCTCGGCCCGTCAGGTTGCGGAAAGACCACGTTGATGCGGTGTGTGGTAGGCACCCAGATCATCGCCTCCGGATCGGTGACCGTGCTGGGACACCCCGCCGGCAGTGCCCCGCTACGGCACCGGGTCGGTTATGTCACACAGGATCCGACCATCTACGACGACCTTCGGGTCATCGACAACGTCCGCTATTTCGCCGCGCTATACGGCACCACCGCCAAAGCCGCCGACGATGCGGTTCAAGCGGTCGGCCTGCACGATCACCGAACCGCGTACTGCGGCAACTTGTCCGGTGGTCAGCGCACCCGCGCATCGCTGGCCTGCGCGCTGGTCGCCGACCCCGAGCTGCTCGTACTCGACGAACCCACCGTCGGCCTCGATCCCGTGCTACGCGTCGAACTCTGGGAGCAGTTCCGCGAGCTGTCCCGGCGCGGGGCCACCCTGCTGGTCTCCAGCCACGTCATGGACGAGGCCGACCACTGCGGCGACCTGCTCCTCATGCGCGAAGGCAGCGTGCTCGCCCACACCACCCCGGCCCAACTCCGGAAGGACACGTCATGCACATCCCTGGAGGAAGCGTTTCTGACCGTCATCCGCCAGCGCACCGCGGCCTGACCCAACGCAGCCGGCTCAGCCCGCAGGCCTACCTGGCGACGACCGGTCGGATCCTGCGTCAACTCGCCGCCGATCACCGCAGCGTGGCGATGATCCTGGTGGTGCCGAGCCTGGTCATCACGCTGATGTACTTCATGTTCCACGACGCACCACACCGGCCGGGCGCGCCGAGCCCGTTCAACAACGCCTGTCTGATCATGCTCGGCGTGTTTCCCCTGGTGGTCATGTTCCTGATCACCTCGATCACCATGCAGCGCGAACGGGTTTCGGGGACGCTCGAACGGATCCTGACCACCCCGTTGCGGCGGTTCGACCTGCTGGCCGCCTACGGCACGGCATTCTCGATCGCGGCCGCCGCACAAGCGAGCCTGGCGTGCATCGTCGCCTTCTGGTTCCTCGGGTTCAGCACCGCAGGCAGTCCGCTGTTGGTGTTCCTCATCGCCATCATCAACGCTGTGCTCGGCGTCGGATTGGGCCTGCTGTGCAGCGCGTTCGCTCGCACGGAGTTCCAGGCCGTGCAGTTCATGCCGGTGGTGATCGTCCCGCAGCTGCTGTTGTGCGGCATCATCGTGCCCCGCGAGGCGCTGCCCGAATGGCTGCAGTGGATCAGCAACGTGCTGCCCGCCAGCTATGCGCTCGAGGCGCTGCAGCAGGTCGGTTCCCATCCGGATCTGACGGCGATCGCCGCGCGTGACATCGCCGTGGTGGTGGGCTTCGCCGCCCTGGCGCTCGGCCTGGCGGCAGCGACCCTGCGACGACGGACCCCATGAGAGAACGCAAACGGCCAGGACGGCCACCGGGCCCGTCCGACACCCGGGATCGCATCCTCGCCAGCGCGCGGGAGTTGTTCGCGCGCAACGGGATCGACAAAACATCGATCCGGGCGATCGCCACCGATGCCGGGGTGGATCCCGCATTGGTGCACCACTACTACGGGACCAAGACCCAACTGTTCGCCGCCGCGATCCATATTCCGATCGATCCGATGACCGTGATCGGGCCGCTGCGGGAGGTTCCGGTCGGGCAGCTCGGCCACACGCTGCCGTCAATTCTGTTGCCGCTGTGGGATTCCGAGATGGGCAAAGGGTTGATCGCCACGTTGCGCTCGATCCTGGCCGGTGGTGAGATCTCGCTGCTGCGGACCTTCCTGCAGGACGTCATCGTCGCCGAGGTCGGGCCCCGCGTCGACAACCCACCGGGCAGCGGCCGAACACGGGTGCAGTTCGTGGCATCGCAGCTCTTTGGTGTGGTGCTGGCGCGCTACATCCTGGAGCTTGAGCCGTTCAAATCGCTGTCGGTCGAGCAGGTTGTCGAGACCATCGGCCCCAACTTGCAGCGGTATCTGACCGGGGAGCTACCCGGCTTCGGGTGAGCCGGCCAGGTCCAACAGCCGCTGATGCTCGGCGTCGTCGACCTCGACAGCCTCGTCGACGAGCAGGACCGGGATGCC
This sequence comes from Mycobacterium dioxanotrophicus, assembly GCF_002157835.1. Taxonomy (NCBI): domain Bacteria; kingdom Bacillati; phylum Actinomycetota; class Actinomycetes; order Mycobacteriales; family Mycobacteriaceae; genus Mycobacterium; species Mycobacterium dioxanotrophicus. The sequence goes on along the minus strand of NZ_CP020809.1, from coordinate 3,040,267 downwards.
GTCGTCGATGCGGTAGGCCCGGCGCAGCCGCGCGTTGTACAGCCAGTCATTGCCGGCCAACAGGAGAGGGCCACGATCCTGCGGGCACACCAGAATCTTGAGGAGCTTGTCGTCGATCACCGATCAGCCGATCGGGACGTTGATGCCGGAGTTGTCGGGGCCGAGTGAGATGCCGGGCGTACCTGGTGCACCGGGGATGGGCACCTGGCCGGGACCGGTCTGGTTGATGCCGGCGGAGATGCCACCCGAGGACTGCGAGCCGTTGGCGCGCGCCTGCAACTTGCGCTGATAGGCCAGCGTGTTCTTGAGCGCATCGATCAGCGGCGTCTGGTTGGGCCGCTTGTCCAGCGCGGCGACGATGGCCTCGCGGTTGCCATTCGACGGCTTGAAGCCCTGCGCCCGCAGTTGCAGGATCGAGTGGATCAACTGGGAGATCTGGCCGCCACCCGCGCCGGTGTCGTACTCCTTGTCGATGATGGCGAGCGCCTCGTCGGCCGTCATCTCCGGTGCTGCGGGCGGCGCGTCAGCCGTCGCTGCCGCATTCGCATTGGCGTCAGCCGCGGGATCGGCCAGCGCGATCGGCGCTCCGACGCCGGCCAGCAAGCCGGCGGCGAGTGCGCTACCGGCCACCGCGCCGGTGACGGCAACCCGCCAACGGTTTCCGCTCGTCTGCGATGTCATCAATCCTCCACTCGGTGCGCCGCATGGCGGAGCCTAACAGGGCTCCGACGATACGGCTGCTAGGACGGATCGGCAGCCGTATCGGGCTCGCCCTGTCCTGAGCTCAGTTCGGTCCATACGGCCACGGTCAGCGTCTTGTACGTCTGGGTATCGGGATCGAGGTACCAGGAGTTACGCCGGGCCGGTTTCGGAAGTCCGGCAACCTGCAACGGGCCCGCCATCGGCCGGTACGACGCGCCGAGTTCCATGTCGGCCACCACGTGCACGAAGTCCGGCGGGTTGCCCACCGGCAGGTCCGCGAGTGCGTGCGTGAGATCGGCGGTAGGGATGCTGCCGCCCGGGCGGAGCGCCAGAGCAGTGACGGCCACCTGCTGACCGCCCAGGTCGACGCCGTAGGTGACGGCGAGGTCGACGGCGTCGAGGCGTCCCACGGCGTCGCTGATCGGGGTGCCGTAGACGGGTCCGCGCTCGGTGTGGATCACGGCGGTGCGGTTGTCCACCTGCCAGTAGTCGCCGTCCTCATCGCGGCGGAACAGGAACTCGGTGGACACCCAGGTGTCGGCCGGTGCGAAGACACCGCGCTTGACCGCGGCGGTCGGGTCGACCGGCCCACGCGGATGGGCCAGCAGCACGCCGACCTCGTTCGGATCGGCCTTGCGGACGAAGCCCTGCTCATCCTCGAGAATGAGATCGTCGTCGGCGTCGTAGGCGGCCAATTCGACGTGCCCGGCGCCGGGCAGTGGCCGGCCCTTGCTGCCGATCTTGGCGCCGGCCACGTTGGCCAGCACTGCCTGCCCGTCGGTGGTCGCGAAGAACTCCACCACCTGGGCGGGCTCGAAGATCTCGACCACCCGCTTCCACAGTCCTGCGGGCATGCCGGAGCCGATGAACAGCCGCACCGGATGTGAGCCGACGAGCGAGAAGGACGGGTCGTCGATGACCTCGCGCAGCATCGCCCAGGTGTAGGAGACGACCGTGACGCCGTACTGGCGGATCTCCTGGAGGAACCGGTCGGGCTGCAGACCGCGCGACAGCGCGATGCGCGAGCCACCCACGACCGCCCCGCCGAGGGCGACCAGCAGTCCGGACTGGTGGTGCAGCGGCGTCAGGCAGTACACCGTGTCCCCGCGGCCGAGGTTGGCCGCCGACGCGGTGCCGAACGCCGACAGCGCCCACCGGAAGTTGGTGATCTGCCGGGCGACGAGTTCGCCACCGACCGTGGTGAACGCGACGAAGGCGAGGTCGCGCGCCAGGCCGGGGTTGGATCGGTACCAGCCGGGCAGCTCGACCACGTCTGGGTTGATCTGCTCCATGTCGATGACGTCGGAGTCCTCGGGCAGGTGCAGGTCGCGGTTCTCGCCGCCGCCCAGCACCAGGACCCGGGTCTCCAGCTGCCGGGCCGCCTCAAGATGGCTCGGGTCCGCGATGATCTCCGACACCCCGCCCAGCCGCGCAGCTTCCGCCAGATCCACATCGGGCGGCATCAACACGGCCACGGCACCCAGGCGCGACAGCGCGGCGATGGCCACCAGCGCGCTGGGCCGCGTCTCCATCAGCACGCCGACGTGTGCGCCCTGACGCACCCCGACGTCGATCAGGCCGCGGACCACGTTGTTGATCCGGCGGTCGACGGCTTCGTAGGTGTGCACCCGGCCGTCGAACAGCAGCGCCTCGCCGTTGGGGAGATTGCGCGCCTGCTCGCTCATGATGCGGCCCAGCGAGATCCGGGTGTGGTCGTTGACCTGCCCGAGGCGGGCCAGCCTCGGCAGCGTGCGGGCCGTTTCGATGACCAGCGTCCGGGCCGACTTGTTCGCCGCCACCAACGCGTCGGCCGCCGAACGGGCCACGCCGAAGGCCATCTCGGTGGCGGCGGTCGCGCCATGGGTGACGCGCGTCGTGAACGACACGCCGCCTTCGGGGTGATCGGCCGACGGCAGGCCCATCGGGACGACGCCGTCGGGCATCTCCTCGGCGTTGTCGAGCCACTTGACCCACTGGGCCACCGTGGGCCACGTCTGATTCGAGGCCTTCGAGCCGACGACCAGGCCGAAATGCCCGGCCCGGATCAGGTATTCGTACACGTCGGCCTGCGGTGCGGCGCGTTTGATGCCCCGGACCGCCACCGGCTGCCCGATGTCGTCGACCTCACCGACCACGGCGAGCACCGGGCAGTCGATGTCGGACAGCGTCACCAGGTCGCCGTGGATGGAGAAGCCGCCGGTCATCATTCGGTTGTGGGCGATGAACTGCTTGAGCAGCTCGGAAATCGCAGGGCCGGACCAGGCGATCCAGCCCTCGGAGGCCAGGAACCGCCGTTGCTGCTCGCGAGGCAGCAATGCCTCACGGTCGTGCAACTGGCGCAGGAAGTCCAGCCGGGACTGGGCCGTCTTGATCGGGTCGAGCATCTGGAAACCGGTGCGGGCCAGCCAGCCGGGGATGTCGATCCGGCTGAAGACATGGTCGGCCATGAAGTCGGCGGCACCGGCGGCGACACCGGCGGGCAGGTTCATCGGGAGTGCGGCCAGTGTGTCCACCGGCGACCCGAACGCGATGATGCTGGCCAGGTCCTTGGACCGCCGATACGCGGCGGTCTGGTAGGCGAACATGCCGCCCTGTGAGTAACCGGCGAGGTGCACGTCGCGACCGGTGACCGTCTTGACGGTGTCGATGGCTTCGCTGAGCGCCACGACGTGGTCGGCGAGGTTGCGCTGCATCCCGCCCTCGACCTTGTCCGGCGAGCCGAAATCGATCACCCACGGGTCGATGCCTGCGCGATGCAGGATGCCCACGGCGCCTTCGTCGCGAGTCACGTCCCACATGTCGGCGGCCATCATCATCGGGTGCACCATCAACACCGGCGGGCCGGGGTCTGCGGCACCGGGACGGACGTCGGGCGGGAAGTACCGGCGCAGCTTGAACATCGGCACGCTCTGGATGATCTGGAACGGAGATGGGACGGCGCCGGTCTCCAGGCCTCCGTAGCGCAGCACCTCGAGCCCGTTCTGCGCAGTCGCCAGCAACCGCTCCACCGGTTTGGTCACTGCCGAGAAATCCATCAACGCCCGCTCCCCTACGTTTTGACGTGCTGTCCCCGACCGACGTGGTCATCATGGCACGTCACCGCACCGCCGACGACGCCTGAGGCAAACCGCGCCGACACCTTCGCGGCGGGGCCGACGCTGACGCTAAGGTCGGCGGCGATGGCACACCTACTCGGCGGCGAAGCCCTGCACCTGGAGTACCCGACAGGTGTGGTGTTCGACGCTGTCACCGTGGGCGTCAGTGACGGCGACCGCATCGGCATCGTCGGCCGCAACGGCGACGGCAAATCGAGCCTGCTGGGCATGCTGACCGGGCGCATCACCCCGCATGGCGGCCGCGTCACCCAGCGCGGAGGCCTGCGGGTGGGGGCACTCGACCAGACCGACACGCTGGACTCCGAGCACACCGTGGGCTGGTCGCTGGTCGGTGACCGGCCGGAGCACGAATGGGCCGGGGACGCCCGCGTGCGGGACGTCATCGGCGGACTGGTGGCCGACATCGGATTCGACGCGACCGTCGGCACACTCTCAGGTGGGCAACGCCGCCGGGTGCAGCTGGCTGCGCTGCTGATCGGCGATTGGGACGTCGTCGCCCTCGACGAGCCCACCAACCACCTCGACATCGAAGGCATCACCTGGCTGGCCGGGCATCTGCAGGGCCGCTGGGCGCGCGGTGCGGGTGGGCTGCTGCTGATCACCCACGACCGCTGGTTTCTCGACGAGGTCGCGACGACCACCTGGGAGGTGCACGACGGCATCGTCGAGCCCTTCGAGGGCGGGTATGCGGCGTACGTGCTGCAGCGGGTGGAGCGCGATCGGATCGCCGCCGCGTCCGAGGCCAAACGGCAGAACCTGATGCGTAAAGAACTGGCCTGGTTGCGGCGCGGCCCACCGGCTCGCAGCTCCAAGCCCAAGTTCCGCATCGACGCGGCCAACGCCCTGATCTCCGACGTACCGCCGCTGCGCAACAGCGTCGAGCTGTCCCGGCTGGCGACCGCTCGCCTCGGCAAGGACGTCATCGACCTGCTGGACGTGTCCGTCGCGTTCGACGGACGCGAGGTGCTGCGCGACGTCGAATGGCGCATCGCCCCGGGCGAACGCACCGGGATCCTCGGCGCCAACGGCGCCGGGAAGTCGACGCTGCTCGGTCTGCTCGCCGGCACGGTGACCCCGACCACGGGCCGGGTCAAGCGCGGGAAAACCGTGCGGCTGGCGATCCTCGACCAGCAGTCGACCGAGCTGAACGCCATGGCAGGCGACATGGTCCGGGAGGTGCTGGGCCGGCTGCAGACCAGCTACATGATCGACGGCAAGGAGCTCACACCGGCACAGCTGCTGGAGCGGTTGGGCTTCAACCGGGCGCAACTCTCGTCACGGGTCGGCGAGCTCTCGGGTGGGCAGCGGCGCCGGCTGCAGCTCATGCTGGTGGTGCTGAGCGAGCCGAACGTCCTGGTGCTCGACGAGCCGACCAACGACGTCGACACCGACATGCTCACCGCCACCGAGGATCTGCTCGACTCCTGGCCGGGCACGCTGATCGTGGTGTCGCACGACCGCTATCTGCTGGAGCGGGTCACCGATCAGCAGTACGCGATCCTCGACGGCCGGCTGCGCCACCTACCCGGCGGCGTCGACGAGTACCTGCGGCTCGCGGCCCAACCGTCGGCCCCGGCTACTGCCTCACGCACAGCACCGACGCCTGCGCCCACGCAGGGCAAGTCGGGCGCCGAGCTGCGCAACATCGAGAAAGAGGTCGCCTCGATCGACCGGTCGCTGGCCAAGCTGGCCGGGCGCATCTCCGACAAGCACGACGAACTCGCGGCGCACGACCATTCCGATCATGTCGGCCTCGGCCGGCTCACCGCGCAGCTGCGCGAGTTGGAAGACCAGGTGGCCGAGTTGGAGGCGCGCTGGTTGGAGCTGTCGGAAGAGCTGGAGTGAGGCTCGGCAGCGCTGAAATGTCGCTCAGCGCAGCCGGATCCGCAACTGATCCAGGGTGTCACGCACCGCGCCGAGCTGCTTGGCCACCTGGATCGGGGCGGTTCCGCCGCGGGCGTCGCGGGAGTTGACCGACCCGGCGATCGTCAGCACCTCACGTACCTGAGCGGTCAGCCCGGGATGGATGCCTGCCAACTCGTCGTCGGCCAGCTCCTCCAGCCCGACTCCGCGGGCCTCGGCCGTGCGTACCGCCGCGCCGGCCGCCTCATGCGCGATGCGGAACGGAATACCTTGGCGCACCATCCATTCGGCGATGTCGGTGGCCAGTGTGTAGCCCTGCGGGGCCAGCGCCGCCATCCGGTCCGTGTCGAACGTCAGCGTGCCCACCAAACCGGCCACCGCAGGCAGCAACAGCTCCAGCTGGGCGACGGAGTCGAACACCGGCTCCTTGTCCTCTTGCAGGTCCCGGTTGTAGGCCAGTGGCTGCGCCTTGAGCGTCGCGAGCAGCCCGGTGAGATTGCCGATGAGTCGGCCGGACTTGCCGCGCGCCAGCTCGGCGATGTCGGGATTTTTCTTCTGCGGCATGATCGAACTGCCCGTGGACCACGCGTCGTGCAGGGTGACGTAGCCGAATTCCGTTGTGCTCCAGAGGATGATGTCTTCCGCCAACCTCGACAGGTCGACAGCGATCATCGCGAACACGAAGGCCGCCTCCGCGGCGAAATCCCGCGAGGCCGTCGCGTCGATCGAGTTGTCGGCGGCCGCGGTGAACCCGAGTTCGTCGGCGATGGCGTCGGGGTCCAGACCCAGCGATGACCCGGCCAGGGCTCCGGACCCGTAGGGCGACACCGCCGCCCGCTTGTCGAGGTCGATGAGACGGTCCGCGTCGCGCAGCAGCGGGTGCGCATGGGCGAGCAGATGATGTGCCAGCAGCACCGGCTGTGCCGACTGCAGATGCGTCTTGCCGGGCATGATCGCCGTCGGGTGCGCGGCGGCCTGGGTGGCCAGGGCAGCGGCCACATCCAGCACGCCGGTGCCGACCGTGGTGATGGCGTCGCGCAGCCACATCCGGAACAGCGTGGCCACCTGGTCGTTTCGTGACCGTCCGGCCCGCAACCGGCCGCCGAGGTCGGGGCCGACGCGGTCGATCAGACCACGCTCCAGGGCACCGTGCACGTCCTCGTCGCTGGGCAGCGGGCCGAAGCTGCCGTCGGCGAGGTCCTCGCCCAGGCTGTCCAGGCCGGCCAGCAGCCCGTCGCGCTGCTCATCGGTGAGCAGCCCGGCGCGATGCAGCACCCGGGCGTGCGCCTTGGAGGCCCGCACGTCATACGGGGCCAGCGCCCAGTCGAAGTGCGTGGATTTGCTCAGCGCGGCAAGGGCTTCCGACGGCCCATCGGTGAACCGGCCACCCCACAGCGAACCTTCGTTGGTACTCACGTCACCACCCTTCCGCGAGCAGTCCCCCGCTTGCGGGGGACTGCTCGGCACTAGATACCCAGGTCGCGCTTGGCCGAGATCTTCGAGCTGAGACCGTGCACGTGCACGAAGCCCTTGGCATTGGACTGGTCGAAGCTGTCGCCCTCGTCGTAGGTGGCGAGGTTGAAGTCGTAGAGCGACTCCGGGCTGCGCCGCCCGTTGACGGCGATGTGGCCGCCGTGCAGCACCAGCCGGATCTCGCCGGTCACATGCTCCTGAGTGTGGGCGACGAACGACTCCAGGGCCCGCTTCAGCGGCGAGTACCAGAGGCCGTCGTACACCAGCTCGCCCCACTTCTGGTCGGTGTTGCGCTTGAACCGGCCCAGCTCACGTTCGAGGGTGACGTGCTCCAGCTCGGTGTGGGCCGTGATGAGCACCATGGCGCCCGGGGCCTCGTAGATTTCGCGGCTCTTGATACCGACCAGCCGGTCCTCCACCACGTCGAGGCGGCCGACACCCTGGGCGCCGGCGCGGCGGTTGAGCTCGACAATGGCCTCCAGCACCGTGACCGGCTTGCCGTCGATGGAGACCGGCACCCCCTTTTCGAACCCGACGACGACCTCGTCGGGGGTGTTCCAGTGGACCGTGGGGTCTTCGGTGTAGTCGTAGACGTCCTTGGTGGGTGCGTTCCACAGGTGCTCGAGGAAGCCCGTTTCGACCGCGCGGCCCCACACGTTCTGGTCGATGGAGAACGGCGAGCGCTTGGTGACGTTGATCGGGATGGCGTTCTCCTCGGCGAAGGCGATGGCCTTCTCCCGGGTCCAGGCGTAGTCACGCACCGGGGCGAGCACCTCGAGATCGGGTGCCAGCGAGGCGAAGCCGACCTCGAAGCGGACCTGGTCGTTGCCCTTGCCGGTGCAGCCGTGGGCGACGATGCCGCCCTGGTGCTCGCGCGCGGCGGCCACCAGGTGCTTGACGATCAGCGGTCGGCTGATCGCCGACACCAGCGGGTAGCGGTCCATGTACAGCGCGTTGGACTGGATGGTGGGCAGGCAGTACTCGTTCGCGAACTCGTCACGCGCGTCGACCACGACGGCCTCGACGGCGCCGCAGTCCAGCGCCCGCTGCCGCACGACCTCCATGTCCTCGCCACCCTGACCGAGGTCGATGGCGACGGCGACGACCTCGCGGCCGGTTTCCTTACCGATCCAGCTGATCGCGACCGAGGTGTCGAGACCTCCGGAGTACGCCAGGATGACGCGATCGGACATGAGCAATCTCCTTGTGTTGGGCTCTATTTCAGGTTTTCGAGGGTGGTGGCCAGCTCAGCGCCGGTCATCGGTTCGCGCGCCACCACCGCGATGGTGTCGTCACCGGCGATGGTGCCGACCACATAGGGCAGGGCTGCGCGGTCGATGGCGCTGGCCAGGTAGTGCGCGGCCCCGGGCGGGGTGCGCAGCACGGCAAGGTTAGCGCTGGCATCGGTGGAAACCAGCAAGTCCCCCATCAATCGGGTCAGCCGCTCGGTGCCGCCGGACACCCCGCGCACGGGGCTGCCGTCTTCCGGGACGACGTAGACCCCGACACCGCCGTCGGCGCCCCGCAGTTTGACGGCGCCGAGTTCCTCCAGGTCCCGCGACAACGTGGCCTGGGTGACCTCGATGCCTTCGTCGGCCAGCAGGCTCGCCAACTCCGTCTGGCTGCTCACCGCGCGTGACGACAGCAGTGCGACGATGCGGGCCTGACGGCCGACTCGGGTCGGGGAACTCATGACGGGCTCAGGCGCGTGCCAGCAACCAGGCCAGCAGCGCCTTCTGCGCGTGCAACCGGTTCTCGGCCTCGTCGAACACCGCACTCTGCGGGCCGTCGATCACCTCATCGGTGATCTCGTAGCCGCGGTGCGCCGGAAGGCAATGCAGCACAACGGCTTCGGCGTCGGCCAGCTTGAGCAGGTCACTGTTGACCTGGAACGGGCGGAACGGGCGGACCCGGTCGAGGCCGTCGTTCTCCTGGCCCATCGACGTCCAGGTGTCGGTGACGATCACGTCGACGCCGTCGACCGCGGCCCGCGGGTCATCGGTGACGGTCACCGACGCGCCGGTCTCCGCGGCGCGCTTGCGGGCCGCGTCGACGTACTGCGGGTCGGGCCCGAAACCCTCGGGCGCGGCGACGGTGACGCTGATGCCTGCCGTGACGCCACCGATCATCAACGAGTGCGCCATGTTGTTGGCGCCGTCGCCGAGGTAGGTCATGCGCAGGCCCTTGAGCTCACCCTTGCGTTCGGCCAGGGTCTGCAGGTCGGCCAGCACCTGGCAGGGGTGGAACTCGTCGGAGAGCGCGTTGACGATCGGCACGGTCGCCCCCGACGCCATGGCCGTCAGTCGTTCCTGGGCGAAGGTGCGCCACACGATGGCGTCGACGTAACGGGACAGCACCGCACCGGTGTCCTCCAGCGTCTCCTCGCGGCCCAGCTGCATGCTGCGACCGTCGACGACGACGGCGTGCCCACCGAGCTGGGCGATGCCCATCTCGAACGAGAACCGGGTGCGGGTCGAGTTCTTCTCGAAGATGACGCCGACGCCACGCGGGCCCTCCAGCGGGCGTCGCGAGAACGGCTGCTTCTTGAGCTCGGCGGCCAAAGCGAGGACCTCGGCCTGCTCGTCGGGCGTCAGGTCGTCGTCACGCAGGAAATGTCGGGTCATTTTGCCCCCTGGTCGAGCACCGCGGGTAGCGCGGTGAGGAACTGGTTGATCTGGTCCTCGGTGATGATCAGCGGCGGCGCCAGCCGGATGACGTCGGCGGCCGCCGCGTTGACCAGGAAGCCGGCGTCGCGGGCGGCGGATTCGACGGCCTTGGCACTGGGCGCGGTCAGCGCGATGCCCTGCAGCAGACCCTTGCCGCGGACGTGGTCGACGAGTGGATGGCCCAGCTCCTCGATGCCGTGGCTGATGGTCTTGCCGAGCACACCGGCGCGGGCAATGAGGTCGCCGTCGGACAGCGCACGCAGCACGCCCAGCGCCGCGGCCGTGCACACGGGGTTGCCGCCGAACGTGCTGCCGTGCAGGCCCGGGGTCAGCAGGTCTCCCGCGGCGCCGATGGCCAGGCAGGCACCGATCGGCAGTCCGCCGCCGAGCCCCTTGGCCAGCGTCACCACGTCCGGGGTGATGCCGTCGTGCTGATGAGCGAAGAAGGCCCCGGTGCGGCCCACCCCGGTCTGTACCTCGTCGAGGATCAGCAGCGCACCGTGTTTCGCGGTGATCTCGCGCGCGGCGACCAGGTAGCCGGCCGGTGGGACGACGACCCCGCCCTCTCCCATGATCGGTTCGAGGAACACCGCGGCCGTGGTGTCGTCGACCGCGGCAGCGAGGGCGTCGACATCGCCGTACGGCACGTGGGTGACGTTGCCCGGCAACGGTTCGAACGGGGCCTGCTTGGTGGGCTGGCCGGTCAGCGCAAGCGAGCCCATCGTGCGGCCGTGGAAAGCGCCTTGCGCGGCAACGACGTTCGTCTTCCCGGTGAGCCGGGTGATCTTGAAGGCGACCTCGTTGGCTTCGGTACCCGAGTTGCAGAAGAACGCCCGTGCGGGACTTCCCAGATGGCCGACGAGCGCCTCCGCCAACGCGATACCCGGTTCGGTGGCATAGAGATTCGAGGTGTGCCCGAGCGTGTTGAGCTGGGTGGTGACGGCCTCGATGACCGCGGGGTGGCGGTGCCCGAGCAGGTTTACGGCGATACCGCCGAGCAGGTCGAGGTACTGCTTGCCCTCGGCGTCGGTGACCACGGCACCGTCACCACTGACCAGGGCCAGCGGTGGGGTGCCGTAGTTGTTCATCATCACCGCTTCCCAGCGGTCTTGGAGGGTCACTTCGGCACCACTTTCGTTCCGGTTCCTTCATCGGTGAACAGTTCGACCAGCACGCAGTGTTCGACGCGGCCGTCGATCACGTGGGCGCTGGGCACGCCGCCTGCCACGGCGCGCAGGCAGGCCTCGATCTTGGGCACCATGCCCGATTCCAGGCGCGGCAGCAGCTCGGCGAGTGCGCCCGCGTCGATTTCGCTGACCAGGGAGTCGCGGTCGGGCCAGTCGGTGTACAGCCCTTCGACATCGGTGAGCATCACGAGCTTCTCCGCGCCGAGCGCCTCGGCCAGTGCGGCCGCCGCGGTGTCGGCGTTGATGTTGTGCACTACCCCGTCGACATCGGGGGCGATGGTCGACACCACTGGAATCCGCCCTGCGGCAATGAGATCCAGCAGCGACCCGGCGTTGACGTGCTCGACGTCGCCGACCAGGCCGATGTCGGTGGCGACACCGTCGACGTTCACACTGCGTCGTACCGCCGTGAACAGCTGAGCGTCCTCACCGGTGACCCCGACCGCATATGCGCCGTGCGCGTTGATCAGGTTGACCAGCTCGCGGCCCACCTGGCCGAACAGCACCATGCGGGCCACATCGAGCACCTCGGGCGTGGTCACCCGGAAGCCGCCCTTGAAATCGCCCGCGATACCGAGCTTTTTGAGCATGGCGCTGATCTGCGGGCCACCGCCGTGCACCACCACAGGGTGGATGCCGCAATTGCGCAGAAACACCATGTCGGCGGCGAAGGCGGCTTTGAGCGTCTCGTCGGTCATGGCGTTGCCGCCGTACTTGACGACGACGATCTTGCCGTGCAGTTGCTTGAGCCACGGCAACGCCGCCGCCAGCACCTGAGCTTTTATCGGCGTGGGCAAGCTCATGAACTGTAGGCCGAGTTCTCTTCGACGTAGGCGTGCGACAGGTCCGTGGTCCGCACGGATGCCGACGCGTCACCGACGGCCAGGTCGACGACGACGGCGATGTCCTCACCGGACAGATCCACCTCGCGCGCTCCCGGCGCCCCGGCACCGTCGATGCACACCGGTGATCCGTTGAACGACACGCTGATCCGTTGCGGATCAAGGGTGACCGGGGCGATGCCGACGGCAGCCAGCACCCGGCCCCAGTTCGGGTCGGAGCCGAACAGCGCGGTCTTGACCAGGCTGTCGCGCGCGATGGCCCGGGCCGCGACGACGGCTTCCTGCTCGCTGACCGCACCGGTGACGGTGATGACGACGCGTTTGGTGACGCCTTCGGCATCGGCCTGCAGCTGCGTGCACAGGTCTTCGCACACCCGCAGCACCGCATCGTCGAGATCGCTTTGGCTGGGCTGGATCTCGCTGGCACCGGAAGCCAGCAGCAGCACCGTGTCGTTGGTGGAACAGCTGCCGTCGATGTCGAGGCGGTCGAAGGTCAGTGTGGATGCCCGGCGCAGCGCGGAGTTCAACGCATCCGCACTGGCCACGGCGTCGGTGGTCAGCACCACCAGCATGGTGGCCAACGAGGGCGCCATCATCCCGGCACCCTTGGCCATCCCGCCGAGGACCCAGTTCTCCCCCGACGCCACCGAATGATGCAGCGCAACCTGTTTGGGCACGGTGTCGGTGGTCATGATGGCCCGGGCCGCGTCCTCGCCGCCGGTCAGGCCACCGGCCAACTCGTGCACGATCTCGGTCACGCCGGCCAGCACCTTGTCCATCGGCAACCGGTCACCGATCAGGCCCGTGGAGCACACGGCGACCTCGATGGCACCGGTCTCGGTGCCCCAATCGCTCAGGGCGGCGGCCACCCCCTCGGCGGTGGCGTGGGCATCCTGAAAGCCCGGCGCACCCGTGCACGCGTTGGCGCCACCGGAGTTCAGGATGACGGCGCGCAGTCGACCGGTGGTGAGCACCTGCTGGGACCATAGCACCGGCGCGGCCTTGATCTGGTTGCTGGTGAACACACCCGCAGCCGCATAGTCGGGGCCTTCGTTGAACACCAGTGCCAGGTCCGGCGCGCCGGACGCTTTGATGCCCGCGGCGATTCCGGCGGCGCGGAAGCCGGCTGCCGCGGTAACGCCCTGGGTGCGAACCAGTTTGGTTTCGGTGGTCATGCTGTCGGCTGACTGTGCAGAACTCACGGTGCCACTCCCACGATCGATAGTCCTTCGGTCTCCGGCCAACCCAACGCCAGGTTCATCGACTGCACGGCCGCGCCGCCGGTGCCCTTGGTCAGGTTGTCGATGGCGGCGACGGCGACGAGCGTCTGCGCCTCGGCATCCACGGCCACGGCCAACTGGGCGGCGTTGCTGCCGATCACCGAGCCGGTCTTGGGCAGCTGGCCTTCGGGCAGAAGGTGAATGAAAGGCTCAGCGCCGTAGGCCTTTTCGTAGGCGGCCCGGATCTCGGATTCCGACGCGGTGGTCCGCGCGGTACAGGTCGCCAGGATGCCCCGTGCGGTCGGGATCAACACCGGGGTGAACGAGACGGTCACGTCCTTGTCGGTCACCGCCCGCAGTCCCTGGGCGATCTCGGGGGTGTGCCGGTGCTTGCCCGCGATGTTGTAGGCCCGCGCCGACCCGATGATCTCGGAGCCGAGCAGGTCGACCTTCGCCGATTTGCCGGCCCCCGAGGCGCCGCTGACCGCGACGACCGTCACTGCGGGGTCGACCAGGTCGGCAGCCACGGCGGGCAGCAGGGCCAGCAGCGCGGCGGTCGGATAGCAGCCCGGTACCGCGACGCGCTTGGTGCCGCGCAGCTTCTCCCGGGCGCCCGGCAGTTCGGGCAGCCCGTAGGGCCAGCTTCCGGCGTGGGCCGATCCGTAGAACTTCTCCCATGCGGCAGCGTCGGTGAGCCGGAAGTCCGCTCCGCAGTCGATGATCAGCGTGTCGGGGCCGAGCTGTTCGGCCAAGGCAGCCGAATGTCCATGCGGCAAGCCGAGAAAGACCACGTCGTGGCCGGCCAGCACATCAACGTCGGTGGCTTCGAGCACCCGCGATGCCAACGGCAGCAGGTGCGGGTGATGTTCGGCCAGCGTGGTTCCGGCACTTGCCGCGGCGGTCAGCGCGCCGATGGTCAAGCGCCCGTCGGCATACGCGGGATGGCCGAGGAGTAATCGCAGGATCTCGCCACCGGCGTAGCCGCTGGCGCCTGCCACCGCTACAGACGTCATGCAGCGATTCTGCATTGTTATGCAGGCAGATGCAAACTCATTAATGGCGAGCAGACACGCAGGTCCCCGAACAGCGGCGTGTCGCGTACCTACGCGTCTGCTCGGCCGAGGAACTCAGCCACGCAGGACGGCGCCGACCCGCTCGGCCGCGGCGGCCACGGCGGCGTCACGTGCGGCGCTGGCCTCGTCTTCGGTCAGCGTGCGATCGGCGGCCCGGAAACGCAGGGCCAGGGTCAGCGACTTGCGGCCCTCCCCGATCTGCGGGCCCGTGTACACATCGAACAGCCTGACGTCTTCGAGCAGCTCACCGGCCCCGTCACGGACAGCGTCCACCACGCTCGCCGCGGCGGTCTCGTCACCGACGATCACGCTGATGTCCTGGAACACCGCCGGGAACGGCGACACCTTCGGCGCTGGCAGCGTCTCGACGATCGGGACGGCGTCGAGGTCCAACTCCACCGCGCAGGTGCCCTTGGGCAACCCGGTGCGCTCGACGACCGCCGGGTGCAGCTGACCGGCGTGGCCGACGACGGTTTCGCCGACGACCACCTCGGCGCAGCGGCCGGGATGCCACGGCAGGTCCTGCGCCGCACGCAGCGTGAAGTCCACACCGATCGCCCGGCCGATCACTCGCACGGCCTCGAAGGCGTCGGCTGCCTCGACGGGCCGGCCGGGGCCCCACGGTCCGGCAGGCTCACGCAGGCCGGTCAGCACCGCCGCGACGTGCTGCGGCTGGTGCGGCAACGAGGCGTCGAGCCCGGCGATCTCGTCGTCGGTGGGCCTGCGGTCGGTGGGGATGCGCTCGACGGCGCGGGTCTGCTCGGTCGGTTCCACCACCTGCGCGATGGCGAACAGCGCCACATCGGACGTTCCACGAGATACGTTGCGCGCCAATGCTTCCAACAACGCAGGCAGCAAGGTGGTGGCCAACTGCGGGCGGTCGGCCTCCAACGGGTTGAGCACCTTGGTGGTGTTGCGGCGCGGATCGTCGGCAGCCAGACCCCAGGCGTCGAACACTCCGGCAGGCAGGAACGGCGTCGGCAGGATCTCGACGAATCCGGCCAGCGCCAGCGACTTTCCGATCGCGCGGCGACGCTTCTGCCCCGCGGTGAGCCCGCGTCCGGCAGGCGCCGTCGGCAGCACCGACGGAATCCGCTCGAGTCCCTCGAGGCGCAGCACCTCCTCGACCAGATCGGCACGCTGGCGCAGGTCCGGTCGCCAACTCGGGGGGGTGACGGTGAGCGTCTCGGTGCCGGTCACCTCGGCGCCGATCTGGGTCAGACGACGCGCTGTCGTGCCCGCGCCGTACTCGACACCGGCGGTGCGGTCCGGCAGGTCCGCGGGGATCTCGATGGCGGGTTGCGACCAGTCGGTGCGGCCGTCCTCGCGCCAGTCGGTCAGGGTCGGCTCGACGGTGCCGCCTGCGATCTCGGCCAGCAGGGTCGCACACCGGTCCAGCGCGGCAACGGAAATCGCCGGGTCGACGGAACGTTCGTAGCGTCGGCCGGCCTCACTGGCCAGGTGCAGGCGCCGCTGCGTGCGGGACACCGCGGCCGGGTCCCACACCGCGGCCTCCAGCAGCACGTCGGTGGTGGATTCGCGAACCTCGGTGGTGCCCGCACCCATCACGCCGCCGATGGCAGCGGTGGCCACATCGTCGACGATGAGCACGTCGGCCGAGTTCAGCGTGCGTTCCACGTCGTCGAGAGTGACGACCTTCTCGCCGTCGCGGGCGAACCGGACGTCGAAACCGCCGGTGATGAGGCTGCGATCGTGGGCATGCATCGGATGACCGAGCTCGAGCATGACGTAGTTGGTCACATCGACGGCCGGCGAGATGGCCCGGATACCGCTGAGCAGCAGGCGACGCTGCAGCCACCACGGCGATACCGCGGCCGGGTCGATACCGGTGACCGGTCGCAGCCCGAACCGCTGCACGCCGGTGCCCGGCTGGACGGTCAGCGGCCACGCCTCACCCTCGGCGGGCAGCGGCGTCACATCGGCCGGGTCGACGTAGTCCAGGTCGTAGGCGCAGGCGATCTCGCGGGCCAGGCCGCGCACCGACAGGCAGTAGCCGCGGTCCGGCGTGATCGCGAGATGGAACACCACGTCGTCAAGGCCCAGCAGCTCCGCCGCCGGAGTGCCCGGCTCGGCGGTGCCTGGCGGCAGCACGATGATCCCGTTGTGGTCGGTGCCGAGGTTCAGCTCGGACGCCGAGCAGATCATGCCGTCCGACGTGCGACCGTAGGTCTTGCGTTTGGCAATGGTGAAGTCGCCGGGCAGGGTGGTACCGGGCAGTGCCACGACCACCAGATCACCGACCGCGAAATTCCTTGCCCCACAGATGATGTCTCGGGGCTCAACCTCACCCACATCGACCGTGCAGGCGCGGATCGGCTTCTTGAACTCAGTGAGTTCCTCGATGGAGGCGACGCGACCGACGGTCAGCGGGCCGCTCACCGGCCCGGTCGG
Organism: Mycobacterium dioxanotrophicus; assembly: GCF_002157835.1. Taxonomy (NCBI): domain Bacteria; kingdom Bacillati; phylum Actinomycetota; class Actinomycetes; order Mycobacteriales; family Mycobacteriaceae; genus Mycobacterium; species Mycobacterium dioxanotrophicus. The sequence continues at coordinate 3,023,713 of NZ_CP020809.1, read as the reverse complement.
GATGATCTCCTCGACCTCGTGACCGATGCGGATGAAGGCCTGCTCGAGCTCGTCGGCCGACACGTCCCAACCCGGCGCGCCTGCGCGGACCGTGTCTCGCAACCAGCTGTATGGAATGCGCATCAGGCGCCCACCCCGAACGGCAGCGAGAAGCGCACGTCGCCCTCGACCATGTCACGCATGTCGGGAATCCCGTTGCGGAACTGCAGGGTTCGCTCCAATCCCATTCCGAAGGCAAAGCCCGAATACTCGTCGGGGTCGATACCGCAGGCACGCAACACATTCGGGTTGACCATGCCGCAGCCGCCCCACTCAACCCAGCCGGGTCCGCCCTTTTTGTCGGGGAACCAGATGTCCACTTCGGCCGACGGCTCGGTGAACGGGAAGAAGTGCGGCCGGAACCGGGTGCGGCCCTCCGGCCCGAACTGCGCCCGCGCGAACGCGTCGAGGGTGCCCCGCAGGTGGGCCATGGTCAGGCCCTTGTCCACCGCGAGGCCTTCCACCTGGTGGAACACCGGCGTGTGGGTGGAATCCAGTTCGTCGGTGCGGAACGTCCGTCCGATCGAGACGATGTAGACCGGCAGTTCGCGTTCCAGCAGGGCCCGGATCTGCACGGGCGAGGTGTGGGTACGCAGCACCTGACGGGAGCCTTCAGGGGCGAGCGAAGCGACGGGGGATGCCGGAGGGGCGATCTGGAAGGTGTCCTGCTCGCTGCGGGCGGGGTGGTCGGGCGGGAAGTTCAGCGCGTCGAAGTTGAACTGTTCGGTCTCGACCTCGGGTCCCTCCGCCAACTCCCAACCCATGGCGACGAACGTGTCGGCGACGTTCTCGGCCAGGATGGTGATCGGGTGCCGGGCGCCCACGGGCTGACGCGTCGACGGCAGGGTCACGTCGATCCGCTCGGCCACCAGGACCGCGGCGTCCCGCTCGGCGCGCAACACGGCCAACCGCTCGTCGTAGGCACGCTGCGCGTCGCCGCGAGCAACGTTGACCCGTTTGCCGGCGTCGGCGCGGTCTTCCTTGGGCAGCGTCGCCAACGCCTGCCGGGCCAGTGCGATCGGCGCCCGGTCCCCCAGGTGCTCGGTCTTGGCGCGCGCGAGCGCGTCGAGGTCGCCGGACAGCTCAAAGGCATGCCGGGCCGCGCTGACGGCTTTGGTCAGGGCTTCTTCGGAGAGATCACTGGGCTGCTGAGCCACCCGGCGATCATAGGCGATGGCCTCATCGCCCCTCGAATGCGTTTCCCGCCGGCTACCCGGCCGGCTCTGCTGAGCGTTCGGATTCGTGTGCGACGGGTGGGTCACCCGCCGGGCACACCCTGGTCGTCGGGTTCGTCGACGAGCGTCTGCCGGGGCAGTCGCACACGGTAAATGACCAGGTCGTCGGGCACCCCGTCCGGCCGAGGCGAAAAGACCTGCCACCGTTGCCGTTTGACGGTCAACCCCTGCGCACTCAACTCGTCCGCCGGAATCAGATCGAGCGTGGTGTTCGACAGCATCAGGCCACCCTTGGTGGCGCGCTCCATGACTCGGGCCGTGACGTTGACATCCACGCCGAGCCAATCCGATCCGATGCGTTGCGGCCGCCCGGTGTGCATACCGACCCGCATTCGCGGTGTATAGCCTTCCACCTCAACCGAATTCACCGCTTCCAGCGCGGTGATCACGGCGCGCAGTGCGACGACCGGGTCGGAGAACACCGCCATCATCCCGTCACCCATGCGCTTGACGATGTGGCCGCCGGCTTCCAGCAGCGGCGGTTCGACCACCTGGGCCACCCGCCGCAACAGCCGCAGCGTCGCGTCGTCGCCTGCGCGCAGCGACCAGGACGAGAAGCCGACGAGGTCGGTGAAGACCAGGGTCACCTCGGGGTTTGCCGGAGTGCCCGACACCCGTTCGGTCAGCGCCTGCCACACCTGCAGGGCGCCCAGGCTCATCTCGCGGGAGGCCGCGTCGCGGTCCAGGAACCGGTCGGCCACCCGGGCCGCGGCACGTGGGCCGCCTTCGCCAGCTGCCGACAGCGGGTCCCCGAAGTCGGGGTCCCCCGGCAGTGCCCGGCGGACGCGGCGGACCAACCCGATCAGCGCGGGGCTGTGATTGGTCCGTTGTAGCCAGCCCAGAGGGCCGGACAGATCCTGAGCCGGTCCGGACCGACCCGGCACCTGATCGATTTCCCCGTTGCGGCCGGATCGTTCATCGAACGATTCGCCATCCACAGCGCAAGAGTATGTGGCACTCGCGCGGACCGGCAATCATGCCGCGCGCAGCTTTGCTCACACTCCCGCCCGGGTCGGTTCCTGCGCTGGTCACGCCCGTGCGGCGGCCCGATTTCCACCGCGTAACACTGCGTGGCGACGCGCCGCGGGTTCGTAGACAACGTATGTTGTCATCACTATCGTGGGTGGCAGACCGCAAGGCCTGAGTCATTGACCAGTCAACGAGGACACGATGACCGCGAGAGCAGCCAACCCCGAGTCGGACCCGCTGGGCCCGGACTCGCTGACGTGGAAATACTTCGGCGACCTGCGCACCGGCATGCTCGGCGTGTGGATCGGCGCCATCCAGAACATGTATCCCGAGCTGGGTGCCGGAGTCGAAGAGCACTCGATTTTGCTGCGCGAACCGTTGCAGCGGGTGGCTCGGTCGGTGTACCCGATCATGGGCGTCGTCTACGACGGTGAGCGGGCCGCGCAGACCGGCGCGCAGATCAGGGCCTTCCACACCACCATCAAGGGTGTCGACGCCGAGGGCAGGCGCTACCACGCGCTGAACCCGGAGACCTTCTATTGGGCACACGCCACGTTCTTCATGCTGATTCTCAAGACCGCCGAGTACTTCTGCGGCGGGCTCACCGAGGCCGAGAAACACCAGCTGTTCGACGAGCACGTGCAGTGGTACCGCATGTACGGCATGAGCATGCGGCCGGTACCCGAGACCTGGGAAGAGTTCCAGGAGTACTGGGACACCAAGTGCCGCGACGAGCTCGAGATCAACCGGGCCACGCTCGACATCTTCAACATCCGGATTCCCAAACCGTGGTTCGTCCTGATGCCCACCCCGGTCTGGGACCAACTGTTCCGACCGTTGGTCGGCGCGCAGCGGTGGATCGCCGCCGGCCTGTTCGATCCCACGTTGCGGGAAAAGGCCGGGATGCGCTGGACTCCGGGTGACGAGGTGTTGCTCCGGATCTTCGGCAAGCTCGTCGAACTGGCGTTCGTGGCCGTGCCCGACGAGATCCGGCTACATCCGCGGGCGTTGTCGGCCTACCGGCGCGCGTCGGGCAAGATCCCGGCCGACGCCCCACTGGTGGAAGCACCGAGCTTCACGGCACCGCCACGCGATCGCCGCGGTATGCCGATGCACTATCTGCCGCACCGCAAGACACTGCTCGACCGGGCGGGCTCACTGGTGCACACGACGTTCTCGCTGTCGGTGCTGCGGCCGGCAAGGAAGCCGGCCCAGCGCCGTACCAGCGCGGCCTAGCCGACGGCAGCGAGCGCGTCGATCTCGACCAGCATCACTTCGTGCGGAAGATCGACGAATACCGTTGTCCGGCAAGGCAGTTGATCGGACTTGACGTTCTCGGCGATGAATTCGCCGTAGACCTCGTTCATGGCGGCGAAGTCCTCGCGCTTGGTGAGGTAGACGCGGAACATCAGGACGTCGTCGACCCCTGCGCCGCCTGCGGCCAGGATCGCCTTGACGTTCTCCAGCGTGCGGCGGGTCTGCGCCTTGACGTCACCCTCGCCGATGTAGGTGTTGGTCGCGGGGTCCATCGGGCCCTGGCCGGAAACCTGCAACAGCCCACCCTTGCGGATGCCCTGGCTGAAGGTGTGGGCGGGCGCCGGCGCGCCGTCGGTGCGGATGACCTGTGAGTCAGACATGGTGCTACCTCTCGTTTTTCGTGCTTCCCGGGGATGGGTTCAGGGGCGCGGCCGGTAGCCGCAGTCGGTGGAGATTCGTTGGCATACGGCCTGCAGCGGCTCGAGCAGCTCGAGCAACTGGTCAAAGGGCAACACCACCTCGGGTACCGATACCGACACCGCGGCGACGACCTTGCCGGACGCGCCGCGGACCGGAACCCCGATGCAATTGATCGACGGCTCGTTCTCCTCGCGATCCTGGGCCCACCCCTGGGCTCGGACGGATTCGATCTCGCGCAGATACGCCTCGGGGGTGGTGATGGTGTTCGCGGCGCGCTTCGTGAAATCCATGGCCGCCACGATCGGCCGCAGCTCGGCATCGGGCAGGTCGGCCAGGATCACCTTGGCCACCGCGGTGGAATTCAGGTTGGCGCTCAAGCCGATTCGCGAGTACATCCTGATGAGGTCGTGCGATTCGAGTTTGTCGATGTAGACGACGCTGTCACCCTCCATGGCGGCGACGTGCGTGGTGCGGCCGTACGTGCGGTTGAACTCGACAAGGTGGCGCGACGCGATCTGCCGGATCTCGCGCTGGTCGGCGCCATATTCGGCGAGCTCGAAGATTCGCGACCCGAGGTGGTAGCGATTGTCGTGGTCGCGGAAGGCGAATCGCTCGTCGGCCAGGGTGCGCAGCAGGCGTAGCACGGTGGTCTTGTGCACATCGGTGGCTGCGGCGAGTTCGTCCAGCGTGGCCGGACCGCTGCCGAGGTGGATCAGCAGGTGCAGTGCGCGGGCGAGGCTCTGGCTCACGTGATCAGACTCTGTCCTGCATCGAGATGCCCGATGCGGTGACGGTGGTGGCCGCCCATTGCCGTTCCGAACAGGTGAGCAGTTGCCGGGCCAGCTCTTCCGGCGGTGGCGGGGCCGAGTCGGCGACCACGGTGAGGGTGACCGCCGCGCCGAGGTGGCCGCGACGCAGGCAGGTGGCCGTATCCTCGCCGCGCACAATCCCGCTGAGAAAGCCGGCGGCGAACGCGTCGCCGGCTCCGACCGGTTCGACCACTTCGACGCTCAACGCGGGAACGACGATCGTGGCGCCCGCGCGGTCGACGGCGATGGCCCGGCGGGCACCGTCTTTGATGACCAGGGTGTTCGGTGCCGGCAGGATGCGGCGCAACTCGGCCGGGTCGGCGGTGCCCATGACCCGAAGCGCCTCGTCCGCGCCGACCAGGACCAGGTCGGCACGGTTGGCCAGGTCGACCACCTTCGCGGGATCGCCGTCGGGCCAGAGTTGTTCACGCCAGTTCACGTCGAAGCTCATCCGGCCGGTGATGCCGGGGCGGTCGGTCAGTAGCCGACGCATCATCGCCAGGCAGGTGTCGGACAGGGCCGCCGTGATGCCGCTGCAGTGCACCACCGCCGCGTGCTTGAAGGCGGCCGCCCGGGCAGGCGAATCAAGGAACGCGGGCGTCATCGCCGAGGCCGCCGAACCGGATCTGGTGTAGCGACTGACCGTTTGCGGCTCGCCGGTCTCGTCGGGCGCGGTGACCTTGGAGTAGTGCCCCGTGGGCCGGGTCGGGTCGATTTCGACGGCGGAGACGTCGACGCCGCGCGCGATCAGCTCGGATCGGATCAGTGCGCCGAAGTCGTCGTCGCCGAGGCGGCCGACGAAGGCGGCCGGGATGCCCCAGGCAACCAGGCCGGCCGCCACGTTGGCTTCCGCACCGGCCAGGTGCAATCCAGCCTGAGCACCGGCCAGGTGCAATCCAGCCTGCGCACCGGCCAGGTGCGGATCCGCGTCAGAGGTCAGCACGAGCGGCTCACCGAGGCATGCGACACCCCGGACCGGGTTTGTGGTCGGTTCGTGCACAGCCGTCCTTCGGTGGGTAGAGGATTGACGCGGCGTCGGCGTCATGTTAGACATGTCACACCTAAATTTGCAACTCTGATTGCACTATATGCAACGTAGCAGGTCGATACAGGGGAACTGACGATGACGACTCGCAGCGAGCCGACGCTAGACGGCCAGGCAGTGCAGGCCATGGCGGCCGAGCGACTGTCCGTACTGGACAAGGCACTGCCCGCTTCGGCGGCCGGTCTCACCACCGCCGAGTTCCTGGCCACCGGGCCACGACTGTCGTCGTTCATGACACCGGTGATGACGCTCGACGATTCGGCCCTCGAGGCGAACGTCGCCGCCATGGCGCAGTGGTGCGCCGACCGCGGTGTGGAGCTGGCGCCGCACGGCAAGACCACCATGTCGCCGGTGCTGTGGGACCGCCAGATACGCAGCGGGGCATGGGGAGTCACGTTGGCCACGGCCAGCCAGGTGCGGGTGGGCGTGCATTTCGGCGTGCGGCGCATTCAGCTGGCCAACGCCCTGGTGGATCCGGGTGCACTGCACTGGCTGGCCCAGGCGATGACCGAGCACCCCGACCTGGAGGTGCTCACCTGGGCCGACTCCCCCGGCACCATCGATGCGATGGAGCGCGCGCTCACCGACGTGCCCGTCCCCCGGCCGATCCCGGTACTCGTCGAGCTGGGTGCGGCCGGCGGACGAACCGGGGCACGCACGGTCGAGGAGGCGACGGCGGTCGCCGAGCGCATCGCGGCAAGCCCCGTGCTGCGGGTGGCAGGCGTGTCCGGTTACGAGGGCGCCCTGGCACACGACTCCTCGGCGCAATCGTTGGCGCGGGTGCGTACCTACCTGCAGGACATGGCGGCCTTGCACGACCGGATCGAGACCGCGGGGCACTACCCACCCGACGGTGCGGTGTATGTGACCGCAGGCGGCAGCGCGTATTTCGACGTGGTCGCCGAGGTGCTGGCGCCGCTGGCCGGCGGGCGGACCCATGTGGTGGTCCGCGCCGGAGCGGCGACCATCCACGACGACGGGTTCTACACCGGCATCACACCGTTCACGCGCGACCCGGAACACCACTATCAGCTGCGATCGGCGATGCACACGTGGGCCCGCGTGGTGTCGCGGCCGGAACCCGGCCTGGCGCTGCTCGACGCAGGCAAGCGTGACGTCCCGTTCGACGAGGGGCTGCCGGTTCCACAGCTCGTCGCCGCAGAGCTCGGAGCTCCGGCCCGCCCGCTCGCCGATGCGACGATCACCGCGGTCAACGATCAACACGCGTTCCTGCGCATCTCCCCTGACTCCGACCTGCGCGTCGGCGACGTTGTGCGGCTGGGCCTTTCGCACCCGTGTACGGCCTTCGACAAGTGGCGCTGGATCCCGGTGCTGGCCGGCGACAGCGACGATCCGCCCGTGGTCGACCTCATCCGCACCTACTTCTGAATCCGATGCGCACCCTCATCCGCGCCGCCACTGTCGTCGATGGCACTGAGACGCCGCGGTATTCGGCCGATGTGCTCGTCGACGGCGAGCGGATCGCCGGGATTTATCGGCACGGTCCCGGCGCGGCCGACGCGGACCGGGTGATCGATGCGGCCGGGCTGGTCCTGGCGCCGGGATTCATCGACATGCACGCCCATTCGGACCTGCAGATCCTGCTGAATCCCACCCATCCGTCACGGATCACCCAGGGGGTGACCACCGAGGTGCTCGGGCAGGACGGGCTGTCCTACGCCCCGGTCACGTCCGAGGTGCTGGCTGTCGTCCGGCGCAAGATCGCCGGCTGGAACTCCGATCCGGCCGATTTCGACTTCGACTGGCGTTCAGTGGGCGAGTATCTCGACCGGCTCGATCGCGGAATCGCCACCAACGCGGCCTATCTCGTCCCACACGGCGTGGTGCGTGCGCTGGCCGTCGGCTGGGACGACACGCCGGCGTCGGACGCCCAGATCGCCGCGATGCAGCACATCGTGGGCCAGGCGATGACCGAGGGCGCCATCGGCCTGTCCCTCGGCCTGACCTACACCCCCGGCATGTACGCCGACAACGCCGAGCTGTTGGCCCTGTGCCGCACGGTGGCCGCCCACGGCGGGTACTTCTCCCCCCACCACCGCTCATACGGCGCGGGTGCACTGCAGGCCTATGCGGAGATGATCGACCTCGCCATCCGGTCAGGGTGCGCTCTGCATCTCGCGCACGCGACCCTGAACTTCGGCCCGAACAAGGGCCGCGCTCCCGAGTTGCTGGCGATGCTCGACGCCGCAGCCGCGGCGGGTGCCGACATCAGCCTCGATACCTACCCGTACCTGCCCGGGGCCACCACGCTGTCGGCGATCCTGCCGAGCTGGGCGTCGGCGGGCAACACCGAGGAAACGCTCGCGCGGTTGACAGATCCTGCTGTGCTGGCCCGCGTTCGCGAGCATCTTGAGGTCACCGGATCCGACGGGTGTCACGGGGTGACCGCAGAGTGGAACACCATCGAGATCAGCGGGGTGCAGGACCCGTCGTTGAATCGCTATGTGGGACAGACGATTGCGGACATCGCGGCAGCGGAGGGCCGCGAACCGTTCGACGTGTGCATCGACATTCTGCTCCGGGACGAGCTCGGCAGTGGAATCCTGCAACACGTCGGACACGAGGAGAACGTACAAGCCATCATGCGAGATCCCCGGCACACCGCAGGCAGCGACGGGCTGCTGGTCGGCGCGAAACCGCACCCCCGCGGATGGGGCACCTTCGCGCGCTATCTCGGTCACTACTGCCGTGACCTCGGGCTGATGTCGCTGGAGGAATGCGTCGGCCACCTCAGCGGACGGCCTGCGCGTCGGTTGCGGTTGGCCGACCGGGGTTTCGTGCGCCGGGGCTTCGCCGCCGACCTGGCGCTGTTCGATCCCGACACGGTCGCCGACACCGCGACCTACGACCAGCCGCGGCAGGCCGCCGCGGGATTCACCCACGTGTTCGTCCGGGGCCAATTGGCTCTGGACGACGGGGAACTCACCGGAGCGACGGCGGGACGATCGCTGCGCCGCCACCCAGACGGAGGAACGCGATGAACAAGCTCGATGCGCTCAAGGCCGACCGGGTGCTCACCGTGGTGCGGGCCGACAGCATTCCCGACGCCGCCGACCTGTGCCACGCGCTCGCCGCAGGCGGCATCCGCACCGTCGAATTGACCTTCACCACACCTGATGTGCTCGACCACATCCGACGCTGCGCCGACGCGGTCGCGCGAGCGGGCATCCTGCTGGGCGTGGGCACGGTGATGACCGCCGACCAGGCCGCGGCGGCGATCGACGCCGGAGCCGCGTTCCTGGTGACGCCCGGGCTTCGGCCCGCCGTCGCCGAGGCCGCGGTGGCGCGCGACATCCCGGTGTTCCTCGGCGCACTCACCCCGAGTGAGGTGGCACAAGCCGTCGACCTCGGTTCCACTGCCGTGAAGATCTTCCCCGCCAGCAGCATGGGGCCGAAGTACCTGTCCGATCTACACGGCCCCTATCCCGATGTCGACCTCGTGCCGTCGGGCGGCATCAACGCCGACAACGCGCGGGCCTATCTCGACGCGGGCGCGTTGGCGGTGACTGCCGGTACCGGTGTGGTGCCACCCGTCGAGGTCGCCGCAGGCAATTGGACCGAGATCACCAGCCGGGCCGCGGGTTTCGTCGCGGCGATGGGCGTTTAGGCCGGCATGACCACCATGGTGCACTGGCTGCAGCACGAGACCGCCGGACTGCTGACCCTGGCCGCGGTCTCGATCGCACTGCTGCTGGTGTTGATCATCAAGCTCAAGCTGGAACCGTTCATCGCCCTCATCGTGGTGAGCATCGCGGTCGCCCTGGTCGCCGGCATTTCGGTGGCCGATCTGGTCGGCACTCCTGCCAAATCCGGGGATTCGTTGTTGGAGAAGGGTTTCGGCAGCATCCTCGGCCATATCACCGTGATCATCGGGCTCGGTACCGTCCTGGGCGCCATGCTCGAACGCTCCGGCGGGGCCGACGTGCTGACCACCCGGCTGCTGAACCTGTTCGGCCCCAAGGGCGCTCCGTTGGCGATGGGTGTCACCGGTCTGGTGCTGGGGATCCCGATCTTCTTCGACATCGGCATCTTCATCCTCGCCCCGTTGGTGTACGTGGCGGCCAAGCGCGGCGGAAAGTCGTTGGTGCTCTACGCGATGCCGATGCTGGCGGGCCTGTCGATGACGCATGCATTCCTGCCGCCGCATCCAGGCCCGGTCGCCGCGGCCGGACTGCTGCACGTGAGCCTCGGTTGGCTCATCATCATGGGACTCGCGTGCGGTATCCCGGCCTGGTTCGTCAGCGGCGTGATGTGGGGTTCGTGGATCGGCAAGCGTGTGCTGGTCGACGTGCCAGACGAACTGGTCCCCGAGGAGGAAGAGGCCGACACCGCCAATCCGCCGTCGATCGGCCTCATCGCGTTCATCATTCTCGCGCCGATGCTGATGATCTTGGCGGCCACCGTATCGGATGTGGTTCTGAAAGAGGGTCGGCTGCGGTCGACCCTCACCCTGATCGGCACCCCGGCCATTGCGCTGACCATCGCGGTGGTGCTGGCGTTGTATCTGCTGGGAATCCGACGGGGCATCTCGGCCCCCGAGCTCGCCAAGATCAGTGCGGCATCGCTGCGTCCCGTCGGGATGATCCTGCTCGTCGTCGGGGCCGGCTCGTTCTTCGGGGCGGTGCTGCGCGCCACCGGGATCGGCAAGGCCCTCGCTGACTCGATGACCGAGGTCGGGCTGCCGGTGATCCTGTCGGCCTATCTGATCAGTTGCGCGCTGCGGATCGCGCAGGGCTCGGCGACCGTCGCGATCGTCACCACCGCCGGCATCATCGAGACCTCCATCAGCGCAGGGCATTACAGCCCCGCCCAGATCGCGCTGATCGTGGTGGCGGTATCCGCGGGATCGATCATCGCCAGCCACGTCAACGACGGCGGGTTCTGGATCGTGTCGCGCTACTTCAACATGTCGGTCAAGGACACGCTGAAAACATGGACGGTGCTTGAGACCATCCTGTCAGTCGTGGGTTTCGCAGCGGCCGGCCTGATCTGGCTGGCCATCTGAACCGCGAGCAGTCACTCCGGTACCCGAACAGCGGCGTGTCGGGGTACCTGCGCGTCTGCTCGCCCTGAGAACGGGCGCTAAGAACGGGCGCTCTGATACAGGCAGATCGAGGCGGCCGAGGCGATGTTGAGGCTTTCGGCGTTGCCGGGCATCGGAATGCGCACGCGGTGATCCGCCATCGCCGCCAACTCCGTTGGCAGCCCGTGTGCTTCGGGCCCGAACAGCCACGCGGTCGGCGCAGCGAGGGCACGCTCGAACTCAGGGTCGGCGAGGCTGACCTCGCCGTCGACGGTGGTGGCCAGCACCTGCAGGCCCGCGTCACGCAACCGCGCCACGGTCGCCGTCTCGTCGGTTTCGCTGAGCACGGGGATGGAGAAGATGCTGCCCGCCGACGCCCGAAGACACTTGCTGTTGTAGGGGTCGACGGCGTTGCCTGCCAGGATCACCGCGTCGGCACCCATCGCGTCGGCAACCCGGATCAGGGTGCCGGCGTTGCCTGGCTCGGAAAGCTGGACGGCGACCGCGATCAGGCGTGGTGCCGCGGCGAGCACATCGTCGAGTGAGACGTCCGGGAGCCGGCACACCGCCACGAGACCGACCGGAGTGACCGTGTCGGACAACGCCTTTGCCGCACGTTCGGTCACCTCATACACCGGGGCATCGGCGAGCAGACCCCCGAACCGGTCGAGAGCCGCGGCCGTCGCGAACACCTCGGAAACGAGTCCGCGCCGCAACGCTGACTCGACGAGGTTGGGACCTTCGGCGAGAAAGCGTGCGGCGCGGCGACGTGCGACGGCGCGGTGCAGCTTTACGGCTGCGGCGACGCGATCAGCTCGCTCGGTGAGCGGACTGATGGTCAGGCGGCCTCACCCGAAGGAGCGTTGACGTCCTCAGGCAGAGCGGCCTTGGCGACCTCGACCAGCGCGGCGAACGCAGCCTCGTCGCTCACGGCGATCTCGGCGAGGTTCTTGCGGTCCACCTCGACACCGGCGGCCTTGAGGCCCTGGATCAGCCGGTTGTAGGTGATGTCGTTGGCGCGGGCCGCGGCGTTGATGCGGGAGATCCACAGCTTGCGGAACTCGCCCTTACGGGCGCGACGGTCCCGGTAGGCGTAGGTCAGCGAATGCAGCTGCTGCTCTTTGGCTTTGCGGTACAGGCGGGACCGCTGGCCACGGTAGCCCTTGGAGGCCTTGAGGACTGTGCGCCGCTTCTTCTGGGCGTTGAGTGCGCGCTTCACGCGTGCCATGGGGTGTTCCTATTCTCGTTCGGTACGGGTGAGGGCGGTCTTAGCCGTTGAGCAGCTTGTTGATGCGACCGGTGTCGTTGGCGGCCACGACGGTACGACCGTCGAGCCGGCGGGTGCGCTTGCTCGGCTTGTGCTCGAGCAGGTGGCGCCGGTTGGCCTTCTGCCGCACGATCTTGCCGGTACCGGTCTTGCGGAACCGCTTGGAGGCACCGCTGTGGGTCTTCGCCTTGGGCATGAGTCCTCAGTTCTGTGTTGAAACTAGTTCGGTGATACGTCTGGTTCTTCGGGTGTGGCCTGCTGCCCGCCAGGGCGCTCGGCCTGCTCCGCTGCCTTGGCGCGAGTCTTCGCGCCGCGGTGCGGGGCCAGCACCATCGTCATGTTGCGGCCGTCCTGCTTGGCGGACGTCTCGACGAAGCCGTACTCGGCCACGTCGGCGCCCAGCCGCTGCAACAGGCGGTATCCCAGTTCGGGCCGCGACTGCTCACGTCCGCGGAACATGATGGTCACCTTGACCTTCGACCCGGCTTCGAGGAAGCGGACCACGTGGCCCTTCTTCGTCTCGTAGTCGTGATCGTCGATCTTGGGACGCAGCTTCTGTTCCTTGACGACGGTCTGCTGCTGGTTCTTGCGAGACTCGCGCTCCTTCAGAGCCGTCTCGTACTTGTACTTGCCGTAGTCCATGATCTTGCAGACCGGAGGTCTGGCGTTCGGGGCTACTTCTACAAGGTCGAGATCGGCATCCGCGGCGACGCGGAGGGCGTCTTCGATGCGCACGATGCCTACCTGCTCACCACCTGGTCCAATCAGGCGGACTTCGGGTACGCGGATGCGCTCGTTGACGCGGGTCTCAGTGCTGATGGGGCCTCCTATGTTGTCCACTTCAGGAGCCCACGCCACCAGCGCTCAAAAGAGCGAAAGCCCTGCTCATAGCAGGGCCCATGCCGACCGATCACGGTTTTCACCGCCCGTGCCTCAATACTGAGGCGCAGAACCGGCATCCTAGGATGCTGGTGACCGGACCGCTGAACCAGTGTGGCCAACGGTGGGAGTGGGACTCCACTTACTGTCCCTGGCGTACGCCGGGACGGTCGCGCGTGACACTCTACCAGGTATGACCGATCCGACAGTAACGCCCGACGCAGCGCACGAGCAGGGCTCCGGCGATCCGAACGATTCGGCCGTTCGTGACCTGGCCGACGTCCCGGCGGTAGAGGTGATCACCCGCGCCGCGATCATGCTGATGAGCGCCGCCGCCGAGAAGATCGGGTTGTCGGCGCCAGATCCCGACGAGAGCCCATACCGCGACCTCGACGAGGCCCGCCGGCTGATCACCGCGCTGGCCGGTCTCGTGACCGCCTCGGCCGAGTACCTCGGACCACACGCCGGCCCGGTGCGCGATGGCCTCAAGAGCCTACAACTGGCGTTCCGCGAAGCCAGCGCTGCGCCCGATGAACCGGGCAAGGGCCCCGGTGAGAAGTACACGGGCCCGGTCTGGTGAACGACGACGCCGGTCCGGCGCGGCCGGTGTTCCAATGTTTTTCCAAGTTGACCGCCTATCCTCCGGGCATATGACCGTTCTCAGCCGCGCCAGTCGCACGCCGATGCGGCCAACCAGCCGATTCTCCTGGGTTCCGGCCGCCGCGGGCTGGACGGTCGGCGTCATCGCCACGCTGTCGCTCATCGCCAGCGTCTCCCCCCTGGTGCGCTGGGTCATCAAGGTGCCCCGGGAGTTCGTCAACGACTATCTCTTCAACTTCCCCGACACCAGCTTTGCCTGGGCCTTCGTGCTGACCCTGTTGGCCGCGGCGCTGGCGGCCCGCAAGCGCATCGCGTGGTGGATCCTGGTCCTCTACATGGTCGGCGCCATCGGCTGGAACCTGGGCGACCTGGTCGCCGGCGGCGACACCATGGCCGACGAGGCCGGCGAGATGATCGGCATGGCGTTCCACATCACCGCCATCGTCTGCCTGGTGCTGGCGCGCAAGCAGTTCTGGGCCAAGGTCCGGCGCGGTGCCCTGGTCAAGTCGGCCGTGGCCCTGCTGGCAGGCATGGCGATCGGCATCCTGGCGGCCTGGGGTCTGCTGACCCTGTTCCCCGGAACCCTCGACACCAGCTCACGACTGCCGTACGCGATAAACCGCGTCAGCGGCTTCGCGACGGTACCCACCGAGGTGTTCGAGGGGTATTCGCACCCGTTCCTCAACGCGGTGTTCGGCTTGTTCGGCGCCCTGGCGCTGATGGCCGCCGCCGTGGTGCTGTTTCAGTCGCAACGCGCAGCCAATGCATTGACCGGAGAGGACGAGTCCGCGATCCGCGGGCTGCTCGAGCTCTACGGGAAGAACGATTCGCTGGGGTACTTCGCCACCCGCCGAGACAAGTCGGTGGTGTTCGCGCCCAGTGGACGTGCGGCGATCACCTACCGCGTCGAGGTCGGGGTGTGCCTGGCCAGCGGGGACCCACTGGGCGATCCGAAGGCGTGGCCGCAGGCCATCGACGCCTGGCTGCGGTTGTGCCAGACCTACGGTTGGGCACCCGGAGTGATGGGCGCGAGTTCGACTGCGGCCGAAGCCTTCCGCGCCGCGGGGCTCAACGCGCTGCAACTCGGTGACGAAGCCATTCTGCACCCGGACTCCTTCCGGTTGTCGGGGTCGGACATGCGGGGCGTGCGCCAGGCGGTCACCCGCGCCAAACGGGCGGGCGCCTCGGTTCGGATCCGCCGCCACCGCGAGCTCTCTGCCGCCGAGATGGCCGAGGTGATCCGCAACGCCGACGCCTGGCGCGACACCGAGACCGAACGCGGCTTCTCGATGGCACTGGGCCGGCTCGGCGACCCGTCCGACGGTGACTGCCTGCTGGTCGAGGCGATTCAGCACGACGGCCAGAAGGATGCCGTGGTGGCGATGCTGTCGTTGGTGCCGTGGGGCGCCAACGGTGTCTCACTCGACGTCATGCGACGCTCCCCGCAGTCACCCAACGGCACCATCGAGTTGATGGTCAGCGAGCTGTGCATGCAGGCCGAAACCATTGGCGTAAGCCGTATCTCGCTGAACTTCGCGATGTTCCGCTCGGCATTCGAACAGGGCGCACAGCTCGGTGCCGGGCCAGTGGCCCGGCTGTGGCGCGGGCTGCTGGTGTTCTTCTCCCGCTGGTGGCAGCTGGAGACCCTGTACCGCTCGAACATGAAGTACCAACCCGAATGGGTGCCGCGCTACGCCTGCTACGAAGAAGCTCGGCTGATCCCCCGGGTCGGCGTCGCGTCGGTGATCGCCGAAGGGTTCCTGGTGCTGCCGTTCTCCAGGCGCAACAAGCAGCACACCGGTGAGCACGTCGCCGCGCCGGCGAACCTGGTGGAGTCCGGCCGGCTGCACCACGACGGAAGTGCGCCTGACGTCGGCGATTTCGCGACGGACGCGCCGGGCGGTGTGGAGCTGGCGCGCCTGCCCGAGCAGGTCCGGGTGCGCATGGCCAAGCTCAGGGCGCTGCAGGACAGCGGAGTGGAGGCCTACCCCGTCGGCCAGGCGCCCAGCCATACCGTCGCCGAGGCATTGGCGGCCGATGACTCCGAAGAGCTCAGTGTGGCCGGCCGGGTGCTGCGCATCCGCGACTACGGCGGCGTGCTGTTCGCGCAGCTGCGTGACTGGTCGGGCGAAGTCCAGCTGCTGCTGGACCATTCGCGCCTCGACGGCGGCACCGCGCAGTTCACCGCCGCGATCGACCTCGGTGACCTGATCGAGGTGACCGGCACGATGGGCCAGAGCCGCAACGGAACCCGCTCGCTGCTGGTCGAGAAGTGGCGGTTGACGGGCAAATGCCTACGCCCGCTACCGGACAAGTGGAAGGGGTTGACCGACCAGGAGGCCCGGGTGCGGGCCCGCTACGTGGACCTGGCCGTCAACACCGATGCCCGCGAGTTGATCCGGGCCCGCAGCGGCGCCCTGCAGGCCATCCGGCAGACGCTGTACGCCAAGGATTTCCTTGAGGTCGAGACGCCGATCCTGCAGCAGATCCACGGCGGCGCGAACGCCCGGCCGTTCCTCACCCACATCAACGCCTACGACCTGGACCTGTATCTGCGGATTGCCCCCGAGCTGTATCTCAAACGGCTCTGCGTCGGCGGTGTCGAGCGCGTCTTCGAGCTGGGCCGGGCGTTCCGCAACGAGGGGGTGGACTTCAGCCACAACCCGGAGTTCACCCTGCTGGAGGCCTATCAGGCGCACGCCGACTACAACGTGTGGATCGACGGCTGCCGCGAACTGATCCAGAACGCCGCGCAGGCGGCCAACGGCGCCCAGGTGTTCCTGCGGCCACGCGCCGACGGTGTGCTCGAGCCGGTGGACATCTCCGGTCAGTGGCCGGTGAAGACCGTGCACGACGCGATCTCCGAGGCCCTCGGCGAGCACATCACGCCCGAGACCGACGTGGACACCCTGCGAAAGCTGTGCAAGGCCGCCGACATCGGCTACCTGACGCACTGGGACGCCGGGGCGGTCGTGCTGGAGATGTACGAGCATCTCGTCGAAGACCACACCGCCGAGCCGACGTTCTACAAGGACTTCCCCACCTCGGTGTCCCCGCTGACCCGGCCCCACCGCAGCATCCCCGGCGTCGCCGAACGCTGGGATCTGGTGGCCTGGGGCGTCGAGCTCGGCACGGCCTACAGCGAGCTCACCGACCCCGTCGAACAACGCCGCCGCCTGCAGGAACAATCGTTGCTGGCGGCCGGTGGCGACCCCGAGGCGATGGAACTCGACGAGGACTTCCTGCAGGCGATGGAGTACGCCATGCCGCCGACCGGCGGCCTCGGTATGGGCGTCGACCGGGTGGTCATGCTGATCACCGGGCGCAGCATCCGGGAAACCCTGCCGTTCCCGCTGGCCAAACCCCGTTAGCAGGCCGCTCACAGGCAATCGCAAGGATCTTTGATCAGGATTGGCTGGTGACCTTCACCCATCATCTGTCGTTGATGCACGGCTGGGTCCCGATAACAGTGCAGGTCGTGACTGGAATCGTGCTGATCACGGCGCTCGGCTTGCGCAGCCGACGGTGGTGGTCGATCTGGTTGCCGGCGGCCGCAGGGGTCGGCGGCGTGCTGGCCCTCGGCACGTACTGGTACATCCAGAGCGAAGGTATTTCCGATCGGAGCAACCCTGCGCCCAGGTCGTTGTGGGTGTGGGTGGCGGTCACCGGCGCGGCCGTGGTGGTGCTGCTGGCCGGGTGGCGCGGCAGCCGCTGGTGGCGGCGCGGTGTGTCGACGCTTGCGGTCCCGATGAGCTTGCTGTGCGCGGCCCTGGCGCTGAACCTGTGGGTCGGCTACTTCCCCTGGGTGCAGACGGCATGGAATCAGATGACGGCGGGTCCGCTGCCCGACCAGACCGACGAGGTGACGGTCGCCGCGATGCAGCGCGAAGGGACCGTCCCGCTGCGCGGCACGGTGGTGCCGGTGGACACCGGCAATACCGCCTCGGGCTTCAAGCACCGCGGCGAATACGTCTACCTGCCGCCCGCCTGGTTCATGAGCAACCCGGCGCCGAAGCTGCCGACCGTGATGATGATCGGCGGCGAGTTCAACACCCCGGCGGACTGGATGCGCGCAGGCAATGTGGTGAAGACCTTGGACGAATTCGCCCGCGCACACCACGGCTACGCACCGGTGCTGGTGTTCGTCGACCCGGGCGGCGCCTTCAACAACGACACCGAATGCGTCAACGGGCCGCGCGGCAACTCCGCCGACCACCTGACCAAAGACGTGATCCCCTACATGAATGCCCACTACAGGGTCAGCCCGCTGGCGGCCAACTGGGGTGTGGTGGGCTGGTCGATGGGCGGCACGTGCGCCGTCGACGTGTCGGTCATGCACCCCGAACTGTTCAGCGCGTTCGTCGACATCGCCGGTGACATCGGGCCCAACTCGGGCAACAAGGCGCAGACCATCGACCGGCTGTTCGGCGGGAACAAGGCGGCGTGGGATGCGTTCGACCCCGCCACGGTCATCAACCGGCACGGCCAATACCGGGGTCTGGCCGGCTGGTTCGACGTGAACAACGCGCCGTCGACCACCAGGGTCGCCAAGGTCAGCGACCAGGCCAAGGCCGCCGATGCGCTCTGTGCGCTGGGTTCGGCGCACGGGATCCCCTGCGCGGTCGTCAGCCAGCCCGGGACCCACGACTGGCCGTTCGCCTCCAACGCGTTCACCGCATCGCTGCCGTGGCTGGCCGGGGTCATCGGGACGCCGCAGGTCCCCACCGTCGGGCTGCCGTCGACGCCGCGCTCGGCCACCTACATCCAGGCCGCCGCCCGGTGACTCCGGCGGGTCAGTAGTCGGATTCGGCGGCGAGTACCTCGGCGAGGTACGCGTCGGCAGTGACCGCGGCGAGCCGGTTACGGGCGAAGGCCCGCACCCGATCCCGAACATGTTGCGGCTCACCGGCGCCGGTGGCACCGATGGCCACCTCGGCCGGCGACCAGTCCAGGTTCCACGCCTGCGACTCCGGCACCTCGCCGCCGTCCGCGCCGAGCACGGCCAGCGCCGCATACCCGTCGGCGTCGAGCACACCGGTGCCGCGGCAGTCTCCGCAGCGGAGCGACGCGGCAATACCGGCAGGATGGTCAGGACCGCACACCGCCACCTGCACAACGCAATTCACCGATGACCCGGCCGGTACGACAGTCCAGTCGACGGTCTGCTCGGCAGCGTCGAAAATGCCCGGCGGCACCGCCGTCCAGCTGACCGTCGAGACTCCCCCGGCGATCACCGTAGCGTCACGCCGCCCGTCGGCAGTTCCGGCGGCCAGCGCATAGTCGGACCGACGCCGTGTCGGCTCCGCGACGTCCCAGCCCAGGCCGATATCCTCGGCCAGCTCGCGACACCGGTCCACCAGGGCAACCACTCGGGGATCCCCTTGTGCGGAAAGGATGTTCAGAGCAGACACGTGCGGATCCAGCAGGCCCTCGACGTCGGAATCCAGGGTGTCGTCGGTGAAGAAGTCCTCGGCCGCCACGGTCGACACCGCGAGCTCGGCGTCGAGCACCGCCCGATCCAGAGCCGCGATGCCGTCGCGGTCGCTGGCCGGCCACCACCGCCGCAGCCAATGCCCGAAGGCCAACCGCCGCAACGTATCCGTCGAGCCGGGCAGCACCGCAATCCCGGCCAGTTCGATCGTGCGCGCCGGACCGTCAGCGGCGTCGCGCAGTGCTTCGATGATCGCGACGTGGCCGTCTTCACCGACGATGCGCCAAAGCCAGTCGGCGCGAAGCGGATCGGTGAACGTGATGACGGGCGCGTCGGCTGCGGCGTCGACCACCCACGACAGCACGGCCCCACTGACCTCGAGCACCGCCACCAGCGGGGCCGGTTCGGTCAGCCGCCCGGTGCCCCACAAACCGGATTCGATGTCCAGCTTCATCCGGCCACCTGCACTTCCAGCATCGCCTTGATCCGCTGACGATGGTCCAGGCTGACCGAGCGCGCCACCCCTTCCAGCAGGGCGCGGACGTCGTCGACGTCCTCACAGGATTCCTGCCAGACATCCCGGCCGTGCAATCGCGCCCACAGCCGACTCAGGTACGGCCGCGCGAAACCCGCCAGATCCTCGACGACCTGTTGCTGACGGGGATGAATCGCCTCGCTGCCGGCCAGGTAGCGGCGGGCGTGCAGAACGTAGGCCTCCTTGGCGAGCCGGGACTGGATACGCGCCGACAACTCGTAGCGCACCGGCGCCGACGCCGAGAGCGGCTGCAATTCGGTGGCCACCTCGATACCGGTCAGCAGTACCGCCTGCTTGTCTTCGGCGAGCAGACCCCATGGGGCGCAAGCCCGGTCGACCTCTTCGGCACATAGCAACGGGACGTCGGGCAGCTCGTCGCGGTCCAGGGCGCGGCGTAGCGTGGCCCGGACCCGTTCGGCGACAGTGCGGTCCAGCGGGCGGTCCCCGCCGGTCACCCCGTCGACTGTCGGGAGTTGTTGTGGGGAAACAGAACTCAGACCGACCTCGACGATGGACCACGGCAACTCGGCGGGCCGGGTATGTGCCGTGGCGCCGAGATTGTATGGGGTGGCGTCGGCGATCAGGGCCGACCACACCCGCTGCCGGGCCGCCGCCGCGCGATGGCTCTCCGCCGGGCCGAGCACGGTCGCGAGACCCGCGAAGAACGGCCCGGTCATCGCCCCGGTCGGATGCACGTCGCGCCAGCTGCGCTCGAGTTGCCGGGTCAATCGGGCGACCACCTGCGGATCCTCGAGATGCGCGTTGAGGGTTTCGATTCCGGTACGGTCGCGGCCCTGATGGATGTCGCGGAGCACGCTCGCCGCGGTCTGCTGATCCTCGACGCCGGGGGTACCGCGCGTGACCGCCAGCTCGAAACATACCGGGAAGTACAGCTCCTGCGCGTTTCCCGAGGTGATCCGCTGGCGCCGCCGTTCCCCCTTGAGCATCACGAACCACGCCGCCGCGGCCCGCAATTGCGGCGCATGGGCGGCGATGGTGTCGTGCATCTCGGCGGCCACCGCGGGTTGAAGCACCGGAGCCGAGAACTGGGCGTTGCTGCGCAACCGCAGCACGAGTGGGTCGATGATCCGTTTGACCGTCCGGCGCAACGGGCCGCCGTCGTCGCCACTGAGCACCTCGACGCCCGCGCCGATGCTTCGCCAGGCCCGCTCGATCACCGCGCGACGCGGCTGCGCCGAACCCACCACAGTCCGTGCCGCTGTCGCGTCCGACCCGATGCTCACCAGCACCAGGATAGGGCCGGCTGTCGAACTTGGGTTCGGTAGCCGCCGGACGGCCGGACGCTTGTCGGCATGACCGATGCACTGACGCTCACCGCGTTCTCCCTGATCTGCGGCGCCGCAGGCGTCGTGCTCGCCACCGCGCACCGGACCCGACGGGCCTGCTCGGGGGACGATGAAGCCACCGAACGCCTGATGACCATCGAAGAACTGGTTGCCGCGTTCGACGAGATGTTTCTGCGCAAGGGCCTGATCACCGGCGGCCAGCTGGCCCTGATCCGCACGGGCACCCATGCGGTCGGCGTGGTGACGGGTATGCGTGCCACGGGAACGACGCGCGAGGACTTCCGTGAGGTCGAGTTGGATCTCATGGTGAGCAGACCCGGCGGCGGCCAGTTCCCGGCCATCCAGACCGCACTGATCCCGGCGGCGGCGCTGCCGAAGGTCGCGCCGGGCAGCGTGATCGACGCCTACTACCGGCCGGGCGACGAGAGCACCATCGCAGTGTTCGTCTCCCCCGGCTGAGGCACTCACCGGGCGTCTCCGACGGTGAAGCTGGCCAGCGCCGCCCAATGCAGTGGGCTGGCCGCACGGTCGCCGTCGCGCCAGCGCCGCAACTGCGACCGTTGCCAGCGGTTCACCGCGCTACCCGCGACATCCTCCCGGTGGGCCAGGTCGACCGCCGCGACCGTCTCGGCCATCGGATCGAAGACCGGATCTTTTGTGCCACTGTAGAACTGGTGATATCCCGCGGTGGTCGGCAGTGACCACAACGTCGCGGTCACCAGCTCGGCACCACCGAGGATCATCGCCGCCACCAAACCGGTGGCCTCATCGAAGCGGTAGTCGCCACCCGACGCACACGCCAGTAACGCGACCCGCGGAGGAATCACCAGGCCGGCTGACATCACGTCCGCGGCGGTCAGTGGATGTGGCTCCGCGAGATGCAGCGCGGCTCGATCGGCGTAACCGGCATCGCCTTCGGCCGCACTGGCATGCCCGACGTAGAGCAGCCGGGCCGGATCCCGAGCACACGCCTGCGCCAGCCAGTGCCGGTCGGTGTCGGTGCGGCGGAACAACTCGGCGGGCTCGGCGACGGTGGGCAGCACTCGACGCGCGGCGACCAGATCGGCGAAATGGCGTGCCAGCGGTGTTTGTGGGGACGGCCTGCCGAGCACCGAACCCAGCGCCGAACCCGGGCGCTGTCCGGGGATGCGGGGGTCGAGCAGCAGCACCGCCGGACCATTCCGGTGATCGTCCCAGCAGGTCTGCCGTCGCGGCGCGTGCACGATGTTCGGCGGCACCGCCATGAGGACGTCGACGAGCTCGATCAGGCGGAAGCCGTCGGGGCCGGGCATGACGAGCTGCCCCCACGGCACGCGGCCCAACCGGGGACTCGGAGTGACGAACAGGTGCGGCCGCGGCGAGGCAACGCTCTCGGCGAGCAGGTGCCAGCCGTCGGGCCCGATCAACTGCTCACCGAGTGCGGCCGCGAGTTCGTGTTCGGTGTCAGGCGACGCGAAAGCGCCGGTGGCCAAGGCTCGTTCAATGGCGGCGCCGGCAGCCTCACCGGGACGTGCATCGGGCAGCGCGGCGTCCAGCGCATCACACGCGGCCTGCAGCTGCGGTTCCTCGATCACCCACGTGACCGACCGGCGCGGCTCCCCCACCACCCGCAGGCTGACGTAGGTGGCGATGCCGACGTCGGCGAAGCGAAGTACCAGTGTCGCGGTCACGGCCACGTCTGCCATGCGTCGCCTGCGGCGGTGACGTCGCGGCCGTACCGCTCCCGCGCCAGGTCTCGATACCGGCTCATGATCGGAGCGGTCTGCGGGTCCATGCGCAGCGGCGGCAGCGGGCCGAGCCGGGTCAGCCCCGTACCGCCGACGGCAGGCGCGGCGGCCGCGATCGCGAGCTCCGGGGCCAGCTCGGCCTCGACGGGCACCGCGGCGGTCGCGGTACCGGTCCAGTCACTCACCTGCTGCTCGTGCGGTTCAGCGGTGAAAGTACCTCGCGCACTGTGATATTCGACGAGCTCGCAGGTCAGTTCGACATTGTCGGACTCCCACGCCACGGCGAACGCACCGGCCAGCAACGGAGCCGACACACAACTGGCCCACCGCATGCGGGCACCGGCGTCGGGAATGGTGTAGCGCACGGAGTCGACCGCCAGCGCGGCAGGCACCTTCAGATCGGCCGCACGCTGCAGCTTTTCGATCGCCCGGGTGTATTCGGGTGAGCCCGGGGCGCAGTCGACCACAGCCAAGCCCTCGGCGTGCCGGGACTCGACCTGATGCCAATTGCGACCCGGCTGCCCGAAACCGTCGAAACCCATCTCGGCGAGCGCGTCGGCGCGCCAGACGTTTCCGAGGTGGGAGTCCAGCCGGGCGTACTGCAGCCAACTGTGCCGCGGCGCCGAATCCAGCATCTGCCGAGCCTGCGCGACCCGTTCGCGGGCCTCGTCGAAGTCGCCGCGGAAGATCGCGATCCAGCTGCGCTGCAACAGGATCCGGTGAATGTGCAGCGGTTTCTCGATCTCGCGCCAATGCCGTTCGGCGTGTGACCAGCACTCGTCGGCCTCCTGCAGCGCGCCGACGGCCAAGCGGATCAGGCCGAAGTACAGCCAGCTTCGGGACACATCGTGGGCCCGGGCATGCTCGGCGATCACCGGGTATGCCTCGTGCACCAGCCGCTGGGTCTCGGCGATGTCGCCGGCCGACCACGCCGCCGCGGCCCGTTCCAGTTGCGCGCGGGAGGTGGCCAGCCGCCAACCCCGGGCCTCGGCCCGGGCGCCACCGCGGCGCAGCCACGGTTCGGCCTCGGCCAGCCGCCCGGATTCCACACAGAACCGCCCGTAACCCAGTGCGGCCGCGACGAACAGATGGTCGGACTCCTCGGCGTCCCCGTCGAGGTGACCGTCCACGACGTCGAGTACCTCGGCCCACATCGGCTCCGACCGGGCATAGAGGTCGTCGTCGCACAGACCCGTCGCGAGCAGGATGCGGGCGTAACAGATGAGGCGCGCGTGCTCGGCGTCGAGCTCGGCGAATTCCCCACCCGCCGCGATCAGCGCTGCCAGGTGTCGCTCGGCGTCGTCGTGCTCGCCGCGCGCGGCGGCCAGACCCGCGGAGAGAAATTCGGCACGGCGGGTGTAGCGGCAGATCATGTGGTCGACCTCCGCATCCGTCATGGTGACCTTGGCGGCCTCCTCGGGCCTGGCGCCCGCCCGAATCTCCGTGTGGACGGCCAGGCACTCCCGGATGCGCCGGATGCCTTCCACCACACCGTCGTACGCGGTGCGCACCAGATAAATCTCGCCGAGTTGGGCGAACACCTCGAGCGCGTAATCGTCGCGGTCGGCCTGCTCGATCTGCGGCATCAACGACAGCAGCAGCTCCTTGGCGGCGCCCTCTTCGGCGGCCAGGGCCAAGTGACGCGCGCGCTCCAGGTCGCCGATGATCGTCACATCCGCATCATAGGAACGCGGCGGGCGTACCGGGTGGATTGCTCGGCACCTGCGGACACGCCCGCCGCTGTCGGGGTGGGTCAGCTGCAGCTCACCGTGATGGTGAACGGCTTGGTGATCATCCCGGCCATCGGGTTCTTCATGTCGGCGCCCGACGCCTCACCGCTGATCGTGTAGGTGCTGCCGTCCACCTTGACATCGGCCGAGCCGACCTTGACGCCCATGTTGTCGCTGACCGACAGGGCGCTGCCGTCGTACACCAATCCCAGGGACTGCACCTTCGGGGTGGCCTCGTCGGTCATCACGACACCGAGCCCCTGCTGGCCGCCGACGGCGCCGCTGGCCACGGTGATCTTGCCGGCCTGCTTCACGCAGGTCACCGAGTTGAGGTCCAGGCCGGCCAGGTCGGATCCGTCCACCTTGACCGCGGTGTTTCCACCTGTGCTCACCTTGGCACCGGCGGCTGTGGACTTGTCGCTCGAGCAGCCCACCACCACCGCGCCGACAGCGGCCAGTCCCATGGCGCCTGCGATAACCCGGTTGATCGTCTTTGCGGTCATTGCCGTCTTCCCTTCGTCCTTCGCGTCGCCCCCATGGCTCCGTCGTGTCCCAAGTCTTGGCGGGCGGCACCGCTACCGATCCCAAGAAATGTCGGTTGTCGCAGGTAACGTGGGGTGGGTGACAGACGAGCCAGCCTTGCCTTCTGCACCCGAAGAGCCCGGGTACACCGCCGACGGGGTGCCGACGTTCGATTCGGTGCGGGAGAAGATCGAGTCGCGCTACGGCACCGCGATCGGCGCTTCCGAACTGGCCGCCGAGACTCCCGATGGACGCGCGGTCGAGGAGCAGTACGACGCCCGGCAGAAGGCGGCCGCCGAACGCCTGCAACAGATTCGGGAGTCCATGCGCGAACACGGCGATTCCTGACCGGTGCGCACCTTCACGCCGGCCGAGCGGCGGGCGCGGCTGGCCCGACGCCACTTCCTGAGCCGGCCGGGCCCCTCGGTGCCCGCTGTCACCGCCGATTTCGTCGGCCTGCACGCCACTGACCCGGCGACGCCCTACCTGTCACTGTGGGCCCGGCTGTCCGGTTTCACCGTGACCGATCTCGATGCGCAGCTGTATCAGCAGCGCACGGTGGTCAAACACCTCGCGATGCGTCGCACGCTGTGGGTTGTCCGCACCCAGGACCTGCCGGCGGTGCAGGCCGCGGCCAGTGACCGGGTGGCCGACAACGAGCGGCGCCGGCTGATCGCCGATGCCCAGAAGGCCGGCGTGGCCGCCGACGGGTCACGCTGGCTGGACACCGCGTGCGATGCGGTGGTGAGCCACCTGCGTGAGCAGGGACCCACGCCCGCGGCGCAACTGCGCGCTGCGCTACCGGCACTGCACGGCAGTTACGATCCTGCCCCGGACCGGAGTTGGGGCGGGGAAACCCCTTTGGCACCAAGAGTTCTGACAGTCCTGGGGGTACGCGGTGACATCGTCCGAGGGCCCAACGACGGGGCCTGGACCACGTCGAGACCACGTTGGGCGGCGATGTCGGACTGGCTCGGCACCACGGGTGCCGCAGCCGATCCGGAGCTCGCCAGGGCGCAGCTGGTCCGGACCTGGCTGCGCACATTCGGGCCTGCCACCCTCACCGACATCAAGTGGTGGTTCGGCAACACCTTGACCTGGGCCCGCACTGCGCTGCGGGACATCGACGCGGTCGAGGTCGATCTGGACGGCATCGCAGGCTATGCGCTGCCCGACGATCTCGACGTCGAGCCGGAGCCCGAACCGTGGGGCGCGCTGCTGCCCGGGCTCGACGTCACCACGATGGGCTGGTTCGACCGCGACTGGTATCTCGGCGGGCACCGCAGCCAGGTGTTCGACAGCAACGGCAATGCCGGGCCCACCGCATGGTGGAACGGCCGGGTCGTGGGCGGCTGGGGTCAGGGCGCCGACGGCCGGGTCGAGCTGCACCTTCTCGACGAGATCGGCCGCGACGGCACCCGGCAGTTGCAGCGCCGCGCCGACGCCCTGACCGAGTGGCTCGCCGGCGTGCGGATCAAGCCCCGTTTTCCGTCGCCGCTGTCGAAGGCACGTTGATGCGCATCGCGAGCTGGGTGCTGCTGGTCCTGACCGCAAGTGCGGTCCTCGGCCTGCTCTACGGTATGAGCTTTCCGGGTGAACCATCCGATGCGTTCTATATCGCCGCCCTGGCGCTGGTTCCGTTGTTCGTCGTCTGGTGTGTCATCGGTATAGCGCTGCGCCGCAGGGCCGCCCGCCGGGACTGGGTGGCGATGCTGGCCTGCCCGGTCCTGATCGTCGCGGGGATCGCTTTGGCGTGCACGAGCATTCCGCTGCAACTGCATTGGTGGGTGGCGCAGCCATCGTTCGAGGCGGCCCTGACCGCATTCGAGAGCGACGAGACCTTCGGACACCAGCCCCACCACATCGGCGGCTACACCGTCGAGGACATCTCACGCCGCACGGACAACTTCGTCGACTTCTCCCGCCGCGACGACATGAACGGCGCCGACGGGTTCGCCTACAGCGTCGACGGCAGCGCGCCGCAGACCGTGCACCACGCCGCGGGCGACTATGTCATGGCCTCAGTGAAACGCCTTGGCCCGCATTGGTTTGCGTTCCAGAGCTACCACACCATGAACTGACGGTCAGGCGCTGACCTTGCGACGCTTGGGTTTGGCTGCGGGCACGTCGTCGAGCAGTTCGGTCAGGAAGTGGCCCGTGTAGCTGTCCGGGTTGGCAGCCACGTCCTCGGGGGTACCGGATGCCACGACGGTGCCGCCGCCGGCCCCGCCTTCGGGCCCCATGTCGACGATCCAGTCGGAGGTCTTGATGACATCGAGGTTGTGCTCGATGACGATGACCGTATTGCCTTTGTCGACAAGGCCGTTGATCACTTTGAGCAGCTTGCGGATGTCCTCGAAATGCAGACCCGTGGTGGGCTCGTCGAGGATGTAGACCGTGCGCCCGGTGGACCGCTTCTGCAGCTCGGCCGCCAGCTTGACGCGCTGCGCCTCGCCGCCGGAGAGCGTCGGCGCGGGCTGGCCCAGCCGCACGTAGCCCAGGCCGACATCGACCAGCGTCTTGAGGTAGCGGTGGATCGAGGAGATCGGCTCGAAGAACTCGGTGGCCTCCTCGATGGACATGTCGAGCACCTCCGAGATGGTCTTGCCCTTGTAGTGCACCTCGAGGGTTTCCCGGTTGTACCGGGCGCCGTGGCACACCTCGCACGGCACGTACACGTCGGGCAGGAAGTTCATCTCGATCTTGATGGTGCCGTCACCCGAGCAGGCCTCGCAGCGGCCGCCCTTGACGTTGAACGAGAACCGGCCCGGTTGGTAACCACGGACTTTCGCCTCGGTGGTGGCCGCGAACAGCGAGCGGATCTTGTCGAACACCCCGGTGTAGGTCGCCGGGTTGGACCGCGGCGTGCGGCCGATGGGCGACTGGTCGACCCGCACCAGCTTGTCGAGCTGGTCCAGCCCGTTGACCCGGGTGTGCCGGCCCGGCACCTGCCGGGCGCCGTTGAGCTTGTTGGCCATCACCGAGGCCAGGATGTCGTTGACCAGAGTCGACTTGCCGGACCCGGACACGCCCGTCACCGAGGTCAGCACGCCCAGCGGAAAGGCCACGTCGATCTCTTTGAGGTTGTTTTCCCTGGCCCCGACCACGGTGATCTGACGGCGCTTGTCGGTGGGCCGCCGTAGCGCGGGCACCTCGATGCTCTCCCTGCCGGAAAGGTAAGCACCGGTGAGTGATTCGGAGTTACGCAGCAACTCGTCGTAGGTGCCGCTGTGCACGATGCGGCCACCGTGCTCGCCGGCAAACGGCCCGATGTCGACGACCCAGTCGGCATGCGCGATGGTGTCGAGGTCGTGCTCGACGACGATGAGCGTGTTGCCGAGATCGCGCAGGCGCACCAGGGTGTCGATGAGCCTGCGGTTGTCACGCTGATGCAGCCCGATGGACGGCTCGTCGAGGACATAGAGCACACCGACCAGACCCGAGCCGATCTGGGTGGCCAACCGGATGCGTTGTGCCTCACCGCCGGACAGCGTCGCCGCCGCCCGCGACAGCGACAGGTAGTCCAGACCGACATCGAGCAGGAAGCCCAGCCGAGACTGGATCTCCTTGAGCACCTGCCCGGCGATGGCCTGCTCGCGGTGGCCCAGGGTCAGCGCGTTGAGGAAGTCGGCGCAGTCGGCGATGGAGAGCTCGGCGACCTGAGCGATGGACTTGGCACCGTAGTCCCCCGCCGCCAGGGTGACCGCGAGGATCTCCGGCTTGAGCCGCGTGCCGTTGCACTCCGGGCACGGGATGTCGCGCATGAAACCCTCGTAACGTTCCTTCATCTGCTCCGAGTCGGTCTGCTCCATGCGCCTCTGCAGGAAGGCCATGACGCCTTCGAAGTCGGCGTAGTAGGACCGCGTGCGCCCGTACCGGTTCTTGTACCGGACGTGCACCTGGTGATCCGAGCCTTCCAGAATCGCCTTGCGCGCCTTGGCCGGAAGCTTCTTCCACGGCGTGTCGATGTCGAAGCCGAGCTGGTCCCCCAGACCCGACAGCATGCGGGTGAAGTACTCGGCAGACTGCCCCACCGCCCACGGCGCGACGGCACCCTCGGCCAGGGTCAGCTCGGGATCGGGCACCACGAGGTCGGGGTCGACCTCTTTGCGGATGCCCAGGCCCGTGCACTCCGGGCAGGCACCGTACGGCGAGTTGAACGAGAACGACCGGGGTTCCAGATCGTCGACGGCCAGCGGATGCCCGTTGGGACACGCCAGCTTCTCGGAGAACCGCTGCTCGCGGTGCGGATGGTCGTCCTCACGGTCGACGAACTCCAGCACCACGATGCCGTCAGCGAGGTTCAGCGCAGTCTCCACCGAGTCGGTGAGCCGCTGCTTGGCGCTGGCCTTGACCGTCAACCGGTCGACCACCACCTCGATGTCGTGCTTCTCCTGCTTCTTGAGCTTCGGCGGATCGGTCAGCGGATGCACCACACCGTCGACCCGCACGCGGCTGTAACCCTGGGTGTTGAGCTTGTCGAACAGGTCGACGAACTCGCCCTTGCGCGTGCGCACCACCGGGGCGAGCACCTGGAACCGCAGCCCCTCGTCCATGGCCAGCACCTGGTCGACGATCTGCTGCGGGGTCTGCCGGGCGATGCGCTCACCACAGACCGGGCAGTGCGGCGTGCCCGCGCGGGCGTACAGCAGACGCAGATAGTCGTAGACCTCGGTGATGGTGCCGACGGTCGACCGCGGGTTGCGGTTGGTGGACTTCTGGTCGATGGACACCGCGGGCGAGAGGCCCTCGATGAAGTCGACATCGGGCTTGTCCATCTGGCCGAGGAACTGCCTCGCGTACGCCGACAGCGATTCGACGTAGCGACGCTGCCCCTCAGCAAAGATGGTGTCGAACGCCAGCGAGGACTTGCCCGACCCGGACAGTCCCGTGAACACGATCAGCGCGTCACGCGGCAGGTCGAGGTCCACTCCTCGCAGGTTGTGCTCGCGGGCACCCTTCACGATCAGGCGGTCAGCCACGCGCTTCCTTTCAGACGGCATACTTCACGCCCATGCTATGTGCGACCACCGACAAGCCCGATACCGTGATGGGGTGACTCCTCCCAGCATCACCGTCAGCGACACCTACACCGGCCACGTCGAGCCGCACACGGCCGCACGGCGCACCGCGGGCGGGGCGACGATCGTCAAGGCGTCGGTGGGCCCGATGGACAACAACGCCTACCTGGTGACCAGCACGAAGACCGGAGACACCCTGCTCATCGACGCCGCCAACGACGCCGACGCGCTGCTGGAACTCATCAAGGCCAACGCCCCCAAGCTGGATCTGATCGTCACCAGCCACCAGCATTTCGACCATGTGCAGGCACTGTCAGCAGTGGCGAAGGCCACTGGTGCCCCGACCGCCGCGCATCAACTCGACGCCGAAGCCCTGCCGGTGAAGCCCGACCGCATCTTGGCCGACGGGGACACCATCACCATCGGTGACCTCACGCTCGACGTGATCCACCTGCGGGGACACACCCCGGGTTCGGTCGCGCTGGCCCTGAAATCGTCCGACGGCGTGACACACCTGTTCACCGGCGACTGCCTGTTTCCGGGCGGGGTCGGCAAGACATGGCAACCCGGCGATTTCGAAACCCTGCTGGGCGATGTGACCAGCAAGGTCTTCGACGTCTACGACGACAACACGGTCGTCCACCCCGGACACGGCGACGACACCACGCTGGGCGCCGAGCGGCCCAGCCTGTCCGAGTGGCGAGCGCGCGGCTGGTAGGCCGCTAGCTGGTGTGGACGATGAGCACGTCGGTCTTGGACCGGCGTGCCACGTTCGCGGGTACCGAGCCGAGCAGCCGGCCGGCGATGGTGCTCAGGCCCACGTTGCCGACCACGAGCAGGTCTGCCTTGACGTCCTCGGCCAGCTCGACCAGGGCGTCCACCGGGGCGCCGACGACCGGACGCTCCTCGATGTCGGTGGCACCGGCGGCCTTGGCACGCTCGGTCGCCTCACGCAGGATGGCGTAGATGGGGGCATTGCCCGCCATCTGGTAGCCCTCGTCCTTGAGCACGTCGGCGGCGCGCTGATCTTCGCTCTGGGGGAAGTACGCGGTCGCCACGATCAGCTTCGCGTTCGACCCGGCGGCGATCTGACCGGCGCGGTCCACAGCACGCAGCGACGAATCAGATCCGTCCGTACCGACCACCACGGTGCGATAGGCGCTCATCCATACCCTCCCAGTGTCAGTTGCAACGCCATCCGCGACAGTAACCCGGTGCCGACTGGGCACGGGCACGATTCACGACACCCGTACGCACAACCGGCAAAACAACCGGCGTTCTCCGCCCGGTGACGTCTACCGGGACTGATGTTAACCGCAGCGGCCGCCGAATTGACACCAACCGTGACCCACGCTACGCGCGTCGCACCGACGTCGCCAACGCCCGGCAGGCCGCATTTCATGACGCAGCTCACGTTCGGTGACCAAAGTAATTAGCCGCCAAGGGCTTTGACGACGCTAGCGCGCCCGGTCGCGACCGAAGTACAACTCCTGGGTGGCAGTGCAGACGAGTTGGCCCGCGCGGTTGTACATCGTCGCACTGGCGAGCCCGCGCCCGTGAATTCCGCTGGGCGACACCTGATCGGAGAGCACCCAATCGGACAGGTCGGCCGGCCGCTGGAACCAGACGGCGTGATCGATGAGCGCCGAGAACGATCTGAGCTGGGAGGTCCGCCGCATCGTCATCGCCGCTTCCAGCATCGTGGTGCCCGAGACATAGGTGAGCAGGCAGCTGTTGAGGATCGGATCGTCGGACACCGATTCGGCTGGGCGCCACCACATTCGGGTTCGCGCGGGAGGCGAGGGCAGATCCATCGCCAACCTGGGCGGCGCGTCGACGTAGCGCCGCTCGATGGCTTGCGGCAGCACCCAGAATCCGCCGAACTCATCGGCATACGCGCGCAGCTGATCCTCAACGGCGGGCAGCGATTCCGGGTCCGGAACCTCCGGCAAGGACTGCTGATACTCGGCGCTGTCGACAGGTGCGCTGAACGAGGCCAGTGCCTCCAGCAGGATTTCCCCGTCCTGGTGCGCGGTGACCTGCCGCGTCGACAACGCGCCCCCGTCGCGCAGCCGCGAAACCCTCATCTGCACCGGGTGGCGGGCATCGCCGGCCCGCAGGAGATAGACATGCACGCTGTGCGGCAGCCGGCCCGCCGCGGTGCGACTGGCCGCCATCAGCGCTTGCGCCGCGATGTGACCACCGATGATGTGATGGTCGGCATTGTCGATCTGCTCGGCGATGAACATGTCGTCGCCGGATTCGGTGAGGTCCAGAGTCGTGAGGATGTCGGCGAGCTGCGGCAGGGGCATCAGGACGGGCTCGCCGCCAGCTTCAGTGCCTCGGCGAGGTAGGAGGCACTGGCACTGTCGGCGTGGGTCGACGCCTGTGCCGGCGTCCCGGTGGCGACCACACGACCGCCGTCGCCTCCGGCACCCGGCCCGAGGTCGATGACGTAGTCGGCCTGTGCGACGACACGCATGTCGAGTTCGACGACGACCACCGTGTTGCCTGCATCCACCAGCTTCTGCAAGTGCACCATCAGCCGGTCGGTGTCGGCGGGATGCAAACCCGCGGACGGTTCGTCGAGCAGGTAGAGCGCGTCGCCGCGGTGTGCCCGTTGCAGTTCGGTGGCGAGCTTGACACGTTGGGCCTCGCCGCCGGACAGCTCGGTCGCGGGCTGCCCCAGCCGCAGATAGCCCAGCCCGACATCACAGAGCACCGTCAGGGAGCGCAGGATCTCGGCTTCTCCCTCGAAGAAGTCGCGTGCCTGCTCGACACCCATATCGAGGATCTCGGCGATGTTGCGATCACGCCAGGTGATCTCCAAAGTGCTTGCCTTGTAGCGCGTTCCGTCGCAGTCCGAGCAGGGGGTGTAGACGCTGGGAAGGAACAGCAACTCGACCATCACCCACCCCTCACCCTCACAGGTCGGGCACCGCCCCGACGCGACGTTGAAGGAGAACCGCCCGGCCTTGTAACCGCGGCTGCGCGATTCCGGTGTCTCGGCGAAGCGGCGGCGGATGTGGTCGAACATGCCGGTGTAGGTGGCGACGTTGGACCGCGGTGTGCGGCCGATGGGCTTTTGGTCGATGCTCACCACGCGCCGCAAGCCGCCGATGTCGCCGACGATCTTGCCGTCGACCGGCGCGGAATCGCCTGCCAGCAGCAGATCGTCGTCGTCGGACGTTTCGTCGGTCGCACCCGTCACGGGGGCGCCCAGGTACTCGGCGACCAGCGTCGGCAGCGCCTGACTCACCAGGCTCGATTTTCCGGCGCCGGATATTCCGGTGACGGCGGTCAGACATTTCAGCGGGAACGACACCGCCACGTCGTGAAGGTTGTTGCGGCTCACATGTTCCAGCCGCAGCCAGCCGCCAGGCTCGCGCGGGGTGCGCGCCACCGGCTTGGTCAAACCGAAAAGGTAACGGCGCGTGGAGGATTCATCTACCTGCCGCAGACCTTCCGGCGGGCCGCTGTAGAGGATCTGGCCGCCGCGCTCGCCTGCGCCGGGTCCGATGTCGACCAACCAGTCCGCGGCGCCGATGATGTCGAGCGAATGCTCGACGAGGAAGACGCTGTTACCGCGTCGCTTCAGCCCCTGCAAGATCCCCAGCAGCGCGTCCCGGTCGCGCGGGTGCAGCCCGGCCGATGGTTCGTCGAGCACGTACACCACGCCGAACAGCTGGGACGACAGCTGCGTGGCCAGGCGCAGCCGCTGCAGTTCCCCCGACGACAACGTCGGGGTGCTGCGGTCCAGCGACAGGTAGCCCAGCCCCAGATCCATGATCGGGTGCAGCCGCTCCAGCAACTCGGCCGCCAAACGTCCAGCGGCGGCACGCTTTTCGACGGCGAGATCGGAATCCGCGTGATGCGTCGGTGTGCCGGCCGCCACGGGTTCCAACAGCTCGGCGAGCCGATTCAGGGTCAGGCCGGACAGCTCCGCGATGTCGAATCCCTCGAACGTGACCGACAACGCCTCGGGCTTGATCAGCTTGCCGTCACACGTCGAACAGACCGCGCCACGGACGAACTGGGAAACGCGCTTCTTCATCTGCGCGCTCTTGGTGTTGGCGAAGGTGTCCAGGACGTAGCGCCGGGCGCCGGTGAAGGTGCCCTGGTAGCTGGGCTCCATCTCCATGGCCACAGCCCGCCGCGTCTGCGCCGGGGTGAACCCCGCGTACACCGGCACGGTCGGCCGTTCGTCGGTGTAGAGGATCCAGTCCCGATCCTTCTTCGGCAGGTCTTTCCACGGCGTGTCGACGTCGTAACCCAGGGACACCAGGATGTCGCGCAGGTTCTGCCCGTGCCATGCCGCAGGCCACGCCGCGATGGCCCGGTCGCGGATGGTCAGCGACGGATCGGGCACCATGAGTTCCTCGGGCACCTCGTACACCCGGCCGATGCCGTGACAAGTCGGGCACGCACCCGGCACGGTGTTCGGCGAGAAATCCTCCGCGAACAGCATGGGCTGGTCGGCCGGATAGTGCCCGGCACGCGAGTAGAGCATGCGGACCAGGCTCGACAGCGTCGTCACGCTGCCCACCGACGACCGCGCGCTGCCCGCCCCTCGGTTTTGCTGCAGGGCCACCGCGGGCGGCATGCCCTCGATGGAGTCGACGTCGGGAACACCCACCTGGTCGATCAGACGACGTGCGTACGGAGCCACCGATTCCAGATAGCGGCGCTGCGACTCGGCGAACAACGTGCCGAATGCCAGTGATGACTTACCCGACCCGGACACACCGGTGAACACCACCAGGGCGTCCCGCGGAACGTCGACATCGACGTTCTTGAGGTTGTGCTCGCGGGCGCCGCGCACCCGGACATCGGCCGGTATGTCCGCCGACCGCTCATCCCACGGCCGCTCCAACGATCTCGTCACACCACGCGACCCTAGCCGTGACTCGAAAGGGTAGTAGAACCCGTACCGAGACCCACCCCGGTTGGGCGACGAGAGTCGACATCAGGGTGGTCGGGCGGCACCTCGATGATCGTCGAGATACCGCCCGACCTCCCCTGACGCATGCGAGCGAGTGACGGGATTCGAACCCGCGTTAACGGCTTTGCAGGCCGGTGCCTAGCCACTCAGCCACACCCGCACTGCCCATCACAGTGCCAGCCGCAGCCCCGCCCGCCCACCGTTTCGATCTTGATGATCGCTAACCCTCGTCCGCCCCTACCGGCCTGCCCACCGCCGGGCCGCCCTGGGGCCACCCGGCGGGCGAGTCCTCCCACGGTTCCTGGCGGCCGTACGGCGTCAGATCCAGGAACGGATAGCCCACCGCGGAATGATCCAGACCGCGCGCATACGCCGAGTACGTGTGGAACACGTCGTCGCCGCGGCGCAGGAAAACGCTGGCACCGGGCCAGTCGCCGCGCAGGTCGGCATCTGAGAAGCCGTCGGCGTGCAACTCGTCGAGCGACTTGTAGTTGTACTCGATCGGGGCGCGCGACGGGTCGAGCGTCACGTGATAGTCGTAGGTGAAATCGCCGTCGCGCGACGAGTACCACGGGAACGTCCAGCCGTGCTGATCGCGGTAGGCGGCGATGCTCGCATACGGTGCCCGCGACACACATGCGAACGTGACATCCTTGCCGTGCAACAGCTTTCGGTCCTCATCGGTGAACGTCAGATCCGCCGCGGCGGTGCAACTCGGGCAGCCGGCGTCGACCGCGTCGATCCACATGAAGTGGTGAATATAGAGCTGGCTGCGCCCCTCGAACATGTCCAGCAGGGTTACCTCGCCGTCGGGACCCTCGAACACGTAGTTCTCGGTGACCGGCACCATCGGCAGCCGCCGGCGCTCGGCGTTGACGGCATCGCGCAGATGGGTCACCTCGCGTTCGCGGGCCAGCAGCTTTGTGCGCGCCTGGAGCCACTCCTGCCGGGTGGCGACGTCAGGATAGGCAACGGGTTGTGCAGACATGAATGTGCTCCTCGTCAGTTGTCGGCCTATGTGAAAACAGACCTCAGCTGCCGCCAAAAGTCATCGTGCGCGCGCTAACTTGATCGACATGGATCTCTGGCTGGCCGACCCGGCGTTCTTCGGCGGCGCGGGGCAAGGTTCGCGTCAGATCGCCGAACTGTTCGTCGCGTTCGGGCTGACGGCGTTGATCGGGTTGGAACGCGAAGTCCAGGGCAAAGCCGCCGGGCTGCGCACCCAAACCATTGTCGGTACTGCGGCCGCGCTGATCCTGCTGGTCAGCAAGTACGGCTTCAGCGACGTGCTGTCGACGGGTCTGGTCGAGGTCGACCCATCACGGGTGGCGGCCCAGATCGTCTCCGGCATAGGCTTTCTCGGTGCCGGCATCATCATCGTCCGACGCGGCTCGGTACACGGCCTGACCACCGCCGCCGCGGTATGGGAGTCCGCGGCGATCGGAATGGCCGCAGGCGCCGGGCTTTTCCTGCTTGCCTGCACGGTGACGGCGATGCACTTCCTGATCGTGCTGGGCTTCATGCCCGTGGTCAGACGGCTCACGGCGCGCCTGGGCGGGTCGATCCGCATGCATGTCACCTATGCCGACGGGCGCGGTGTGATGCACGAACTGCTCCAGGCCTGCGAGCGCAGGCAATGGCAGCTGACGGATCTGGCCGCCGACGCCCCGCAGGGTCCGCCCGGCGGGGCCGGTCAGTGCGGGGTGATGCTGACGCTGTCGGGCAGCGGGATCCTCGCAGCACCGACCGTGCTGGCCGGTATCGACGGCGTGACCGCCGTCCACCAGTTCGACACCGACGCGGAGTAGGCGTCAGCGGCGCCCGGCGCGCACCGACGCCACCGCGCCCACGGCGGCCACGGCCGCGAGACTGATGAAGAGGCACCTCGCGGCGAACACGTCGCTGCCGTCGGCCAGGTTGACCACGACACCGGTGAGCCCGGCACCGAACGCCCCACAGATCAGCTGCACGGTGTTGATGGCCGCCGCTGCGGCCGGCCCTTCCGCCGGGTCGTCCACACTGCTCATCGCCCAAGCCGACAAATGTGGCCAGGCACTGCCGATGCCGATGCCGGCGAGCAGCAGTGCCGCGGCCCACCCTGCCACCAGGGCTGGTGCCATTCCGCTGCGGACCAGCGCGGCGGCCGACGCCAGGCCCACCGCCACCACGATCGGTGCCAACGCGACCGTCCGCACCAACACCCGCTCGTTGCGGACGGACGCGCTGACGAGCTCGCCGACGGTCCAGCCGACCGAGAGCACCGCCCCGAAAAAGCCCGCCACAACCGGCGTGAGGTGAGCCAGCCGTTGGGCGAACAACGGCACATAGGTGTCGACCATCGTGGCGGCCATCAGCACACCCAGGGTCAGGTAGATCCATTTGAGCGGGCCGGGACCGAAAGCGCTGGGCGGCAACACACTCGAGGCGACGCGCCGATCGACCACCAGGAAGCAGCCGACCAGGGCGAGACCGACCATCAGCATCGCCACGGTGGCCCGCGGGTCGTGCGGGACACCGGCCACGCTGACCGCCATCGCCGCCGCACCCAGCAGCACCAGCGACCACACCGGGATCCCCGGCACCGGCGGTCGCGATTCGGCCCGGTCCCTGCCAGGAAGTGCGAACGGCACCAGCACCGCCATCGCCGCGGTCAGCGCTGCGAGCACCCCGAACGCCCACCGCCACAGGCCCCACTGCGCGAACAATCCACCGGCAGCCGGGCCGATCACCGTGCCCACTCCCCACATCGCCGAAACCAGCGCGGAAGCCTTGGTCCACAAGCTCTTCGGCAGGGCGGTGTTGATGACGGCGTAGCCCAGCCCGGCCAGCAACCCGCCTGCGAAACCCTGCACCGTGCGGCTCGCGAGCAGCAGCGGCATGCTGGGCGCCAGGGCACATCCCAGGCTTCCTGCGCAGAACACCGCGAGGCCGAGCAGATACGCCCGACGCGGGCCCATCCGCATCAGCACCGAGTGCACCGTCGTCGCCGCGACCACCGACGCCACCAGGTACACCGTGGTCACCCACGCGTACAAGCGATGGCCACCGATGTCGGTGACGGCGCTGGGCAGCAAACTGATGGTGATGAATTCGTTGGTGGCGTACAGCAGGACGCCACCGGCCAGCACGGTCGAAGCACCGAGGTGTCTGGCCCCCAGTAGCTGCCGCCAGGTGCCCTCGGCTTCGGCCGTCACGGTCTCGGTCACGGCAGTGACGTTAGGAGCTCAACCGCCATTGAGGTCAAGGTCGGCTCATTTCCGTGCCGCGGTCACCCGGGTGACGTGTCCGGCGATCACGTCGTACACCTGCCGGGTGACGTCGCCCGCGTTGCTCATGATGTTGTAGCCGTGGTCGACACCGCGTACTTCGTGATACTCGGCCAGGGCTCCGACGGCATCCAACTTCTGGGCGTAACGCCAGGCCTCGGCCATCAGCCGGTCGTACTCGGCGGTGATCACGAGTGCGGGCGCGATGCCGTCGATGCCGTCGGCGTTGTCCCCGCAGGCCGGTGAGGCGAGCCGATCGGCACGTCGCACCGGATCGGGGATGTACGCGGTGTCGAACACCTCGCCCATCCACGGCCGCAGCACGGCCTTGGCGCCCAGCGGCGAGCTCTTGTCCCGGGTCGCGGTCACCAGATCCAGCGGCGGATAGTGCAGCACCTGCAGCGCGATGTCGGGGCCGCCGCGTTCCAGGGCCAGCCGCGCCGCTGCCGCGGACAGGCTGCCTCCGGCGCTCTGCCCGCCGACGCAGAGCCGGGTGCCGTCCCAGTCCCGCTCGGCGGCCGACGCCCAGACGAGGACGTCGTAGATCTGCTCGACGGGCGCCGGAAACCGGTGTCGCGGGGCGAGCACGTAATCGGTATTGACGACAACGACGTTCGCGTGTGCGGCGAGGTAGCGGCACCACGGATCGTCCTGGTCACGGTGTCCCACGACGAAGCCGCCACCGTGCACGTTGACGTACACCGCGGGCGCTGCGCCACCGGCTTCCGGCCGGTAGATGGTCGCGGCGGTATCTCCGTACCGGGTGGGAATCACCACCGACGTTGTGTCGCCCGGGATTTCGGGGAAGCGGACGCCGGGTTTCGGCGCCGGGTTGACGGTGGACGAGAACAGACGCGCGAGAGCGTCGGCCACCACGGGCCTGGACAGGATGGACACGGGGCCTATTTAAGACCCGCTGCGTCCATACCCCGCAACTCCTTTTTCAGGTCCGCGACCTCGTCGCGGATGCGGGCGGCCAGTTCGAACTGCAGGTCGCGCGCCGCCGTCATCATCTGCTCGGTCAGATCCTTGATGAGATCCGCCAATTCGGCTCGCGGCATGTTCGAGGTGTCACGACCCTCGACGATGCCGGCACTGACCGCGCGGCCCGGCGCGCCTTGCGCGCGGCGCCCGCGCGACGCGTTGCGCCCGGATCCGCCGACCTCGACCGCCTCGGTGTCGTCGGCCTCGCGGTAGACCTGGTCGAGGATGTCGGCGATCTTCTTGCGCAACGGCTTTGGATCGATGCCGTTGGCTTCGTTGTAGGCGATCTGCTTGGCCCGGCGCCGCTCGGTCTCGTCGATGGCCTCACGCATCGAGTCGGTGATCTTGTCGGCGTACATGTGCACCTCGCCGGACACGTTGCGCGCCGCGCGACCGATGGTCTGGATCAGGCTGCGGGTCGACCGCAGGAACCCCTCCTTGTCGGCGTCGAGAATCGACACCAGCGACACCTCGGGAAGGTCGAGACCCTCGCGGAGCAGGTTGATGCCGACCAACACGTCGTACTCCCCCAACCGCAGTTGCCGCAGCAGTTCGACCCGGCGCAGGGTGTCGACCTCGGAGTGCAGGTAGCGCACCCGGATACCGAGTTCCAGCAGGTAGTCGGTGAGGTCCTCGGCCATCTTCTTGGTCAGGGTGGTCACCAGCACGCGCTCGTCGCGTTCGGTGCGGACGCGGATCTCGCCGATCAGGTCGTCGATCTGCCCCTTCGTGGGCTTGACGATCACCTGGGGATCCACCAACCCGGTCGGACGGATGACCTGTTCGACGAACTCGCCGCCGGCCTGGCCGATCTCGTACGGGCCGGGGGTGGCCGACAGGTAGACGGTCTGACCGATCCGGCCGGCGAACTCCTCCCACGTCAACGGCCGGTTGTCGACCGCGGACGGGAGCCGGAAGCCGAAGTCCACCAGGTTGCGCTTGCGGGACATGTCACCCTCGTACATGCCGCCGATCTGCGGGACGGTCACGTGTGACTCGTCGATGACCAGCAGGAAATCCTCGGGGAAGTAGTCGAGCAGGCAGGCCGGAGCCGAACCTGCCGGACGCCCGTCGATGTGGCGCGAGTAGTTCTCGATACCCGAGCAGAAGCCGACCTGCTTCATCATCTCGACGTCGTAGTTGGTGCGCATCCGCAGCCGCTGCGCCTCCAGCAGTTTGCCCTGACGCTCCAGTTCGGACAGCCGCTCCTCCAGCTCCTCCTCGATGGTCGCGATGGCACGAGACATGCGCTCGGGCCCGGCGACGTAGTGGGTGGCCGGGAAGATCCGCAGCGAATCGACCTGGCGGACGATGTCGCCGGTCAGCGGGTGCAGGTAGTACAGCGCCTCGATCTCGTCGCAGAAGAACTCGATACGGACCGCCAGCTCTTCGTACGACGGGATGATCTCGACGGTGTCGCCGCGCACCCGGAACGTCCCCCGGGTGAACGCCATGTCGTTGCGGTTGTACTGGACATCCACCAGCAGTCGCAGCAGGCCGTCGCGGGGCACCTCGTCGCCCACGGACAGCTCCACCGAGCGGTCCAGGTAGGACTGCGGGGTACCGAGGCCGTAGATGCAGGACACCGAGGCGACCACAACGACGTCGCGCCGCGAGAGCAGGCTGGACGTCGCCGAGTGCCGCAGCCGCTCGACATCGTCGTTGATCGAGCTGTCCTTCTCGATGTACGTGTCAGTCTGGGCGATGTACGCCTCGGGTTGGTAGTAGTCGTAGTACGAGACGAAGTACTCGACCGCGTTGTGCGGCAGCATCTCCCGAAGCTCGTTGGCGAGCTGCGCGGCGAGTGTCTTGTTCGGCGCCATCACCAGCGTGGGCCGCTGCAACCGCTCGATGAGCCACGCCGTGGTGGCCGACTTACCCGTACCGGTGGCACCGAGCAGCACCACGTCGCGTTCGCCGGCTTCGATGCGGCGTTGCAGCTCATCGATGGCGGCGGGCTGGTCGCCGGCCGGCTCGTACTCGCTGACCACCTCGAACCGGCCGCCGGTGCGGACCACTTCGTCGACAGCGCGATACTCCGAGTACGCAAGCACGGGATGTTCGGTCGCGAAGGCCATGTTCACCAGGGTAGAACTGACCTCCGACAACTTCCTGGGGTGTTCACTGCCCGCGTAGGCTGACCCCATTCATCCGCCCAAGCACGAGACATTCGACCTGGTCGCCCGCACGAACACCGACCCGAAAGGGATCGTGCGGGCAGTCGACGTGTACACCGTCGAGCCCTGGGGCCTGTACCTCGCGCGCCCTACCCCGGGCCGCGCGCAGTTCCACTACCTGCAGTCATGGCTGCTGCCTGCGCTGGGGCTGCGGGCGACCATCTTCCACTTCAACCCGGGCCATGAGCGCGACCAGGACTTCTACCTGGACGTCGGCCGGTTCACCGCGGGCGACGCCAGGTGGTATTCGGAGGACCACTACCTCGACCTGGTCGTGCGCACGGGGATCGGCGTCGAGCTGGACGACGTGGGCGAACTGATGACGGCGGTGCGCCACGGCCTGCTCAGCCCGGAGACCGCCGAGCAGGCCATCGAGACCGCCGCGGGTGCCATCGACGGCCTGGCCCGCAACGGCTACGACCTCGACCGCTGGCTTGCCGGCAACGGCATGGCCCTGACGTGGCCGACCTTGTAAGGTCGGCAATCATGAGCCCAACTAAGTACGCCGGGGTGACGGCTGCCGCACTGGCAGGACTGCTCTTCGGCGCGCTGTTGATTCCCGCCGCTGCGGGAGCAGACCCCGACGCCCCACCCCAGCCCAGCGCGGTGCCGCAGCCGGACCAGCAACTGCACAACGCCACGTACCGGGCCAGGATCGACGGGGTGTCGCGCAACGCGATGGTCTCCTACAAGATCGACGACAACAACATCAACAGCGCCAACCCGACGATGCTGCCGGGCCGGGTCTTCGAAGCCACCGGCGTGGTGTCCAATCCCCAGCTCGCCGGCATGACGGTGTCGATCGACTGGCCGTATTCGGCGAACCTACACTGCGAGATCCTGGTGGACGACCAGATCGTCGCCCAGGCCGACACCTGGATCGCGCCGCGGCTGACGCGTCCGCACGACGACCCGACCTACGGCAGCCTGGCGTGCGGCGCTCCGTTGTCTCCCGGCACCGGGCCCGTCGACGCCGCGGTACCACCGCAGGCTCCTGTCGAGCCGCCGGCCGCCGGTTAGGGCTGCCAGCCGGTGGTGTCGGCCCAGAGCCAGGCCCGCTGGTAGGCATCCATGAACCACGGTTCCTTGGCCTCGGCATAGTCCGGCGCGCCCATCGCGGCCCGCTTGATCTCGAGGTATTCCGGCTGCACGCCGGGGTTGGCCGCCAGCCAGTCCCGGAACAGCAACGCGAATCGCTGGTTGTGCC
Organism: Mycobacterium dioxanotrophicus; assembly: GCF_002157835.1. Lineage (NCBI taxonomy): Bacteria > Bacillati > Actinomycetota > Actinomycetes > Mycobacteriales > Mycobacteriaceae > Mycobacterium > Mycobacterium dioxanotrophicus. Next base: position 2,981,300 of record NZ_CP020809.1, on the reverse strand, counting down.
AACCCTCGACCCGCACATGCACGTTCGTGGGTCGGCCCGGATCTGCCGAGGCATGAAAACGCTTGTGCCACATGGTCGGATCTTCAGAATGCGGCCTGGAATGCAGGTTGTCGTGCGTGATCGACTCGATCCGCGGATAGCCTGCGGCCAGTAACGGCTCCGCGAGTTCGTCGGCGACCTCGATGGCACTCACCGTGATCTGGATGTCGATGACATCCTTGGCATCCATCCCCGGCACCGCCGTCAAGCCGATGTGATCGATGCGGAGCGCGCGGTGCCCGCAGGCCGTGTTGAGCCGGGCGATGATGCGGCGCGCCTGATCGGGCCATGTCGGGTCGTAGGGCACCACCTTGGGCACCACGTGCGCGGGCTTGCGCTCCTGCAGATTGTGTGCGAACGGCAGGATCCGCTCGTGCCAGAGGCCGCGGGCCTGCTCGACGAGCGCGCCTGCGGACCCGGAGTTGTCCAGCCAGACGTCGGCCACCGCCCGGCGCTGTTCCTCGGTGGCCTGCGCCGCGACGCGGGCCCGGGCATCCTGCTCGCTGAAGCCGCGGTATTCGGTGAGCCGCTCGACCCGCGTCTCGACGTCGGCGTTGACGATCACCACCAGCGGGAACATCGGCGCCATCTGGGACTCCACCAGCAGCGGGATGTCCTCGACGATCACGGCATCCTCCGCCGCTGCGGCGATCAACTCCGAGCGCCGGTGCGCCACCAGCGGGTGCACGATGCCGTTCAACGTCGCGCGCTTCTCGTCGTCGCTGAAGGCCACCGCCGCCAGCGCAGGCCGGTTGAGCGCGCCGTCCGGCAACAGGATGCCGTCCCCGAACGCCTCGACCAGTGCCGCCAGCCCCTGGGTGCCGGGTTCGACCACCTCCCGCGCGATGACATCCCCGTCGACGACGATGCCGCCGAGGTCTGCGAATGTGGCCGACACCGTTGACTTTCCGGCGCCGATTCCGCCGGTCAACCCGATACGAAGCACTGGGACACCATATCCCGTCGCCGAATGTGAAGTAGGTGGCGACTTTTCGCGGAAATGCCGCGATCTTCTTCACGTTCGCCGGCACCGACAACAAATGCCCCGGCCAGCGGCCGGGGCATTTGTTGTTGCGTTACTTAGGCGTTGCCCGCGAGCTTCTCGCGCAGCGCAGCGAGCTGAGCGTCGCTGGCCAGCGTTCCGCCGGTCGACTCCTCCGAGCGCGACGAACCGTTGGACACCGGGGCACTGGCGGCCTCGGCCTCCGCAGCGGCGAACTTCTCCATCTGCGTGGTGTGCATCTTGTGGCGGCGCTCGGCCTCGGCGTACCGGGCCTCCCACTCGTCACGCTGCTTCTCGAAGCCCTCGAGCCATTCGTTGCTCTCGGCGTCGAAGCCCTCGGGGAAGATGTAGTTGCCCTGCTCGTCGTAGCTGTCGGCCATGCCGTACTTCGACGGGTCGAACTCCTCGGTGTAGTCCTCGTTGGCCTGCTTGAGGCTCAGCGAGATACGACGACGCTCCAGGTCGATGTCGATGACCTTGACCATCGCGTCGTCGCCCACCTGGACCACCTGGTCCGGGACCTCGACGTGGCGCTCGGACAGCTCCGAGATGTGCACCAGACCCTCGATGCCCTCCTCGACGCGGACGAACGCACCGAACGGCACCAGCTTGGTGACCTTGCCCGGCACGATCTGGCCGATCGCGTGGGTGCGGGCGAAGTGGCGCCACGGGTCTTCCTGAGTCGCCTTGAGCGACAGCGAAACCCGCTCGCGATCCATGTCGACGTCGAGCACCTCGACGGTGACCTCGTCGCCCACCTGAACCACCTCGGACGGGTGATCGATGTGCTTCCAGGACAGCTCGGAGACGTGCACCAGGCCGTCCACGCCGCCCAGGTCGACGAACGCGCCGAAGTTGACGATCGAGGACACCACACCCTTGCGGATGGCACCCTTGGTGAGCTGGTTGAGGAACTCGCTGCGAACCTCGGACTGGGTCTGCTCCAGCCAGGCGCGGCGGCTCAGCACCACGTTGTTGCGGTTCTTGTCGAGCTCGATGATCTTGGCCTCGATCTCCTTGCCGATGTACGGCTGCAGATCGCGGACGCGACGCATCTCGACGAGGGAGGCAGGCAGGAAGCCACGCAGGCCGATGTCGAGGATCAGGCCGCCCTTGACGACCTCGATGACGGTGCCCTTGACGGCCTCGTCCTTCTCCTTGAGCTCCTCGATGGTGCCCCAGGCGCGCTCGTACTGAGCCCGCTTCTTGGACAGGATCAGGCGGCCTTCCTTGTCCTCCTTGGTGAGAACGAGGGCCTCGACCTCATCGCCCACGGAAACGACCTCGTTGGGGTCGACATCGTGCTTGATGGAGAGTTCGCGGGAAGGGATGACACCTTCGGTCTTGTAGCCGATGTCGAGCAGGACCTCGTCACGGTCAACCTTGACGATGGTTCCCTCGACGATGTCGCCATCGTTGAAGTATTTGATGGTTTTGTCGATGGCGGCGAGAAAGTCTTCCGCGGAGCCGATGTCGTTGACGGCTACCTGCGGGGACGTGACGGAGGGACTTGGCATGTGGTGGGTTGCTCCGGACAGGTTTACTCGTAGGGACAATTGAACTGCTGATATTGGTGACCGGTGGGTGCGGACAAACTGCGCACACAGGTACTTACTGAGACTACTCGACTGGGCACACGCAGGACAAACCCGGTCCCCGTGGAACCTCGCCGCTACCCTTCGATCGTGGCGTACTCCCCGATGCAGTTCCCACCGCCCTCCCCTGCACCGATCCCCCAGGCACGACCCTGGCTGCCGGTCACCGGGCCCATGCCGCGCCCGATCCGCAAGGTGGGCGCGCCGCTGGGTGTCCTCATCGCGTTCGGCGTGCTCACCGGCCTGCTGGTGCTGTTGTTCACGGTGATCAACCCGGTGGGCGCCATCGTCGGTTTCGTATTGTCCACCGCGACCATGACCCTCGTGGTGTTCGCGTACCTATGGCTGGACCGCTGGGAGCCCGAGCCGCCACGGCTGCTCTTGATGGCCTTCGGGTGGGGTGCGTCGATCGCGGTGCTGCTCTCGCTGGTAGTGGGCCTGATCGGGGATTCGGTGCTGGCTCCCGGAACTTTTCTGCCGGAGAGCGTCGACTCGACCGCCATCCGGGCTCCGTTCATCGAGGAGGCCGCCAAGGGCTTGTTCCTGCTGATCATGATGACCGGCCGACGCCGCAACGAGCTGAATTCGCTGACCGACTGCCTGGTCTACGCCGGGCTCGTCGGGGTGGGATTCGCCTGGCTGGAAGACATCATGTACATCGCCAACGCGGACTCGCTGGCCGGCTCATTGGTGACGGCAGGGATGCGGCTGATCATGGGTCCGTTCGCGCACCCGCTGTTCACGACGATGACGGCGATCGGGGTGTACTTCGCCCTGCAGCAGCGCTCGTCGGTGACCAAGTTCTGTTGCATCCTGACCGGGTACCTCGGCGCGGTGGTCATGCACGGGTTGTGGAACGGTTCGTCACTACTGGGCGTGGGCGCTTACTTCGCCGTCTACGTGGTCTGGATGGTGCCGATCTTCGCCCTGATGATCGCGGTCGCCATCGCCAGCCGCCGCCGTGAGCAGCACCTGGTCGCCGCCAAGGTGTCCGGCATGGTCGCGGCAGGCCTGATCACCGACAACGAGGCGACCTGGCTGGGCTCCTTGCGCACCAGGAGGGGCGCGATCAACGAGGCGACGCGCGCAGGCGGCCGGCCGGCGGGCAAGGCCGTGGCCCGATTCGCAGCGTCCGTGGTGGAGCTGGCGTTCGTCCGCGACCGCATCGACCGCGGCTTCGGCGACCAGCGGGTCTACGCGCTGCTCAACGAAGAGGTCTATGCCGTCGCCTCGGCCCGGTCCGCCGCGCCGATCCTGGGCTGGTTGGCCAACTACCGGGCCTCCTGATCAGGCTGCGCCACCCGAGACCCGGACCACCTCGATCGGCGGCTGTCCCCGATGGTTCAGCAACAGGTTCGCGATCTCGATCAGTTCGCGGAACGGTTCTGCGACGTCGGATCGCCCGGCGTCGGAGAATCCGATCGCCTGTAACGTGTCCGGGATGCGCCCCTCATCGATGACGGTGCGCCACGTCGCCGCCGGTAGCGAGAGGAATTCGAGTGCCGGCAGCCGGGTCAGCACATCCACGCCGCCGACCGTCGCCGACGAGACGAACAGGCTCCGCAGACGAGGGTGGCCCACCAGCGGCGTGAGGTCATGGGATGCGTCACGGTCGTACACGTGCAGGACTTCCGTCTGCGGCCCGACATCTGCCATCGCCCGTGCGACCAGGCCGAGTTCGGGTTCGGGCCTACTCCAGGGATCGATGACGGCGCCGTTCTGCAGATATTCGGTGAGCGACGGTGCCAGCCACTGCGCGCCGGCCATGACGTCGCGGTCCACATGCAGCAGCTGCCCGACGGTGCCGTTGGGGCCCGGCGCCATGTCGACGACGAAGTAGCCGCCGGCCTCGTCGTCCCCCACGACGAACCAGGCCGCGGAATGTCCGAGCGGTTGAACCTGACCGAACGGGTCGGGCAGCACGACCGCCTCGGCGCCGAATATCCATGACAGGTACCGCCGGTGCGGCTGGAACCAGGAGCGTCCCTCGGTGTCGTCGAGGGGCATGATCCGCATCCCGCGGGTGATCGTCGCCAACTCGGGGTCCTGGTCTTCGTCGGCCGGCCAGAAGCTGCCGTAGGCCGCCGCACCGTAGAGCGCCCGAACGTCGGGCGGCAGCGGTTGGCCGAACACCTGCTCGGCGGCTGCCATGTGCTCCGGGTCCGTCGCGGGAACATCGGGCAACTCACCTTGGATCATGCGACGCACCAGCTCTGGATCACACCCAGACGAAAGCTCTTGTCCGGCAACCGGTATCGGCTGCCGCAGATACGGCTCGGGCATCGCACCGGGCGTCAGGTTCACCCCGTCTATCAAGCCGTTTCCGGCCATCCCGGTGAGGTGCGGGGTCGACGCGTCGACCAGCAGCATCTCCGCGGAGCCATTCGGGTGCGCCACCCCGTAGTAGACGAATACGCAGTCGGCGGCCCTGGTCTGCAGCGTGGTGACGAGCTCGGGGTCCAGGGCCAGCATCAGCGACCCAGCTGCCCCGGTCATCCCGTACGCGCCTGCCGAGAAATTCCCGATGCTCGTCACACTGCGGCCTTGGCTGACGGCTTCGGCGGCCAGCCGGACGAGGTAGGACTGCCAGGTGTCCGCGGACGTGACGGTTTCGTTGAGCACGACCCGAATCTAAGCGACGCCCGACCGGGCCAGGCGCACTAATCACTTGCGCTGCTCAGCGATACTTTTCCCATGCTCGCCCACATACTCGACGTCTTGCCGGCGTTCCTGGTCGCATCGGTGATCCTGGCCGCACTGCCCGGACCGGCGACGGTGCTGTTCCTGCATCGCTCGGTGCGCGACGGCCGGACGGCGGGGCTGGCGGCCGTGGTCGGTAACGAGATCGGCATCTTCGGATGGACCTTGGCCGGCGGCGCGGGACTGTCGATGCTGCTGACGGCCAACAAGATGCTGTCGCTCGCGCTGCACGTCGTCGGCGCCGCCGTCCTGGTCTGGCTCGGAATCAGCGCATGGCGCAGCGCGAAGCACCCGGCCGACGTCGAGGTGCCGCTGCCGCCGCGCGGACGGACTCCGGCCGCGGCGTTCCGCGCGGCACTGGTGTCGATCGCCGCCAACCCGAAGGCGGCGGCGTTCGGCATCGTGGTGCTGCCGCAGTTTCTGCCCAAAACAGGTCCCGTGCTGCCCACCCTGCTGGCGCTGGCGGTCATCCAACTGGTGGTGGACACCTCGTGGTGCGTCGGCGTCGTCCTGGCCGCTCACCGGGCACGAAACATCCTGGGCCGCGTCCACATCCGTCGCCGCATCGAACGCGTGATGGGTGCCGCGCTGGTGGCGCTGGGTGTGGGCCTGGGGGCCGACGCCGGCTAGCAGCTAGTGAGCCGCGGCATCCCAGCTGCGGCCATAGCCCACCGACACCTCCAGCGGCACATCCAGCGGGTAGGCATTGCCCATGTGCTCGCGCACCAGCGCCTCGAGCGGGTCCCGCTCGCCCTCGACGACCTCGAACAACAATTCGTCGTGCACCTGTAGCAGCATGCGGGACCTGAGCCCGGCCGCCTTGATGGCCTTGTCGACGTTGATCATCGCGACCTTGATGATGTCGGCTGCACTGCCCTGAATGGGTGCGTTGAGCGCGGCCCGCTCGGCGGCCTCCCGGACGTTGCGGTTGCTGCTGTCCAACTCGGGCAGATAGCGCCTGCGGCCGAACACCGTCGAGGTGTAGCCGTCCTTGCGGGCCTGGTCGACGACGTCGCGCAGATAGTCGCGGATGCCGCCGAACCGCGCGAAGTACTGCTCCATCTGCAGCTTGGCCTCTTCGGTGGAGATCTTGAGCTGGCTGGCCAGGCCGTAGGCGCTCAACCCGTAGGCCAGGCCGTAGGACATCGCCTTGACCCGACGGCGCAGTTCGGGGGTGACCTCGTCGATCGGCACGTCGAACGCGCGGGACGCGACGAACGAATGCAGGTCCTCACCGGTGTTGAACGCTTCGATGAGGCCCTCGTCGCGCGACAGGTGGGCCATGATGCGCATCTCGATCTGGCTGTAGTCAGCGGTCATCAGCTCGGCGTAACCGGCGCCGACGACGAACGCGTCGCGGATGCGCCGGCCGGCCTCGGTGCGGATCGGGATGTTCTGCAGGTTGGGCTCGGTGGACGAGAGCCTGCCGGTGGCGGCGATGGTCTGGTTGAACGTGGTGTGAATCCGGCCGTCGGATGCCACCGAATTCAACAGTCCGTCGACGGTCACCTTGAGCCGGGTGGCATCACGGTGGGTGAGCATGTGCTGCAGGAACGGGTGCCCGGTCTTGTCGAACAACGACTGCAACGCGTCGGCGTCGGTGGTGTAACCGGTCTTGGTGCGCTTGGTCTTGGGCATCTCCAGCTCGTCGAACAGCACGACCTGCAACTGCTTGGGCGAGCCGAGGTTGATCTGCTTGCCGATCACCGCGTAGGCCGCTTCGGCGGCGTCGCGGATCTGATCGGCGAAGTCGCTCTGCAGTTCCCTGAGGTGGTCGCTGTCGACCGCGATCCCGGTCTGCTCCACCTCGGCGAGCACCCGCTGCACGGGCAGCTCCATCTGGCCGAGCAGTGACGACGAGTCGATGCGGGCCAGCTCCTCGTCGAGCGCGTCGGCGAGGTCGGCGACCGCCGAGGCCCGCAGCAGCAGGGTCTGCACGGCCTGCTCGTCGACGCCCTCGGTGTCGTCGAGCAGCGAAAGCTGTTGCTGTCCAGTGTCTTCGGCGCGCAGTTCGCGTTTGAGATAACGCAGGGACAGGTCGTCGAGCGCGAAGCTGCGCTGCCCGGGCCGCACCAGGTACGCCGCGAGCGCGGTGTCGGAGGTGACCCCCGCGAGGTTCCAGCCGCGCCCGGCGAGATCATGCATGGCGAGCTTGGCTTCGTGCAGCGCCTTCGGCGGGCCGGGATCGGCCAGCCACGACGCGAGCGCCGCCTCGTCGTCGGGAGTCAGCGTCGCGGTGTCGAGGTAGCAGCCTTCCCCGTCGGCCGAGGCGATGGCCAGCGCCGTGGCGTCGGAGTCGAAGGCCCGGTGGGTGCCGACCACGGCCAGCCCGAAGCGTCGGCCGTTGCTGTGCTCGGCGAGCCAGGCCGCCAGCTCACCGGGTGCGAGTACGCCGCCACGCACCTCGAACCCGGCCTCGACCTCGGGATCGGCGGAGCTGAGGGTGTCGAACAACCGGTCGCGCAGCACCCGGAACTCCAGGTCGTCGAACAGTCGATGGATGTGGTCGCGGTCCCACGGCAGCATCCGCAGCGTGTCCGGCGTCTGCGCCAGCGGCACGTTCTTGACCAGTTCGGTCAGCTCGCGGTTGAGGATGACGTGGGAAAGGTTGGCGCGCAACGCCTCACCGACCTTGCCCTTCACCTTGTCGACGTTGTCGACCAGCGCCTGCAGCGACCCGTGCTCGAGAATCCACTTGGTCGCGGTCTTCTCCCCCACACCGGGGATGCCGGGCAGGTTGTCGCTCGGGTCGCCCCGCAGTGCGGCGAAGTCGGGGTACTGGGTAGGGGTCAACCCGTATTTGGCGACGACAGCGTCCGGCGTGAACCGGGTCAGCTCGCTGACCCCCTTGACGGGATACAGCACGGTGACGTCGTCGCTGACCAACTGCAACGAGTCCCGGTCACCGGTGACCACCAGGACCCGGTAGCCGGCGTCCTCGGCCTGCGTGGCGAGGGTCGCGATGATGTCGTCGGCCTCGAAGCCATCTTCGGAGAGCACGGTGATGCCGAGCGCGTTGAGCACCTCTTTGGTGATGTCGATCTGGCCCCGGAACTCGTCGGGCGTCGCCGAGCGCCCCTCCTTGTACTCCGGATACTTGTCCTTGCGGAAGGTCTTGCGGGAGACGTCGAACGCCGCGGCGATATGGCTGGGTTGTTCGTCGCGCAGCAGGTTGATCAGCATGGCGGTGAAGCCGTAGACCGCGTTGGTGGTGAGCCCGCCCTGGGTCTTGAAGTTCTCGGCGGGCAGGGCGTAGAACGCGCGGAACGCCAGCGAGTTGCCGTCCAGCAGCATCAACGTGGGCTTGTCGGTCGACACAGGCGGGGCATCAGTCGCGGTAGGGCTCACGGCCCTAACTCTATGCATCGCCTCCGACGAGTTCGGCGGCCATCTCGATCAGCGCCCGCGCCGCCGGGCTGATCGGCCCGGTCGCACGCCAGGCCAGCACCAACCGGCCGCGCAGTTCGGGCCGGATCGATATGGCGTGGACATCGGTGCGCTCGCGCGCCACCGAACCGGGCACGATCGCCACACCCAGCCCTCGAGCGGCGAGATCGGCGAGCGCGTCGGGCGTGGCAGCCTCGAACACCACGCGCGGGGTGACCCCCGCCGCCACGCAGGCCCGGTCGAACTGCCGACGGATCCCGCCGCCGGCCGGCAGCGCGATGAGTGGGCGCTGCGCGAGCGCGGCGAGCCCGACCGTGCGGCGCGCCGCCCAGGGATCGGCGCGGCCCACCACGGCCTCGATCGGCTGGTCGGTGGTGGTGGCGACGGCCAGCCCGGCGGGCACCTCGTCGGAACCGACCGACGTGATCGCGACGTCGAACCTGCCGCTGCGGACGCCGTCGATCAGCGCGTCGGAGGTGTCGGTGGTCAACGTGATCTCCACCGCCGGGTGTGCCTGGTGATAGTCGGCGAGCAACTGGGGCATGTCGACGTTGTGGGCCGTCACAGTGCCGATGGTCACCGAACCGCGGACGAGCTGGGCGAGTTCGTCGACCGCGGTCCTGGCTTGACGGACCGCCTCGAGCGCGGCCCGCGCGTAGGGCAGCACCGCCGCTCCGGCCGCGGTGAGCCGGACCTCACGCCGGGACCGGTCCAGCAGGGGCTGACCCAATTCCCGCTCCAGCCGCGCGATCTGGGCGCTGACCGCGGGCTGCGCGACGTGCACCCGGTGCGCGGCGCGGGTGAAGTTCGCTTCTTCGGTGACGGCGACGAAGTACTCGAGTTGCCGCAGTTCCATAACCTTTGATTATAGTTTGTGTATTCAGATGCTATTGGACTTATAAGAGCTGCTCCGCGCACGCTTGAGACATGGACATCGTGATCGCCGGGGCCGGCATCGGCGGCCTCACCGCAGCTCTGACCCTGCACGCCCGCGGCATGGGCGTCACCGTCGTCGAATCGGCGCGCGAACTCGCGCCGTTGGGCGTCGGCATCAACCTGCTGCCGCACGCCGTGCGGGAGTTGCACGAACTCGGACTCGGCGAGGCCTTGCAGAACGCCGCAGCGACCCCGGCGGTCATCGATTTCTACACCTCCGAGGGCGCCCTGCTGTTCCGCGAACCCCGCGGAATCGAAGGCGGATACGGGTATCCGCAGTGTTCGGTGCACCGCGGCCGACTGCAGATACTGCTGCTCGACGCGGTGACCGACCGGCTCGGGCCCGACGCGGTGCGCACCGGCGCGGGCGTCGTGGATTTCGCCGAATCCTCGACCGGGGTACGCGTGCAGACCCGGGCCGGGGAATTTGGCGCCGACGTGTTCGTCGGCGCGGACGGGGTGCAGTCGATGGTGCGACGCACACTGCATCCCGGCCCCGATCCCCTGATGTGGTCGGGGGTGCGGATGTTCCGCGGCGCGAGTCACATGCCGGCGTTCCTCGACGGCCGCACGATGGCGATCGTCAAGGGCCCCGACGGGGTCGAACTCGTCACGTACCCGATCGGCGGCGGTCTGGTGAACTGGGTGCTGCAGGTCGGTGAATCCGAACCCGGCCCACTGCCCGGCGACGCGAACTGGAACGCCCCGACCGACCCCGCGGCCGTCGCCGCCCACATGTCGGGCTGGCAGCTGGACTGGCTGGACCCGGCGGACCTGGTGGCCCGGTCGGACGCGGTCTTCGAGTATCCGATGGTCGACCGAGAGCCGTTGTCCCACTGGGGCACTCGGCGGGTAACCCTTCTCGGCGACGCCGCCCACCCGATGTATCCCGTTGGCGCCAACGGTGGCTCACAGGCCATCCTCGACGCCCGGGCCCTCGCCGACGAGTTGGCCGCGGGCCACGGCGTGGCCGGCTACGAGGCCCGGCGCGTCCCCGAGACCGCTGCGGTGGTGCGGGCCAACCGCGAGATGCACGCGGGCAGCCCCGACGAACTCGCCCGCGTCACGGCCGAGTACCGCCGAAACACATTCGCCGACAGGAGTTCCGAATGACCACGTTCGTCCTCGTGCCAGGTGCGTGCCACGGCGGCTGGTGCTTCGACGACCTGGCCGCCGCGCTGCGCGCCGACGGCCATCGGGTGCTGGCGCTCACCCTGACCGGCCTCGCCGAACGCGCCCACCTGCTGCATGCGGGCGTCAACCTGGACACCCACATCACCGACGTCCTCGCGGAATTCGGCGCCCAGCGCATCACCGACGCGGTGCTGGTGGGACACAGCTACGGCGGCATGGTGATCACCGCTGTCGCCGACCGGATCCCGGATCGGGTCAGCGCGCTGGTCTACCTGGATGCGTTCGTGCCGCGCGACGGCGAATCGTGCTGGACGTTGACCAACGACGAGCAGCGGCAGTGGTACATCGATGTCGACGCCACCGGGTACGGCGTGCCTCCGCTGTCGTTTTTCGACGAGCGCGCCACCCCGCATCCGCTCGCGTCGCTCATGCAGCCGGTCCGGCTCGGCGACCTGCCGCCGGGTATCCGGCGGGTGTATGTCCGTGCGGAGAACTGGCCGGCGGAGTCGCCGTTCGCCCCGACCTACGCGCGGCTGCGGAACGATCCGGCGTGGACGACGTATTCGCTCGACGGTGCGCACAACCTCATGCGGGACAACCACACTGATCTGGTGCGGATCCTGCGTGGCGTAGCTGGTGAGCGATGACTTCTGGCTTCGTGCTGATCGCCCCGATGTGTCCGTCGGGCCGAACCAAGACGTAGGAGCCGGCAGGCACGTCATAGCCGGCGCGGGGACTGACGCACACGCTCGGCACCTTGAAATCGACTGTGACTGCGTCGCATTCGAGCACCGTCCAGTGTGGCCCGCGAAAGACGTCGAAGAGCCGGCGGCCGTCCGGCAGCAGGCCGTCGGGCGCTCGGTCACCAACCTGTAGCGCGCCGGACACGTCGTCGCCGCCTGCGAGCGGGCCGCCCCGGTAGCTGATGTCCAACTGGTGGATGGCCGCGGGCGACGGACCGGTCGAGCCGAAGCCCTGGCGATGCAATAGGCCACTGAGGCGCAGCACGTCGGCCGCGACGGGCATGCGCTCAGCCGCATAGCTGTCCAGCAGCTGATCGGGCGCGCCTGCCAGCACCGCAGCCAACTTCCACCCCAGGTTGTAGGCGTCCTGCACACCCGTGTTGACGCCCTGTCCCCCGGCCGGCGAATGGACATGGGCGGCGTCACCGGCCAGGAACACCCGGCCCATCCGGAAGCGTTGCGCCATCAGCAGATTGACGCGGTAGAGCGAGATCCACCGCAGGTCCGAGAGCACCACGTCGCGACGCCCGGAGCGCTCGTCGAGCATGTTCTGCATGCCGTGCAGCGTCAGCGCGGGTGGGTCATCGCCTGCCGCCATGGTGACCACCAGCTGGTAGTGCTCGCTGCCGGGCAGGTTCCACAACGAGAACCGCTTGGACTGATCGCCGTCACGCGTCAGCAGATGACAGCGCCGGCCCTCGAGCCCGGTGGCTCGCACGTCACCGACGACGATGCGCTCTTCGGTCAGCGCGCCGCCCACAAACTCGACGCCCGACGCCTTGCGCACCGTGCTGCGACCGCCGTCGGCGCCGACGAGATAGTCGGCGTGGATCGGACCGCGGTCGGTATGGACGGTGACACCGGTGTCGCCCTGCTCGAAACCCGTTACCTCCGTGTCGAATTCGATGGTGCCGCCGAGTTCGGCGAACCGCGCCGCCAAGATTTGGTCGGTGCGCCACTGCGGGATCAGCCACGTGAACGGGTACGGCACCGCCGGTGTGGGTTCCAGTTCGGGCAGCCCGAGGAGTTCGTAGATCGCCTTGTCCCAGACCACGTCCGCACCGCGGTAGAGCCGCATGGACGGAAAGGGCTCCCCGGCCGCCAGCACCGCACCGATCACCCCGAGGTCGTCGAAAACCTCCAATGTGCGTGGCTGCAGCCCTTTGCCGCGCGAACCCGGGAACAGTGTCGCCGCCTTGTCCAGCACCCGGCACGGCACGCCGCGCCGGGCCAGCTCGATGGCCAGGGTCAGGCCGGTGGGCCCGGCGCCGGCGATCACGACGGTCATCGATCGACACCTCCGAGCAGGACCAGCAGCACGTCGTCGACGAGCCGAGCACTGAACGCCGCGTCGACGGGCCGGTCCAGGTGCATCTGCCGCAGGATCATGGCCTCGGCGACGTCGTGGATCATCTCGACGTCGGTGTCTGGGGCAATGTCACCGCGGGAGATGGCTCGTTGCAGGGCGTCATGGAACGGCGAGAGTTCCTCTTTGTCGAGGTGTTCACGCATGGCCTGGGCCAGCTGTTCGTCGTGGCGCATGAGCGTCGCCAATTCGGCCGTAACCCGAGTCAAGGGATCGGCCACGTTGGCGGCGACGGCATCCATCACCGCGTAGAGATCACTGCGCAGCTGCCCGGTATCGGGCACTGCCGCGTTGCGCGCGGCGTCGGCGGCGTCGAGCGTGGCGCGGACCAGCTGAGCCTTGTTCGGCCACCGGCGATAGATGGTGGCCTTGCTGGCACCCGCGCGCGCCGCCACGGCATCGGTGGTCAGCGCCTGGTATCCCCGCTCCACGAGCAACTCGGCCGTCGCGGACAACACGGCCTGCTCACGCTCCATACCTCGAACCATGCCCGAAGCGTACGAAACCGTTTCGTACGCTTCAACCGAATATCCTCGGGCTGTCAAACTGCAACACGTTTCAGTTTTGCCCTCCGATTCGGTTACGCTGAGCCCCGTGCCAGCAGCAACCACGCAACCCGCGATCGAAGGTTGGTTCACCACCGACGACGCCGGTGTCACCCATCTCATCGGCGGCAAGTGCACCCAGTGCGCCACCTACGTGTTCCCGCCGCGGGAGAACAACTGCCCCAATCCCGCGTGCGCCAGTGACACGCTCGACCTGGTGCCGCTGTCCCGCCGCGGAAAGGTGTGGAGCTACACCGAGAACCGATACCTCCCGCCGTCGCCGTACCCCAAGTCCGACCCGTTCGAGCCGTTCGCGATCGCCGCGGTCGAGCTGGCCGACGAAGGCCTGATCGTGCTGGGCAAGGTGGTCGAGGGCACGCTGGCCGCCGACCTCAAGGTCGGCATGGAGATGGAGCTGACGACCATGACGCTCTACACCGACGACGAGGGCGTCGAGCGGACCACCCACGCTTGGAAGGTTGCGGACGCGAGGAGCACGGAGGAATCAGCGGAATGAGCACGCCAGAGCCTTTGTACATCCTCGGCGCGGGCATGCACCCGTGGGGCAAGTGGGGACGCGACTTCACCGAGTACGGCGTCGTCGCGGCCCGCGCCGCACTGGCCGAGGCCGGGCTGGACTGGCGCCAGATCCAACTGGTGGCCGGCGCCGACACCATTCGCAACGGCTACCCCGGCTTCATCGCCGGGTCGACGTTCGCCCAGAAACTGGGCTGGAACGGCGTGCCGGTGTCGTCGTCGTACGCGGCATGTGCCAGCGGCTCGCAGGCCCTGCAGAGCGCCCGCGCCCACATCCTGGCCGGGTTCTGCGACGTCGCCCTGGTGATCGGCGCCGACACCACGCCCAAGGGCGCGTTCGCCCCGGTCGGCGGTGAGCGCAAGAACGATCCGGACTGGCAGCGGTTCCATCTCATCGGCGCGATGAACCCGGTGTACTTCGCCCTGCTGGCGCGGCGCCGAATGGACCTCTACGGCGCCACCGCCGAGGACTTCGCGCAGGTGAAGGTGAAGAACTCGCGCCACGGCCTGCAGAACCCGAATGCCCGCTACCGCAAGGAAACCGCGGTCGAGGACGTGCTGGCGAGTCCGGTTGTCTCCGATCCACTGCGTCAGCTCGACATCTGCGCAACCTCGGACGGTGCGGCCGCGCTCATCGTCGCGTCGAAGTCGTTCGCGGAGAAGCACCTTGGTTCGGTGGAAGGTGTCCCGTCGGTGCGGGCCATTTCGACCGTGACCCCGCGCTACCCGCAGCATCTGCCCGAATTGCCGGACATCGCAACGGATTCCACCGCTGTCGTGGCCGCACCCGAGCGGGTGTTCAAGGACCAGATCCTCGATGCGGCCTATGCCGAGGCCGGTATCGGTCCCGAGGATGTCAGCCTCGCCGAGGTGTACGACCTGTCGACGGCACTCGAGCTGGACTGGTACGAGCACCTGGGCCTGTGCGCCAAAGGTGAGGGCGAGCAACTGCTGCGCTCGGGTGCCACGACCATCGGCGGCCGGGTGCCGGTCAACCCGTCCGGCGGGCTGGCGTGCTTCGGCGAGGCCATCCCGGCCCAGGCCATCGCGCAGGTGTGCGAGCTCACCTGGCAGCTCAAGGGCCAGGCCACCGGCCGTCAGGTCGAGGGCGCAAAGGTCGGCGTCACCGCCAACCAGGGCCTGTTCGGCCACGGCTCGTCCGTCATCGTCGCGCGGTAGGTCGGTTCCGTTGCTCCGCGAGCGTGCATGTCTGCCGGTAGACACGCCGCCGCGCACCAGCATTGTGCGCACGTTGGCGCAACGATGAGGGCGTGAGCGAAACCGTCGTCGTCCGCGTCAAACCGGGCAGCCGTAAGGGGCCACTGGTGGAACGCGGCGACGACGGTGCGCTGACCATCTACGTGCAAGAGCGTGCCGTCGACGGCAAGGCCAACGAAGCCGTCTCGAAACTGCTCGCCCAACATCTCGGTGTGCCGCGCAGCCGCGTGGAGTTGACCTCGGGAGCGGCGGCGCGGCTCAAGCGTTTTCGTATCACGTGACGGCGACGAGCGTGCGCATAGTGCTGGCGGCGCGCGGCGTGGCGGGCAACAGACACGCACGCTCGCGCAGATGGGGCTACCCGCGCAGATGGGGTTAGTGGTGGGCAGCCTTGGCAGGGGTGTGCTCGCACGCGGCAGGCGGGGTCGGCGGAACATCCAGTGACGGGTTGCGATCGAAGAAGCCGTAGGGCTTGAGCCAGAACGACACGATGTCCACGGGCATGATCGGCCAGTCCTCCGGGCGGGTGATGTGGTGGATGCCGAAGACGTACCACAGCACCACATCGGTGTTCTCGATCGACCGGTTGCCCTTCGTCCACTCCGCGATCCCGGTGTCGGCAGCCGACTGGTTGACGAATTCGCCCGCCGGCCAACGCTCGTCGGGGTTGTTCGGCGTCACCCACAGGGTGTGCCCGATGATGGTGGCACGCTGAAAGACCGGCGACGCCGGATCGAACATCTCCGGGAACGCCCCCGTGGGAACGAGTTTGTAGGACGGGTGGGTGCCCAGGCCGTTGGTGACGTTGGTGTTCACCACCTTCCAGGCCCGCTGCGTGGCGAAGTTGGTGTCCTGCTTGCCCTCCTCCTCGGTGCGCAGCGGCTGATTGCGCGTCACCAGCGACAGTCCGAGCGGGTTGTCCGGGCCCATCGGTTCGGCGTACGACTCGGTCATGTACACCGTGTTGTCACTGCCGTCGATGTCGAGATCCAGTCGGGCGATGAGGAAATGCTGGTGGTACGGCGCATAGGTGCGCTCGTCGACCAGGGTGCCGTTGGGATGCGGCTGCCCGGGCGCCACCGGCGTGGTCACCATGATTCCCGTGGCCCGGACCTCGCACTCGATGTTGCCGTCCTGGTAGAACCGCCAGTACACCAGGTATTCGTAGTTGGCTACCGTGACGTGTGACGACACCGTGAGCCTGCGCATGCGGCGCACCTCGGCGCCGGCGTCGTGGTCGACGTGCTTCCACAGCACGGCGTTGTCTTCCTCATGGATGCACACGGCGTTCTTGATGGTGTACGGCTCACCCTTGCTGTTGTGCAACACCGCATCCAGATAGCGGATCTCGCCGAGGCAGTCGCAACCCAATTCCAGCGACGTGGTCATGAAACCCAGACCCCACTCGCCGATGTCGAACGCGGTGCGCCGGTAGTGGTCCACCGACGGGTCGCGGTACGGCACCACCATCTCCGCGAACGACATCCGGTGCGCCACCGACCGTTCCGTGTCGCCGTCGCGATAGCGCACGGTGTGCAGGGTCATGCCCTCGCGGTGGTTGAAACCCACCCGCAACGACCAGTTCTGCCACTTGAGCAGATTGCCGTCGAGGGTGAACGACGGCCCTTCCGGCTGGGTGATGTTCAGCGGCTTGAGTGGCTCGCGCCTGGAGGCCGCACGGATGCGCTCAGGGATGTGCCGGGGCACGTATTCGCCCATCACAGCGGGCTTTTCGTTGCTGCCGTCATCCTCGATGCGCAGCAACTCCATGGTGTTGAGGTCGATCACGCAGTGCAGCCCGCTGACCGGATGGGCGTAGGGATTGGCCCCTTCGGCGTCCTTGTACCAGGTGTCCGACCAGCCGATGCGGCGGTCGCGGAACTCCGGCGGCGCCACGGCATCCCCGTACGTCCAGGTGTCCATGAACACGTTGTCCATGTTGGTGATACCGCGCTTGGCCAGCGCGGCGATCACATCGGGGTTGTTGCGCAATGCCTCGTCGCACTCGGTGAATTCGTCGACGGTGAAGTTCGCCTGCACCCCTGGGACGTGGTCGAACGACTCGACCTTGTCGTCGGTCAGCGAGACCACTGACTTGTAGGTCGCGTTCTCGGCCCGGTTGAGGCAGATGACCACGGCGCGTCGCGATGGTGTCGACCCACCCTTGTCGAACGCCGCCAACTCCGCCTTCGACGGCTCGATGAGCTCCACCGATGCGATGCGCCAGCCGTCGCCCACACCATGTTCACGCCGCAATATCGCTGCCGCCGCGGTGAACTCGTCGGCGGACAGCGGATCCAGGGGGTAACTCACGCGACCACGGAACCACATTGGGCACCCTGTGCGCAGCGGATCGCGAAGACTCAGGGTCCCGCCAGCGAAAAGCCTTCCCACGCCTGGCGGCGTTCGGCGGCGGGGTCGAACTCGACACGAGATACCCGGTCGAATACCAATACCGCACGCTTGTCGGCGGTGTAGGTCGGCCACCCCTCGCCGGGGATCCCCGAGCGCGAGAAGGCGCGCCATCGCGACTGCACGTCGCGGGACACTCTGCGGGCCGACCGCTGGTCGGCCACCGCCGTGAGCACCGAGCCGTATGTCGTTCGGTACGTGTCGAATACGGCCAGCAGTTCCATCGCATGCGTGGCGCCGAATCCCGACCAGCGCAACGTGCGCGGGGCATAGTCGTAGCGGTACACGTACGTCGGCGCGTGACGGCTGTGCGCCTCGGCGATCTGCCAGGTGGCCGACCCGAAGGCGAAGTCACCGCCGAGCTGTATACACGCCGCGTCGCTGGGATAGTGCGGGTAGGCGGCGAGGATGCGGTCGCGGTGCTCCGGCCCGGCGCTGGCAAACAACTTCTCGATCATCGGCTCGTTGGTGGGCAGCAGCGGCAGGAACCGGGTGAACAACCGGCCCTCTTCGGCGTTGTTGCCGACGATCAGCGGCAGTCGGTGCGCGGTGCCGTCGGCCATCGCCTCCACCGGATCGGCGGGCAGAACTTCGGTACCACTGGTCGGCCCGACCGGAAACGCGCCGGGCATGTCCGTCATGCCTCGGGAGATCAGGCGGTCCAACGCCTTTCCCAGCTCCGCCGGGCGGGCCGAGTGGATCGCAGCGGGGCCGCCGACCAATTCGGCGAACTGCTCGGCGAGCCGCGCCGACGCGTTGGCCGTGCTGACCATCCCGCTGGCCGGGCTCTCCGAGATCACCCGCGCGAACAGACCCTTGGCCGCAGGCACCGCCAACAGGGTGGCGACCGCCTGCGCACCCGCGCTCTCCCCGAAGATCGTCACGTTGTCCGGATCGCCACCGAACACCGCGATGTTGTCGCGGACCCACTGCAGTGCCAGCACCAGATCACGCAAGAACAGGTTGTCCTCGACCGGGTGTTCAGGTGTGGACAGCGACGACAGGTCCATGCAGCCGAGCACGCCGAGCCGGTAGTTGACCGACACGTACACGCATCCGCGCCGGGCCAGGGCCGCGCCGTCGTAGAGCGGCGTGGCCGAGCTGCCCATGATGTAACCGCCGCCGTGCACGAAGAACATCACCGGCAGCGGTTCTTGGAGCGGCTTTTCGGGCGCGACGACGTTGAGCGTCAGGCAGTCCTCGCTCATCGCCTGATATTTGCCAACTCCGAGCATCGTGTAGCGGCGCTGCTGCGGCGCGCAGTTGCCGAACTCATGGCAATAACGCACGCCGGGCCACGGTTCGGCGGGCTGCGGGGCACGAAACCGCAGCGGACCAAGGGGCGGCCGGGCGTACGGGATCGAACGCCACCGGTGCACCCGATCACGGGTGAAACCTTCCACGATGCCGGTCCTGATCGTTGCCCGGACGGTCCGTTCGTGCATGAGCCCGACGGTAGCGAACATCACCGCCCCGCGCCGCGCCTGGGCGGCAGACACACCGGGTACCGCTAGCCTGACGGAATGCGGATTGCTGTGATCATCGCGGCGTCTGCGCTGCTGGCAGCGTGCTCGACCGGGGGCGGCGGGGAGAGTACATCGACGTCGCAGGACCGATTGTCGGTGCCGACCAGCTCAGCGCAGCCGTCCAGCGCCAAACCGACGCCGACGACGACAACCCCGCCCGTGCCGACCGCGGCGCCACCCCCAGGCACCCCGATGTCCCAGGTCATCCGATGGGTCGAGGCGGGTACACAGGCCGATCCGGCCGGTTTCCACACCGCCACGCGCGGCGGTGAGACCACCAACCTGGGCGATGACGTCGCATTCGTCACCACGGCGGGCAAGTGTGCGACCGACAAGCTGGTCAACGGGCAGCTGGCCTGCCTGGTGAAGACCGACGGCCTGCCCACCAAGCCGCCGGACGTGGAGGGCGAGTGGATCGCGGGGTGGGTGGACTTCACGGGGCCGACGCTGGAGGTCGGCTCGCTGCACGGTGACCCGGGCCGGTTCACCTACGGCGACGGCGCCAAGCTGCCCACCGGCGGATCGATCGCGTTCGGCGACTACCGCTGCCGCGCCGACAGCACCGCTCTGGTCTGCGTCAATTACGCACACCAGTCCGGGATGCGGGTCAGTCAGGCGGGCGTCGAACCGCTCGGCTGCCTGAAGCCGACGCCTCCGGCCGTCGGCATCGGCCGACAGTTCAGCTGCCCGACCTAACGCCAGCCGTCGGCGGCCTTGGCGGCCACCATCAGCGCGTCACACAGCTGCCGCAGCTCGTCGGTGGCAGCCCCCTCGTCGACCGCGGTGGCGAGGTCCTCGGCCGCGCATCGGACCTGGTACACGCGGTCGGACAGTTGCGCGGCCTCGTCGGCGGTGAGCACCACCGAGTCCGGGGCCAGGGAGGTGCCCTTCACCAGCGCACGCTGCTCGTAGGCCCGTTGGCGGCAGGACTGTCTGCAGTACTGGCGCCTGCGCCCCATCCCCGCATCGGCTACCTCACGTCCGCACCACCGGCACGGCTGCGGGCGATGACGTCGGGCGATTCCGGAGGCCATGGCTCACGACTGTAGACGGCCGCCTCTTGTGATCGGGGTATCATCGACGGTTGAGTCGGGAACCTGGCAACGCCATCAAGCGTTGATACATCCGGATAATTTCGCGTGAACGAGGAGTGTTGACGATGGCTGATCGTGTACTGAGAGGCAGTCGCCTCGGAGCCGTGAGCTACGAGACCGACCGCAACCATGATCTGGCGCCGCGTCAGGTCGCGCGCTACCGCACGGACAACGGCGAAGAGTTCGACGTGCCGTTCGCCGACGATGCCGAGATCCCCGGCACCTGGCTGTGCCGCAACGGTATGGAGGGCACCCTCATCGAGGGTGACGTGCCTGAGCCCAAGAAGGTCAAGCCGCCCCGCACCCACTGGGACATGCTGTTGGAGCGTCGTTCGGTAGAGGAGCTCGAAGAGCTGCTCAAGGAACGTCTCGACCTGATCAAGACCAAGCGTCGCGGCAGCTGACACCGCTTACAAGTGAGCGAGGGTGCGCTTCGGTGCACCCTCGCTACTTTTTTGTGTCAGCTCGATGCGCCGCGGGCGCGGTCCAGGCGGCCCTTGAGGCCCCACTCGGCGACCTTGAACATCGCCTCCCGGATGTTGGATCCGCTCATCTTCGAGACGCCCAGCTCACGCTCGGTGAAGGTGATGGGCACCTCGACGACGCTGAAACCGTTGTTGATGGCCCGCCAGGTCAGGTCGATCTGGAAGCAGTAGCCCTTGGAGTCCACCGCGGAGAGGTCGATCTTTTCCAGTACCTCGCGCCGGTAGGCGCGGTATCCGGCGGTGATGTCGTGGATGCCCACGCCCAGCAGGAACCGTGAATAGGTGTTGGCGGTTTTGGACAACACCAGCCGGCGGCGCGGCCAGTTGCGCACCGTGCCACCCGTGACGTACCGCGAGCCGATGGCCAGGTCGGCGCCGGCGTCGACGGCGTCGAGCAGCCGGTAGAGCTCCTCGGGGGCATGGCTGCCGTCGGCGTCCATTTCGACCAGCACCGAGTAGCCGCGGCCCAGTCCCCACGCGAATCCGGCCAGATAGGCCGCGCCCAGGCCGGCCTTGCTGGTGCGGTGCATGACGTGCACGCGGTCGGGATCCGCCAGGGCCAGCTCGTCGGCCAACTCACCGGTGCCGTCGGGGCTGCCATCGTCGACGATCAGCACATGGACGTCTGGCCGGGCGCGGTGCACCCGCCCGACGATCAACGGCAGGTTCTCCCGCTCGTTGTAGGTGGGGATGATGACCAAGGTGCGCCGGCTGGGGCTGGCAGCGTCCTGGCGAGGGGTCTCCCCCGAGCTCGCTCCGTCACCGGGGACTGTCATGTGACTCCTTCATCGTCGCCGGCGTTCGCCTTCCGGCGCCGGAACATTCTTGGCACGAACCCTCCATTTTGCCGTATCGCGATGACCGCCGCCGCAACAGCGGCCCCGAAACCGGCCACGACCAGCACCGCTTGTATGGCGGGCCCCCATCGGGTGGCCGCTGTCAGATCCGATTTGAGGCGGATCTGGCTGTCCAGATACGCCGGCTGGAACCATTCGGTGCGGGCCAGCTCCCGCCCGTCGGGCGCGATGACGGCGCTGATCCCGGTGGTGCCCGCGACCACCACGTAACGGTCGTGTTCGACGGCCCGCAGCTTGGCGAACGCCAGCTGCTGCGAGCTCATCGTCGCGTCGAACGTGGCGTTGTTGGTGGGCACCGCCAGCACCTGCGCTCCGTTGAGGACCGATTCACGCGCGGCGCGGTCGAAGATCACCTCCCAGCACGTGGTGACCCCGATGGGGACGCCTGCGGCATGCACGACGCCGTCGCCGGTGCCCGGGACGAAGTAGCCAGCGCGGTCGGCGTACGACGACAGGTGCCGGAAGAAGCCACGCCAGGGCAGGTATTCACCGAACGGTTGGACGATCTGCTTGTCGTGGCGTTCGCCGGGGCCGGTGGCCGGGTCCCACACGATCACGGTGTTGTTGGCGACCGGATTGTCGGGTGTGTAGCCGTCGGCTTTGACGACGCCGCCGACGAGTATCGGCGCCTTGATCGCGTCCGCCGCGGCGCTGATCTGCGCGGCGGCGTCGGCGTTGGCCAGCGGATCGATGTCGGAGGAGTTCTCCGGCCAGATGACGAACATCGGCTGTGCGGCCCGGCCTGCCCGCACATCGTCGGCCAGCCGCCCGGTCTCGCGGACGTGGTTGTCGAGCACGGCACGCCGTTGCGCGTTGAACTCCAGGCCCAGCCGGGGCACGTTGCCCTGCACCGCGGCGACGGTGACCGAGGGTTCGTCGGCGACGCCGACCGCGGAATGCCGCACCTGCGGCCACAGCAACGCGGTGCCCAACAGCACCACGGAGACGCAGACGCCGGGGAGCACGACCGCCGGGGGCGGCACGCCGGGCTTGTGGCCGTGGTGCCACCACTGGACGATCTCGCAGGCGACCAGGGTCAGACTGAACGCGGCCAGCGCGACGGCGAACGACACCAGCGGCGCCCCGCCCACCCGCGCAATCGGCAGGAGCGGGCCGTTCGACTGACCGAATCCGACCACGCCCCACGGGAATCCACCGAACGGCACGGTCGACTTGAGCCATTCCGCGGCGACCCACAACGTGGCGAACCACAACGGCCAGCCCGGTAACTGCCGGACCAGGACGGCCAACAGCCCGAACACGCCGCAGAACACGGCCTGCAGCGCGGCCAGCGCCAGCCACGGCATGGGCCCGACCAAGCCGCTGATCCACGGCAGCAGCGGAATGTAGAACGCCAGCCCGAACAAGAATCCGTAGCCGAAACCGCCGGCGCGGGTGGTCGACGGCAGCGTCAGCACCCAGCCGAGCAGCGCCAGCCCCGCGAACGCCGCGGCCCACCAGCCCACGGGCGGGAAACTCGCCCACACCAACAGCCCGCCTCCGACCGCGGCACCGAGTTGAGCCCAACGGTCGAGGGTCGCGCGGCCGAACCGGCGGCCCCACGCGCTCAGCGCGGCGAGGCGGTCAGCCGCCGGTTCGGGCGAGTCGGTGTCCGCGGCCGAATCGTCGATGTCGACGTCTTCGTCGAGTCCCGGCCCGTCCTCGTCATCGGCGAATTCGTCCGCGAGGTCGTCGTCCTCGCGCTCGTCGTCATCCTCGTCGGCGACCGCCGGGAGCACCTCGGTGACATCGTGCGGCCGGGCACGCAACCGTTCGAATCGATGGCGGTCGCTAGCCATGGATGACGACACCCCGATGAACGGTCTGCCGGCACCGTGGCAGTTCGGCCCCGCCGGCCAGCCGCGGCAGTGCGGGCACCCGCGACCGCGGGTCGGTGGACCAGCGCTGCACAGCGTTCGCCGGTGCGCTGACCTCCAGATCGTCGGCATCCCAGATCGCATAGCTGGCCGCCGCGCCCGGGACCAGGGTGCCCGTGACACCGTCGCGCACCCCACCGGCCCGCCAGCCGCCGCGGGTGGCCGCGGCGAACGCGGCACGCGCGGACACGGCGCTGCCCGGGGTGCGATGTTCGACGGCCGCGCGCACGGTCTGCCAGGGGTTCATGCTGGTAACCGGTGTGTCGGAGCCGAACGCGAGGGGCACGCCTTCGGATGCTAACAGCGCAAACGGGTTGAGCCGATGGACTCGGTCAGGCCCGAGGCGCTGAGCGTACATACCGTCCTCGCCGCCCCACAGCGCATCGAAATTGGGCTGCATGCTGGCGATGACGCCCCACGATCCGAGCTTGGCGGCCTGGGCCGGGCTGACCATCTCCAGATGTTCCAGCCGGTGTCCGCAGCGCGCGACGGCGGGCGCGCCGAACGCGTCGACGACGGTTGCCAGCGCATCGACGACGGCGGTGACGGCGGCGTCGCCGATGACGTGGAATCCGGCGGCGATACCCGCCTGGGAGCACGCGCGCAGGTGGGCGGTGATGGTGTCGGCGTCGAGGTAGCAGTTGCCGCACGTGTCGGGGGCGTCGGCATACGGCTCGTGCAGCCGCGCGGTACGCGAACCGAGGGCACCGTCGACGAACAGATCACCGGCCAGCCCGCGGGCGCCCGTCTCGTTGATCAGCGTCCTGGCCTGGTCGGCGTCGGCGACGGCTTCGCCCCAGTAGCCGACGATCTCGACGCCGTGGTCGAGCCCGCGCAGTTCCTGCCAATCGTCGAGGCCGCCGATATCGGGGCCTGCGCATTCGTGAACCGCGGCGATACCGTGGCCGGCGGCGTGGTCGAGCGCGGCGAGCCGGGCGGCGTGGCGCTGGGCCGGCGTGAGGCGCTCGCGAGCCGCGGCGCGGACCAGGTGGTGCGCACCGGCGCTGAGCGGGCGTTGCGGATCGAACCCCGTCGCGTCGGCCAGCCCGGGCGCCAGGGCGCGCAACGCGCTGCTGGCAGCTGCCGAATGCACGTCGACGCGGGCGAGGTAGGCGGGGCGGTTCCCCAGCACGGCGTCGAGGTCCGCGGTCGTCGGCGGGGTGCGTTCGGGCCACCCCGCCTCGTCCCAGCCGTGGCCCCAGATCGGGCCGTCCGGATGGCGCCGGGCATGTTCGCCGAGCAGTCGCAGACACTCGGCCAGTGACGTCGCCCCCCGCAGGTCCAGACCGTCGAGATTGAGCCCCGTGGCGGTGAGGTGGACGTGACTGTCGACAAACGCAGGAGCGACGAAGCCGCCGTCGAGGTCGACGACGCGGGCGTCCGGGAACTGCAGGCGGCCGACGTCGTCGCTACCCAGCCATGCGATGACGCCGTCGCGCACGGCGAAGGCGGTGGCGTCGGGATGGGCGGGACTGTGGATCCGCCCGTTGATCAGGAGTGTGGTCAAAGGCTGCTGAGGGGTGTGCGGCTAGGCCGTGGGAGGCAGACGATGCGGTTCGTTGGCGCTGAAGTCGACGACGTCGCCGTCGATGACTTCGCCGTCAATGTAGTCGCCACGACCGCCGTAGGACGCGGCGGCACCGGTCGGCCAGGTGAAGCCCGGTGCACCGACTGTGACGATCGGCATCCGCTTGGCCGCCATCGCCGTCAGCATCGGACGTGCCGCAGCCCTGGTCGGCGGCAACAGCAACAGCGCTCCCAGCACCGAGCTCGCCAGGCCAGGGATCACCACCAGCACGGTGCCCAACGCGACCAGCAAGCTGTCGACCGGTGCGGACGCGTCGGCGAACCCGGAGCGCAGCCGGCGGAGCTGCCGGTTCAGCTGTGAACCCGCCAGCAGCAGCCCCACGACGAAGGTGGCCAGCAGCAACAGCACGGTCCAGCCGAAGCCGATGGTGGCCACGAGGGCGATGATCACCGCCATCTCGACCAGTGCGTAGATGCCGAACAGCCGCTTTGCCATGTCTGTTCAACGTTTCGCGGCGCCGACGGGTTCCGGAAACTTCAGTCGGCCGCGCACAACTCCAGCCCGACGTTGCGCTGCATCCCACCGTGCAGCTTGTCGCCGTCGGGCACACCCCATACCGGCGTCGGTTTGGGCGTGCCGTCCTTCGTGAATGTGGTCAGCAGCAGGTATTTCTCGCGGTATACGTCATCGAAGCTGGGCATCGTCGGTCTGATTCACCGCTTTCAATTCGACCGAAACGTTGTTCTTCATGCCCCCGCGCAGCTTCGAGAAAACGTTGAACGCCTTGCCGATCAACCCGTAGCGCTTCCCGGTCGCGCCGTTGTGGGCCTTGTCCAGGATCCGGGCCGTCGCCTCGACCGCCTCGCTCTTGGGGTTGCCCCGTGCGTCGCACGCCGCGAGGGTGACCCGCGGGGTGTTGCGGATGCGCTTGACCTTCCAGGACTTCTCCTGGGTGATCACCAGCAGCCGGTCCCCGGCGGGTGCGGCCCAGATGGGGGTCGGCTTGGGCCGGCCGTCCTTGGTGAACGTGGTCAGCAGGATGTACTGCGCCTTGGCAACATCGGCGAACGTCACGGACATGCGCCCAATGTAGCCGCGGGTCAGCCTTCCAGCTCGCCCTCGGTTTCGAGCAGCACCTGCCGCAGCCCGTCCAGGGTGGCCTGCTCGGGTTGTTCCCACATCCCCCGGCCGGCGGCCTCCAGCAGTCGCTCGGCGATGCCGTGCAGCGCCCAGGGGTTGGATTCGGCCATGAACTTGCGGTTCTCGTCGTCGAGCACGTACTCCGCGGAGAGCCGCTCGTACATCCAGTCGGCCATGACATGCGCGGTGGCGTCATAGCCGAACAGGTAGTCGACCGTGGCGGCCATCTCGAACGCACCCTTGTAGCCGTGCCTGCGCATAGCGGTGATCCAGCGTGGGTTGACGACGCGGGCTCGGAACACCCGGGTGGTCTCCTCGTTGAGCGTGCGGGTGCGCACGGCGTCGGGCCGGGTGTTGTCGCCGATGTAGGCGGCGGGGGCCGTGCCGGTCAGCGCGCGCACGGTGGCCACCATGCCGCCGTGGTACTGGAAGTAGTCGTCGGAATCGGCGATGTCGTGTTCGCGGGTGTCAGTGTTCTTGGCGGCCACCGCGATCCGCCGGTAGGCGCGGTTCATGTCGTCGGCGGCGGGCCGGCCGTCGAGGTCGCGGCCGTAGGCGAATCCGCCCCAGGCCGTGTACACCTCGGCAAGGTCAGCGTCGTCGCGCCAGTTTCGGCTGTCGATCAGCTGCAGCAGGCCTGCGCCGTAGGTTCCCGGCTTCGAACCGAAAATCCGTGTGGTGGCCCGCCTTTGGTCGCCGTGTTGAGCCAGGTCGGCTTGCGTGTGGGCGCGCACGTAGTTGTCCTGCGCCGGTTCGTCGAGGCCGGCGACCAGCGCGACGGCGTCGTCGAGCATGGTGACCACGTGAGGGAAGGCATCCCGGAAGAACCCGGAGATTCGGACCGTGACGTCGATGCGGGGCCTGCCCAGTTCGGCCAGCTCGATGGGCTCCAGGCTCACCACGCGGCGCGACGCGTCGTCCCACACCGGCCGAACACCCAGCAGCGCAAGCACTTCGGCGATGTCGTCGCCTGCGGTGCGCATGGCCGAGGTGCCCCACACCGACAAACCCACCGAGGCCGGCCAGCGGCCGTGGTCCTCGTGGTAGCGGGCCAGCAGCGAATCCGCCATCGCCACACCGGTTTCCCAGGCCAACCGGGACGGCACCGCCTTGGGGTCCACCGAGTAGAAGTTGCGCCCGGTGGGCAGCACGTTGACCAGCCCACGCAGCGGCGAGCCGGACGGCCCGGATTCGATGAACCCGCCGGACAGCGCCCGCAGTACCTGGTCGACCTCACCGGCTGTGGCCGCCAGACGCGGCACCACCTCGGTGGCGGCGAACCGCAGGATGGCCGCCACCTCGGCGTTGTCGGTCAGGGCGTCGACCGCCTCGACACATATGCGGTCCACGGCTGAAGGGTCCCAGCCGCTGGCCTGCAGGGCCGCGACCAGTTCCCGCGCCTTGCCCTCCGCGGTGTCGACGGCGGCCCGCTCGTCGCTGCCGTCCTCGACCAGGCCGAGGGCCTGCCGCAGGCCCGGCACGGTCTGCTCGCCGCCGAAGAGCTGACGGGCCCGCAGGATGGCCAGCACCAGGTCGAGTTCGCCGTCACCGGTGGGCTTTTCGCCGAGGATGTGCAGGCCGTCGCGGATCTGCACATCCTTGATCTCGCACAGCCAGCCGTCGACGTGCAGCAGCATGTCATCGAAGCTGTCCTCGTCGGGGCGGTCCGCCAGGCCCAGGTCGTGGTCCATCTTGGCGGCACGCATCAGCGTCCAGATCTGCTGGCGGATGGCAGGCAGCTTGCCGGGATCGAGCGCGGAGATCGTGGCGTGCTCGTCCAGTAGCTGTTCCAGTCGCGCGATGTCGCCGTAGCTTTCGGCGCGGGCCATCGGCGGGATCAGGTGGTCGACGAGGGTGGCGTGGGCCCGGCGTTTGGCCTGGGTGCCCTCCCCCGGGTCGTTGACCAGGAACGGGTAGATCAGCGGCAGATCGCCGAGTGCGGCGTCGGTGCCGCAGGCCGCGCTCATGCCGAGGGTCTTGCCGGGCAACCATTCCAGGTTGCCGTGCTTGCCCAGGTGCACGACGACGTCGGCGCCGAACGAGCCCGGGAAGGCCGAGTCCAGCCATCGATACGCGGCCAGGTAGTGGTGACTCGGCGGCAGGTCCGGGTCGTGATAGATCGCCACCGGGTTCTCACCGAAGCCTCGCGGTGGCTGCACCATCAGCACGACGTTGCCGGATTGCATTGCCGCTACGACGATCTCGCCGTCAGGGTCACGGCTGCGGTCGACGAACAGCTCCCCCGGCGGCGGGCCCCAATGCTCGACCACCGCGTCGGCGAGTTCCGCGGGCAGGGTGGCGAACCACTCTCGATAATCCTTGGCTGGCACGCGAATCGGGTTGCCCGCCAACTGCCCGTCGGTGAGCCAGTCGGGATCCTGCCCGCCGCGTTCGATCAGAGCGTGGATCAGGGCGTCACCATCACCGGAGGCGATGCCGGGGATCCCGTCGACCTCGCCGAGGTCGTAGCCGGCGGCCCGCATGGCCTGCAGCAGCGCCACCGCGCTGGCCGGAGTGTCCAGGCCGACCGCGTTGCCGATCCGCGCATGTTTGGTCGGATAGGCCGAGAACACCAGGGCCACGCGCTTTTCCGCGACCGGGATGGCACGCAGCCGGGCGTGCCGCACGGCCAGGCCGGCGACCCGGGCGCAGCGCTCCGGGTCGGCCACATAGGAGATCAGGCCCTCGTCGTCGATCTCCTTGAACGAGAACGGCACCGTGATGATGCGACCGTCGAATTCGGGCACGGCGACCTGGCTGGCCACATCCAGCGGGGACAGCCCGTCGTCACTGGTGGCCCAGTCGGACCGCGATCCCGTCAGGCACAGCCCCTGCAGGATCGGAATGTCAAGTGCGGCAAGGTGAGCCACGTTCCAGGAGTCGTCGGCCCCGCCCGCCCCGACCGTGGCGGGCGTTGCGCCGCCTGCGGCCAGCACCGTCGTGATCAGGGCGTCGGCGGTGCCGAGCAGCTCGAGCAACCCGGGTTCGGCGGTGCGCAGTGAGGCACAGAACACCGGAAGCGGTCTGCCGCCGGCGTTTTCGATGGCCGCGCACAGCGCGTCGACGTAGCCGGTGTTGCCCGCGAGGTGTTGTGCGCGGTAGTAGAGCACCGCGATCGTCGGCCCGTCACCGGCGGCAGCCGGCCGGTCCAGCCGACCCCAGCTGGGTGTGGTGACCGGCGGGGCGAAGCCGAGCCCGGTCATCAGCAGGGTGTCGCACAGGAACGAATGCAGGTTTCCCAAGTTTTCGGTGCCGCCCTGGGCCAGGTAGACGTGGGCCTGCAGGGCGACGCCCTGCGGCACCGACGAATGCCCCATCAGTTCGGCGTCCGGGGATTGCTCGCCACTGACCACGACGGTCGGCACGCCTTTGGCCACGACCGCGTCGATCCCGTCCTCCCAGGCCCGGTAGCCGCCGAGAATACGGACGACGGCCACGTCGACCCCGGCGAGCAGCTCGTCGAGCTCGCCGGGGACCAGCCGCGACGGGTTGGCCCAGCGGTACCCCGCCCCGCTGGCACGGGCCGCGATCAGGTCTGTGTCGGACGTCGACAGCAGCAGGACGGTGGGGTTCGGGGTGAGGTCAGCGGCGGACGGCACCCGTCATTCGTACCGCACCGGGCCGCCCCGATCAGGGGCGGGTTTCGCCGAAGCGGTTGTGCCAGGACTGGGGGTAGGGGCGGCCGGCCGCGGCGACGAGCACCAGGACGAGCGCTGCGAATACGCCAAATGCAAACATGGTCGTTCCTCTCGTATAGCTGGCGGTTATCCCGATACCGGCGGTATCGGATTCTCGATCGAAGGTACGTCCGATCTTCGCGAAAATCCCCAACATGTAAGGGAGCGAACAGCATTCCCGGCCAGTGGCGCCCGTCACATCCGGCGTCCGGAACCCCACGTCGACTCACGCACGAAGGGGCGCACCACCAGCACGTACAGCACCGCGACCGCGACCGGAACCAGCAGCGGAAGCCAGCGCACGCTCAGCGGCACCATCGCCGCAGTGAGCACGACGACGCTGAATCCGACGGCGCACGCCATGCTCGGCACGGTGGTCGTCACCACTGCCGGTGTCTCCACGGCATGCCGGATCACCAGGTAGGCGGTCGCCGACAGGCCGGCCAGCGCCGCGTATGCCGGCGCCGGATCGCTCAGCGCCAGCGCGGCCGCGGCCGCCAGGACTGCGGCGCTGCTCACCGGCCTGACCATCAGCCCGGCCAGCACGCCTGTCGCGGCCAGCGCCGCGGCCACCAGGGCGGGCCCGTCGGCCGGTACCGCGACCGCCGCGGCCATCAGCAGCCCGAAGGCCGTCGAGAAGCTGCGCGGGGCCGGTTGCGCGGGCATCTCAGGACCGCCTCAGCAGCGTTCGGTGCCGGTCGGGAACCAGCCGCATGGCGTCGGCGAGCGCGCCGTCGCCCGACCAGTGCACGACGTCGATGCCGATGGTGCTCATGTCCCGGTACATCGCCGACCGCTGCAGCGCCCACATCCGTCCGGCGAGGGGATCCAGATCGTCCTCGAACGGCGCCCCGTCGAGGACGTCAACCGCGACCACGGCGTGCCCGCGTTTGCACAGTTCGATCAACGCCAGCGCGAATTCGGTGCTCAGCAGCGTGGAGAAGGCCACGACGATGGCGCCCGGCGGCACGGCGGCCCGCGGGGCCAGGGTGCCGGTGAGGGACTCGAATCCGTCGCCCGAGCCCAGCACCGTGTCGAGGACGCGGTAGAACTGCCGCCTGCCGATGTCGACGCCGAGCCAGCGTGGCCGGTAGCCGCCCAACGCCACGATGCCTGCCCGGTCACCGTTGCGCAGGGCGGTCTGCACCACCTGGGCCGCGCCGCGGGCGGTGCGCTCGGTGGCCTGGGTCGCCGGTCCGGGGGCCTGGGCGTGGTTGTCGATCAGCACGACGACGTCTGCGCCGCGGTCGGTCAGCCGTTCGGTGACGTGCAAGCGGCCCCTGCGTGCGCTCACCGGCCAGTTGACGGTCCGCAGTTGGTCTCCGGGCACGTAGGGCCGCACGTCGGCGTATTCGACCCCCGGCCCGGTATGCCGCGTCAGGTGCACACCGAGCCGGTCGGGCAACTCGGTGCGCGGCAGCGGCGTCGGCTGCGGCGCGGCGCGTGGGAAGACGTATATCTCGCAGGCGTCGACCGTGTCGACGCCGACCAGCAGGCCCCCTGGTGCGGTCGCCTCGATAGTGGCACGCACCGGATAACGGCCCCACCGCGGCGCGCTGCCGCACACCGTCCGCCGCTCGGCCGTGGTCCCTTCGACAGCAGTCAACTGCATCCCGGCGGTCGGCGTCACCGTCAACACCGCGGGCGCCCCCGTCACCGCCACCGAAACCTGCGCCTGCTCCGACTCGAAGCACCGCACCACGGCGGGCTCTCCGGACACCCGGATCCCGCCCACCGACCGTTGCCAACGCACCGAGCACAGCACCCCGATCATGGGCGCCACGAAAACCAGTAGCTGCCAACGTGATCCGATCACCGCCACGCCCAACGCGGCCGCTACCACGGTGAGCAGCGACCTGGCCAGCGGCGCGGCCCGCCACCGCAGCCGCGCCTCGACGACAGTGGTGTCGGACATGGTCAGCTCGGCTCGTGACCGGCACGGGGCACCGGCAGCCGGCGCAGCAGCTCGGTCATCACGTCCGAACCGTGGATGCTGCGCACCCACATCTCCGGGCGCAGGCTGATCCGATGCGACATGGCAGCGACCGCAAGGTTTTTGACGTCCTCGGGAATCACGTAGTCGCGGCCGAGCAACAGCGACCTGGCGCGGGCCAGCTGCACCAGGTCCAGCTCGGCGCGTGGACTGGCTCCCACCGCGACCTGCGGGTGATGCCGGGTCGCAGCGGCCAGTGCGACGACGTAGTGCAGCACGTCGTCATGCACGGTGACCTGCTCCACCGCCTCGCGCATCGCCAAAAACTGTGGCCCGTCGATGATCTGGTTCACGACGTGCTCGGCCGAGCCGCGCTCGAGGCGGCGGCGCAGCATGTGCAGCTCGTCCTGTTCGGAGAGGTAGTTCAGTTCCAGCCGCACCGCGAAGCGGTCGAGCTGCGCCTCCGGCAACGGATAGGTGCCCTCGTACTCGATCGGATTGTCGGTCGCCAGCACGATGAAGGGGGCAGGCAGCCGATGGGTGTGGCCGTCAATGCTGACCTGGCCCTCCGCCATCGCCTCCAGCAGCGCGGCCTGGGTCTTGGGTGGGGTGCGGTTGATCTCGTCGGCCAGCAGCAGATTGGTGAAGATCGGGCCCTGCCGGAATTCGAAACTGCCCGACTGCATGTCGTACACCGTCGATCCCAGCAGATCGGCGGGCAACAGATCGGGCGTGAACTGCACCCGCGTGAACTTCAAGCCGAGCGCCGCCGCGAAAGACCGGGCGATCAGGGTCTTGCCGAGCCCCGGCAGGTCTTCGATGAGGACGTGGCCGCGGGCCAGCAGCGTGGTGAGGATGAGTGTGAGCGCGGCCCGCTTGCCGACCACCACCCGCTCGATCTCGTCGAGTACCCCCTGCGCGGTGGCCGCCGCCGACGACAGCGCGGACACTCCGGTCATAACCGCTCCAATCGTCGCAGGATCTCGTCGAGCACTGCTCGCCCAGGCCCGGGTTGCTCGGCAGCCGCTCCGGTGCCGATGACGTTGTCAGGATCGACCCACTGCCACAGCTCGGGGCCGAACAGCATGCTGCCGGTGGCGCCGAACGCCGTGGGATCGGCAGCCTGCCGGTGGCCCGTGGCCGCCGCGAATTCCCTGGCCAGCCGTGGCCGCAAGTGCCGGTCCCACTGCAACCGCGTCGAGTCAGCCCGTTGGATCAGAATGTCGGTCTGAGACCTCCACTGGCCCAACAGTTCTGCGGCGTCGTCGACGGCATGATCGGACTCCTCGGGGTCTGCGTCGTCGCGCAACGACCATCGGAGGGTGACCAACAGTGCCGCCACCGCCGCACCGGCACCCCAGGCCAGCACCCGGCGGTCGGGCATCATCACCGCGACCACCTCGACCAGCACCACCACCAGCAGCCCGGCAACCACGGTTTTCTTCATGCCAGGCTCCGCAGTTCGGCCAACACGCGGCGCAGCGCCTGGATCGCCGCTTCGCGGTCAGCCTCGTTCATCACGTGCGGACTGAATCTCGCCTCGGTGAAGAGCTCGACGAGTTCGGTTGCGCTGTCGCCGGACAACGCGTGGTGCTGCACGGCTCGTGCCAGTACCTCCGACGGCGTATCGGAGGCCAGCGGCACCGCGCCGGGGGCATGCGCGAGTGCGCGCTCCATCGCGACGTAACAGGCGATGATCGCCGCGCGCGGGTCACGGCTCACATCGCCGATCTCTTCCAGACCGAGTTCGGCTGCGCGGGCGAGCCTTTCGGGCCCACGCGGCACGTGCCGTGGCACCGCGCGGATGCCATCCTGCGGAACCAGCGGCGGCTGACCGGCGCGCCGGGCCTGCCTGGCGATGCCGAATCCCACGATGACCAGCAGCGCGACCGTCGTCGCCGCCAGATAACCGAAGGCGCTCGGCCCCGACCCGGTGGGATCCGGTCGCCGGTTGGGAACCGAGCTGGGCGGCGCCGGAGTCTGCGTGGCCGGCCCGGGCGCCGGAAGCACCGGCGTCGCGGTCAGCCGCGTGATCAGGATGAGGACGAGCAACCATGCCAGGACCACGGCGATCGCCAGCAACACCCAGCGCCAGCGCAGCCGGACCCGCAGGCCGCGCAGTTCCAACCGGCGGATGCCGTCACCCGGACCCGGGTCGGCGGGCTTGCGCGGCGCAGTGAAGATCGCGAAGGCGAATCCGGCGAGTGCCACCGCGAGCAGGGCGACCAGAGCGATGAGACTGGCCGGCGAATCCGACGATGGCGGCGCCTGGGCACGCGTCCCACCGGGCAGGTGACCCCGCACGGCCACGGCGGCAACCACCAGGAGCACGAGCACTGTGGCCGTGCGTCCCGTCGTCCTGTCGATATCCGGCATCGCCTGCACAATCGTCGCACGAATTCAGGGCGCGGCCAGGGAGTTCCTAGAATGGAGCCGGACATGACCCGAACCCGCGACGACGATGCCTGCCCCGGCGCACTCACAGTGCACCGGGCCGCCGACGGCGCGCTGGCCCGGATTCGCTTGGCCGGCGGCATGATCTCCGCCGCGCAGCTCGCCACCCTGGCCGAGATGGCCGAGCAGTTCGCCTCCCCCGCAATGGAACTCACGTCGCGCGGCAATGTTCAACTGCGCGCCATCACCGATACCGATGCGGTGGCCGCAGCGCTGACCGACGCCGGTCTGCTGCCCTCGCCGTCGCATGAGCGCGTCCGCAACATCGTCGCGTCCCCCCTTTCGGGGCGCTGCGGCGGACTGGCCGACGTGCGCGGCCTGGTCGGCGACCTGGACCGGGCCATCCAAGCGCATCCGGTACTGGCCGAGCTGCCCGGCCGGTTCTGGTTCAGCCTCGACGACGGCCGTGGCGACGTGTCCGGGCTGGCCGCCGACGTCGGCGCCCACATGCTCGGCGCCGACACCGCGGCCCTGCTGCTGGCCGGCACCGACACCGGGGTGCGAATGACGGTCGCCGACGTGGTGCCGACCCTCGTCGAGACTGCGACGCGATTCGCCGCGATCCGCGGAAATTCTTGGCGCATAACCGAACTCGACGATACCTCGGCACTGCTGGCCGGACGCGAGGTCAGCGCAGCCACAGGGACCCAGTGGCCGCCGACGATACGGCCCCCGGTCGGTTGGATCGAGCAGCGTGACGGCCGGATCAGCCTCGGCGCGGGTGTGCCGCTCGGGGTTCTGCAGGCCCGCACGGCCCAGTTCCTCGCCGCGATCGAGGCCCCGCTGGTGATCACGCCGTGGCGGTCGGTGCTGGTGTGTGATCTCGATGAGGGTGTGGCGGACGTGTCGCTGCGGGTGCTGGCGCCGATGGGGTTGATCTTCGACGAGAATTCCCCGTGGCTGGACATCAGTTCGTGCACCGGCAGCCCGGGCTGCGCCAAATCGCTGGCCGATGTGCGGGCCGACGCCGCCGAAGCGGTGAACAGCCCCGCGAGCACCCACCGACATTTCGTCGGCTGCGACCGAGCCTGCGGCAGCCCGCCTGTCGGCGAGGTGCTGGTGGCGGGTGAGGACGGATACCACCTGCGATTCCCACCCCCGTAAGGTGTTCGAGTGCTCGACTACATCCGCGACGCTGCGGAGATCTACCGGCAGTCGTTCGCGACGATCCGCGACGAAGCCGATCTGGAGCGTTTCCCCGCCGACGTCTCGCGTGTGGTGGTCCGGCTGATCCACACCTGCGGCCAGGTCGACGTCGCCGAACACGTCGCGTTCAGCGCCGACGTCGTCACCAGGGCACATGCCGCACTGACCGCGGGCGCGCCGGTGCTGTGCGATTCGTCCATGGTGGCGGCGGGCATCACCCGCTCACGGCTCCCCGCCGACAACGAGGTGGTATCGCTGGTCGCCGATCCACGCGCCCCCGAACTGGCCACCCGGTTGGGCAGCACGCGGTCCGCGGCCGCCGTCGACCTGTGGGCGGACCGCCTCGGCGGCTCGGTGCTGGCGATCGGCAATGCGCCGACGGCCCTGTTCCGGCTGCTCGAACTGCTCGACGAGGGCGCCCCGGCGCCCGCCGCGGTGCTCGGTGGTCCGGTCGGCTTCGTCGGATCCGCCCAGTCCAAGCAGGAACTGATCGAGCGCCCGCGCGGAATGTCCTATCTGGTGGTAACCGGCCGTCGCGGCGGCAGCGCGATGGCCGCCGCCGCCGTCAATGCGATTGCGAGCGAACGCGAATGACAACAACGGGAACCCTCTACGGCGTCGGGTTGGGGCCGGGTGATCCGGAGTTGGTGACGGTCAAGGCCGCCCGGCTGATCGGCGAGGCCGACGTCGTCGCCTACCACAGCGCGCGGCACGGTCACAGCATCGCCAGGGGCATCGCCGAACGGTATCTGCGTCCCGGCCAGGTCGAGGAACACTTGGTGTACCCGGTGACCACCGAGACCACCGACCATCCCGGCGGCTACACGGGCGCGATGGAGGATTTCTACGCCGAATCCGCCGAGCGCATCGCGGCGCACCTGGAGGCCGGCCGCAACGTCGCTCTGCTGGCCGAGGGCGATCCGCTGTTCTACAGCTCCTACATGCACATGCATACCCGGCTCACCGAGCGGTTCGACGCCGTCATCGTGCCCGGGGTGACCTCGGTGAGCGCGGCGTCGGCCGCCACCGGAACGCCGCTGGTGCAGGGCGACGAGGTGCTCACCATCCTGCCTGGAACACTGCCCGCCGAGGAGCTCAAGCGCCGGCTCTCCGACACCGACGCCGCCGTGGTCCTCAAACTCGGCCGGTCGTATACCGCTGTGCGCGAAGCCCTTTCATCAACGAGCCGGCTCGACGAGGCGTACTACGTGGAGCGGGCCAGCACCGATCGCCAGCGGGTGGCACCTGCCGGCGACATCGACCCCGGCAAGGTGCCGTACTTCTCGCTGGCCATGATCCCCGGCGGCGGCCGCGTCGCGGCCCCGGCGACGGGCAGTGTCGTGGTGATCGGGCTCGGGCCCGGCGACTCCGACTGGATGACGCCGCAGAGCCGGCGCGAGCTGGCCGCGGCGACCGACCTCATCGGGTACTTCCCTTACCTGGAACGGGCCGGACTGCGGGCCGGGCAGCGCCACCACCCGAGCGACAACACCGACGAGCCCGCCCGCGCCGAGCTGGCGTGCAACCTGGCTCAGCAGGGCCGCACCGTGGCGGTGGTCTCCTCCGGGGATCCCGGTGTGTTCGCGATGGCCACCGCGGTGCTCGAAGAGGCCAAGCAGTGGCCGGGTGTCGAGGTCCGCGTCATCCCCGCGATGACGGCCGCCCAGGCCGTCGCCAGCCGGGCCGGCGCGCCGCTCGGCCATGACTACGCGGTGATATCGCTGTCCGACCGGCTCAAGCCCTGGGACGTGATCGCTTCTCGGCTGACCGCCGCGGCCAAGGCCGACCTGGTGCTGGCCATCTACAACCCGGCGTCCAAGACGCGAACCTGGCAGGTCGGTGCGATGCGCGATCTGCTGTTGGAGCACCGCGACCCGAGCACGCCGGTGATCATCGGCCGGTCGGTGTCCGGCGCGCAACCCGACAGCGGTGAGAGTGTCCGGGTGGTGCGGCTGGCCGACCTCGACCCGGGTGAGGTCGACATGCGCTGCCTGTTGATCATCGGCTCGTCACAGACGCAGTGGTACACCGATCAGGACCGGGACCGGGTCTTCACCCCGCGGCGCTACCCGAGCTGATCCGCGGGCGCCGCTAGGGTCGCCCTATGAGCACACGCCCCGCGGTGGACCGCCTCGTCATGTACAAGCACGGCGTGGCGTACGTCAGCCGCAGCGGGCCCGTCGACGGTGATCTCGAACTGACGTTCCGCCGCGACGACATGAAGGACGTGTTGAAGTCCCTGACGGTGGACATCACCGGCGGACAGGCATCGGTGGGCACCATCGCGTTCGACACGCCGTCGGACCCGCGCACCGAACTCGCCGGCCGCAACCTGCTGTTGGAGCCCGGTGGCGCACTTCTCGGACTCATCGAGGCGTTGCGCGGCCGGGTGGTCGAGGTGCGCTGCGGCGATCGACGCCACCGCGGCGAGGTCGTCGGCGTCGACGAGTCCGGCGAGAATCGGCGACTGCTCGTGTTGCGCACCGAGGCCGGCGCGGTGAGCCTGGTCGACCTCGCCGAGACCGACCGGGTCGACCTGGTCGAGGATCCGTCCCGCGCGGACCTGGCGTACCTGATCGACCGGTCCCGTGCCGCGACCGCGGGCCAGGATTGCCAAGTGGCCGTGCAGATCCGGGGCAGCGCACAGCAGGCGCGGGTGTCCTACATCGTCCCGGCGCCGATGTGGCGGGTGTCGTACCGGTTGGTCCGCGACGGTGACGGGCTGGTGTTGGCGGCCATGGGCATCGTGCACAATCCGGTCGACGAGGATCTCACCGACATCTCCCTGACATTGACCACCGGACAACCGATTTCGTTCGACATCGACCTGTACCACGGCAGGAAGGTGCGGCGGGCGGTGGTCGAGGAGCCCGAACGTGTCGCCGTGCCAAAGGCCACCCGCGCCGGAGGCGCAATGCCCGCCCCTGCGCTCGCCGGGATGCCGATGGCCGCGGGCTCTTTCGACGCGTACGCCGAGGCCGCAGCCGACGTCGAAACCTCGGACAGCGGTGAGCATTTCGAATACCGACTGACAAGCCCGGTATCGCTCAAGCGCGGCGGCGCGGCCATGGTTCCGCTCGCGGTGACGCCCGTCGACGGCGTCCGCCGTGAACTGGTGTGGCGGGAGGGCGCGCCACCTGCGCCCGATGTCATGTTGGCCTTCACCAACAGCACCGGGGTGGTGCTCGAAGAGGGGCCCGCGGTGATCTACGAGCAGGACAGCTACGCCGGAGAGGCAATGGTGCCGTTCACCGCGCGAGATGCCAAGGTGCGGTTGGCGTTTGCCAAGGATCTGGCAGTGCGTTGCCGCAGCAAGAGCACCGCCGACAGGGTGACCGCACGGGTCCGTCTGGGTACCGATGCCGTGGTCGAGGAACAGCGCTTCGAGAAGCGCTACATACTGCGCGCCGAGAACGATCACGACGAGGCCGTCGACGTCATCGTCGAGCTGCTCCGCGTTCGCGAGCACACAGTCACCCCGCTGGACGGTGTCGTCGACATCGACACCGACGGACGCTGGCACCGGGTCCGGGTGTCGGTGCCCGGGCATCACACCGTGGACGCCACGGTCCTGGAAACCTGGCCGGTCTACACCGAGATCGACTACCGGCAGCTATCACCGCGCCAGTTGGAACAATGGCTGGCGGGGCGGTCGCTCGACGCTGCGACCATCGACGAGCTCTCAGGTGTGCTGCAGCGTTGGGAGCACGCCGACCGCCTCGACGCCGAACGGGAGCGCCTCGAAGCCGGCCGCACCGACGACTACGCCGCGCAGAGCCGCATCGCCGAACAACTCAAGGTGCTGGGCTCCGACGGGCCCGAGGGTGAACTGCGGCGGCGGCAGGTCGAGCAGCTCGAGCAACTGCAGAACCGGGTCAATGCGCTCGACACTCAGATCCGCTCGCTTCGTCAGGACGCCGATGCCGCCCGGATGGCCGCGTCGGATGAGTTGCGTCGGTTGATCGGAGCGGGTTGAGCCCTGACTTCTGACTTCCGTCGACAGCGATTGACGACTGTCAGAATCGGCGTTAGTGTCCGGCGTCACACCCGTTCAGCGTGACACCCGTTCGGTAGGGAGGCCAGTGGCACAACACGGCGCACAGGTGCGGTCCCGGATCGACCGCCGCCAGCCGCAACGCAGCGATCAGCGCCGCGCAGCCATCTTGGAAGCGCTCAACCAGCACTTGATGGAGACCGGGTTCGATTCGCTGGACATCGCCAAGGTCGCCCGGCAGGCCGGCGTGGGGCGGTCGGCGTTCTACTTCTACTTCGAGAACAAGGGCGCCGCGGTCGCCGCCCTGCTCGAGCCCATGCATGATGCGCTGCTGGCTGCCAACAACATCCTGGCCAACACCGACAAGCCGCCCCGCACCCGCATCCGCGACACCATCGACGCCGTACTGCGCACTGCCGAGAACCATCGGTACCTGTTCCACGCCATGTTGGAAGCTCGTGGGACCAGTGGCGCCGTGCGCGATCTGTGGGATGCGGCCAGGGAATCGTTCGTCCCGACCGTGTCGGCGGTGATCGCGGCCGAGCGCGCGAGCGGCCGGGCACCCGACGGTGCCGATCCGGTGGTGCTCGCCGGGCTCCTGCTGGAATTCAACGACCGGTTGATCGAGCGCTGCATCATCGGTGGACCGTTGACGCGCCTGCAGTTGCTCGACGGCGCGGAGGCGATCTGGATGGGCACCATCTACGGGGCGACGCGGTGACCGCTGCGGTGTCCATCCCGGGCAAGCCGACCGACGTCACGCCCGGATGGCTCTCGGCGGTGCTCGGCACCGACGTCCGCACAGCCGAGACGGTACCGATCGGCACGGGCCAGACCGGCGCCACCTACCGGGTGTCGGTGACCTACGCCGACGAAAACCCCGGTCTTCCAGACACTTTTGCCGTCAAGCTGCCCTCACAAGACGACACCGTGCGCGACCGCGTCGCCATCGGCTACCGCTCCGAGCACGCGTTCTACACCAATGTCGCCGGCCACGTGCAGATCCCGGTACCGCACTGTCACCACTGCGCAATCGCCGGCGACGGCGCCGATTTCGTGCTACTGCTGGCCGATATGGCTCCCGCGGTGCAGGGTGACCAGATCGCGGGATGTACACCGGCCGAGGCCACGCTGGCGGTCCGCGCCCTGGCCGCCTTGCACGGTCCGACCTGGTGTGACCCGCAGTGGGCCAACTTCCCCGGCATCGCGATGCCCAAGCCGGAACCCGACTCGGCGAAAGGTTTCGGTGACGTCGCCACGATGGCCGCCGACATCACGCTCGAACGCCTCGGCGAGCGGATGAGCGTCGAGAATCGCGACACCATGCGGGCCGCGATGGCGGTGGTGACGCCGTGGTTGCTGGCCGAGCCGGACCGGTTCGCGGTGCTGCACGGCGACTATCGGTTGGACAACATGCTGTTCGACCCGGACCGGACCCGCATCACCGTGGTGGACTGGCAGACTCTGGGTTCGGGCCTGCCCACGCGGGATCTGTCGTACTTCACCGCCACGAGCCTGCGCCCGGATGTCCGGGCCGCGGTGGAAACCGAACTCGTCGAGGTGTACCACCAGACCTTGCAGGCCCACGGCGTCGTCGGATACGACCGCGAAAGTTGTTGGTACGACTATCGGTTGGGCATGTTGCAGGCGCCGTTGATCACCGTGCTTGGCTGCGCGTTCGCCACCTCCACCGAACGCGGTGACGACATGATGGTGGCGATGGCCGAACGCGGCTGCCAGGCCATCCGCGAGCTCGGCACGCTGGAGCTGATCAGCGCACTCTGACGCGTGCCCTGACCCAGTCCGAGGCCTCGTCGACGGTGGCCACGGCGTGCACCCCGGCCGGCAGGGGCGGTCGGTCGACCATGATCACCGCCACCCCCGCGTCCGCCGCGGCCCGCAGCTTCGGTTCGGTCATCGCGCCGCCGCTGTTCTTGGTGACCAGCGCGTCGATGCGGTGCTCGGTGAGCAGGGCCCGTTCCCCTTCGTAGTGATACGGGCCGCGCGACAACAACACTCGATGATGCCGCGGCAGGGTCGCGGGTTCGGGTTCGGTGACGGCCCGGATCAGGAACCAGGCGTCCACGCCGCGGAAGGCTGCGGTTCCCGATCGGCCGGTGGTGAGGAAGACGCGTGCATAACCGTTGTCCGCCACGGTTTGCGCGGCCTCGATGTCCGAAGCCACCACGGTCGCGTCGCCGGGCTGCCAGGCCGGGCGAGCCAGCACCAGGTGCGGCACACCGAGCTCGGCGCACGCCTGCGCGGCGTGCGCGGTGATGGTCGCCGCGAACGGATGGGTCGCGTCGACCACGGCGTCGATCCGCTCGTCGCGCAACCAGTTCCGCATGCCGTCGATGCCGCCGAAGCCCCCGATGCGGACCGGGCCGACCGGAAGCGCAGGCTCGGGCACCCGTCCGGCCAGTGAGCTGATGAGCTCGACCTCGGGGTGCAGCGCCGCGGCCAGCGCCCGGGCCTCGCCGGTACCGCCGAGCAGCAGAAGCCTCACTAGTGCCTGCTCCCCCTGCGGCGGTCCGACGAGTAGAGGTAGCTGTCGGAGAAGCCTTCGGCGGCAAGCACATCGCCGACCACGATCACCGCGGTGCGGGTGACCTCGGCGGCG
The DNA here is from genome assembly GCF_002157835.1 of Mycobacterium dioxanotrophicus. Lineage (NCBI taxonomy): Bacteria > Bacillati > Actinomycetota > Actinomycetes > Mycobacteriales > Mycobacteriaceae > Mycobacterium > Mycobacterium dioxanotrophicus. The sequence goes on along the minus strand of NZ_CP020809.1, from coordinate 2,939,354 downwards.
TGCATCTTCTCCGCGATGTCGGCCAGCGTGCCGCGCAGCACGGTCTGCTGCGGCCAGCTCGCGAATGCCACGACCGCACACGGCGTTTCCGGTCGGTACCCGCCATCGATGAGCTGCGGCACGATGTGGTCGATCTGCGCTGCGGCCAGGTGCAACACGAGCGTCGCCCCCGGCGCGGCGAGCGTGCGCAGATCCTCGCCGTCGGGCATCGCCGTCGACAGCGTCGCGACGCGGCTCAGCGTGACCGTCTGCGCCACCCCCGGAACCGTGAGTTCCCGGCCCAGCACAGCGGCGACGGCCGCGAACGCCGGTACGCCCGGCACGATTTCGTAGCGGACGCCGAGCGCGTCGAGCCTGCGGCACTGCTCGGCCAGCGCGCTGTAGATCGACGGGTCGCCGGAGTGCAGCCGGGCCACGTCGTGACCGGCGCGGTCGGCGGCCACCAGCTCATCGATGATCTGGTCGAGATTCAGCGGCCCGGTGTCGACGATGCGGGCGTCCGGCGGGCACAGGGCCAGCAGATCGTCGGGCATGATCGACCCGGCATAGAGGCACACCGGGCAGCTGCTCAACAGCCGCTGCCCGCGCACGGTGATCAGATCTGCCGCGCCGGGACCGGCCCCGATGAAATAGACCGTCACGGCTTGACCACCGACCATTGGGTGACCGGCAGCGCCGGGCGCCACCCGGTGAACCCGCCGATGGCGCCGCCCCGGTAATGCTGATAGCGCCGCAACTCGCCGCCTTCCCTCGAATACCACTGCGCCACAACAGCTTCTGACTCCACTGTGACAGCATTGACCACCAGCCGCCCGCCGGCGGGCAATCGGTCGAAGCAAGCCTGCACCAGGCCCGGCTGGGTGACGCCGCCGCCCACGAACACCGCCGACGGCTCCGATCCGTCGAACGCCTCCGGTGCCGCCCCGCGTACCTGCACGCGCGCCCCGAACGCCACGACGTTGGCACCGATGCGGTTGCGGCGCTGCGGATCACGCTCGTATGCCGTCGCCCGGCAGCCGGGCGCGCTGCGGCACCACTCGATGGCGATGCTGCCCGATCCGGAGCCGACATCCCACAGCAGCTCCCCCGGCCGGGGCCCGAGCGCCGCCAGGGTGACGGCCCTGATCGATTGCTTGGTCAGTTGCCCGTCGTGGTCGAAATCGTCATCAGGCAAGGCGTGCGCGCGACGCTCGTCGGGCAGGTACCGCACGGCCATGACGTTGAGCGCATCGACATCGGCGGGCGGCCGCGACGCCCACTCTCGCGCCGTCGCCGCGCGGCGCAGTTCCCGCGGCCCGCCGAGCTGCTCCAGCACCGTCAGCTCCGAGTCACCCCGCCCGGTGTCGGTCAGCAGCTTGGCCAGGGCGGCCGGGCTGGTGCTGTCCCGGGACAGCACCACGGCCTGGCCACCACGGCGCACCGCAGTGTGCGGTTCGGCGGTCACCAGGCTGATGATCTCGGTGTCCTGCACCGCCCAACCGACCCGCGAACACGCCAGCGTCACCGACGACACGTGCGGCAGCACGGTGACCGCGTCGGCGCCGTACATCCGGATGAGCACGCTGCCGACTCCGTGCAACAGCGGATCGCCGCTGGCGACCACGTGCACGTCACCGTCGGCTCCGTCGAGCAGGGTGCGCAGCGCGGGTGTCATCGGCGACGGCCACGCCCGCCGGACCGCCGAAACGGTGCCGTCGAGCAGGTCGAGTTGCCGCTTGGACCCGTGCACCACTGTGGCCCTTGCCAATTCGGCACGTACCGACGGCGCCAGGCCGGCCATGCCGTCGGCCCCGATGCCGACCACGATGATCCGGCTCACCTCGGCATCCTGCGCCAGATCGAGGCCGGTACGAACCGCGTCACGAAGATCATCGGCCGGATCACCCACGGCACCCACACCGCCCGCTTGCCTGCGGCCAGCGCTGCCGCGGCCGCCTCGGCCACCTGGGCCGGGGTGCTGGAGAACGGCGCCGGGTCCATGCCCTCGGTCATCCGGCCGATCACAAAGCCCGGCCGCACGATCAGCAGTTGCACGCCGGTGCCGTGCAGGGCGTCGCCCAACCCGCAGGCGAACCCGTCCAGACCGGCCTTGGCCGACCCGTAGACGTAGTTGGCGCGGCGGACCCTGGCCCCGGCGATCGAGGAGAACACCACCAGGCGGCCCCGGCCCGCGGCCCGCATGCGCTGTGCGAGCTCGGTGAGCAGGCTCACCTGCGCGACGTAGTCGGTGTGCACCACGGCGACCGCGTGCGCGGTATCGGTCTCGGCGCGGGCCTGGTCACCGAGCACGCCGAAGGCCAGGACCGCGGTGTCGATCGGCCCGTGCGCCGTTTCGATCGTGTCGATCACGCGCGCATGCCCGGCGAGGTCGTCGGCGTCGAACTCGCAGGTGTGCACGGCCGCGGCACCGGCGGCCCGCACCGCCGCAACCTCGTCGGCGAGCCGGTCGGCTCCGCGGGCCGCGAGCACCACGGTCGCGCCCGCAGCCAACCGGGTGGCCAGCTCGACCCCGATCTCGCTACGACCCCCAAAGACCACCACCACCGCAGCGACGGGATCTGCCGTGTCTGTCGTGTCGTTCACGGCAGCGATTATCACCTGCGCTAGCGTGGACGCCGATGGCTACGTCACGGGGCAAGGCAACCACCAAGCTCACCAATGACGCGCTGGCGTTTCTCACCGAGCGCCATCTCGCCATGCTCACGACGCTGCGCTCGGACAATTCACCGCACGTCGTCGCCGTCGGTTTCACCTTCGATCCCAAGACCCACATCGCGCGCGTCATCACCACCGGCGGGTCGCAGAAGGCGATCAATGCCCATGAGCGCGGCATCGCGGTGCTCAGTCAGGTCGACGGCGCCCGCTGGTTGTCCCTGGAGGGCAAGTCGACCGTCAGCACCGAGACCGATGCGGTGCGCGACGCCGAGCTGCGGTACGCGCAGCGTTACCGCACCCCGCGGGTCAATCCCCGACGTGTCGTGATCGAGGTCCGCGTCGAGCGGGTGCTCGGCTCTTCCGATCTGCTCGACCGCGGCGGCGAGTAGCCCGGCGGCGCTCAGCGCGCAGGCACCACGATCAGCTCGTGCGGCTGGTTGTTCACCGATTCCGCGCCGTCTGCGGTGACGATCACGATGTCCTCGATTCGCGCCCCCCACTGCCCCGGGAAGTACACGCCAGGTTCGACGCTGAACGCCATACCCGCCTCCAGCGGGAGGTCGTTGCCTGCCACGATGTACGGCTCTTCGTGGACCGACAGCCCGATACCGTGGCCGGTGCGGTGTACGAAGGCCTCGGCCAGGCCCTCGGCGGCCAGCACGTCGCGCGCGGCCGCGTCGATCTGTTCGGCGGTGACGCCGGGCCGCACCGCGTCGACGGCTGCCTGCTGAGCGCGCTGCAGCACCGCGTAGCGGCGCGCCACCTCCGGATCCGGCTCGCCGATGCTGTAGGTGCGGGTGCAGTCGGAGTTGTAGCCCGGCTGGTACGGCCCGCCGATGTCGACGACGACGATGTCACCCGCCTGCAGTTCGCGGTCGGAGCATTCGTGATGTGGGTCGGCGCCGTTGGGCCCGGAACCGACGATGATGAACGCCACCTCCGAATGCCCTTCGGCCACAATGGCTTCCGCGATATCGGCGGCCACGTCAGCCTCGGTGCGGCCGGGCACCAGGAATTCGGGCACCCGGGCGTGCACACGGTCGATGGCCGCCCCGGCCTTGCGCAGCGCGTCGATCTCCGCGCCGTCCTTGATCATTCGTAACCGGCGCAGCACATCGGTGGCCAGTACCGGCACCACCCCGAGCAGCTCGGTCAACGGCAGCAGGTGCAGCGCAGGCATGGCATCGGTGACCGCAACGGCCTGTCCGCCGAGCGCGTCCACCACCATCCGGTACGGATCCTCGCCGTCGACCCAATCCCGCACCGTCACACCGAGTTCGGGAACAGCCGACTCCTTGAGCGCGGCCAGCTCCAGGCGCGGCACCACCACGGTCGGCTCGCCCTGCGCAGGCAACACCAGCGCGGTAAGCCGTTCGAAGGTCTGCGCCCGCGAGCCGACCAGATAACGCAGGTCGTAGCCGGGGGTGATGACCAGCCCGGCCAGGCCCGCCTCACCCGCGGCGGCGGCCGCCGCGGAAAGCCGGTGGGCGTAGACGTCGGTGCTGAATCGGCTGAGGGTCATGGTGCTCGAGGCTAGTGGGACGCCTGATAGCTGGCGACCTCGACCAGGCTACTGTCGCTGGAATGTTCCGGAGGATTTCATGACCGCCCCCGTCCTGCTCCTCGACGGCGCCAGTATGTGGTTCCGCTCGTTCTTCGGTGTCCCGTCGTCGATCACCGCGCCGGACGGCCGACCGGTGAATGCGGTGCGCGGCTTCCTGGACTCCGTCGCGACGCTGGTGACCAACGAACGGCCGAGCCGGCTGGTGGTGTGTCGTGACGACGACTGGCGGCCGCAATGGCGGGTGGAGCTGGTGCCGTCGTACAAGGCGCACCGGGTGGCAGAACCCGAGCCGGACGGGATCCCGGACATCGAGGAAGTGCCCGACGAGCTGACCCCCCAGGTCACCATGATCATGGAGTTGCTGGACGGGTTCGGCATTGCGACCGCCGGGGCGCCGGGGTATGAGGCCGACGACGTACTGGGCACCCTGGCGACGCGCGAGCAGACCGACCCCGTCGTGGTGGTCAGCGGGGACCGCGACCTGCTGCAGTTGGTGCGTGACGAGCCGGCCCCGCCGGTGCGGGTGCTCTACATCGGGCGCGGGTTGGCCAAAGCCACGAAGTTCGGGCCCGTCGAGGTGGCCGAGCAGTATGGTGTGCCGGCCGATCGGGCCGGCGCGGCCTATGCCGAATTGGCGTTGCTGCGGGGCGATCCGTCCGACGGGCTGCCTGGCGTGGCCGGGATCGGCGAGAAGACCGCGGCGACGTTGCTGGCCCAGCACGGCTCACTGGCGGCGATCCAGGGGGCCGCGCAGGACACTTCGGTGTCGATGTCCAAGTCGCACCGGGCCAAACTGCTCGCCGCCGCCGACTACATCGCGGCGGCCGAGCCGGTGGTGCGCGTGGCCACCGATGCGCCGGTGACGTTCTCCACGTCGTCGGATGCGTTGCCGCTGGCCGCCAAGGATCCGGCCCGGGTCGCCGACCTGGCCGCGGCGTACGGCGTGACGTCGTCGATCAGCCGGTTGCAGACGGCGCTGGACCGTCTGCCCGGCTGATGCGCGGCCGGCCTACTTGGGCCGGCCGACCTCGTAGGTGCCGTCGTTGTTCTGGAAGGTCACCGTGACCTTGCGCTTGGTGCCGTCGACGCTGACCTCGCAGGTAAAGGTGTCGCCCTTCTTGACCTTGGGGTTCTTGCCGTCGTTGCAGTTGACGTCGGAGACGCTCTTGTTGCCGTAACCGTTCTCCTCATCGGTGAGGATCTTGGTCACGCCCTCCTGAGCCTTGTTGACATCGAGTTCGGTGGTGACGAACCAGCCCGGCTTCCAGAAGCCCAGCACTCCGACGACAGCGAGCAGGAGCACGACGAGTGCCCCGACGACACCGAGGATCACGCCGAGCGAACGCTTGGAACCTTCTTCAGCACCGGGCGGGGTGTACTGGCCGTATTGCCCCGGCTGGCCGGGCTGACCGAACTGCGGCTGACCGTACTGCCCCGGCTGGCCGAACTGCGGCTGACCGTACTGGCCGGGTTGACCGAAGCTGGGCTGCCCCATCTGGGCGGGCTGACCCGGCTGCCCGAACTGACCCGGCTGCGCGTAGGGCTGCTGGCTGTACTGATCGGTCGACGGGTACTGCGGCTGGGCATAACCCGAGTGGGACTGCTGATAGGCCGAGTAGTCGGGCTGCTGTTGCTGCGGCTGCTCGGGCTGTTGCGACTGCGACGGCGGCTGCCAGGTCGGAGCATGCGTGGTCGGCTCGTCGGGGCTGGCAGGCTGCTGCCACGCGTCCGAGCCTGACGGCTGATCATTACCGGGCTCGGGCTGCTGACCGGGCCACTGCTGTGCCGGATCAGATCCCTGCGGTCCGCTCATGACTCTCCTTGATCCTGTTCGCTGCCTGCTGCCGACACCCTACCCCGCATCAACAGCCACGACGCCGCGCCGAACGTCGTTGATGGCGCGTTTCGCGGTATTGCGCAGCGCCGGTGTGGGTGCGGCATTTCGCACCTGGTCGAGCAGATCGAGCACCTGCCGACACCACCGTACGAAATCGCCCGCCGACAGCGGTGAACCGGAACCGGTGATGTCGGATGCGGCCAGCGCGGACGCCAGGTCGCCGGTGGTGGCCCAGCGGTAGACGGCGGTGACGAAACCCTCGTCGGTCTCGCGGCTCGGCGCGATGCGGTGTCTGCGCTCGTCGGCGCGCAGATCGCCGGAGAGGCGCCGGGTTTGGGCCAACGCACGCCGCAGACCGGGCGTCGGGATGTCGAACCCTGCCGGTACCGCGGGCGTATCGCCGCGCGACTCGAAGAGCACCGCGGAGAGCACACCCGCGAGCTCCGCGGGCTGCAGACCCTCCCAGAGGCCGCCCCGCAGGCACTCGGCCACCAGCAGGTCGCTCTCGCTGTAGATGCGCGCCAGCAGCCGGCCGGAGTCGGTCACCTTGGGTTCGCCGGAGTCGTTCTCGATGAATCCGCGCTCGCTGAGCAGCGCGACGATCCGGTCGAAGGTCCGCGCCAGGGAGTTCGTCGCGGCAGCCACCTTCTGCTGGATCTGGGCGTTGTCACGTTCGATGCGCAGATACCGCTCAGCGATGCGCATCATGGCTTCGCGGTTCGGAAGCTGATTCGCCGGATGCCTGCGCAGCTGCTCGCGGAGCCCGGCCAGCTCCGGATCCACGTCGCGGTCCAGCGCGCTGCCGGAGCGTTTCGGCTTGCCCGCCGGCAGCGCCAGGCCGGCTGCCGCCGACCGCAGCGCCGACGCGAGGTCGCGGCGCACCCGCGGCTGGCGGTGCTCGACGCGTTTGGGCAGCGACATCGTGCCCAGCGGCCCCGAGGCGCCCGAGTAATCCGACGACGAAATCCGGCCCGCCCAATGATGTTCGGTGAGCACCAGCGGACGGGGGTCGTCGCTGTCGCGGTCGGGTTCGAGCACCACCGCCAGCCCACCGCGGCGGCCGTGGGTGATGGTGATGATGTCCCCGCGGCGCAGGCCTGCGAGCGCGTCGTTGGCTGCCTGCCGGCGCTGCAGCCGCGAAGCACGCGACTGGGCACGTTCGCGCTCACCGATTTTCGCGCGGAGCCTCGCGTAATCGAGTACCTCGGACTCGTGTCCGTCCAGTTCGGCGGCCAGCTCTTTGAGCATCCGCTCGCCGCGCGCGACGCCGCGCACCAGGCCCACCACCGAGCGGTCGGCCTGGTACTGCGCGAAGGACCGCTCCAGCAGCTTGTGCGCCTGTTCAGGCCCCATGTGCTGGACCAGGTTGATGGTCATGTTGTACGAGGGCGCAAAGGAACTGCGCAACGGGAAGGTCCGGGTGGACGCCAGGCCTGCGACCTCGGCGGGGTCGGCGGTGCTGTCGTCGGGCCGCCACAGCACCACGGCGTGGCCCTCGACGTCGATGCCGCGCCGCCCGGCCCGCCCGGTCAGCTGGGTGTACTCCCCCGGCGTCAACGGCAGATGCTGCTCGCCGTTGTATTTCACCAGCCGCTCCAGCACCACCGTGCGGGCCGGCATGTTGATCCCCAAAGCCAGTGTCTCGGTGGCGAACACGGCCTTCACCAGACCTGCGGTGAACAGCTCTTCGACGGTGTGGCGGAACGTCGGCAACATGCCTGCGTGGTGGGCGGCCAAGCCGCGCAACAGGCCTTCGCGCCATTCGTGGTAGTCCAGCACGATCAGATCGGACTCGGCCAGGTCGGCGCAGCGCCGGTCGATCACCTCCGCGATGCGGGCGCGTTCCTCGTCGGTGGTGAGCCGCAGCCGCGAGCGCAGACACTGCTTGACCGCCGCATCGCACCCGGCGCGGGAAAACACGAAGGTGATCGCGGGCAGCAGGCCTGCGGAGTCGAGAACGTCGATCACGTCGGGCCGGCTCGGCGGCCGGTACAGCTGCGGCGGGCGGCCGCGTCCGCGGCCGCGGGGCTGCCAGTCCGCGAGCCGGTCGGCCTCACGACGGTGGGCGATGTGCCGCACCAGATCCGGGTCCACCAGCGTGCGGTCGGAGCCGTCGAACAGGTCGAACAGCCGCTTGCCCACCATCATGTGTTGCGACAGCGGCACCGGCCGGTGCTCGTCGACGACGACGGTGGTGTCGCCGCGGACCGTCTGGATCCAGCCGCCGAACTCCTCGGCATTGCTCACCGTGGCCGAGAGACTGACCAACCGCACCTCCTCCGGCAGGTGCAGGATCACCTCCTCCCACACCGCGCCGCGCATCCGGTCGGCCAGGAAGTGCACCTCGTCCATCACCACATAGGAAAGTCCGTGCAGCGCAGACGAATTCGCGTACAGCATGTTGCGCAGCACTTCAGTGGTCATCACCACCACGTCGGCGTCGCCGTTGATTGACTGGTCGCCGGTGAGCAGCCCGATCTTCTCCGCGCCGTACCGGGCCACCAGGTCGCTGTGCTTCTGGTTGCTCAAGGCCTTGATCGGGGTGGTGTAGAAGCACTTGCCGCCGGCCGCCAGTGCCAGGTGCACGGCGAATTCACCGACCACCGTCTTGCCGGCGCCGGTCGGCGCGCAGACCAGGACGCCGTGCCCGCGTTCGAGCGCACGGCAGGCGCGTACCTGGAAGTCGTCGAGGGCGAACGGCAGCTGTGCGGTGAATACGGCCAGCTCGCCGGGAGTCTCGCCGCCCGGCTCAGGTGGCGTCGTCATCGATGCTGAACCTGGTGGGTCGCGATGCCGATGGCGTCTCCGGGGCCGCAGCTGTCGGCGTCGACACCGGGGCAGGCGCCTCGATCGGTTCGGCCGTGCCGATCGGTGCGGCCTCGTCGTCGTCCAGCTCGGCCTCTGCCAAGCGTGCCTTGCGCCGGTCGTGCACCCGGGCGAACTGGATCGCGAACTCCAACAGCAGCGAGAGCGCACACGACAATGCCAGCATCGTGAACGGGTCGGAGCCGGGTGTGGCGAAGGCCGCGAAGACGAACAGGCCAAAGATCAACCCGCGCCGCCAGGCCCTGAGCTTCGCGTAACTGAGCACGCCGACCAGGTTGAGCATGATGATCAGCAGCGGGAACTCGAAGCTGATGCCGAACACCAGCAGCAGGTTGATCAGGAAGCCGAAGTACTGCTCGCCGGACAGCGCGGTGACCTGAACGTCGCTGCCGACGGTCAGCAGGAAGCCCAACGCCTTGGCCAGCACCACGTAGGCCAGCACCGCACCGGTCACGAACAGCAGCGCGCCGAAGCCGACGAAGGCCATCGCGAATCGGCGTTCCTTCTTGTACAGCCCCGGCGTGATGAACGCCCACATCTGATACAGCCACACCGGGCAGGCCATCACCACACCGGCCGCGAGTGCGACCTTCAGCCGCAACATGAACTGGTCGAAGGGCGCGGTGGCCAGCAGCCGGCACTCCCCGTCGGGCGCGATGGCCGCGCGCGACGATGCGGGCAGGGCGCAGTACGGTCCGCGCAGCCATTCACCGAGGCTGTGTAGCCCGAAAATGCCGTGGGTGTACCAGAAGAACCCGAAGATCATCGCGACGACGACCGCTGCCACGGCGATCAGCAGCCGCGATCGAAGCTCGGTGAGGTGATCGACCAGCGACATGGTGCCGTCGGGATTGACCCGTGAACGGCGGCGACGGGGATCGAGTTTTCTGAAGATGCCGGAGGTCTGCACGTATGTGAAGTGAGGGGTTGAAGACGCAACCTACCGACGCGGCCGGAAACCGCGGTCAGGGTCGGGCCGCGTCAGGCCGTGTGCCGGTCCGGGGACTGTTCGGGTGCCGGAGCCGCGACGTCGGGCCTGGGAGCTGCCACGTCGGCGCGTTCGGATGCAATCGGCTTCGCCGTCGGAGTCTCCTCCGACCTGGACTCGGACTGCATTTCCTTGATCTCCGACTTGAAGATCCGCATCGACTTGCCCAGCGACCGCGCCGCGTCGGGAAGCTTCTTCGCACCGAACAGCAGCACGAACACCGCGATGACGATGATCCAGTGCCAGGGTTGTAGTCCGCCCAATTTGGTTACCTCCAGACGTCTTCGCCGAGTCTACCCGTCAACCTGGACCGCACTGTAGGCGTGCAGTGCCGCCGTCGCCGCGGCCCGGACCTGCTGCGCCAACGATGGGGGCGCGAGCACGCGCACCGCAGAACCGAAGCCCAGCACAAACCGGGCCATCCAGTCTTCGGAGGCATACGTCATGGCCGCCTCGACCGCACCATCGGGAAGCTCGGTCAGCACCCGCAACGGGTAGTAGTCGAACATCCACGCCGCCGAGGGGGCGATGAGCAGGGTGGCTGCCGGAAGCGCGGGATCGGCGTCGAACAGCGACGTATCAGGACCGGCCTGCACGGCAGGCGGTGGCGGGGCCGAGGCCTCCTCGAGCAGCTGCGCCTCGACGATGCGATCCAGCCGGAACAGTCGCACCGCCTCGGCGCTGCGGCACCACGCCTCCAGGTAGCTGTTGTCCCCGACGAGCGCCACCCGGATCGGGTCGACGATGCGGGTGGTCAACGAATCCCGCGATGCCGAGTAGTACTCCAGCGTCACCGCACGCCCGTCGCGCACGGCTGCGCGCACCGTCGCGGCAGCCTCGCTCTCGGTTGGCGCCGGGTCGTCGACGGCCGCCAGCTGGGCACCCGCAGCCGACTCGATCTTGGCGATCGCGCTGCGCGCGGCCTCCGGATCGACCATGCCCGGGACGTCGACCAGCGCCCGCAGCGCCACCAGGATCACCGTGGCCTCGGTCGAGGTCAGCCGCAGCGGCTGGTCCACACCGGCCGAGAAGGTCACCTCGATGGTGTCGTCGGTGAAGTCGAAATCGATGAGGTCGCCGGGGCTGTAGCCGGGCAGCCCGCACATCCACAGCTGTTCGAGGTCGGCGTCGAGCTGTTTGCGGCTGACGCCAAGGGCGTCGGCGGCCTCCGCACGGGTGACCTTCGGATTGGCCTGGAAGTACGGGACCATGTTGAGCAACCGGACCAGCCGGGCCGAAACCTGACTCACTGGACCACCGCCTGTGCCCGCAACCGGTCCAACACGTCATCGCGCAACGCGTGTGGTTCCAAGGCCACTGCGTCGGCGCCGTAGCTCGCGATCTCGCGTGCCAGCCGGTCGTACATGCCGAGTTCGACGGTGATCTCCTCCCCCGCACGCCCGCCCAGGGTGCGCGGTGTCGTCGTGAGGGCCTGCCGGCGCAGCGCCGTCGCGCGGCCACCGGCCACCCACACCCGGGCCCGCTCCCCGGTCGGGACGTCCGCGACGACGCGTCGGACGATCTCGCGCACGTTGACGCCGTCGGGCTTGCGCACCGCACCGGCTTCCCCGATGAGCGTGACGCCGGATCCGATGCGGGACAGCCGAAACGTGCGGGTGTCGTCGCGGTCCCGGTCGTGCCCGACGAGATACCAGCGGCCGCGGTGGGTGACCACGCCCCACGGCTCGACCGTGCGGGTGGTGTAGCCGGCGGTGCGCGACGGCCGGTGTTCGAATTGCACAGCATGACCTGAATCGATGGCGGACAACAGGATTCGCAGAACTTCCTCTGATCCGCGCAGGCCGGGCAGCACCGCGGTCGAGGTGATCGCGGCACCTGCGGCGTCGGCCTCGACTTCCACCCCGGCCGCGCGCAGTTTGAGCAGGGCACCCTGCGTTGCGGTGACCAGTTCCGGCGACTGCCACAGCTGGGTCGCCACTGCGACGGCAGTGGCCTCGTCACCGGTCAACTGCACGGGCGGCAGCGCATACGCGTCGCGGTTGATCCGGTAGCCCTCGGTGGGATCGAATTTCGACACCCGGCCCGTTTCCAGCGGGATGCCGAGATCACGCAACTCGTTCTTGTCGCGCTCGAACATCCGGGAGAACGCCTCGTCGCTGGGGCTGTCGGCGTATCCGGCCACGCTCGCGCGAATCTTCTCCGCGGGCAGGAACGTTCGCGTGGACAGCAGCGCGATGACGAGGTTCATCAACCGCTCCACTTTGGATGTCGCCACAGCAAGGAGTTTAGGGGGCGGCGGGCGTGGATCCTGGCAGCGGTCGAGCGGGGCGTCGGCACCGACGCCCCGCGTCGCTCACATACTGGCGATGAGCCGCTTGACCCGCTCGTCGACCGACCGGAACGGGTCCTTGCACAGCACGGTGCGCTGCGCCTGATCGTTGAGCTTGAGGTGCACCCAGTCGACGGTGAAGTCGCGCCCGGCTTCCTGCGCGGCACTGATGAACTCACCGCGCAGCTTGGCCCGCGTGGTCTGCGGCGGCGTGTTGACCGCGGCGTCGATCTCCTCGTCGGTCGCGATCCGGGCGGCCAGCCCCTTGCGCTGCAGCAGGTCGAACACGCCACGGCCACGCTTGATGTCGTGGTAGGCCAGGTCGAGCTGGCTGATCTTCGGATCTGACAGCTCCAGGTTGTAGCGATCCTGGTAGCGCTGGAACAGCTTGCGCTTGATCACCCAGTCGATCTCGGTGTCGACCTTGGCGAAGTCCTGGCTCTCGACCGCGTCGAGTTGGCGGCCCCACAGATCCACCACCTGTTCGATCTGGGTGTTGGTTTCGCGCGTCTGCAGGTACTCGACTGCACGGCTGTAGTACTCGCGCTGGATGTCCAGCGCGCTGGCCTGCCTGCCGCCCGCCAGCCGCACGGGACGCCGGCCGGTCAGGTCGTGGCTGACTTCCCGGATGGCCCGAATGGGATTGTCGAGCGAGAAGTCGCGGAACGGCACACCCGCCTCGATCATCTCCAGCACCAGCGAGGCGGTACCCACCTTCAGCATCGTGGTGGATTCGCACATGTTGGAGTCGCCGACGATGACGTGTAGCCGCCGGTACTTCTCCGCGTCGGCGTGCGGTTCGTCGCGGGTGTTGATGATCGGCCGCGACCGCGTGGTGGCGCTCGAGACGCCCTCCCAGATGTGCTCGGCTCGCTGCGAGAGGCAGAACGTCGCAGCCTTCGGGGTCTGCAACACCTTGCCCGCACCGCAGATCAGCTGCCGGGTGACCAGGAATGGCAACAGCACATCGGAGATCCGCGAGAATTCACCGGCCCGCACGATCAGGTAGTTCTCGTGGCAGCCGTATGAGTTGCCCGCCGAGTCGGTGTTGTTCTTGAACAGATAGATGTCACCGCCGATGCCCTCGTCGGCGAGCCGCTGCTCGGCGTCGATCAGGAGGTCCTCCAGTACGCGCTCACCGGCGCGGTCGTGGGTGACCAGCTGAACGAGGTTGTCGCATTCGGCTGTCGCGTATTCGGGGTGGCTGCCCACATCCAAGTACAAACGGGCGCCGTTGCGGAGGAAGACGTTTGAGCTGCGGCCCCACGACACGACCCGCCGGAACAGATAGCGGGCAACCTCGTCGGGACTGAGCCGGCGATGGCCATGGAACGTGCAGGTCACACCGAATTCTGTCTCGATGCCCATGATTCGTCGCTGCACACTATCGAGCTTACGGGGTCGCACTCACTATCGGTGGGCATCGAGCGGCCGCGTCGGCAGGCGTACTACGTCGGGATGACCTGTGAGCCGATTCAGAGCTCACCGGCGAGCGAGCCGTCGGGGAGTCCGAGGATGCGTTCGAACGCTTGCTGGTAGGCCGCGACGGCCTTGCGCGCGTGCGGCCCGGAGATGTCGATGCCGACCGCACCGTCCGCCTCGATGGCATCGATGAACGCGTCGGCCAGATGCAGGCCCATCGCGGTGATGATGCCGGCCGCCTCGTGCGGGAAATCGGTGTGGAAGACACCTTCTGTGCAGCCCTGCCTGATGATCGCCTCCAGGAAGGGCGCGGTCGTGCGCATCGAGCCCTGGGTCATCTTCTGCCGCAACAGCGCGTTGTTCTCGTCATGCCACAGCCGGATCAGGGTGGCGACCGCGGTCGCGTTCTCCGACTTCCACGCGTACGACGCCGCGAAATACGCGTGCAGCTTGTCCAGCGCCGAGGTGTCGGGAGCGTCGAGGATGCGGCGCAGACCGGCGGTGGCGCTGTCGCCCATCTGCTCGACGATGCCTTCCAGCAGCGCTTGCTTTGACCGGAAGTAGTGGTACAGCGCGCCTTTGGAGATCTGCAGGGTGCTCAACAGATCCTCGATGGTCATGGCCGCGTAGCCCTTGTCGTGCATGAGGTGCAGCGCGGCGTCGAGGATCTCGCCACGCCGGGCGGCGTGTTCCTCGGGTTTCACCTGGCGTGCCATGAGCCTCCGTTGACGTCGTCGTGCCTCGAGCCTAGCTTATTAATAGACCGTCAGTCGGTTTATAAACTGCAGGAGGTCAGATGCCCACACCAACCGTCGAAGCCCGGCACCGCACGCGCCTGTTCGCCCGGGTTCTCGGCCCCTTCGTCGCCGTGGCGACGGTCATCATCGCGATCCGGCTCTCGCAGCTCGGCGACCTGCTGTCCGACCTGTTCACCAGCGGCACGCTCCCGTGGATCCTGGGTGCGGCGATGTTGATGATGGGCTTGATCGTGATCGCGTTCCACCAGTACTGGTACAGCGTGACGGCCGTGCTCATCTCGCTGTTCGGATGGTTCGTGGCGCTGCGTGGTGTGGCGATGATGGCCTTCCCGACGGCGATCCGGACCGGCGCCGACGCCACGCTGGGCAGTCCCGGCCTGCTACTCGCGGCGCGGATCTTCTTCCTCCTGCTCACGGCGATCGGCCTGTGGTTGACCTACGTCGGCTGGCGTCGCGAATCCGCCACACCCTGATCCCGCCGACCTTTCCCAACCTGGCCCACAAGGCCCTGGCGGCGGATGAGAATTGACCGATGTCCTCGCGCAGCGCTCCGGTGGACGGATTCCGATTGGCCTTCGATCGGCTCGGCGTCACCGGCGGGCCGCCTGTTGTGCTGTTGCACGGCTGGCCGGGCACCCGGCGGGACTACCGGAAGGTGGTTCCGCTGCTGACCGACGTGGCCGACGTGATCGTGCCCGACCTGCGCGGATTCGGCGGCTCCGACAAGCACGCGGTCGCCGTGCAGCATTTCTACAGCGCGACGGCCCAGGCCGCCAGCATCGTCGGGCTCATCCATGAATTGGGCGTGCACGAGGTCATTCTGGCCGGCTACGACGTCGGCAGCAGGGTGGCGCAGAGCGTCGCCCGCATGCACCCCCATCTGGCGAAGGCTCTCGTGCTGTCGCCGCCGCTGCCGGGCGCCGGGGACCGCGTGCTCAGTCCGCACGCCCAGCACGAGTTCTGGTATCAGGCCTTTCACCAACTACCGATCGCCGACCGGCTGATCGACGGGAACCCCGAAATCGTGCGGGAGTATCTGCGGCACTTCTGGAATCACTGGTCGGCGCCGACGTTCACCGTCACCGAGGACGACCTGGACCGGCTCGTCTCCGACTATGCGCTGCCCGGGGCGTTCACCGCCTCACTGGCCTGGTACCGCGCCGGAGCAGGCACCGTCGCGCAGTCGCTGACCGAGCTGCCGCCCGATCGAGCCGTCAAGATCAACGCCCGCACGGACGTACTGTGGCCCCGGCACGATCCGCTGTTCCCGACCGCGTGGGCCGACCGCCTGGACGACTACTTCGTCGACGTCCGGTTGCACACCGCCGACGGCGCAGGGCATTTCACTCCACTGGAGTGCCCCGAGGAGTTCGCCGGACTGATTCGCAGCGTCATCGGCTGACCGAGCGCGGCCCCGCACCGACCGCGTCGGCGAGCAGCTGGACTAACCACCCGAGTCCCGGTGCTCGCATCACCCAGCCCACCACCGCCCACCCGATGCCGATGTGCTCGAGCGCCGCGCCGACGGCTCGGGTGCCCTGCAGCACAACCGAATCGGACTCGTAGCGGACTCGACGCAGTTCTTCCGGGTGGTCTTCGGCGAGTTCGAGCGCCAGTGCGACGGGGTCCCGACGCTGCAGCCAGCCCGCGACCTGGCTGCACGGATCACACGTCACCGCCACATACAACCGCGCCGGCGAGCGGTGCGGATAGGGCCGCACGCGCGGCACCCAGTCGCGCACCGCGCCTCGGTACTCCCGCCACGGCGCACCGAAGCGCGCGGCCAGCTGATCACGTTCGTGCCACCCGGCAATGCCTGCGCTGAACACCACGCCGACGCCTGCAGCCAGCACCAACACCGGTGCGCCGACCACGGCCGCCATGGTCACCAGGAGCAGCACCGAGCAGACCTGCATCGGGTTGGCGAGGTAGGCGTAGGGCCCTGAGGTCACCAGGGTCTGCGGTGGGTCCCAGGGGAAGGGCGTGCCGCCGTGGCGGGCGAACTCGGCCACCGCACGCAATGCGATCACTGCCACCACCGCCGCGATCTGCAGCAGCACCCAATCCGCGGGGCCACCGAGCCGGTGCCACGCCTGCGACCAGGACATGCCGGTGAGAGCGAACGTCACCGCGGGTATGACGAACAGCAGCAGCGCGCCGAACAGCACCACCTGCAGACCGGCCCGCAGCCACAGCATGCGCCCGGTGGCCGTCAACCAGCCCAGCAGCACCGCGGGCAGCAGGCAGAGCAACACGCCGAGCAGTTCACCGGCCCACCAGCCAGACCGCAACCACACCAACGGCGCCAAGCTGCCCATCGCCACGATGTCCGCGGCGACCAGAACGGCAACAGTCACAAGGGGATTCACCCACCGCATCAACTGCACCGGCACCGCCCACAGCAGCGCCCAGCCGAGCACCACGTCGAGAGGCACGCCCGACCACATCAGCCCGTCGGTCCCGAAGCTCCACCAGCCCGCCGCGACCGCGACGGCGTTGAGCGCCGCCAGCCCCACCGCGTTCCACAATGCCGCGAGCGCCGCACCGACCCGTTCTCCCGGCGCGGCGACCCACAGTGCCCCTGCGAGCACCGCCGGAACCAGCACGGCGCCGTTGCGCAGCGTCGCGACGTCCAGCCCGGTGGTCACGGCCGGAGATCGACGGCGTCGAGCAGATAGCCCGCGGCGCGTTGGGTCACCAGATGCTCGATGGGCCCGAAATACCAGGCAGGCGCCAGTCGCCGCGTGTAGCTCAGCGACCAGGTGATCTCGGTGTGGTCGGCATCGACGGCACGCCAGCTCACGTCCGAGGAACGCCAGGTCAACCAGGTTGCCAGCGGGGTGTTGTCCGAGACCGGCAGCAGCTGCACCGAATCCGGTGTGCTGGCGGCAATCTGGAATTCCAGCGCGGACTGCGCCTCACCCCAATGGTGCTGCGCGATGAACCCCGGCCGGTGGTGCGCCCCGGCGAACATCACCACTCTGCGGTCCCCCACCGTCAAACCGCTGCCGTGGTCCATCAGTGGCTGCGGAAAGCCGAGCGCGAGAACACCGGACGGCTTCACGTCGCCGAACCGCAGCGGACGGGCCAGCGCAGCCGCGACCTGCTCCGGGGTGGCTGCGACCGTGCGCGTGGCCGTGACAGTGCTGTCGCCGGGCAGGGTGAGGGCGGGCACCACACCTTCGAGCGAGAGCACCAGCGCGACGGCAGGCAGCACCACGACGCGAGCGCCGGGCGGACGGCCGGACTTGCGCACCGCACCGACGATCAACGCCACGATGATCCCGACCGCGTAGAACAACGGCGCGGCGATGATCACGCACACGAAACCCTCGCCCGCCACCGGAATCGCGAGCAGCAGCAGGATGGTGATCGCCTTGAGCGTCATGGAGATCAGCCGGTCCGGGTTCGCGGTGAGCGTGAGGATCAACGCGAGCACGGTGGGGATCCCGATGTAGAACGCAGCGCTCTGCCCCAGGCCGAAGCCCTTGATGACCTTGAACAGCACAACCCCGACGACGAACGCGAGGATGAGCCCCGCCAGCGACCACTGCGCCCGGCTCGGCCGGTAGCCGCGCGGCGCGACCGGCGGAGCTCCCCCGTCGTCCACGACGGCTACTCGGCCGGCGCC
The DNA here is from genome assembly GCF_002157835.1 of Mycobacterium dioxanotrophicus. Lineage (NCBI taxonomy): Bacteria > Bacillati > Actinomycetota > Actinomycetes > Mycobacteriales > Mycobacteriaceae > Mycobacterium > Mycobacterium dioxanotrophicus. Next base: position 2,921,383 of record NZ_CP020809.1, on the reverse strand, counting down.
TTATCCGGATCCGGTTCGGGCAGCAGCGTTTCCAGAGCGGATCCGGTGATCCGTCGGAAACAACGGCGAGGCCGCTTGGCATCGAGGACCGCCACCTCGAGGGTGGACGGGCCGAGTTTGCGTGGCTCGGAACCTTCGGCGCCGGCGCTGAGCGCCTCGACGGCGATCTTGACGGCAGCACCCAGATCCGCGTTCTCGGTGTACGACTCACCGAGCTTGGCCACGATGGGCTCGGTCGTGCCGCCCATCACCACGTAGTGCGGTTCATCGGCGATGGATCCGTCATAGGTGATCCGGTAGAGCTCAGGGGCTTTCGTCTCGCCGTAGTGCGCAACCTCGGCCACACACAGCTCTACCTCGAAGGGCTTGGGCTGTTCGGTGAAGATGGTGCCCAGCGTCTGCGCGTACACGTTGGCCAGCTGGCGACCGGTGACATCCCGACGGTCGTACGCGTAGCCACGGGTGTCGGCGTACTGAATGCCGCCGACCCGCAACTTGTCGAACTCGCTGAACCTGCCCACCGCTGCGAAACCCACCCGGTCGTAGAGCTCACTGACCTTCTGCAACGAACGCGACGGATTCTCCGCCACGAACAACACACCGCTGTCGTAGGCCAGCACCACCACACTGCGGCCACGGGCAATGCCCTTGCGGGCCAACTCGGACCGCTCACGCATCGCCTGCTCGGGCGAGATGAAGTACGGGAAGCTCATCAGCCGTCACCTTTCGTTGCGGTGCGACTTTCGATGACCTCACGGGCCAGCTCGGCGATACGCGCCTCGGTGATCTCCTCGGCGCCCTCGGCCCCGATGGTCACCGCGGTCGGGTAGATGCCGCGCACCAGATCCGGCCCGCCCGTGGCCGAATCGTCGTCGGCGGCGTCGTAGAGCGCCTCGATGGCGACCTTGAGCGCCGACTCGGCGTCGGTGACCGTCGGATACAGCTTCTTGATCGACGACCGGGCGAACAACGAACCCGAGCCCACCGACTGGTAGCCCTCTTCCTCGATGTTCCAGCCGCCTGCGGCGTCGAACGACACGATGCGGCCCGCGTTGGCCGGATCGGCCTCGTTGAGGTCGTAGCCCACCAGCAGCGGCAGCGCCACGAAACCCTGAAGAGCCGCGCCGAGATTGCCGCGCACCATGGTGGCCAGGCGGTTCACCTTGCCACGGAAGGTCAGCGGCACGCCTTCGACCTTTTCGTAGTGCTCGAGTTCGACGGCGTAGAGCCGCGCGAACTCGACCGCGATGGCGGCGGTACCCGCGATGCCGGTGGCGGTGTAATCGTCGGCGATGTGCACCTTCTCCACGTCGCGGCTGGCGATCATGTTGCCCTGCGTGGCCCGCCGGTCACCGGCGATGACGACACCGCCGGGGTACTTGATCGCCACGATTGTCGTTCCGTGCGGCGCGAATTCGGCCGAATTGCCGTGCGGCACAAATTCAGCTGCAGCGCCATACGGCGCCGCACCGGCGGTCACCCGGTGGACCGGCAGCAGATCAGGGGCCTGACGACGGAGCAGGTCCGAGAAAGACGACAAATCTGAAGTTATCGCTGGTGTTCCGGAGAGAGATGAGGACAGATTGTCGTGCCAGGTCACTGGCCGCCCTTTTGGACGTACGCGCGCACGAAGTCTTCGGCGTTCTCTTCAAGCACGTCGTCGATCTCGTCCAGCAGGTCGTCGGTTTCCTCGGTCAGCTTCTCGCGACGCTCCTGGCCTGCGGCCGATGCGCCGGGGACGTCGTCGTCGTCACCGCCGCCGCCACCACGCTTGGTCTGCTCTTGAGCCATCGCTGCCTCCTGCATAGTCATCGGCCGGGGTAACGCCCTGCCGGTTCTTCCACAGTACCGGTCAATACCCGAATTGCCCGGGATCACAACCCGTCAGGTTGTGAGCTGTTCGACCAACTCGACTGCGCTGTCCACCGAGTCCAGCAACGCTCCCACGTGCGCTTTACTGCCGCGCAGCGGTTCCAGGGTTGGAATCCGCACGAGCGAATCGCCGCCGAGATCGAATATCACCGAATCCCAGCTCGCCGCCGCGATGTCGGCGCCGAACCGGCGCAGGCACTCACCACGGAAGTACGCGCGGGTGTCGGTCGGCGGGCTGTCGACCGCATCGAGGACCTGCTGCTCGGTGACGAGCCGCTTCATCGAACCGCGCGCCACCAGCCGGTTGTACAGGCCCTTGTCCAGCCGGACATCGGAATACTGCAGGTCCACCAGGTGCAGCCGCGGTGCCGACCACGCCAGGTTCTCGCGCCGCCGGAAGCCTTCCAGCAGGCGCAGCTTGGCGGGCCAGTCGAGGATCTCGGCGCATTCCATGGGATCGCGCTCGAGCAGGTCGAGCACCTCGGCCCAGGTCTCGACGACGTGGCTGGCCCGTGGGTCGGGATCGCGGGTGTCCACCAGTTTGGCCACCCGGTCCAGGTACATGCGCTGCAGCGCGAGTGCGGTCACCTCGCGGCCGTCGGCGAGTGCCACGGTGGCCCGCAGCGACGGATCGCGGCTGATCACATGCACTGCGTGCACCGGCCGGGCCAGCGCCAGGTCGGAGAGGTCGATGCCCTCCTCGATCAGGTCCAGCACCAGCGAACTGGTGCCGAGCTTGAGGTAGGTCGAGGTCTCGGCCAGGTTGGCGTCACCGATGATGACGTGCAGCCGCCGGTATTTGTCGGCGTCGGCGTGCGGCTCGTCGCGGGTGTTGATGATGCCGCGTTTGAGCGTGGTCTCCAGGCCGACCTCGACCTCGATGTAGTCGGCCCGCTGGGAGAGCTGGAACCCCGGATCGTCGCCCGACGGCCCGATCCCCACCCGGCCGGAACCGGTCACCACCTGCCGTGACACCAGGAACGGCGTGAATCCCGCGATCACGGAGGTGAACGGGGTCTGCCGGCTCATCAGGTAGTTCTCGTGCGAGCCGTACGACGCGCCCTTGCCGTCGACGTTGTTCTTGTAGAGCTGCAGCTTGATGGCGCCGGGAACGCTGGCGACGTGCCGGGCCGCGGCCTCCATGACCCGCTCACCGGCCTTGTCCCAGATCACCGCATCCATCGGATCGGTGCACTCCGGCGCGGAGTACTCCGGGTGCGCATGGTCGACGTAGAGCCGGGCGCCGTTGGTGAGAATCATGTTGGCCGCGCCGACCTCGTCGGCGTCGACGATCGGCGGCGGGCCCGACGCGCGGGACAGGTCGAACCCGCGGGCGTCGCGCAGCGGTGATTCGACCTCGTAGTCCCACCGCGTGCGCTTGGCCCGCTGGATACCGGCGGCTGCCGCGTACGCCAGAACCGCCTGCGTCGACGTCAAGATCGGATTGGCGGTCGGATCGGAGGGCGAGGATATGCCGTACTCGACCTCAGTTCCGATAATCCGTTGCATATGTCCAGCCTAGGTGACGCGCTCTGCGCGCCGGGCCGCCAGGTATTCCGGCCTGCGCCGGGACGCGGCGAACGGCTCCCCCAGTTGGTTCTCCACCGAGTTGAACACCAGGAAGATGTTGGACCGCGGCAACGGCGTGATGTTGGAGCCCGAGCCGTGCAGCAGGTTCGCATCGAACCACAGCGCCGATCCCGGCGGGCCGGTGAACTGGTCGATCCCGTCGTGGTCGACGGCCTTGGTGAGCGTCGTCTCGTCGGGGACGCCGACGTTCTGGGCCACGAGTGACGTGTCGTGATTGTTGTCCGGCGTGGCACCAACACACGGATAGAACGTGTGGTGCGATCCGGGCACCACCATCAGCGATCCGTTGAACGGGTAGTTGTGCGTCAGCGCGATCGAACACGACACCGCCCGGATCGAGGGCATGCCGTCCTCGGCATGCCAGGTCTCGAAATCGGAATGCCAGTAGAAACCGGTCCCGGTGAAGCCGGGCATCAAGTTGATCCTGGCCTGGTGGATGTACACGTCGCTGCCCAGCAGCTGACGCGCGACCGGCAGCACGGTGTCGAGCCGAACCACCTGGGCGACAAGCTCACTGAGCAGATGCGGCTCGAAGATCGACCGGATGGATCCACCTGGCTCCCGGATCACCCGCGGGTCGTCGGCGTCCAGATCGGCTGCGATGCGGTCCAATTCGTGACGCAGCGCAGGCAGCCGGTCGTCGGAGACGGTGTCCGGCCGCACCAGATATCCCTGTGCGGCGAACCAATCCAGCTGCTGTTGGACGAGCGGCCCGTCGGACTCGGTGCCCCACACCGCGGGTTCGTGACGTGGGATCGGCGCGATGGCGTGATCGAGCCGGGTGGGATAGGGGTCGCTCATGCGACCGACTGCGGCGCCGGGTACGCGCCGGTCTCGTCGTGCACTTCCTGCCCGGTCACCGGCGGGTTGAACACGCACAGCATGCGCATCTGCGTCTCAGTGGTGACGCGGTGGCGCTCATGGCCGTTGAGCAGATACATGGTGCCCGGCCCGAGCGGATGGTTCTCGCCGGTCTCCAAGTTGGTCAAAGTGCCGGTGCCCTCAACAACCCACACCGCCTCGACATGGTGCTGGTAGTGGAACTCGCTGACCGACGACGCATTGATGGTCGTCTCGTGGAAGGAGAATCCGACGCCGTCGCCGGCCAGGATGATCCTCTTGGACCGCCAGTTGGCGTCGGCGACATCGCGGTCGGTGCCGGTGATCTCGGCGGTGGTACGCACGATCATTGGGTGTCTTGCTCCTCAGTTCAGGGTTGCGGAAACGGATTCGTCGAGAATGTCCAGACCCTTCTGCAGGTCGGGTTCGGACGTGGTCAGTGGTGGCAGCAGCTTGACGACCTCATCGGAGGGACCGCTGGTCTCCATCAGCACGCCGAGGTCGAACGCGGTGCGGCACACCTTCGCGGCCTGGTCGGCATCGTCGAATTTCAACCCCTGCGCCATGCCTCGTCCGCGGGCGCTGACGCCGCGGTGGCGCTGCTCGATGTCGTCGAGGCGGGCCCGCACCAGCTCGCCCTTGCGGATCGTCTCCTGGGAGAACTCGGGTGTTTCCCAATAGGTTTCGAGCGCCTTGGTGGCGGTGATGAACGCCGGGTTGTGGCCGCGGAAAGTGCCGTTGTGCTCACCCGGCGCCCAGACATCCAGATCCCTGCGGAACAGGGTCAAGGCCATCGGCAGGCCGTAGCCGCTGATCGACTTCGACAGGGTGACGATGTCGGGAACGATGCCCGCGGCTTCGAAGCTGAAGAACGGACCGGTACGGCCGCAGCCCATTTGGACGTCGTCGACGATCAGCAGGATGTCACGGGTGCGGCACAGGTCCGACAGCGCCTGCAGCCACTCGATGCGAGCGACGTTCAATCCGCCTTCGCCCTGCACGGTTTCCACGATCACCGCCGCGGGACGGTTCAGACCGCTGCCCGAATCGTCGAGAACCCGCTCGAACCAGTGGAAGTCCTCGGTGACCCCACCGAAGTAGTTGTCGTACGGCATGGGGGTGGCGTGGACCAGCGGAATGCCGGCGCCGGCCCGCTTCATCGAATTGCCGGTCACCGATAGGGCGCCGAGAGTCATACCGTGAAAGGCGTTGGTGAAGCTGACAATTGATTCGCGACCCGTGACCTTACGGGCCAGTTTGAGGGCCGACTCGACGGCATTGGCTCCCGTCGGTCCGGGGAACTGCACTTTGAAGTCCAGACCGCGCGGCTCCAGGATCACCCGCGAAAAGGTCTCCAGGAAGCGCTGTTTGGCTTCGGTGGCGATATCGAGCGAGTGCACGATCCCGTCAGAGGCCAGGTAGTCCAGCAACGGAGCCTTGAGCAGGGGGTTGTTGTGGCCGTAGTTCAGCGCGCCCGCACCTGCGAAGAAATCGATGTAGCGCCGCCCTTCGGTGTCGGTCACCCAGGAGTCGCTGGCGCTCTGCATCACCGTCGGCCAGCCACGGCAATAGCTGCGAACCTCGGACTCCACCGAGGAGAACACATCAGGCAGACGATCCTCGGTCAGGGGTGCGGTTTCGGCGAGCAGCAAGGGAAATCCTTCCGATCGGTTCAAATGGATTAAATTGGGGAATTCGGTTGGGCACCTTGGCCGTACAGATTCGGCGGCCGCGGCCCGGTCAATCAGTTGGGCAGTGGTGCGGCGATCGGGCCGATCCGCAGGATCGGCTCGTCCTCGTGGCTGAGGTCGGCGGCGAGCAGTTCACCGCCGAAGTACGGCTCCTCCACGAGCGCGACGCCGTTGCGGCGCGCGAAGGCACCGAAGAATGCGCGGGAGGCCGAATTGTCCGGCGAGACAGTCGCTTCGACGGTGATCGGATGACCCCGCCGGTCAGCCCGGACCCGCTGCACCAGCGCATCGATCATCGCGCTGGCCAACCCGCTGCCCTGCTCCGACGGAGCCACGGCGACCTGCCAGACGAACAGTACGTCCGGTCGTGGCGGCGGGTGGTAGCCGGTGATGAACCCTCGCAGGTCGCCATCATGTTCGGCCACGATCGAGGTGGCAGCGAAATCGGTTGCCAGCAGCAGGTAGGCGTACGTCGAGTTCAGATCGAGCACCTGAGTTTGTGCGGCCAGGTCGCGGATCGCCATCGCGTCGTCGGCACGTGGCGGACGCAGTAATTCGCTGCGGGCATCTGGGCCCCACGGATCTCGTCCCGGCTCTGCGCTGACACGCGGCGGGGCGCTGTTGTAAACGTGCATATCGAGTTAGAAGTCACCACCGAACAGTCATCAATAGTCATCAGTTCAAGTCATCGGTGCTCCGACCGTAAGCACACCGGGGGTGGTTGATCAAGCCGACCGACATGCCCGGGCACCTCTGGGAGTCTGCTGTGCACCGGCGCTGAGCTGCGATTATCCCGCAGCCACCGACCATCGGGTGAACTTCACCACCGTTATCAAATCGTTATAATCGCCCATCGGTCCTCGCGAACCCGCGCCAAAGGACACCGGTCGACCCGGAAAAATGAGGCGAAAACCGGCATAATCGCACCATTTTCGCGGGAAAGAGACCATTTTTACGCCCCGTCAATAAATGCGGATATCGTGGAATTCCGGCGGCTGAATTCGATGGCATTTCGACACCGGCCGGCACCGAATATCAGCCCGGCAGGACGCGACTCTCGTCGCGCGCCGCCGGCCCATCGACCGGTGCCAGCACCCGCTGACCCCATACCGCACCGCACACCACCAACGCCGCACCGCAAACTCCCGCCACGGTGACCGGATCGGACGCCACCGCGGCACCGATCACGGCGGCCCACAGCGGTTCGGTTCCCAGCAGCAGGCTCACCCGCGCGGGCGTGCTCCGTTGCACGGCGCGCACCTGCACGACGAACGCGAACACCGTGCACGCCAACGCCAGATACAGCAACACCAGCCAGTCACCGCGACGCATGCCGAGCGCGATGGTGTCCACCGGCTCCCCGGTGGCGCTGGCCAAGCTCACCGAGAGAATCGCGACGGTCATCAGCTGCACCAGAGCCATCCGGGTGACGTCGAGCTCGCGGCCCGCCGTCATCCGGCCCAGCAGGGCCACATGCCCGGCCCGCAGCACAGCCGCTGCGCCGATCACCACGTCACCGACGCCGGGCGGCCCGAAACCCTGTGACTGCGTGAGCAATACACACCCCGCCACCGCCGTCGCGCCGGCGGCATAGAACCGGGCCGGGACACTGCGCGCGCCGCACAGCAGCGGCGTGACGACGATCGTCAACGCCATCAACAGACCCGCGTTGGACGCCGACGTACGGGTCACACCGTAGGTTTCGCACGAGTAGACGGCCCACAGAACGACGCCACACAGCATGCCGGACGCCAGTTCTTCTGGCGTGATGCGTCGCAACCTGGACCCGGCCAACACCGCCAGCGCTGCCACGGCGATGACGAACCGCAGTGCCAACACGGCGAATACGGTGTCGCCGCTCGCCAGCTCTTTGGTCGCGAGGTAACTGGAACCCCACACCACGGCGACACCGAGCAGCGCGAGGTCGGCGGTCCGGTTGGGCATGCGTCCAGCCTGTGGCCCACCATCACTTCAGTCAAGCTAACGATTCTGTCATATATATGTAGAATTTCTTCATGGATGCGGGCCGGCTACGGATGCTGCGCGAACTGGCCGATCACGGCACCGTTGCCGCCGTGGCCGACGTGCTGTCCATGACGCCGTCGGCGGTGTCCCAACAACTCAAGATCCTTCAGCGCGAGGCGGGTGTAGCGCTGATCGAGCCGGCAGGCCGCAGAGTCCGGCTCACCGACGCCGGTCGGGTACTCGTGGGCCACGCGGACTCCGTGCTGGCCGCACTCGAGCGTGCCCGCGCGGAGATGGACGCCTACCGGACGTCGCCACGAGGCACGGTCAGTGTGTCGTTCTTTCCATCGGGCGCGGCGATGTTGTTGGTTCCGTTGATCGTTCGAGCCCGTGACCGCGGTGTCGAGGTACGCGGCCGCGACATCGACGTCCCGGCATCCCGCGCCCCGCAACAACTCGCCGAGTTCGACATCGTGGTCGTCCACCGCGATGAGCGCGACACCTCGGACTGGGAACCGCGTTTCACCGCGACCGAGCTGTTGCGTGAACCACTCGATGTGGTGATGGCTGCCGACCACCGGCTGGCCCGCCAAGATCGGGTCCGGCTGACCGAGCTGACCGACGAACACTGGATCGGTGTGGAGGGCGGCCTCATGGTCGACGACGTCCTCAACTCGATCGCGCTGCTGACCAGCGTGAAACCACATATCACGCAGCGGGTCAACGACTTCCGCGTCGTGGAAGAACTGGTCCACGCGGGTCTCGGTATCGCGCTGATGCCGCGCTACGTGTTGCTGACCCGGCCGCTCGTCCGGTTGCCGGTCACCGACATCACCGTGGCTCGCCGCGTCGAGGCCGTCACCCGATCCGGGGCCGCGGCACGGCCCGCCGTCGGCGCGGTGCTCGAGGAACTGCGCGCCGTCGCGGCGGCGATCGGCTCAGCAGACGCTTGACGTGGCGTCATGACGTCTGCCGATCTGCGGCTTCGCCGGGGCCCGGTGGAGTGGCTGTGCAACGCCGGCTACCGGGCCCTGGCGGGCGCGACGACATCCGCTACAGGTACTGACCCAGGTTCGACTCGGTATCGATCGCCCGCGACGCACTCGAGCTCTTCCCGGTGACCAGCGTGCGGATGTACACGATCCGCTCGCCCTTCTTGCCCGAGATGCGGGCCCAGTCATCGGGATTGGTGGTGTTGGGCAGATCCTCGTTCTCGGCGAACTCGTCGACGATCGAGTCGAGCAGATGCTGGATGCGCAGGCCCGGCTGGCCCGTCTCGAGCACCGCCTTGATCGCGTTCTTCTTCGCCCGGTCCACCACGTTCTGGATCATCGCGCCGGAGTTGAAGTCCTTGAAGTACATGACTTCCTTGTCACCGTTGGCGTAGGTGACCTCCAGGAACCGGTTGTCGTCGATCTCGGCGTACATCCGGTCGACGACCTTCTCGATCATCGCCTTGATGCACGCGGCGCGGTCGCCACCGAACTCGGTCAGGTCGTCGGCATGGACCGGCAGGTCCTCGGTGAGGTACTTGCTGAAGATGTCCTGCGCCGATTCGGCGTCCGGGCGCTCGATCTTGATCTTGACGTCCAGCCGGCCGGGCCGCAGGATCGCCGGATCGATCATGTCCTCACGGTTGGATGCACCGATGACGATGACGTTCTCCAGGCCCTCGACACCATCGATCTCCGAAAGCAACTGAGGCACAACGGTGGTCTCGACATCGGAGCTGACTCCCGTGCCACGGGTGCGGAAGATCGAGTCCATCTCGTCGAAGAACACGATCACCGGGGTGCCCTCGGAGGCCTTCTCCCGGGCCCGCTGGAAGATCAGCCGGATGTGCCGTTCGGTCTCACCGACGAACTTGTTGAGCAGCTCGGGGCCTTTGATGTTGAGGAAGTAGCTCTTCGCGTCGCGCGCGTCGTCGCCACGCACCTCCGCCATCTTCTTGGCCAGCGAGTTGGCCACGGCCTTGGCGATCAGCGTCTTACCGCAGCCGGGAGGACCGTAGAGGAGCACGCCCTTGGGCGGACGCAGCGAGTACTCCTTGTAGAGCTCCTTGTGCAGGAACGGCAGCTCGACGGCGTCGCGGATCTGCTCGATCTGCCGGCTCAGGCCACCGATGTCGAGGTAGCTGACGTCGGGCACCTCCTCCAGCACCAGGTCCTCGACCTCAGCCTTGGGGATGCGTTCGAACGCGTACCCGGCCTTGGTGTCGACGAGCAGCGAGTCGCCAGGGCGCAGCTTGCGCGGCCGGCCGTCGTCGACCAGCAGACCCGAATCCTCGGGCAGCTCGCTGAAGGCCACCAAGGGCTCGGCCAGCCACACGATGCGCTCCTCGTCGGCGTGACCGACCACCAGGGCGCGGTGTCCGTCGTCCAGGATCTCGCGCAACGTGCTGATCTCGCCGACCGCCTCGAAGCTGCCTGCCTCGACGACCGTGAGGGCCTCGTTGAGCCGCACGGTCTGGCCCTGCTTGAGCGTGGCCGTCTCGATGTTGGGCGAGCACGTCAACCGCATCTTGCGGCCGGAGGTGAACACGTCGACGGTGTCGTCGTCGTGGGTCGACAGCAGCACGCCGTAACCGCTCGGCGGCTGACCCAGCCGGTCGACCTCCTCACGCAGCGCAAGCAGCTGCTGACGGGCCTCCTTGAGGGTGTCCATCAACTTGGCATTGCGCGCGGCCAGCGAGTCGATCCGTGCCTCGAGCTGATGCACGTCGCGGGCACTGCGCAAACCGCTCTGCGGACCTACCGCATTTTCCAGTTGCTCGCGCAGGATTGCGGCCTCGCGGCGCAACGATTCCAGCTCGGCGGCTTCTTCGCTGGATCCCGGCGCCGAGTGGCCACCCTGGTAGCCCTCGGCGAAACCGTCCGAACGCTCTGACTCGCTCATCTTGCGCTCCCTCCCGCACCGGAAGTTGGTGCAGTAACAACTTCAACGCTACCGGCGATTCAGCCTTTGTGTGTGGTCTAGGAACTCGACACACCAGCGCCACTGTTAGCCTCTTGTCTGAGTTGGTCCGATCGAAAGGAATGTCGTGACCCTGAAATCCCTCGTTACCGGCTTTGTCGCAGCCGCAGGAGCGGCCGCTGTCGTGGGCGGTGCCGCGGCAGGTGTGACGTCCATTGCATCCAGCACCCTCTCGTCCGCTCCGGCCGTGCAGCCGGTCGTGTTCGACGCGCCGCTGCCGCAGGCCCCCGCGCCGGAGCTGCAGACCGCCCTGACCCAGACGCTGCAGGCGCTGGCCACCGGTGGTTCGTTCAGCGGTAAGGCTGCCTACATCCAGGGCGGCATCGGCCGGATCGAGAGCATCGCCGCGGACCGCGCTTACAGCCGGGCCGCAGCCGAAGGCAAGTTCCCGCTGACCTTCAGCGTTGCCAACATCGACGATGAGGGCGGCGTTGCGACCGCCGATGTCACCGCGACGTCGAACCTCGGCGGAACCGCCACCCAGAACATCCAGTTCGTGGCCGGCCCGAGCCCCACCGGCTGGCAGATCTCCAAGGCCTCGGCCATGAACCTGCTGTCGTCGGTCAACTGACGGTTAATTGATCCGCATCGCAGTCCTGAGTGCCGCCACATGTGTGGCGGCACTTGGGCTGTCAGGGTGCAGTAACGACGAACGCCCTGCGGCCGCGCCGCCGCCCCCGGCGACCAGCTCGCTGATCACGCCTGCGCCTCCTCCGGCAGCGCCGCTGCCCGCGCCGGACGCGCTGACCGGCGTGCTGTACCGGCTGGCCGACGTGAATGTCCCTGGCGCCAACAAGGTCGGCCTCGTGGAGCATTCGACCTCCGACGACGCCGCGGCCCTCGACAAGTTCGGCCGGGCGCTCGCCGATTACGGTTTCACCCCGCTGGACTTCGAGGCCAAGGATCTGGCCTGGTCACAATCGACCGCGGGCAACGTGGTCGCCACCATCACGGTCACGACGCCGTCCGCCAATGGCCAGGGCAAGCAGTTCAGCTTCCCGATGGAGTTCACGCCGCACGGCACGGACTGGCTGCTGACCCGACATACCGCCGACATGCTGCTGGAACTCGGCCGCACCGCCACTCCCGAGCCGGCTTCTCCGACGCCGGTTCCCCCGACGCCGACCCCCTGAGTCCTCGGATGTGGATCGGCTGGCTGGAATTCGATCTGCTGCTCGGTGATGTCCGCTCGCTCAAGCAGAAGCGGTCGGTGATCCGACCGATCATCGCCGAGTTGCATCGCCGGTTCGCCGTGTCGGCCGCCGAGACCGGCGCCCATGAGCTGCACCGTCGCGCCGGGATCGGTATCGCGGTCGTGGCCGGGGACCATTCCCACGTGGTCGACGTGCTCGACGCCGCCGAGCGGCTCGTGGCGGCCCGCCCGGAGGTCGACCTGCTGTCCACCCGCCGTGGCCTGAGCCGCAGCGAAGACTGACGGGCGCGCTCCTAGACGCTGCCGCCGAGCTGACGCTTGCGCCGCAGCGGCATGGGCGCCACAGCGCCCGGGGCCAATTTGCGCACGCTGACCAGAAAGGCGGTGTGCCCCCGCATGGTGTGTTGCGGACGCACTGCCAGGCCCACCACGTGCCAGCCCCGCTGCATGCTTTCCCACGCCCGCGGCTCGGTCCAGCACTGCTGCTCGCGCAGCGCCTCCACGACACGGGACAGTTGGGTGACGGTCGCGACGTAGACCATCAGCACGCCGCCGGCAACGAGCGCCTGCGCGACCGTGGGCAGCACCTCCCACGGCGCGAGCATATCGAGCACCACCCGGTCCACCTCGGGACCGTTGTAGTCCGACAGGTCGGCGATGACCAGGTCCCAGTTCTCGGGCCGCTCACCGAAGAACGTGACGACGTTGCGTTCGGCATGCACGGCGTGGTCGTCGCGGAGCTCGTAGGAGATCACGGTGCCGCCCGGCCCGACAGCGCGCAGCAGCGAACACGTCAGCGCGCCCGATCCAGCACCGGCCTCCAGCACGCGCGCGCCGGGAAAGATGTCCCCCTCGTGCACGATCTGTGCCGCGTCCTTGGGGTAGATCACCTGCGCGCCGCGCGGCATCGACATCACGTAGTCGACCAGCAACGGGCGCAGCACCAGGAACTGGTCACCGTTCGTGGATTTGACGACGCTGCCCTCCGGCAGGCCGATCACCCCGTCGAGGGAGATGATCCCGCGGTGGGTGTGGAATTCGCCGCCCGGCGTCAGCACCATCGTGTAGTGCCTGCCCTTGGCGTCGGTGAGCTGCACGCGGTCACCCACGGCGAACGGTCCGGTCCTTGGCACGGTCAACCAGCCTGCCAGTAGCCCCGCCGCGCCGGGTGCGCGGGTTGCCGCAAAATTGTCGGAGCCCGGTCATAGGCTGCCGGTATGAGTGAGGTGACGGCGGCAACCACGCTTGCCGAGCCGGCCGGGCCGCTGCGCAGGCCGGCGCTCTCGCCATCCCGGGCCAGCGATTTCAAGCAATGCCCGCTGCTGTACCGCTTCCGGGCCATCGACCGGCTGCCCGAGCCGCGGTCACCGGCGCAGCTGCGCGGATCACTGGTCCACGCGGCCCTGGAGCAGCTGTACGGGCTGCCTGCGGCCGAGCGGGTACACGACACCGCGCTGGCGCTCGTCGAGCCCGCCTGGGCCCAGGTGGTGGCCGCGGAGCCGGAACTCGCGGAGACCGTGTCCCCCACTCTCTTCGAGGAGGCGCGGGCGCTCCTGTCGGGTTACTACCGGTTGGAGGATCCGACGCGGTTCGACCCGGACAGCTGCGAGCTGCGCATCGATGTCGAGCTGACCGACGGCACGCTGCTGCGGGGGTTCGTCGACCGCATCGACGTCGCGCCGACCGGTGAGCTGCGCGTGGTGGACTACAAGACCGGCAAGGCGCCGCCCGCGGCGCGCACCATGGCCGAGTTCAAGGCGATGTTCCAGATGAAGTTCTACGCGGTCGCGCTGTTGCGGTCGCGCAACGTCATGCCGGCCCGACTGCGCCTGGTGTACCTCGCCGACGGTCAGGTACTCGACTATTCGCCCGACGCCGACGAACTGCTCCGGTTCGAGCGCACCCTGATGGCGATCTGGCGCGCGATCCAAACAGCCGGCGCCACAGGCGATTTCCGGCCCAACCCGTCGCGGCTGTGTTCGTGGTGTGCGCATCAGGCCCTGTGCCCCGCGTTCGGTGGCACCCCGCCGCCGTACCCGGGCTGGCCCGAGCAGTCACCGGCCCCGACAGAGCCCGCGGCATGATCGGCTGCCACTACCGTCGGCTCTCCGCCGACGGCGAATTCCAACTGTTCGAGTCCACCGCCGACACCCGAAGCAACTGGGATCCGGCGATCCAGCACGGCTCGCCTCCCCTGGCCTTGTTGACCAAGGCCATCGAGGAGTTGATGGCTCCGTCGGGTCTGCGCATCGGCCGCTTGACGCTGGACATCCTCGGCGCCATACCTGTTGCGCCGCTGCGGGTCCGGGCCTGGGTCGACCGCCCGGGCGCCCGGATATCGCTGGCGATCGCCGAGATGTCCGCACAACGGCCTGACGGGCAGTGGCGCGCGGTGGCCAGGGTGAGCGCGTGGCTGCTGGCCACCGGGGACACCAGCGATGTGGCCACGGATCGCTTCGCCCCGCTGGTCGAAGGGCAGCAGACCGATGTGGCGCACGACTGGGAGGGCGCGGCGGGCTATCTGGAGACGGTGAGCTGGCGGCGCCAGCGCGGTACCGACGCCGGGGCGTCGGTGGTGTGGTTGCGTGCGCTGACCCCGGTCGTCGATGACGAAGAGACCACGGCGGTTCAGCGGTTGGCTCTCGTGGTGGATTCCGCGAACGGTGCAGGCGCCGCGTTGGATCCCGACAAGTTCGTCTTCATGAACACCGACACCGCGGTGCACCTGCACCGGCTGCCGATCGGATCCGACTTCGCCCTGCGCGCACGGGGCTCCATCGGACCTGACGGCGTCGGCGTGACGACCGCGGAACTCTTTGACCGGCAAGGGTTTATCGGCACCTCAGCACAGACCCTGCTGGTACTGCGGCGCTGACGTCAGGCGGATCCGGCATCGGCGAGGAGCAGGGCGGTCACCGCGAACAGCGCCAATTGGACGCAACAACCTGCGATCGGCACCACGAAGGCGCGGCGCCGACGGAACATCAGGTAGGCCGTCACCGCCAGATCGATGACGAGCAGTGCGGCGCCGGCGGGTATCGCCACCCAGAAGGTGCGGTCAACCGCGGCGGGGTACCCGCAGATGTCGGCAATGCACATCTCGAGCGCCTGCGCCATCCGCAACCAGGACAGCCAAGTCTCGACGACGAGCGCCGCGTGCAGCACCACCAGCGCCACCGTCAGCGCCGCCTGTCCCCTGCGAGGCTTGGGCCGGTATCGCTGCGCGTAGCGGGAGATCGCGTCCTGCAGTTCCGGATCGTCATGAACCACCCAGCCAGTGTGACGTGCCGACGACCGACGTCGCCAGGCACCCGGACGACTACCTATATGCGTTTGCATCTATATAGACAGAGTGCAATACTCGATGCATGGACGTCTTCGAGGCCGTCGCCGAACCCAGCAGACGCGCCCTACTCGACGCGCTCACCGACGGCGAGCGCACTGCCGGTGAGCTGGTCGCCACCCTGCCCGGACTGACCCAGCCGACCGTGTCACGCCACCTCAAGGTGCTGCGTGAGGTCGGCCTGGTCGAGGTCCGGCCCGACGCGCAGCGGCGCATCTACGCGCTGCGCGCCGACGGCCTGGTGCAGATCGATGCGTGGATCGAGCGGTACCGCCGCTACTGGACCAACCACCTCGACGCCCTGGAACGTCACCTCGAAACGACCCACAAGGAGACCAAATGACCAGCCGCGAAGGAAAACTCACCGTCGAAGGCGATCGGGCCGCGCTGAACTTCGAGCGACGCCTGCCCTATCCGGTCGAGGCGGTGTGGGCCGCGATCACCGAGCCCGCGCAGCGCAACCAATGGATGGGAGAAACGACGATCGACGCGCGGGAAGGCGGCACGATCGAGATGATCCCGCATTCGCCACCGATCCCGCCTCAGCAGAAGAAGATGACCGGCCGGATCAGGGTGTGGGACCCGCCAAGGGTTTTCGAGCACGAGTGGAACCAGGCCGTGTTGTCGGCCCCCGAAGCCGGCGTCGTGCGGTACGAACTCAGCCCGGATGGCGACGGCACCCTGCTGCGGTTCAGCCACCGCGGTCTCACCGCCCGCGACGGCCAGGGTTTCCATCCCGGCACCCACGCCTACCTGGACCGGCTGGAAGCTCACCTGGCAGGCAACGAACTCCCCGACTGGGGGCAGCGCTATCAAGAAGTGGCAGCGGCGTTAGGTCAGCAATGGGAAGGGGAATAGTCATGTCTCACAACGGTTCCGATATCGCAGCGCCCACCGTGGCGGTCGTTTACCACTCGGGTTTCGGGCACACCGCGACCCTGGCCGACGCGGTGGCCGCCGGTGCGGTCGACGCCGGAGCCGACGTCACTCTCGTCGTGGTCGACACCATCACCGAGGCCCAGTGGGACCTCCTCGACAACGTCGACGCCATGATCTTCGGCACCCCCACCTATATGGGCAACGTGTCGGCCGGGTTCCAGGCGTTCGCCGAGAAGACCGGACGGCGCTGCGTCGACGGCACCTGGCGGGACAAGGTCGCGGCGGGCTTCACGAACTCCGGAGGCAAGAGCGGCGACAAGCTGAACACGCTCAGTTCACTGGCGGTCCTCGCCGCCCAGCACCGGATGCACTGGGTGAACCTGGGTTTGGCACCCGGCTGGAATACCTCGTTCAGTAGCGAGAACGATCTCAATCGGCTCGGCTTCTTCCTGGGGGCAGGCGCTCAGACCAACGTGGACGCCAACCCCGATCAGGTGCACCCCGCCGACGTCGCCACGTGCCGTCATCTCGGGGCGCGCGTGGCACTGGTGACCCGCCAATTGAACATCGGCCGCAGCCTCAGTCCAGCGGCTGCAAGTCCTGCAGCAGCGTCGGCACCAGCTCACTGACCGTCGGATGGATGTGCATGGTGCGGGAGATGGCGGTGTAGGGCAGCTTGGCGGTCATGACGTCGAGGATGCTGTGGATGACCTCGTCGCCACCGACGCCGAGAACGGCCGCACCGAGAATCTCCTCGGTCTCGGCGTCGACCACCACTTTCATGAAGCCCTGCGTCTCCCCCTTCTCCACCGCGCGACCCACCCGGGTCATCGGGCGCTTGGCCACCAACGCTTTTCGTCCTGACGCCCGCACCTGGTCGACGGTCAGCCCGGCCCGCCCCAGCGGCGGATCGATGAACAGCGCATAAGTGGGAACGCGATCGCTGACCCGGCGCGGATCGTCGTCGAGCAGATTGGCCGCCACGATCTCGTAGTCGTTGTAGGAGGTATGGGTGAACGCGCCCTTGCCGTTACAGTCCCCCATGGCCCAGATGTGCTCGACGCTGGTGCGCAACTCGTCGTCCACCACGATGTAACCGCGCTTGTCGGTCTGCACACCGGCGTTCTCCAGGCCGAGATCGTCGGTGTTGGGCACCCGGCCGACCGCCACCAGCAGGTGCGTTCCCGCGATCGGCGCCGCGCCGTCGGCCGGGACAACCTCAAAACCGTTGTCTCGCTTGGCAAAGCGGATGCCGGTCGCATTGAGCACGATGTCGATGCCCTCGGCTTCGAGGATGTCCTTGATCGCGGCCGAGATATCCTCGTCCTCCCGTGAGGTCAGCCGCGGGCCCCGCTCGACGACGGTGACCCTCGCGCCGAAGCGGCGGTACATCTGAGCGAACTCCAGAGCGATGTAGCTGCCGCCGATGATCACGAGGTGCTCGGGCACCGAATCCAGTTCCAGGATCCCGACATTGGTCAGATAGTCGATGTCGGCCAGGCCCGGGAAATCGGGAGCCACGGCGCGGCCGCCCACGTTGAGGAAGATCCGATCCGCACGCAGCAGCCGACCGTCGACCTCCATGGTGTGCGGATCGACGAACCGGGCGTGGCCGCGGATGAGCGACGCCCCGTCCATGCCCTCCAACCAGGCCTCCACCCCGTGCCGGTCGTCCCCGATGATGCCGTCCTTGCGGGCCTTCACCTTGACCATGTCGACGGTGACTTCGCCTGTGCTGACCCCGTATTCGGCGCCCCGGCGGGCCAGGTGCGCGGCATGGGCGCTGGCCACCAAGGTCTTGGTGGGAATACAGCCGGTGTTCACACACGTACCGCCCACCAGTTTGCGTTCGATCACGGCGACGGTGCTGCCTGCTGTGGTGAGGCGCCCGGCCAGCGACGGGCCGGCCTGCCCGGCACCAACGATGATGGCGTCGAACCGCTCTGGCTCCGCCATGGCTACACCACCGCGGTGAGCGCCGCGACCGCGAAGCCGCCCACCACCGCGACGACATCCTCCACCAGGGCGACCGGCAGATCGCGGCCGCCCGTGGCGGCGACCAGGCGGGTCCGGGCCTCGTAGCCGCCCAGCGTTCCCAGCACCGCACCGATCATGCCGGCACCGAGTCCGCCGAAGGTGTACCCCCAGGCCGTGCCGATCACCGCCCCGGCGAACGCACCGACGATCAGCCTCGCGAGGAACTGGACCGGGGTTTTACGACTGGGCGTCTTGGGGAGCTGATCGGTAATGAGCTCGACCACAGCAAGAATGGTCAGCACAGTGACGGTGATGGGATGGGCCAACCACTGCGCCCAGGTGCCGTCCAGATTGATCCAGTGCAACGCCGCGGCCCACGCCACCACGGCGGGCGGGGTCAACGCCCGCAGCCCGGCCACCACCCCGATGAGCAGCGCCAGCAGCAGAACGAGGAAATGGGTCATGCCCGGACGCTAACACGCAGCGCGTCCGGGCACCGGATGATCAGAAGCGGCAGAACCGGATGTCAGAGGCGAGAATCGCCTTGGCGCCGATGGCCGCGAGCTCATCCATGATGGAGTTGACGTCGCGGCGCGGGACCAGGGCTCGCACGGCCGCCCATTCTGGATCGGCCAGCGGCGCGATGGTCGGCGATTCCAGCCCCGGGGTGACCGCCATGGCGTCGTCCAAAACCGCACGCGGGCAGTCATAGTCGAGCATCAGATACTGCTGACCGAAGACCACGCCCTGCACTCGGGCGGTCAGCTGGTCCCGCGCGGCCGCGTTCTCGTCCGAGGCACCGTCACGTTCGATCAGCACCGCCTCCGAATCACACAGCGGCGCACCGAAGGCCACCAGATCGTGCAGCCCCAGCGTGCGGCCCGAGCCCACCACGTCGGCGATGACGTCGGCGACACCGAGCTGGATCGAGATCTCCACCGCCCCGTCGAGCCGGATCACGGTGGCATCGATTCCTTGTGCCGTCAGGTCTTTGCGCACCAGGTTGGGAAACGACGTGGCGATCCGCTTGCCCGCGAGGTCCGCCGTCGTCCACTCCCGGCCCGCAGGCGCGGCGTAGCGAAAGGTGGAATTTCCGAAACCGAGCGACAACCGCTCACGCACCGGTGCGTCCGAATCCGCGGCCAGGTCACGCCCGGTGATGCCGAGATCGAGCTGACCGGACCCGACGTAGACGGCGATGTCCTTCGGCCGCAAAAAGAAGAACTCGACGTTGTTGTTGTTGTCGACGACCGTCAGATCCTTGGGATCGCGCCGACGCCGGTATCCAGCCTCGGACAGGATCTCGGCGGCCGACTCGCTCAACGCGCCTTTGTTGGGAACAGCGACCCGCAGCATGCTCACAGCTTCCGGTAGACGTCGTCGAGGGTCAGGCCGCGGGCGAGCATCAGCACCTGCGTCCAGTACAGCAACTGGCTGACCTCCTCGGCCAGCGCCTCGTCGCTCTCATGCTCGGCGGCCAGCCACACCTCGCCGGCTTCCTCGAGGATCTTCTTGCCGAGCCCATGCACCCCGGTGTCCAACGCCGCGACGGTGCCACTACCTTCGGGCCGGGTGCGTGCCTTCTCGCTGAGCTCAGCGAACAGGCCGTCGAAAGTCTTCACGGGCATGGATTGTTTCATGGCCCGCCGGTAATCCTGCGTTGGCCCTGGTCACCCCGACCGTGCACGGCCGGGCACCGAAAACAGTCCACTTTTGTGCACGGTAGGAACCCGAACCTGGGGTGCAATAGAGGGGTGAGCGATCCAGCCGACCATCCCCTGCCGACATACACCGCACGGGTGGCAGCGATCAGCACGATCCTGGCGAAGCACCTGCCGCTCGATGGCCTGGTGCGGAACAACCAGGTGGCCAACCCGCTCGCGCCGTACCCGTCCTTGACGGCGGCCTGGGGCCCGGGCACCTCCGCACCGGCGACGCTGACGATTTCCGTGCATCCCGTCGACGACGTCGCCGAGGAGGTCGCGCTGTTGCGGTCCACGGCAGGTGACATCGCCTACGAGGTGCCGTGCCGGGACCCCGGCACCTACGCGCTGGTCCAGAAGGATCCGGCGGCCGTGTGGGTGGTGGCGACGGGTTGTGAGGTCAGGATGAGCCACAACGGCATGGACCCGGCCACCCTGGTGGAGCCCGCGCTGGAAGTCGCGACCAGCGTCGGCTGGTCGGACTTCGTCGACGACACGCGCTAGGAATTCAGCGTGGGATGCTGCTCGTGGTGCGGGATCTCGCTCTGCATGTCCTCGAGATGTTTGCCCTTGGTCTCCTGGACCCACCGCGACACGAACACGAACGACAGCACCGCGCACAGGGCGTAGAAGCCGTAGGCCACGCCGAGCATGCTGCTCAGCGTCGGGAACGTCACGGTGATCACCCAGTTCGCCACCCACTGACCGGCCGCGGCCAACCCCAGCGCGGCGGCGCGGATGCGGTTCGGGAACATCTCACCGAGCAACACCCACACGACCGGGCCCCACGACATACCGAATGCCACGACGAACAGGTTGGCGGCGACCAGCGCCACCGGTCCGGCGACGTCGCCCAGCACCGGCTTGCCGCCGACCTGGCTCGCGGTGCCGAAGATGACCGCCATGGTGCCCAGCGTGACCGCCATGCCCGCCGAACCCATGAGGAGCAGCGGTTTGCGGCCGATCCGGTCGATGAGTGCGATGGCGATCAGCGTGGTCACGATGTTGGTGATCGACGTGATCACCGTGATGACGAACGCCTGGCTCTCACCGAATCCGACGGCCTCCCACAGCACGTTCGAGTAGTAGAAGATCACGTTGATGCCGACGAACTGCTGGAAGATCGACAGCCCGAGGCCCACCCAGACGATGCCGTAGATACCGCCCGCGGGCTTGCGCAGATCCCGCCATGACGGCGGCTTGTCGGATTTCAGCGAATCCTGGATACGGCTGATGGTGATTTCCAGGTTCTTCTCGCCCAGCAGCATCGTGAGAACCGAGCGGGCTTCCGGAATCCGGTACTTGGCAACGAGATAGCGCGGCGATTCCGGGATGGTGAATGCCAGCGCGCCGTAGAGGATCGCGGGCAACGCCATCGCAAGGAACATCCAGCGCCACGCAGCCAACCCGAGCCACAGTTCCTCCCGCGATCCCCCGGCCAGTCGCGCCAACAGCGCATCGATGGCCAGCGATATGAAGATGCCGCTGACGATCGCCAACTGTTGCAACGACCCCAGCCGCCCCCGGATTCGCGGTGGCGAGGTCTCGGCGATGTAGGCCGGTGCGATCACCGACGCCACGCCGACGCCGATACCGCCGATGACGCGGAAGATCACCACCAGCCAGATGTTGGGCGCCAAGGCCGTGCCGATGGCGCTGATGAAGAACAGGATGGCGGCCAGTTTCATCACCGACAGACGCCCGATGCGGTCGGCCAACCGGCCCGCCGTCATCGCGCCCGCCGCGGCACCCAGCAGCGCCGAGGCGACCGCGACGCCGAGGGTGTAATCGCCGATGCCGAACTCGTCGCGCAGGGCGGCGACGGCGCCGTTGATCACGGCACTGTCATAGCCGAACAGCAGGCCGCCGAGTGCGGCCACCGACGCGATGCGCACCACCTTGCCGCTGTGTTCCGATTCCTCATAGTCGAGGCCGGACGTGGAATCGCCTACCGGTCCGTGCGTCATGACACGTCCTCTCGCAGCGTCGCGTGATCTGTGCCACATCACAATCGCACAGTCGACCTGCCGATAGGGGCGAAATCCGTACCGGTGATTGACGCCTCAGGCGCTGCGCTGACCTTGCTCGCTGTCCAGCTCGGCGTGGATCGCCCGAAGATCGGCCACGTCGAGCCGGCTCAGCGATTCGACGTGCTTGCGACGCGGTCCGTGAGGAACGGCCATATCGTTGGGCACCACCAGCACGGGGCACCCGGCGGCCTCGGCGGACGCCGTGCCGGTGACCGAATCCTCAATGGCCAGACAACGGCTCGCGGGCAACCCGAGCAGTTCGGCCGCACGCAGATACGGGTCGGGTGACGGCTTGCCGGTTGGCACCTCGTCACCGCATACGGTCACCGAAAAGTAGTGGTTGCCAATGCTTTTCAGGGCCCGCTCGGCGAGATCGCGCCGGGTGTTGGTCACCAGCGCCATCGGAATGCCCGCGGTGAGCAGGGCGTCGAGCAGTTCCTGGGCGCCGGGGCGCCACGGCAGGCCCTGCTCGAACAGATCACCCGTGTAATCGTGCAGCCAGTCCGCCGACTCGGCCATCGCGGCCGGGTCGGGGTCGAGCCCCACGTCTTTGTAGACGATCTGCATCACCGTCTCTGCCGAGCCACCCAGCGTCGACTCCCTCACCTCGGGAGTGAGCACCGCACCCATCCGCGCATAGAGCGCGTGCATCGAGACGTCCCAGAGTTTTTCGGAGTCGACCAGGGTGCCGTCCATATCCCACAGCACCGCTTTCACCCGGCGATTCTCGCACAGCGGCCACCTGCCAGTCACATCGCGCGACCGGCCGCCAAACCGGCTCGCACCACCGAAGTTTCGGTGGTGTCGAGCACGGCCTCCCCGAAAGCCTTACAGCCGTGGGCATTTCTCCGCCCACCGGCCGCCGACGAAGGTCGAGCTCAGTCCTCCGGGTTGTAGCCGAGGTTGGAGGACAGCCAGCGCTCGGCCTCCGGCAACGTCCAGCCCTTGCGCTTGGCGTAGTCGGCGACCTGATCCTGGGCCAACCTGCCGACCACGAAGTACTGCGACTGCGGGTGCGAGAAGTACCAGCCACTGACGGCGGCTCCGGGCCACATCGCCATCGACTCGGTCAGCTCGATGCCGGTGCGCGCGTGGACGTCCATCAATTTCCAGAGCGTTTCCTTCTCGGTGTGCTCCGGGCAGGCCGGGTAGCCGGGGGCGGGGCGGATTCCCACGTACTTCTCGCCGATGAGTGCGTCGTTGTCGAGCTGCTCGTCGGGCTGGTAGCCCCAGAACTCCTTGCGGACGCGCTCGTGCATGCGTTCGGCGAACGCCTCGGCCAGCCGGTCGGCGAGCGACTCCAGCAGAATCGCGCTGTAGTCGTCGAGCGCGGCCTTGAACTCCATGATCTTGTCCTGGCTGCCGAGCCCGGCGGTGACGGCGAAGGCGCCGACGTAATCCCGGAGGCCCGTTTCTTTGGGGGCGATGAAATCACCCAGCGACCGGTTCGGGATACCTTCGCGGTGCTCGCCCTGCTGGCGCAGGTTGTGCAGCGTGGTGAGTACCTCGGAACGGGTCTCGTCGGTGTACACCTCGATGTCGTCGCCGACGGCGTTCGCCGGGAAGAACCCGATCACCCCGTTGGCGGTCAGCCACTTCTCCTTGATCAGGGTGTCGAGCATCTCCTGGGCGTCGTCGTACAGCTTGCGGGCGGTCTCCCCCGTGGCCGGGTTGTTGAGAATGTCGGGAAACTTGCCCTTCATCTCCCAGGCGTTGAAGAACGGCTGCCAGTCGATGTACTCCCGCAGCTCGGCGAGGTCGTAGTCGAGGAAATCTCGCACTCCCGTCCCTATGGCAGGCACCGGTGGCGTGTACCCGCCCCATTCGATCGGCGTCCGGTTGGCGCGGGCCTTCTCGAGCGTCAGCATCGGCCGCTCATGCTTCTGGGCGTGCCGTTCGCGCAGCGACGCGTAGTCCTTCTCGGTGGCCTCCAACAGGGCCGGTCGCTGTTTGTCGTCGAGGAGTGCGGCGGCCACGGGCACCGAGCGGGAGGCGTCCTTGACCCAGACCACCGGACCGCTGCGACGCGGCGCGATTTTCACGGCCGTGTGCGCGCGGGACGTGGTCGCGCCCCCGATCAGCAGTGGGATCTCCATCCCCTCGCGTTCCATCTCGACGGCGAAGTTCACCATCTCGTCCAGGGACGGGGTGATCAGGCCGGACAGGCCGATGATGTCGGCGTTGTGTTCCTTGGCCGTGTCGAGGATCTTCTGCGCGGGCACCATCACACCGAGGTCGATCACGGTGTAGTTGTTGCACTGCAGCACGACTCCGACGATGTTCTTGCCGATGTCGTGGACGTCGCCCTTCACGGTCGCCATCACGATCGTGCCGTTCGTGTTCTCGGCGTCGCCGGGCTGCTTCTCGGCTTCGATGTACGGCAACAGGTAGGCCACGGCCTTCTTCATCACCCGAGCCGACTTCACCACCTGGGGCAGGAACATCTTGCCCGAGCCGAAGAGGTCGCCGACGACGTTCATCCCGTCCATCAGCGGGCCCTCGATCACTTCGATCGGCCGTCCGCCCGCGGCAGCGATCTCGGCCCGCAGTTCCTCGGTGTCCTCGTCGACGTGGGCGTCGATGCCCTTGACGAGGGCGTGCGTGATCCGCTCGCGGACCGGCAGACCGCGCCACTCGGCCGCCTGCGGATCCTCCGACTTGCCCTTGCTGTTGAACCGTTCGGCGATCTCCAGCAGCCGCTCGGCCGCATCTTCGCGACGGTTCAACACGACATCTTCGATACGGTCCCGCAGCTCGGGGTCGATCGAGTCGTAGGGCACCAGCGCGCCGGCGTTGACGATGCCCATGTCCAGGCCGGCCTTGATGGCATGGAACAGGAACACCGAGTGGATCGCCTCGCGGACCGGGTTGTTGCCGCGGAACGAGAACGACACGTTGGAGATACCGCCGGAGATGTGCACCCCGGGCAGGTTCTCCTTGATCCAGGCGCAGGCCTGGATGAAGTCGATGCCGTAGGTCGCGTGCTCTTCGATGCCGGTCGCCAGCGCGAAGCAGTTGGGGTCGAAGATGACGTCCTCGGCCGGGAAGCCGACCTCCTCGGTCAGGATCCGGTAGGCGCGGCCGCAGATTTCTTTGCGGCGCTGCAGATTGTCGGCCTGCCCCTGCTCGTCGAAGGCCATCACGACGACGGCGGCGCCGTACTTGCGGCACAACCGGGCCTCGCGGATGAACTTCTCCTCGCCCTCCTTCATGGAGATCGAGTTGACGATCGGCTTGCCCTGCACGTTCTTCAGGCCCGCCTCGATGACCTCGAACTTGGAGGAGTCGATCATCACCGGAACCCGGCTGATGTCGGGCTCGGCCGCGATCAGCTTGGTGAAGCGGTCCATCGCGGCGACGCCGTCGATCATGCCCTCGTCCATGTTGATGTCGATGACCTGCGCACCGACCTCGACCTGCTGCAGGGCCACCGACAGGGCGGTGTCGTAGTCCTCGGCCTTGATGAGGTTGCGGAACCGGGCGGAGCCGGTGATGTTGGTGCGCTCACCGATGTTGACGAACAGGGAGTCCTCGGTGATGTTGAGCGGCTCCAGGCCCGCGAGCCGGGTGGCGATCTCGATCTGCGGCACCTCGCGCGGCGGCACACCGTCGACGACCTTGGCGATCTCCGCGATGTGCGCCGGCGTCGTTCCGCAGCACCCACCGACCAGGTTGACCAGACCGGCCCCGGCGAAGTCGGCGACATAACCCGCCTGGCGCTTCGGGGACTCGTCGTACTCGCCGAAGGCGTTGGGCAGGCCGGCGTTCGGGTAGCAGGACACGAAGGTGTCGGCGATGCGCGACATCTCGGCGATATAGGGCCGCATCTCCGGCGCGCCCAGGGCGCAGTTGAGGCCGACCGCGAGCGGCTTGGCGTGCCGGATCGAGTTCCAGAATGCTTCGGTGACCTGACCGGACAACGTCCGCCCGGAGGCGTCGGTGATGGTGCCCGAGAGGATCACCGGCCAGCGGCGGCCGCGGTCCTCGAACAGCGTCTCGATGGCGAACACCGCGGCCTTGGCGTTGAGTGTGTCGAAGATCGTCTCGACGATGAGGATGTCGGCACCACCGTCGACGAGGCCGTTGGCAGCTTCGAGGTAGGCAGCGACCAGCTGGTCGTAGGAGACGTTGCGGGCTCCCGGATCGTTGACGTCCGGCGAGATCGACGCGGTGCGGGTCGTCGGCCCCAGCGCTCCGGCGACGTAGCGCGGTTTGTCGTTGGTGCTGAACTCGTCGCAGGCTTTGCGGGCCAGGGCCGCGCCGGCGTAGTTGAGCTCGTAGCTCAGCTCCTGCATGTCGTAGTCGGAGAGCGAGACCGCGTTCGCGTTGAACGTGTTGGTCTCCAGGATGTCGGCGCCCGCTTCCAGGTACTCGCGGTGGATGCCTTCGATGATCTGCGGCTGCGTCAGGTTCAGCAGGTCGTTGTTGCCTTGAACCGGGCTCGGCCAGTCCTTGAACCGCTCGCCGCGGTAGCCGGCCTCGTCCGGGCGGTCCCGCTGGATAGCTGTGCCCATCGCGCCGTCGATGACCATGATCCGGCTGCGGAGTGTTGCCGTCAGCTCCTCGGTGCAGTCCGGGCGGACGTTCGGGGTAAGGGTGTCCGACGCGGGAACATTCAACCCAGAGGCGTTCACATACTCTCCTTCCGTAACGGAAGGCGTCCTTGACTCTGCCGAGCGTGGCGGATACGGGCAGAAACCCGGAACCGTTGCAACGCCTCTCGACCAGAAGAGTCTACGTCGTCATCAGACAGACGTGTGGACGCCCAACGCGTCGTCGCGATCGACCCGACCCGCTTGGCGTCACGCGCTTTTGAGCGGCACCTTGCGGATCTTGTCGGCAATGTCGTCGTCACCGGGCCTAACCAGATTGCAGCCGCACGTATTTCGTATCGTCGGCACCGTTGCCCACCACACACGGCGACACGGTGTCGAGCCGATCGGTGTCGGAGGCGCGACGGTCACCAGCATTCACATCAACAGGGTAGTTGGTCTATGCAACCCGCTTGTTGGCGCGACTGGCTCAGCGGCGCGAAATGACCCGTGGCGACAAGGCGCTCATCGCCCCCACGCAGGGCTTACGCTGGCAGTGTGACACCGTCGTATCCGAGCGGAGGTAGGCCGTCCGACCTGCCCGAATTGCAGAACGCCATCGTCGTTGCGGCGTTCGAAGGATGGAACGACGCCGGTGACGCGGCCAGCGACGCGCTGGACCACCTCGATGCGATCTGGGAAGCCGAACCGATCGTCGAGATCGACGACGAGGCCTACTACGACTACCAGGTGAACCGACCCGTGATCCGGCAGATCGACGGCGTGACGCGGGAGCTGGTGTGGCCGTCGATGCGCATCTCGCACTGCCGACCACCGGGCAGCGAGCGCGACGTGGTGCTCATGCACGGTGTCGAGCCGAACATGCGGTGGCGCACTTTCTGCGCCGAGCTGTTGGCCATCGCCGACAAGCTCAACGTGCAGACCGTGGTGATCCTCGGTGCGTTGCTGGCCGATACGCCTCACACCCGCCCGGTGCCGGTGTCGGGTGCCGCGTACTCGTCGGAGTCGGCCAAGTTCTTCGGGCTGGAGGAAACCCGCTACGAGGGCCCGACCGGCATTGCCGGGGTGTTCCAGGACGCGTGTGTGCAGGCCGGTATCCCGGCGGTGACGTTCTGGGCGGCCGTGCCGCACTACGTGTCGCAGCCACCCAACCCCAAGGCCACCGTGGCGTTGCTGCGCCGCGTCGAGGACGTGCTCGACATCGAGGTGCCGCTGGCCGACCTGCCCGCGGCCGCCGAGGAGTGGGAGCAGGCGGTCACCGAGATGACGGCCGAGGACGACGAGATCGCCGAGTACGTCCAGTCGCTGGAGGAACGCGGCGACGCCGAGGTCGACATGCACGAAGTGCTGGGCAAGATCGACGGTGACGCCTTGGCGGCGGAGTTCGAGCGGTATCTGCGTCGGCGCGGCCGGTAAGCATGCGGCCGAGCGGCCAGTTGTGCCACGCGATCGACGAAAAGGCGTGTCACAACTGGCCGTTCGACGTCGTCAGCGGATGGTGTATCCGCCGTCGACAAGAAGGTCGGCCCCGTTGATCATCGCGGCCGCGTCGGATGCGAGAAATACTGCAGCGGCGGCAATTTCGTCGGGGTAGGCGAATCGACCGGTCGGGATCTGGGTCTTGAGCCGGTCCCCCTTCTCGTTCTCCCATGCGGCGCGGCCGAGATCAGTCAGCACCACCGTCGGGCTGATGGTGTTGGCGGTGACACCACGGCCCGCCCACTCCGAGGCGAGCACCTTGGTGACGCCCACGACGCCGAATTTCGAGGCGCAGTACGCGACGTGATCGGTGAGGGCGACGCTGGCCGCCTGCGAGGCCATGTTGATCACGCGCCCGTAGCCCTGCTCGAGCATCACGGCCCCCACCTTCTGGCACATCAGGAACGTGCCCGTCAGGTTGATGGCGATGGTCTTGTCCCAGGCCTTGACGTCGATCTCGGCGGCGGGTGCGAGCAGCGCCACCCCGGCGGAGTTGACGAGGATGTCGATGCGGCCGAAGCGTTCCCGGACCGCCTCGACGGCGTCGGCGACCGATTCCGCGGAGCTGACATCGCACGCGAAGGCGGCGTGGCCGTCCCCGAGTTCACGGGCCCGCTGGGTAGCGGCATCACCCGAGAGGTCCAGGATGGCGACGGAGGCGCCCTTCTTGGCGTAGGCCGTCGCGATCGCGGCGCCGATGCCCGAAGCTCCGCCGGTCACGACGGCAACCTTGCCGGCCAGCGAAAAGTCGAAGTCGACAACGGGATCCGTGGTGCTCATGGTCATCTCCTTGCTCGTCAGCAGCCGGGGGCCGGCTCGTACCCGGCGATCGCGTCGACCTTGGCGGCCGAGGCCGACTCCGGGTCGAACTGGTAGTCGAGCCATTCCTTGGCCAGTCTGCGCGCCAGCTCGATCCCCACGACACGTTGTCCGAAACACAGCACCTGGGCATTGTTGGACAGCACCGACCGTTCGACTGAGAAGCTGTCGTGCGCGGTGACCGCCCGGATTCCGGGGACCTTGTTGGCGCTGATGGCCACGCCGAGGCCGGTGCCGCAGACCAGCAGCGCGCGGTCGGCCTTGCCTTCGGCGACCATGCGGGCCGCCGCGACCGCGACGTGCGGATAGGCGGTGTGCTCGTCGGTGCCGACCCCGACATCGACGACGGATTCGACGCGCTCGTCGGCCTCCAGGTCGCGCCGCAGGATGTCCTTGTAGTCCACGCCGGCGTCATCGGCGCCGACCACGATCCGCAGACCGCTCATCACTTGCTCCTCACTGTGTCGTCTGCCGCGGCCTGTGCCAGTACCGCTGCCGCGGTCCGGACGCACAGCGCCAAAGACAGAGCTCCTGCATCGGGGGTGCCGAGGCTGCGCTCGGCGAGCGGACGTGCCCGTCCCACTTTGGGTTTCAGATCTGCCGTGGCCTGTGCGGCCTGTTCGGCGTCGGCCGCCGCCTGCTGCCAGGCATCGGCCAGCTCGGCGCCCGCGGCGGTCTCACGTTCGAGGCGGTCCACGAACGGCACGAGCGCGTCGAGCATCGTCTTGTCGCCGACGGAGGCCTTGCCGAGCGTGGTGATGGCCTCCAGCCCGGCCCGCACCGCGGCCGCGACATCGGAAGGCGCGATGACGTCGGCGTCGTCGCCGAGACGCGCGCCGAGTGCGGCCAGTGCGGCTCCCCAGAGCACGCCGGACGTGCCGCCGGCCTGGCTGGCCCAGGCCTCTCCCGCCGCGGTGAGTACGGATGCCGCGCCCGCGCCGGAGGCATCGGCGCGCTCGGCCGCCTGCAGTGCTGCGGAGGTGCCCTTCACCATGCCGCGGCCGTGGTCACCGTCGCCCGCGACCGCGTCGACACGCCCGAGCTCGTCGGCCGCACCCTCGATCGCGGCGGCCATCGCCGCCAGGACCGCGGTCGCGGTCTGTCCGCAGCGGCGGGCTGCCGGTGACACCTCGACGGCCTCGGTTTCGGTGACGGTCGCCGCCGCGACAGTGCGCCGGGGTGCAGCGCCCGACGTGGTCGCGATGCCCTTGCGGTAGGCCGGCGTGTCGGCGGGCGCCCGCCACAACTCGTCGAGCTCGTCGTCGAGGAACACCAAAGTCAGTGAGCAGCCTGCCATGTCGAGACTGGTGACCAGCTCCCCGACCTCGGGGTCGACCAGCGTGTAGCCGGCGGACCGCAGCAGTGGGGCCACCGTGCGCCACACGACGAACAACTCTTCGTACTTGGTGGCGCCGAGACCGTTGAGGATCACG
The DNA here is from genome assembly GCF_002157835.1 of Mycobacterium dioxanotrophicus. NCBI lineage: Bacteria > Bacillati > Actinomycetota > Actinomycetes > Mycobacteriales > Mycobacteriaceae > Mycobacterium > Mycobacterium dioxanotrophicus. Next base: position 2,891,083 of record NZ_CP020809.1, on the reverse strand, counting down.
CCGACGCGGTTGGTGTCCCCCGGCGCCTCGGCGAGCACGCCTTCCACCAACCGGCGGGCCAGGTCGGCAGCGCGGGGCAGATCGCCCTCGGCGATTCCGGGCTCGCCGTGGATGCCGAGCCCGACACCCATGCGGCCGTCGGGGACGGTGAACAGCGGGGTGTCGGCGCCCGGCATCGTGCAGCCGCCGAACGCGACGCCGAGCGTGCGGGTGCGGTCGTTGGCCAGGCGCGCGACGCGTTCCACACCGTCGAGGTCGTAGCCGGCCTCGGCGGCGGCACCGGCGATCTTGAACACCACGAAGTCGCCAGCGATCCCACGTCGCTTGTGAATTTCCTCAACAGGTGCGCTAGCAATATCGTCGGTGACGAACACGACGCGGGTGTCGATGCCCTCTTGCTGCAGCCGCTGCTGGGCCAGCGTGAAGTTCATGACGTCGCCGGCGTAGTTGCCCGTGCTGAACAGCACCCCGGCGCCGTTGGACGCCGCCCGTCCGACCGAGTAGGCCTCCTGGGTCGAGGGCGAGGTGAACACGTTGCCCACCACTGCCCCATCGGCGAAACCTGTTCCGACAACACCACAGAACGCCGGGTAGTGACCCGAGCCGCCGCCGACGACGACGGCCACCTTCCCGGGCGTTTCGGCGGCTCGCACCACCCCGCCCTCGACGCTGAGAACACGGTCGGCGTGCAGGTCGACGAACCCCTCCAGGAGGTCGTCACTGAACGCGCGTGGGTCGTCGTACAGTTTCGTCACCGCTGATTCCTTCGCTCACGCGGATGCGTGTGTGCGTCCGCTCACTCGTTTTATAACATGATAGATGCGATTTCTAATGTCAATCCCTTGATAGTTCGCATCGTCGTTGTTATCTTTCTCAAATCCGAGATCAGAGGAGCAGGTATGGCCACCGCCCTACATGTCGATCACGTCGCGAAGGCTTTCGGCGGCGTGCCGGTGCTGCGTGACGTGTCGTTCGACCTGCACCCCGGCGAGCTCACCGTGCTCGCGGGCGAGAACGGGGCGGGCAAGTCCACGCTCATGAAGATCGTCACCGGGCAACTCAAGGCCGACTCGGGCGAGGTCACCGTCGACGGCACCGCCCTGCAGCACGCCGACCCCAAGCTCGCCCGCAGCCTCGGGGTGGGCATCGTGCCGCAGGAGCTCGCTCCCTACCCGGAGCTGACGATCTACGAAAACCTGTTCGTGGGAAGGGAACTCAAGACCCAGTTCCGCACCCTGGATCGGCGCGGCATGGCCAAACAGGCGCGCGAGATGCTGGGCACCTTCGGGGTCGAGGTCGATCCCAGGACCCGTATGGGTGATCTGCCGATCGCGCTCATGCAGCTCGTCGAGATCGCCAAGGCGACCACGTGGGGCGCCAAGGTGCTGCTGCTCGACGAGCCGACGTCGGCGATCCCCGACCGCGAGGTCGAGCGGCTCTACGACGTGGTGCGCAGGCTCAAGAAGCAGGGCGTGGCGATGCTCTACACCACCCATCGCATGGCCGAGATCACCGAACTGGCCGACCACGTGGTGGTGTTGCGCGACGGCCAGCTCGTACTCAACGCGCCGCTGGCCGACACCACGCCGGACGGCATCGTGCACGCCATGATCGGCCGCGAACTGGACAACCTGTTTCCGCCCATCACCCCTGCCGGTGACGAGATCGGCCTGTCCGTGCGCGGTCTGCAACTGCATCCCGATGGCCCCGCCGTCGATCTCGAGGTCCGCAAGGGCGAGATCCTCGGACTCGGCGGACTGGTGGGCGCCGGGCGCAGCGAGATCGTCGAAGCCATCTTCGGCATCCGGCGCTCGGTCGCCGGCTCCATCGAGGTCAACGGCCGTGCAGTCCACCGCGGACGGGTGGCCGACGCGATCCGCGCAGGCATCTCGCTGGTCCCCGAGGACCGGAAGGGCGCGGGCCTGGTGCTCACACAGTCGGTCCTCGACAACGGCAGCCTGCCGCATCTGGGCGCATTCGCCTCCGCGGGCTGGCTACGCAACCGCAAACGTTCAGCGGCGGTCACCGATGCCACCGCGTCGGTCCGGCTCAAGTCCAGCGGCCTGGGCCAGCTCGTCGGCAACCTGTCCGGCGGCAACCAGCAGAAGATCGTGCTGGCCCGCTGGCTCACCCAGAACTGCTCGGTGCTGCTGCTCGACGAACCCACCCGCGGCGTCGATGTCGGCGCCCGCGGCGAGATCTACACGATCATCCGCGACTTGGCCGCCGAGGGACTCACCGTGATCCTGGTCAGCTCCGACATGCCCGAGCTCATCGGGCTCAGCCATCGCGTGCTGGTGATGCGCAGCGGCGGCGTGGCCGGGGAACTGTCCCGCGACCAGCTCGATGCCGACGACGTGCAGGAACGCATCTTCCGCTATGCCAGCGGCCAGGAAGCCACCCAACCAGGCGAAGTCGCGTGACCGCGTCGCCAAGCCCTCGAGAGGACACCATGTCAACCGCTACCGACCAGGCGAACAAGCTTCCGCCCGCGGATGCCGTGCGGGATACCAGGCGCTTCGACCGGACCTGGCTCACCAACTTCGCGATCCGTAACTCGATGGTGATCGTGCTGCTGCTTGTGATGGCCTACTTCAGCTACCGCAGCGTCCGGTTCGCCACGCCGGACAACGCATTGACCATCCTGGTGGCCGCCGCGCCGTTCGCACTGGTCGCGCTCGGACAGACCTTCGTGATCCTCACCGGAGGCATCGACCTGTCGGTGGGCAGCGTGATCGCGGTCAGTGCGATGACCGCGTCGTCGGTGGTGGTCGGCCATCCCGACCGGATCTTCCTCGGACTCGCGGCGGGTGTGGTGGTCGGCCTTCTGATCGGCCTGCTCAACGGGGTCGTGGTCAGCAAGCTCGGGGTGGCGCCGTTCGTGGCGACACTGGGCACACTGACAGCGGGTTCGGGCCTGGCCTATGTGATCGGTGGCGGTGCACCGATCAACGGGCTGCCCGGCGAGTGGGGCAAGATCGCCAACACCACGTTGTTCGGCGTGCAGCTGCCGGTGCTGATCATGATCGCCGGCTTCATCATCTCGTACCTGGTGCTGCGCAAGACCTCGTTCGGCGTGCGGGTGTACGCCGTCGGGGGCAACCGCACCGCGGCCGACGTCGCAGGCGTGAAATCTGGGCAGATCCTCATCGCGGTGTACACCCTCAGCGGTGCGCTTGCGGGGCTCTCGGGCGTGATCCTGTCCTCGCGCGTCATCTCCGGTCCGCCCAACCTGGGGTCCGGTTACGAACTGGCCGCCATCGCCGCCGTCGTCATCGGTGGCGCGAGCCTGCTCGGCGGCCGTGGATCGGTCTGGGGCACCCTGCTGGGCCTGCTGCTGATCCAGACCCTCAACAACGGCCTGGACATCCTCGTCGTCCCCGCCTACTGGCAGAAGGTCATCAGCGGCGTGCTGATCGTCGCGGCGGTCGCCGTCGACGTGTGGGCCGTGCGCAGACGCAGCAGCTGATCCGAAACGCTTGCACCCCAACCTCATCCACTTAGAGAAAGGCACGACCCCGATGTCCCGCAGACTGACCCGAATGCTTGTGACGGCAGCGGTTCCCGCCCTCATGGTGTCCGTTGCCGCCTGTGGCGCAGGTGATCCCAGCGCCAAGAACGGCCAGCCGTCGACGCGTGTCGGCGTCACCGTCTACGACATGTCCTCGTTCATCACCCAGGGCAAGGAAGGCGCCGAGTCCTACGCCAAGGCCAACAACATCGACTTGGTGTGGAACTCGGCGGGCGGTGACGTCTCGACCCAGGCCAGCCAGGTCGACCAGCTGATCAACCAGAAGGTGGACGCCATCGTGATCGTCCCGGTGCAGGCGGATTCCCTTGCGCCGCAGATGGCTTCGGCCAAGGCCGCCAACATTCCGGTGATCGCCGTGAACACCGCGCTTGCCGATTCGGGTGCGCTGAAATCCTCGGTGCTGCCCGACGATGTCGCCGCCGGTGCACAGGAGATGCAGATGATGGCAGACAAGCTCGGCGGCAAGGGCAACATCGTCGTGCTGCAGGGCCCGCTCGGATCGTCCCCCGAACTCGACCGCACCAAGGGCATCAAGGACACGCTGACCAAGTACCCCGGCATCAAGATCCTGGCCATCGACACCGCCAACTGGAAGCGCGACGAGGCGGTCAACAAGATGAAGAACTGGATCTCCAGTTTCGGTGACCAGATCAACGGAATCGTCTCGGAGAACGACGACATGGGTCTCGGTGCCGTGCAAGCCCTCTCGGAGGCGGGCAAGTCGATCCCCGTGGTCGGCATCGACGGCATCCAGGACGGCTTGGAAGCGGTCAAGAGCGGCAAGTTCATCGGCACCTCGCTGCAACACGGCCGGGTCGAGATGGCCGAGGGCATCGCGGTGGCGCAGCGCGCCGTCAAGGGTGAGCCGGTCGAGCAGAAGTACGTCTACAAGATGCCGCCTGTGACACCGCAGAACGTCGATCAGTACTACCAGAACGTGGTGACCGGCAAAGACGCGTTCCTCGCGCAGCTGCCTGCGCTGGTCGCCCAGAACCTGGCCTCGGGCGATCTGTCCAACGAGAAGCTGAACCAACAGTGACCGCGATCAGCGTCTAAGTAAGGTACGGACGGGGCGTGCGCGGCGCGTCCCGTCCGTACGACAGAACAGGAGGCCCGATGCCGAACCCAGCGGGTGTTGGTCGGTCGCACCGCGACGGACAGGCGGAGCCTCCGGCGGGACCGAATGAACGCCGCGCCGCCATCCTGGAAATGGTGATGGCCGCCGGGTCGGTGAAGATCGAAGACCTGCCCGACGCGTTCGGGGTCAGCCTGATGACCGTGCACCGCGATCTGGACACCCTGGCCACCCAGGGGCTGATCCGCAAGACCCGCGGGGTCGCAACGGCCATGCCGAGCACCCTGTCGGAGGCCAGCACCGAATTCCGGGCCCGCCAGAACGTCGCCGACAAGCACGCCGTGGCCAACGCCGCGCTACAGATGATCGAACCCGGGCAGTCGGTGATCATCGACGACTCCACCACGGGCCTGCACCTGGTGAGCCAGCTGCCCGAGCGTCAGCCGCTGACCGTCATCACCAACTTCCAGTCCGCGCTCGACGCCCTGCTCAACCAGCCGGGCCTCAACGTCATCGCGCTCGGCGGCCAGTACTACCCGTGGTGCCGGGCCTACATGGGGTCGTTGACGCTCACCGCGCTCCGCAACATCCGGGCCGACGTGTTCATCATGTCGACCTCCGCCGTCACCGACGGCATCTGCTTTCACCAACATCACGACACCGTTCTGGTGAAGCGCGCGATGTTCGAGTCGGCGCGCACCCGCATCGCCTACCTGGACCACTCCAAGTTCGAGCGGCGCGCCCTGCACGCCCTGGGCCCACTGAGCGATTTCGACACGGTCATCGTCGACAGCCGCACGCCTGAGGACCAGATCCGTGCGCTGCGCCTGGACGGCGTCAACGTCGTCGTCGCACCCGACGTCGGCGCGTCGGCCCTGTAACCGGCGCTACTACCGCCGAGTGGCCAGTTGTGGCACGCATATTCGCGAAAATGCGTGCGCAACTGGCCACTCGGCGTTTTCGCTACTTCTCCAGCGCCTCGGTGCGCGCGCTGGTAGACCGGCCGAGCGCGGCGGCCTCGGCGTCCAGCTTGGGCAGCAGCTCGGGCGTGAACTTGCGAATGTCGCGCTCCCCCAACGGGGTTGCCACCACCGGGCGGATCCAGCGGAAGAGCCCGACCCAGTCCGGGCAGTAGATGCGGCTCTTGCGGCCCTCGATGCCCTTGACGAACGCCGCGCCGCACTTGTCCACCGTGGTGGTCTGCTTGATCGGCCCGGGCATCTTGGACAGCATGACGCGGAACGTCGAAAGATCCGATTTCGCGTCCTGCACCAGCGGGGTGTCGATCCAGCTCATGTGAGCCGAGCCCACGTCGACACCGAGGTGGGCCACCTCCAGCCGAAGCGTGTTGGCGAAGTACTCCACGCCCGCCTTGGACGCGTGATACGCCGCGAGGCCCGGTGCGGACGTGAACGCCGCGAGCGAGGACACCACCAGCACGTAGCCGCGGCGCTTGATCACCTCGGGCAGCGTGGCTCGGACGGTGTTGAAGACGCCGGTGATGTTGACGTCGATGACGCGCTTGAACGCTTCGGGATCGACGTTGAGCACCGAGCCGAAGCTCGCGATACCCGCGTTGGCGAGCACGATGTCGATGCCGCCGAACCGCTCGACAGCGGAGTCGGCAGCCTTCTGCATGGCAGGCAGGTCACGGACGTCGGCCAGGGCGGTCAGCACATGTTCCTCACCCAGCTCCGCGGCCAGGGCCGTCAGCGGCGCCTCGTCGAGATCGGTGAGCACCAGCTTGGCACCCTTGCGGCGCAGGCGGCGGGCCACCTCCTCGCCGACACCGCGAGCACCACCGGTGATGAAGACGACCTTGCCGTTGACTGAACTCATGCCGCCAACGTACCGCTCCGCTTAGAGGGCCACACCCAGCAGCGCGTCAACGGCAGCGGCCACCGCGCGCGGCGCCGCGGGGTCATGGCCGCCGTAACCGATCGCGTCGTCAGCCCAACCATCAAGAGCGGCAAGGGCTTTCGGAGTGTCCAGATCGTCGGCGAGGTACCGCCGTACCCGCGCGATCACATCGGTGGCATCCGGGCCACCGGGCATGGTGGTCGCCACGCGCCACCGTTCCAGGCGCGCGTTGGCCTCATCGAGCACCTGCTGGCTCCAGGAGCGGTCGGCCCGGTAGTGCCCCGCCAGCAGCCCGAGCCTGATGGCACCCGGATCAACACCATCGGCGAGCAACCGGGACACCAGCACCAGGTTGCCGCGGCTCTTGCTCATCTTGTGCCCGTCCCAGCCGATCATCCCGGCGTGCACGTAGTGGCGCGCGAATCTGCGCTCCCCCGTGACGGATTCGGCATGCGCGGCGGAGAACTCGTGGTGCGGGAAGATCAGGTCGCTGCCGCCGCCCTGGATGTCCAGGCCGGTGCCGATGCGGGTCAACGCGATGGCCGAACACTCCACGTGCCAACCGGGACGGCCCGGCCCGAACGGCGACGGCCAGCTCGGCTCGCCGGGACGGTGCGCGCGCCACAACAGCGCATCGAGCTCGTCGCCCTTACCCGGCCGATCCGGGTCGCCTCCACGCTCGCCGAACAGGCGCAGCATGGTCTCGCGGTCGTATCCGGATTCATAGCCGAACTGCACGGTGGCGTCGGCCCGGTAGTACACGTCGGGATACTGCGCGTCGTCGACCACGTACGCCGCACCCGAGGCCAGCATCTTCTCGACCACCTCGACCACTTCGCCGATCGCGTCGGTGGCGGCCACGTAGTCGTGCGGCGGCAATACCCGCAGCGCCGTCATGTCCTCGCGGAACAGCTGGGTCTCGCGGTCACCGAGCGCACGCCAGTCCAGCCCGTCGCGCGCGGCGCGCTCGAACAACGGATCGTCGACGTCGGTGATGTTCTGCACGTAGTGCACGGTGTGCCCGGCGTCCAGCCACAGGCGGTACACCAGGTCGAAGGTCAGATAGGTCGCCGCGTGGCCGAGGTGCGTCGCATCGTACGGCGTGATGCCGCAGACGTACATGGTGGCCGTCGGCCCCGCCGCGACCGGGCGGATCTGCCGGTCCGCGGTGTCGTAAAGGCGCAGCTGAGGACCCTGCCCCGGCAGGGTAGGGATGTTCGGCGCCGGCCAAGACTGCATGGCTTCGACTTTAGGGTGCTCGGTCAGCACGGGTCTCCCCCGGTCGGTCGGGTCACCGAAGACAGCCTCGGTTCATGCAACACAGACAATGACGAACGCAGATCCATTCCCGCCTTTTCGATCACGCCGCGCCGATCGCCTCGAGCAGGATCGGCGCCAACTCCTGGCGGCACATCACGAAATCCGGCAGATACGGATCGGCACGGTTATAGACCAGCTTGGAGCCGTCCAGGCGGGAGGCGTGCAGCCCGGCCGCCAGCACCACGCCGGCGGGCGCGGCCGAATCCCATTCCCACTGTCCGCCGGCATGGATGTAGGCGTCGACATCGCCTCGGACCACGGCCATCGCCTTGGCCCCGGCCGAACCGATCCGCACCAGCTCGAAGTCGAGCCGCTCGCGCATGCGCCACAGCACCGGCGGCGGCCGGTTGGTGCTGGCGGTGATGAGGATGGGGCCGTCCCGGCGCGGCGGCGGTGGCTGCACGGTGTCGCTGCGGTACACCTCGCCGCGGGCAGGCAACGCCACCACCGCGTCGGTGAGCCCGGGACCCCCGGCGCGGTGACGCTGCCACAGCGCGATGTGCACGGCCCAATCCTCGCGGCCCGGTAGCGAATACTCGCGCGTGCCGTCGACGGGGTCGACGATCCACACGCGGTCGGCGTCGACCCGGGACAGATCGTCGACGGCCTCTTCGCTGAGCACCGCGTCCCGCGGTCGGGCTTGCGCGAGCCGGTCCAGGATCAGGGCGTTGGAGCGCAGATCGCCCTCGTCGCCGAGGTAATACGGATCGTAGAAACCGATCTCCTCGCGCACGGCCAGCAACAACTCGCCGGCCTCCTGGGCCACGGCAGCGGCCAGGTCGGCATCGGTCGAGTGCATCCAGTCAGTTTGACTGGTGCGCCCGACGGACCTCGAATCGGGGTTGGGCTGCGGCGGTTGTGCCGATCTCGTGGCGAAGCGGGCTCACCACCACCGTTAGGATCCATCGGGTGACCGAGCAAACCCCGAGCGTGACCCTGTCCCCGGCCTGGCAACGGCGCTTCGATTTCTTCAGCGTCTACGGCCTGCCCAACTCGTCGCCGGAATCCAAGGCGGTCTACCGGTCACTGCCGTTCGGCACCAAGATGCGCATCGGCTCGAACTTCCCGGCCTTCTTTTTCGGACCCATCTACTTCTTCGTCAAGGGCATGTGGCGCAAGGGACTGACACTGTTCGGCATCGCGATGGCCCTTTCGGTGGTGCTCGTCGTCCTCGACGTGTCCGACAACGTCGCCCGCGCGGCAGGCATCGCGGTGGCCTCGGTGGCGATGAGCACCGCCAACTACGCGTACTACCTGCACGTGACCAGGAGCAGCCAATCCTGGAACCTGTTCGAGGGATTCGGCCGGCGGCGCTAGACGGCGATGCGCATCCTCGACTGGGACACCGGCGATCTCGACGAGCTCAGCCGCTTCATCCGCGCGCGGTTGGTCGCGGGCTTCTGGGAATTCGACGACCTGCTCGACTGGGTGACGGCGTGGGTGGACGACTCCGGGGTGGTCCGGCCAGCCGAGGCCACGGCGCTGCTGGAATCGATGTGGGGCCAACGGCTTTCCGAGCAGGCGAGGTGGCAGGACACCGGCGACTACGGGCGGCTGCAATACGTGTTCACCCAGTTGGAGTCGGAGGGCATCCTGGCCCGGATGTGCTTCGCGTGCTGCACCACCTGCGCGACGCACGAGATCGACGACGAACGGACGCCCAACCCGGATCCGAACGACTGGTACCGCTACCGCGAGTGGGCGTACACCTTCTTCCACGAACAGGACGCTGCGCGCCTCGGCGACCGCGATCCGGTGCTCTACCTGGGCTACAGCGCTTTTCGCCCGCATCCGGCGTTACCGCAGGCGCTGATACGCGCGGCCGCGGCCGGCGATGAATCCGCGTCCGCCGAGATCACCGACCGCACCGAGACACTGCTCGGCGAACGAATCGTGGTACTGGCCAACCACTATGGGCTGGCGACGACCTGGTCGGGGTCGAGGCGCGACCGTATCGAGGTCAATGTCCGCGAATGGCGTAAACCGCTGCCGGAGTAGAGATTCCACAGTGGCCGTACCGCACTAGACAGCGGGCGCGATCTCCTCGATGACCCACTGCGCGTAGTCCAGGTACTCTGCCACATCCTGCACCGGCGGTATCGGCACACTGCTGATCGTCACGCCCAGTTCGCTGAACCGGCCGAGCTTGTCGATGATCTCGCCCGCACTCATGCCCGGACGCTGGGTCGGATCATCCTTGACCACATGCCCTTCGCCGATCAGTGAGGTGCCCAGGCCGTACATCACGTCGAACGGCCGGCCGTCATAGGACTGCTGGGATTTGATGAAGTCGATCCGGGCGGGGAACTGATCGGGCTGGGTCAGAAACGGCATCCACCCGCAACTGAACCTGGCCGCGCGTTGCAGCGCCCGGTCGGCATCGCCGCCGATCCAGATGGGGATGTGCGGCTGCTGCACTGGTTTCGGCTGGAATGCGACGTCGTCGAACGTGACGTACTTTCCTTCGAATCTCGGCGACTCGCTGGTCCACAATTCGATGATGGCGCTGAGATACTCGTCGGCCATCCGCCCGCGTTCGTGAAAGGGCACCCCGAGCATCCGGAATTCCTCGGCGTCCCAACCGATACCGAACGTGACGCCGATCCGGCCGCCACTCATCCAGTCCGCTGTCGCCAACGCTTTGGCCATGATGACCGGATGCTGCAGCGGTAGCAGAGTGGCGCAGGTGCTCAGCCGGATGGTCTGCGTGGCCCCCGCGAGGTAGGCCTGGGCGACCGTGGAATGGAAGTAGTGCGGTCCTGTCAGTGCGACGTGGGAGCGCGGCACCAGGAAATGCTCCGGTACCGCGAGCAACCCGTATCCAAGTTCCTCGGCCCGCCTGGCCATCATGGCCTGGTCCGCTCCGGTGACGGCGAGCTCCCACGGCTGAGTCAACGCCGCGAGTTCCATCGTGTGGGGCATGACGAACATCAGCTGCATGACGTGCTCCGATCACTCACCGCCGATCTGGCTGCGCACAGTCTGCGGGTGTCCGCCGCGGCCGCCTAGAGTAGCGAGTTACCTAATCGCGACACGGACATACGCCCCACAGAGGCTAGAACGCCGGCCACGGGATGGGCCTACGCCGGTCCGGTGTCGGCATCACCGGATTGTCCAGCAGCCCAACAACTCTGCCCCGCAGCGCGGCAATCTCACGGCCGGTGATGTGGTCGCACAATTGCTCGGCCAGATCGCCGGCCAGCCGGTCCCGCAGGGCCGCCACGTCGACCAGGGTGTCGTCGTCCACCGGCTTGCCCGCCCAGCCCCACAGCACGGTGCGCAGCTTGTCCTCGACGTGCAGGCTGACACCGTGGTCGACGCCGTAGACCCCGCCGTCAACGCCGGCCAGGATGTGCCCACCCTTGCGATCGGCATTGTTGATCAGCACGTCGAAGACCGCCATGCGATACAGCCGGGGGTCATCGGCGTGCACCAGGGTCACCTCGTCGCCTGCGTAGTCGTAGGCCTGCAGGATCGGCATGTAACCGGGTGGAACATGCCCAGCGGGCACCAGGTCGACGAGATCCAGCGCTTCCTCCGCCGGTTCAGTGCTCGTTTCGCTCCTCACGTCCGCGTCGTCCCCGGGTTGGTCCACCCAACGTTGCACCATTCCGATGCCGGCAGGGCCGTCACGAATGATGGTCTGGGGCACGATGTTCCACCCGAGCGCCGCTGACACCAGGTATGCGGCCACCTCACGACCGGCGAGTGTGCCGTCGGGGAAATCCCACAGCGGGGCCTCGCCGCGCACCGGTTTGTACACGCAGTGCACCACGGCGTCCCGCAGTTGCGCCTCGCACAGGAAGGTGGCGTTGCTCGCCGAACGGATCCGACCGATCACCGTGAGTTCGCCGCCCGCCAACGCCTCATCGGCGTCAATGGAGTCCGGCTCGCCGTCAGCCCTCGGCGTCATCTTCGGTTCCGGCGATGGCACCGCGCCGGTAGCCGTTGGTACGTACACAGATATGCCCATCGGGGTCCAGCGGCTCATCGCACAGCGGGCACGGTGGCCGGCCGGCCGAGATGACCCGGTTGGACCGCGTCGCGAACTCCCTGGCCGACTCCGGCGTCAGGAACACCCGCACCGCGTCCGGGCCTTCCTCGGCGTCGTCGAGCACCACCGACGCGTCGAACTCGGCATCCGAGACCGCCAGCAGCTCCACCACCACCGTCTGCGCCTCGGAGTCCCAGCCCAGACCCATGGTGCCGACCCGGAACTCCGCGTCCACGGGCGTGATGAGCGGCCGCAGGTCGGCCACTTCACCGGTGTCGGGCGGGATGGGGGTGCCGAACCGGCGGTTGATCTCCAGCAGCAGCGCACCGATGCGTTCGGCCAGCACGGCGACCTGCTGCTTCTCCAGCACCACCGAGATCACCCTGCTGTCGTGGACAGCCTGCAGGTAGAAGGTCCGATTTCCGGGTTGACCGACGGTCCCGGCCACGAAGCGGTCGGGAGTGCGGAAGACGTGAATTGCGCGGGCCATGGCACCTTCCAAAATACCGGTTGGAGCACCGACGGTCAGTCAGTGGACCCGCCGACCACCGCATCGGTGGCAGGTTTGGCGGCCAGTCCGGCGCTCAGCTGCGCGCCGGTGTGGTTGATGTGCACGACAAATGGGCGCATATCCGTGTAGCGGATCACGCTCATGGACGCGGGGTCGGCGGTGATGCGCTGGAAGCCATCCAGGTGCACGCCCAACGCGTCGGCGAGGATCGCCTTGATCACGTCGCCGTGGGTGCACGCCACCCACAGCGCGTCGCCGCCATGCTCGGCGGCCAGCGCGCGGTCCCGTTCCCGGATCGCGGCCACCGCGCGGGCCTGGACCTGCGCCAACCCCTCCCCGTCGGGGAACACCGCGGCGCTGGGCTGCTGCTGCACCACGCCCCACAGCGGTTCTTTCACCAGCTCGCCGATCTTGCGGCCGGTCCACGCGCCGTAGTCGACCTCGGTCAGCCGGTCATCGACGATCGGCTCCACCCCGAGTGCGGCGGCCAGCGGGGCCACTGTCCGTTCGCAGCGCAGCAACGGCGACCGGACGATCGCGCGCACCGGAAGCTCTCCCACCCGGCCGACCACGGCAGCGGCCTGTTCGACGCCGCGTTCGTCGAGATCGACGCCCTCCGACCGGCCCGCGAGCGTGTTGGCGGTATTCGACGTCGAACGCCCATGTCGCAGCAGGATGACGGTCATATCGGCTCCTCGTTCAAGCGCTCGATCATTGTGCCGCCAACACCCCGGTACCCAGCAGCACGAGCACCACCGCGCCGGCCACCACCCGGTAACCGACGAACCAGTACATGCTGTGGGAGACCAGGAATTTCAGGAACCACGCGATGGCGGCGAACCCGACGACGAACGCGATGACCGTCGCCACCAGCAGTTGCGCACCGCTGGCGCTCATGCCCTCCCCGACCGGGTGGAACGCGTCGGGCAGGGAGAACAATCCTGAGGCGAACACCGCCGGGATGGCCAGCAGAAAACCGAACCGGGCCGCCAGTTCGCGGTCCAGCCCGAGAAACAGCCCGGCGCTGATCGTCGCCCCCGAGCGCGACACACCCGGCACCAGGGCCAGGCACTGCGCCAGGCCGACCACCACGCTGTCGCGCCAGGTGAGCTGCTCCACCTGGCGGGTCTGCTTGCCGAAGTACTCGGCCGCGGCGATCACCGCCGAGAACACGATCAGCGCCGACGCGACCAGCCAGAGATTGCGTGCGCCGGTGCGGATCTCGTCCTTGAACAGCAGCCCGAAAAACCCGATGGGAATGCTGCCGATGATCACGAACCAGCCGAGGCGATAGTCGGCGTCGCGGTGGGCGGCGACGAACAGCCCGTTGAACCAGGCCTTGACGATCCGCCAGATGTCGCGGGCGAAATAGACGAGTACGGCCAGTTCGGTACCCAGTTGGGTGACCGCGGTGAAGGAGGCGCCTGCGTCGTCATGGAAGAACAGCCGTGAGGTGATCGCGAGGTGCCCGGATGACGAGACGGGAAGAAACTCTGTGAGCCCCTGCACAATCGACAACACGACCACTTGCAGCCACGACATCGCCGGCACGTCAATCACGCCGACGACCGTACCGTGAGGGTTCGGTCAGCGTCCGAGTCGCGGTACCGGCTGCGCGTCGGCGACCGCGTCACGCACCGTCGCCGACAAGCTGCGCTCGTCGGTCAGATCGATATCGGTCAGTTTGCGGGTGGCGAGCGCCACCACGTCTTCTTCGGCGGGCACCGGTCCGGACAAGCGCGGCCGATACACCTCGATGATCAGCTGCCCGCGTTCGATGTGGAAGGAGAAAGTACGGCCGTCACCGACCTGGCCAAATCCACTGGCGTGGACACCCGTGGAAATGTCCTCGATAGCAAACTCCTGGTACCCCGGTTCCCGGTCTGCGGCGAGGGTCATGCTTCGCACCATACTCTTGCTTATGCAAGGACGTGCGCCAGACGCGTCCAAATACCCTCGGTGGCCGTGCATAGACTGGTCGGTCAACCATCCGCCCCGAACGAGAGCCATCCGTTGCGCCTAATCCCTGCAGGTCAGCCGATTCGTGCTGGCGTGGCAGCACTGGCACTGCTGCTCGCGCCGGGTTGTTCGTCGAACCCGGCCGACGCTCCGCCACCGACCATCGAACCCGCCCAGGCCGCGGTTTCACCTCCAGTCACCGGCGTCCCCGACGGCGAAGTCCGCCCGGTCGGCGGCCGTGCGCAGTCCGCGGTGTTCGATCCAGCAACGGCCAGCCTGGCCGTGCTCGGACCGGGGCCCGACGGGCAGTCGATGGTCACCCTCGTGGCCGGAACCCAGCCGCCGCGCACGGTGCTGCTGCCCGCGACGGCATCGACGATGGCCGGCGACAGCCGCGGCGGGCTCGTCCTTGCGACCCGGGGCGGGTACTTCCGCGTCGACATCGCAGCGGGCAAGGCGACCAAAATCACGGTCGCGGGTGAGCAGGACACCGATTTCACCGCGATCACGTTGCGAACGGACGGTAAAGCGGTACTCGGCAGCGCCGACGGCGCGGTCTACACCCTGAATTCCCCCGATACCGTCGGCGCCAAACTCAAGATTTTCGCGAGAGTGGATGAGCTTGCCACTCAGGGGAATACCACGGTGGTGTTGGATCGCGGCCAGACCTCGGTGACCGAGGTCGACGTCACTGGCACCAAGGCCGAGCAGGCGCTGCGAGCCGGCGACGGCGCCACCACCATGGCCGTCGATCCGCACGGTCGGGTCCTGGTCGCCGATACCCGCGGCGACGAGCTGCTGGTGTTCAGCACCGACCCGCTGATCATGCGTCAGCGCTACCCGGTGCGGGCCGCGCCGTACGGGCTGGTCGGCACATCGCGGCTGGCATGGGTGTCACAGACCGCCGACAACACAGTCATTGGTTACGATCTTGACACCGGCATTCCCGTCGAAAAGGTGCGTTATCGAACCGTGCAGCAACCCAACTCCCTGGCCTATGACGACAAGTCCGGCACGCTCTATGTGGTGTCCGGCTCGGGAGCGGGCGTGCAGGTGATCCCGCACGCGGGGGGATGACCATGACGTCGATACAACGCGGCAGGATGCCGGCGGGGTGGGACGCCGAGGGGCTCTCCGACGAGTACGAGTGGGTGCCGCTGCGGCTGCCACCCGACGTGACCAGGCTCAGCGCCTCCATCCGGCTGTCCATAGAAGCGGAATACCGCGGCTGGGAACTGACCCGGGTGCGGGCCTATACAGACGGGAGTCGACGGGTGCTGTTGCGCCGCAGGAAGACCGCCGCCACCACGCCGGGCACACCGGATCAGCCGACGCCGTGATCTACAGCGCGCTGCGGCGGGCACTGTTCCTGGTGCCGCCCGAACGGATCCATGTCTGGGTGTTCGCGCTGTTGCGCGTCGCCTCGGGCCCGGCGGCGTTTCGGCGCGCGTTGACCCGCTGGTTGGCGCCTTCTGATCCGGTGCTGGCCAGCACGGTGTTCGGAGTCCGGTTCCCCGGCCCGATGGGCCTCGCCGCCGGGTTCGACAAGGACGGCTGCGGACTGGCCACCTGGGGTGCGCTGGGTTTCGGGTACGCCGAGGTGGGCACCGTGACCGCGGCGGCCCAGCCGGGCAATCCGCAGCCGCGCCTGTTCCGCCTTCCCGAGGACCGCGCACTGCTCAACCGCATGGGCTTCAACAACGAGGGTGCCGGCGCGTTGGCCATGCGCCTGTCACAGCACTCCCCCGACGTGCCGATCGGGGTGAACATCGGCAAGACGAAAGTGACCCCGGCCGAGCGCGCGGTCGAGGATTACGCGCAGAGCGCTCGACAGCTGGGCAACCTGGCCGCCTACGTGGTGGTCAACGTCAGCTCCCCCAACACTCCCGGACTGCGCGACCTGCAGGCGGTGGCCTCGTTGCGACCGATCCTGGCTGCGGTCAAGGCCGAGACCACCAAGCCGGTGCTGGTCAAGATCGCCCCCGACCTCTCCGATGCCGATATCGATGAAATCGCCGATCTGGCAGTTGAATTGGGCCTCGCCGGAATCGTGGCGACCAACACCACGATCTCGCGTGACGGGTTGGCGACCGCCGGCGTCGACGACCTCGGGACGGGCGGCATCTCCGGGCCGCCGGTGGCCCGGCGTTCAGCCGAGGTGCTGCGCCGGCTGTATCGCCGCGTGGGCGACAAGCTGGTGTTGATCAGCGTGGGCGGGATCGAGACCGCCGACGACGCCTGGGACCGGATCACCTCCGGGGCCACGCTGTTGCAGGGCTACACCGGCTTCATCTACGGCGGCGGTTTGTGGGCCAAGCAGATTCACGACGGCATCGCCGAACGCCTGCACGCGGGCGGGTTCGCGTCGCTCACCGACGCGGTGGGCTCAGCCGCACGCTGAGGCGCCGCGAGCGTGCGTGGACTGTTGCCCAAACACGGAGTGTCGGGCAACAGACCCGCACGCTCGCGGTGCTGGGGCTACTTCTGCTCGTAGGTGCCGTGGATGACGGCGCGCGCGATGGCCTGGCCGAACAGGTTGAAGCCGAGGTACGCCGGGGTGGCGCCGTCGGGCAGCTCAAGAGCCTCGACGGGCAGCGCGTGCACGGCGACGTAGTAGCGGTGCGGGCCGTGTCCGGCAGGCGGGGCCGCGCCGAGGAAGCGCTTGAGGCCCGCGTCGTTGGTGAGAGTGACCGCGCCACCGGGCAACGGGCCGCCGTTACCGGCATCGGCAGGCAGGGACGTGACGCTCACGGGCAGGTCGGCGACCGCCCAGTGCCAGAAGCCCGACCCGGTCGGTGCGTCGGGGTCGTACATCGTCACCGCGAAGCTCTTGGTCTCTGCCGGGAATCCCGACCAGCTCAGCTGCGGCGACACATCGGAACCGCCCGCGCCCATGATGCCGCTGACCTGGTCGTTGCCCAGCGGCTGCCCGTCGGTCACCGACTCCGAGGTCAGCGTGAAGGTCGGCAGCTGTGGCAGGTTGTCGTACGGGGAATTGCTCATGGTGCCCTTTCAGCAGTGCGTCAAGAAATGTTCTAGGACCTTCGCGCCGAACTGTAATGCGTCGACGGGTACCCGCTCGTCCACCCCGTGGAACAGCGCAGCGAAGTCCAGCTCCGGCGGCAGCTTCAGCGGGGCGAACCCGAAGCAGCGAATGCCCAACCGCTGCAATGATTTTGCGTCCGTGCCGCCGGAAAGCATGTACGGCACGATGCGCGCGTCGGGATCCACCGCCAGCAGTGCGGCATTCATCGCATCGACCAGATCGCCGTCGAAGGTGGTCTGGTACGACGGCAGGTCACGCTCCCAGCTGCGGGTGACGTCCGGACCGATGAGCTCGTCGATCTCCCGCTCGAACGCCGCCTTGCGGCCGGGCAGCACACGGCAGTCCACGACCGCCTCGGCCGTCGCCGGGATGACGTTGGCCTTGTAGCCGGCCTTGAGCATCGTCGGGTTGGCCGTGTCGCGCAGCGTGGCCGACACGATGCGCGCCACCCCGCCGAGCTTCTCGATCGCCAGGTCGAGGTCCGGAGAGTCGACGTCGAACTCGTAGCCCGTCTCCTCCGAGACCGCGGCCAGGAACTGCTCCACCGCCTCGTTGAGGACCAACGGGAAGCGATGCCGACCCAGGCGGTCGACCGCGCCCGCGATCGCCGTCACGGCGTTGTCGTCATGCACCATCGAGCCGTGCCCGGCCCGGCCCCGGGCCGTCAACCGCATCCAGGACAGCCCCTTCTCGGCGGTCTCGATGAGGTAGAGGCGCCGCTCACCACCGTCCTTGCGGGGAACGGTCAGGGAGAATCCACCGACCTCGCCGATCGCCTCGGTGACCCCGGCGAACAGGTCGGGCCGGTTGTCCACCAGCCAGTTCGCGCCGTACGTGCCGCCGTGTTCCTCGTCGGAGAGGAACGCGAACACCAGATCGCGCGGCGGCACGATGCCGGCCCGCTTGAAGTGCCGGGCCACCGCGATCATCATCCCGACCATGTCTTTCATGTCGACCGCGCCACGGCCCCAGACGTAACCGTCTTTGATCGCACCCGAGAACGGGTGCACGCTCCAGTCCGCGGGCTCGGCGGGCACCACGTCGAGGTGCCCGTGGATCATCAGCGCGCCGCGCTGCGGGTCCGCACCGGGCAGGCGCGCGAACACGTTGCCCCGGCCGGGCGCACCGGCTTCGACGTATTCGGTGGTGTAGCCGACCTCCCGAAGCCGGTCGGCGACCCACTCGGCACAGTCGGCCTCGCCTTTGGTCGTGGCGGGGTCGCCGGTGTTGGAGGTATCGAACCTGATCAGAGCGCTGACGATGTCGACCACTTCGTCAACGCTGCCCACGGGGTCAGTCACAGTCACCATTCGTACCACTGCAGGCACCATCGCGCGGCAGGCCGACACGGCAGGCTCGCACCCACCGGTTTGGGACCTGGGCCCTCAATCCGTTAGCCTTAGGCGCCCAACCGATGAGGTTGGCAAGTCCGAGTGGCGGAATGGCAGACGCGCTAGCTTGAGGTGCTAGTGCCCTATTAACGGGCGTGGGGGTTCAAGTCCCCCCTCGGACACAATTTTTGCGGCAACACCAGATACAGAAAGCCCCGGCCGGAGCCGGGGCTTTTCCGTTTCGCGAGCCGGTTGCGCTCAGCTCCCTGCAGCCGGCTGAGCTGAGCGCCCCCTGTCGACAGTGAATTCACTGCGGCGGCGCAGCGCGGTGAGCGATCGCCTCCATGGCGTCGGCGAGGGTAAAAATCGACGCCCCCAACAGCACGATGTCCTTGATCAGAAATTGACCCGTCATGGACAGGAAGGGAAAGCCTCCGGCCGACGCTTCGCCCACTCCCGGTGTCGTGATCACGAACGACAGCGTGCTGACGAAAAGCACTATCGCCAACACACTTCCGGCCAGCGACACCCGCGGATACCAGGGCTTCACCACCAGCAGGACAGCAGTGACTATCTCCACGACGCCGAGGATCGACGAAAACGTCGTCACGCTGAACACGCTGTAGAGCCAACCCATGAAGGGGCTGTTGGCGACCAGCGGCTGAATATTGAGTGCCTCGTACGAGCAGAATTTGAATATTCCGATCCAGCCGATGACGATGGCCAGCCCGTAGCGGACGAGAATATTCGCCAGCCCACGGACTGCGGGCGCATTGTTTTGGCATGCGACGCTCAGCGCGTCGGTTCTGGTGGACATTTTTCGATACCTTTCGGGTTCCAGATGAACTGAATGTGGGTGATGTGGTTCAGGCGAAGGTGAAGAGCCGATCGTGGTCGAATCGCGAAATCGGGTTGGTGTATGCCTTGGCGGTGTCCGGGTAGCCGAGGGCCAGCAGCACCGTCGTGGTGTATCCGGTTTCTCGGATCTTGAATGCCTTGTCGACGCTGGCCGGGTCGAAACCTTCCAGCGGCGTCGCGTCGAAGCCGAGCTCGGCGGCCGCCATCATGGTCATGCCCAGCGCCAGGTAGGCCTGCTTCTCCATCCAGTGAGTCAGGTCCTTGTAGCCGTAGGTGCGGAGATTGACGAAGTCGCGTGTCATCGACTCCCACAGCGACTGCTTCGCCGGGTCGGGGAACCGGCCATCGGTCTTCTCTTTGCCGAACACCTCATCGAGGTGGCTGCCGGGCAGGTCGGCCCTGGTGGTGAAGATCAAGACGTGCGAGGCGTCGCGGATCTTGCCGCCGTTGTCGAGGAAGCGTTCGCCGAGATTGTCTGCGAGCCGCTCCTTTGCCTCCGGCGTGCCGAGCACGTAGTAACGGCTGGCCTGTACGTTCACCGACGACGGCGTCGAGCGCAGGAACCGCAGCAGCTGCTGCAGGGAGTCCGCCGGGATGGTCTTGCTGGAGTCGAAATATCTCGTGAGGTGCTTGCTCATCAGGTTGTCGAGGTTCATGTGAATTCGCTTTCTTCGCAATATGTTTGGGTGGGGACGGTGAATGTCGTATGCGCGAGTAGCCGGTTACGCCGCTGCGCCGGCGGCCGGGATATCGATGACGGTCTGGTTGACGTTGTTGATGTAGTTGGTCAGCAATGTCTGGACGGCGACAGTGACGATCGCCAGGATTTGCGAGTCGGTGTACCCGGCGCCCCGCACGGCGGCCAGGTCGGCATCGCCGACCTTTCCGCGTGTTTCGACCACCTGCTGAGCGAAGCGAGCAACGGCGGCCCGCTTGGGGTCGATTGAGTTACCGGACCGCGCCAGGTCGATGTCGTCGCTCGACATGCCGCCGAGGTGGGCCGACACATACGAGTGCACTGCCAGGCAGTACTCGCAGCCGTTGGCTTCGGACACCGCCAGTGCGATGGTGTGCCTGGTCTTGGCGTCCAGGACCCGTCCCAGGCTGCCCTGCAGACCCATGACGACATCCAGGACGGTCGGATTGGACGCGAGCATCGCGAACATGTTCGGGACGAAGCCGAACTGTTTGCCGACGGTGTCCAGGACGCTCTGCGCGTCGGCGGTGACGTCTTCGGAAGCGGGTGTGCTCAGACGGGACATGCGGATCGACCTCCAGGAGATGTGGATGAATTTTTTGGGCTGCTTAGCCCACTTCCCGACTTAACACCCCGCAATAGTGGGCTGTCAAGCCCAATTTTGGTAGCATGGCGATCATGACCGGCAGAACGGCAGTCCAAGAGCCCCGCAAGCTCACGAAAAAGGGGGAGGCAACGCGGGCGCGCATCCTCGAGCACGCCGCGGAGCTCATCCACACCAACGGCGTCGCCGCGACGAACAACGAGCAGCTCCGCCGCGTCACAGGCATCAGCGGGTCGCAGCTCAATCACTATTTCCCGACCAAGGAAAGCCTGGTCGTGGCCGTGATCGAATGGCAGGCCGAGCGCGTCCTGCACTTCTATGGCGGTGACCAATTCGCCGGCTTCGACAACATCGACGCACTCCGAGCCTGGGTGGACTACTACGTCACCCACGAGAGCGCCTACCGCGACGGCTGCACTCTCGGATCCTTGGCGAGCCAGATCATCAAGTCAGACCTGCAGGTTCACGATGAGCTGGCTCGAGTATTCGATCAGTGGCGGGACATCTTCCGCGACGGACTGCAGCGGATGCAGAGCCTCGGCCGGATCAACCCCGACGCGAATCCCACCCAGCTGGCCGATCTCCTGCTGTCGGCATTCCAGGGCGGCATGGTCCTCACCCAGGTGCAGCAGGATGTCACCCCACTCAAGAACGCCCTCAACGCAGCCATCGACCACGTGCAGACGTTCGCGGCATAGTCCGTGGCGACGGGCAGGTTTCGGCCACCGACCCGGCAGACACTGACTCTGCGTCCACGGCGCAGAAGCGCGAGTAGCCGACGCCCTCACCACAGAGTCAACGGCGGGGCTTGGGCGGCGGCCGCAGCCGGTTCGGCTCAGCCCCGGGCGGCGCAGGGAGCAGCGGCGGGGGTGGTAACGGTCCGGGCACCGGCATGACGTTCCCGCCCGGCACGGCGGTCGCGGGATCGAGAACTGCCTTGTTGTACAGAAACTGCTGATACTCCGCGGCGCCAGGACCGGTCCAGGGTGGGTCTTTGAAACTCGCGACGCGCATGGTGCCGTCGTCGACCCGATAGCGCGTCCAGAACGGGCGTTCGGCCCCGGGAACGAACCCATATTCGGTCTCGAACCGGATTTTCGAGACCGGGTCCTGCCAGGCGATCGCAGACTTGACCGGAGTTCGGGACCGCAGTGCAAGGGTGTCCCCGGTGACGAGATCGAAGTCGGCCATCGAGGGCAGCCGATCGAAAGCGAGCCCCCGGTTCGGGTGGTAGTGGATTTCCAGGTGCCATTCGGCGGGGTCACCGTTGCGGAAGTTCTCCTTGAGCATCTGCCACGACCGGCCTTCGACAAATGAATGCCCGCCTTGAACCGCGACACATTCGCCGGTGGCCGTATCGCGGAAGATCGCTGCCTCACGCGACGGGTCGTCGCTGATCATCGCTTCGAAGCTCCGTTTGGCGCCGGCGTTGTCGAGACCGTACTCGACCAGTCCGGCCGGATCGGTGATGGTTCCGGGCTGTTCCGGAGTCGCCTTGTCCCGCAACCAATCATCGAAGCGTTTGCCCCGATCCGGATTGTCCTTGTCGCGGGAGGCCTTCTTCCAGATCTCATAGTCGGCCTGAAGTTTTTCCGGGTCGGCGACGGCCAGATCGGCCAGGCTGACCTCGTTCGGTTTATCCCGGCTGGCCGTGACGATGAGATCCTTGAGTGCCGGGTCCTTGATCTTGTCCAGTGCGGCCTTGAGATCGGTGGCCATGGATTCGGCGTCGCCCATCGCGGTCGCGACGATCTGTGCGCCCAATCCTGGCTTCTCACTTGCCGATTCCACCGCGAGGTGCAATTTCTTCTGTGCCGCAAGCACTTCGGCTGCTCCGGCGCCCCTGGCCACCTTGGCGATGGCCGCAGCGGCACGCGCCTCCTTGTAGGCGGCGCCGACAGCCTTGAACACGGCGATGGCACCCTCGAGAGCCTTGACCTCCGCGACCCCTTCGAGCAGGCCGAAGGCGAGCGCGGCCCCCAAGGAGAACAGCGACGGATCGGTCTGGGATATCGCCTCGGCCTTGTCCATCGCGGTACCCGATGCCGCTTCCTCCCAGAAGAAGTCCTGGAACGCGCCGTAGACGTCGACCGCACCCATCACCATGCCGATACCGCCTGCGACGAGTCCGACACCCGGGATGAGTGAGGCCAGCAGAAGTCCCGTGCCGATGGCCGTCTTGAGCTTGCCGTCGAACTCGGCGTCTTCGTTGATACCCCGGATCTTGTCGTCGATCGCCGCACTGGGTAATGAACCGGCGCCGATCGCCATCTTCCGCTTTGTGCCGTCACGCAGCGAGGGGTTGGTCCAGAACTTCTTGATCTTGTCGTCGTCGTTCATGTTGCTCTTGACGTACGCGATGTTCGCCAGCTTGTCGGCGATGTCGTGACGAATCTTCTCCTGCGCATCCATCAGCGCCGTCGTGGCAGCCTGACCGGTCGAACCGGGCTGCGCGAACTGGGCGTTGGATGCGAGCTCGGCAAGCTTCGTGTCGTCGCGTTCGAACGAAGACAGGATCGGATAGTCGCTGCACTGCTTCTGCCGCAGGGCGTGGTACTCCTTGACCGCAGGTTCCAGCGTCGTCGGCCGAACCATCTCTCCGAGAAACGGCCCCATCTTGGCATTCGCGTCCTTGGCCTTCTTCAGCTTCTGCTTGCCGTCGACGAGGGCTTTCGCAGCCCGCATCATCCCGCGGATCTCTTCGCTCCACGGCATCGACGCGAAGATTGCGGCTTGGCCGGCAGTCATTGGAGTGGGGTTGAGGATCGACTCCTGGTTGGGAAATCCGTATCGCTTGCCCTCAGCGAGAAGACGACTCTCGCTGGAGTCGAGCATGCTGC
Organism: Mycobacterium dioxanotrophicus; assembly: GCF_002157835.1. Classification (NCBI taxonomy): domain Bacteria; kingdom Bacillati; phylum Actinomycetota; class Actinomycetes; order Mycobacteriales; family Mycobacteriaceae; genus Mycobacterium; species Mycobacterium dioxanotrophicus. Next base: position 2,867,456 of record NZ_CP020809.1, on the reverse strand, counting down.
TGACGGTGCCCAGCAGGTCCTGCTGAAACTGCTTCTGCGCCAACGTCACACCGTCGTCGACGCCCCGCTGACCTTGCTCGGCGTTGGTGGCCATCGTCGGCTCGACACTGACTGTCTGGCCCTTCGTAGGGTCGTCGTATTTGTGGACGTTGGCGCCGGGCGTGCCCTTCATATCTGCGACGAACTCCGCCTGCCATGTGCGCTCGGCCACGAGTCCGTTGCGTCCTGCCATATCGGTCAGAAGTTTGTTCATCGCTTTCGCATCGACACTGACGATGTCGTTGCCGTAGCGGTAATTGCCGGGTGCGAGCGGCGGACCGTCGACGAGTGCGAGGCGCTGGAGGTGAGGCAAGGTGAGGACAGCCTGGTTTCCGGCGAGGCGTTGGAGGGCGACGAGGGCGGGAGCACCCACGGCGGAGACCTTCGGTGCGGCGTCGCTTCTGATCGCGGGCAGCGGGGTGTGCGACGGGCGAGGCCGATCGTGGCTGCGCTGAGGCTCGGGTCGTGCCCTTGATACGGACATATCGCCACTCCCTACGACGGCGCCTCCCCATTGTGTTGAGGGCGAGGGATACGCCGCAAGGACAACGACCGATGACTGCCCCTTCGGACCTACGGCGAGATCGGATCACACGCAGTGATTCACGGCTTGTTCAAGCCACCCGCGAATGCGGTCACCCAGCTCAGTTCCGAATGGAAGATGTCGCTGTGCGCGCCCGACGGGCCGGCGTCGGCGTTCACGACTGCCGAGGCGTCCAGGTTGAACAGCTGACGCGGCTGGAACCGGTACGGCACTCCGTCGTCGCCGAGCGGCTGGGTCACCGCGCGGTAGGCACCCAGCGAGCCCATGGCCCGCCACCGGAACAGCGGATCGTCCAACCCTGCCGCGTCGTCGCCCGCAGCAGCCGAAGCGAGCGGATAGAACGTGCTCAGCGCCCGGTCGTAGCGGGAGAAGCAGACGGTCACGGGACCGTCGACGCGGTTCTGGCAGCCCGCCAGCGCGCCGGAAGCCTGCCGGAACGGCAACCGGTCGGCGAAGGCAAACCGCGAGTACGCCGCCTCCATCAACGTGACTGCCTTCACGGGCGAGGGTTTGCGGTCCCGCATCCCGGCCAGCGCGTAGGACACCAGACGGCCACCGAAGCTGTGCCCGACAAGATGGAACCGCAACGCCGGATACTCGTCTGCCAACCGGTCGATGGCCGGGCCAAGCCCGTTGCGGCCGACCACGCCTGCACGGTTCTTCATCTGCCAGTAGCTGAGCTGCCGCAGCGCCTCTTTCGCGCCCTGCCATACCTTCTCGGCGAGACCGCCCAGCCCGGCCGCTCCACCGCCGCCATCGCCGAACGTGGCGCCTGCGTCGGCGAGCCGGTCACCGAACTTGGTGAACACGTCGACCGGACTGCGCTGCGGGTCGAGCATTCCGGGAGTACCCGGGGCCAGCATCGCGGCGGGATCCGCTTCGCCGTCGCTGAATCCGGTGTCGGTGTGGGCGTTGAACGCGCGCATCGCGGCGAACATCTGGGTGGCGCCCACCGCGGTGGGCGGCTGGGCCAGCAGGCCGGCGATCACATCGAGATCTTCGCTGCCGCCCGGGAACATCTCCTTGAGGTCGGCGAGTTGAGCGGCGTCGAGGGTTGGCGGCCCGGCCGGGAAGGTCGGGGCCTGCGCGAGCGCGACGGCGCCTGCGGCGTCGTCGGTCTGTTCGTCGGCGAAGTCGGGGATCGGCTCGTCGCGCCACAGCTGCGATGGCCACCGGAGCCCGACGAACCCGACGGTGTACGACGGATCCAGTTGTTGCGCCAGCAGTTTGAACCAGCGCTCGTAAAGTGATGTCGCCGCGGCCTCGTCGTTGTTCCAGCCATGCGAGAAGATCACCAGGTCGGTCAGCGCACTCTCCCGGATGCCCTCGGTCAGCGCGGCCGATGTCGCCGGATCGATGTCACCGTCGGCGTCGAACACCAGTCGAAACAGCGGCCTGCCGTCGATGCTCTCGATGTTGCCCATGGGTTTTTCCTTTCACCTCATACCGATTGCAGTGCGCGCAGCAGATCGACCAGACCGCTGCCCTCGAAGGCCGGATCGCGGCCGAGTGAGGTCGCCGATTCGACGAAAATGCGCTTGATGTCGTCGGGCTTGCCGATGAGTTCGCGCTGGACCGACAGGAACGCCGCGATGGCGCCGGACACGTGCGGGGCGGCCATGCTGGTGCCGCTGGCCTCGACGTACAGCGCCACCCCGTCGGCGATCGGCGCCTCGGTCTGCTGCTGGACGCTGATCCGGTTCTTGCCCGCGGCGGCCGAGGTGATCCGCTCCCCCGGCGCCACCAGATCCGGCTTGCGCCGTCCGTCCCCGGTGGGCCCTTTGGATGAGAAGTACGAAACCCCGTAGGTGTGCGGAGCGTCGCGATGCGTGGCCCCGACGGTGATGGCCCGTTCGGCGTTGCCCGGATCGTTGATCGTCATGTCGGCGCTGAATTTGGTGACGTCACTGGCGAAGAGCGGGTTCAGCGACACGTAACCGGTGTTGCCCGACGCCACCACGACCACGACACCCGAGCGCACGGTCTTGTCGACCTCCAGGCAGAGCGGGCTCTGGCCGCAGGCGAACCACTCGGCGGCGAATTCGTAACCCAGACTGAGATTGACCCCGTGGATGCGCGGCATCCGCTCGCTCTGCGCGTTGACCTCGCGGACGTAGTCCAGCGCGCGCATCACGCGACTCACGCGTGACGTCTGATCGCCGGGACCGAGGACCTTGAGGCTGACCAGCTTTGCCCGAGGGGCCATCCCGGCGAGCTTGCTGACGTCGGTCACCGTGCGCTGCTGCAGGATCGGATCGTCCCCGTCCGGCGCGCCGACGTTGAAGCGTTTCTCGGCGACGTAGACGTCCTCGGGCTTGAACCCCACCAGGCCGCCGGCGATGATGCCGGCGACGTGCGTGCCGTGCCCGTCGTCGTCGATCAGGGCGGAGGCGACCTGCTCACCGGCGGTGAAGTCGCGGTGCAGGTCGGCCACCGCAGGATCGGACAGGGTCTGATGCCCGATGAAGTGCGGGTGGTCTGCCGCGACGCCGGAATCGACCACTGCCCAGACGATTCCGTCGCCGAAGCTGTCGAACGCGCGTTGCGCGGGAATGGCCTTGATGGTTGCGGAGGATGCGTCGATGAGGGGTTGGGTGTCGAAGTCGGGCCAGATCCGGTAGACGGCCCGGGCCGGCCAGCGCTGTGGCACCGCGTCGGCGGATACCAACCCCTCGATCTGGCCGGTGGTCAGGTCCCCCACCAGGTACTGCCCGGCGACGGGCACCGGCACGCCCGTCCCGTCGACCAGCCGCCACAGGTCGCGCACCCGTTGCATCGCCGCGGCGGTGCCGTCGGCGTACCGCAGGTTCAGCTCGATCATCACCGGCCACAACGCATCCCGCGCCTGGGCGGCGTCCCCGCCGGGCGGGACGACGAACTTCGCCCGCAGCGGCGGGGTGATCACCCCGGCCAGTAGCGCGTCGCGGCCCGGCCCGGCGGTGGGCGCCGCGGGTGCGGCTGCGAGCGCACGTTCGTCGGTGGCCAACGCCGACGCGCAGGCATCGTCGACGCCGCGTCGACCCGGAGCCGTCAACTGCACCGCCTGGGCGGTCGAGGCGACGACACCGGCTCCGAGCAGTTGGTCGACGGCCCGGTCGACCTCACCGTGCCAGCGCGGGCTTCCGTCGACGCAGGGTCGGTCGTGCGCGGTGAACCGGGAGGCGAAGCGCGCGGCGACCGCCTCGCGGATGTGCTGCGGGTCGGCAGGCATCTCGAGGCGGTCCAGGTGGCCGAGCGCGCAATGCACCCGATCGGGCCATGGATCGTCGGCTGTGGTCACCGCACTACCTCTGGCATCGCACCGGTCTCAATCCGACAGGTGCCGGTCGTGGTCCCAGCGCTCAAGCCAGCGCTGCAGGTCGTACACGCCGAGCACCGCCGTGATCAACAGCAACACCGGCAGTGCGGCAAGCCAGGCCATCATGATCGAGCCGATTCTCGGTCGGTCGAGGTCACAGACATCTCGGACATCTCCGATACTCCCCTCAGCAAGTTCTGTTGCCGATACCAGGAAACGTACCACCCGGTGGATATGTCTGACACGAGTGGCGCACTACTCCAGTTCGAACAGCACTACCCCATTGCTCACGCAAGTAGTCGCGCTGTGCCACTGGCGACTGGCTCGGTTCGAGTAGCGCACTACTCGTGCCTTTCCCCGGCTGCTACGGCAACATTCCTGGCGTGCGCGGATGGGGAGACGGAATATGGTGACCACGGCTCGACGCCCGAACTGGTTGGCCAGCATCGCCGCCCGGTTCGCCCAGCGGGTGGATCAGACCATCGGCTGGTTCCGGCTGCCGACGGTGCTGGGCCTGGGTGTGCTCATCGGCCTGCGCCACCAGTTGCGCACCCAGAACCTCTTCGATGCGGGCCCGGTGCCCGATCCGGGCGATGACGGTCCGTCTGCTTATCTCGTCGCCCGCACGCGCAGCGGCAGGCACAACGATCTGGGCAGCCCCCAGATGGGAGCGTTGGGTTGCCGGTTCGGGCGCAATGTCCCGCCCGCCCATCAGCATCCGGAGAGCGAGACGCACCTGCTGGAACCCAACCCTCGGCTGATCAGCCGCACGCTGTTGGCGCGGACCGAGTTTCAGCCCGCCACCACACTCAACGTGCTGGCCGCCGCGTGGATCCAGTTCGAGGTGCACGACTGGTTCAGCCACGGCACCGTCACCACGCAACCGTGGGTGGTGCCGTTGGCCGACGACGACCCGTGGCCGCAGCGGCCCATGCGAGTCGACCGGACCACGCCGGACCCTCATCCCGATCCGACCGGCCCCGCGACGTTCACCACGCAGGAGACGCACTGGTGGGACTCGTCGCAGATCTACGGCACCACACCGGCATTCGCGGACGCGCTGCGGTGCCCCGAGACCGGGCGACTGCGCATCGACGACGCGGGCCTGCCGCCGCCCGATGTGGAGGCCACGGTGGATCTGACCGGTACCGCGGCCAACTTCTGGGTCGGGCTGGCGCTGCTGCATTCGTTGTTCATGCGCGAGCACAACGCGATCCGCGACCGGCTCGCCGCGGCCTACCCGCAGCTGTCGGCGCAGCAGCTCTACGACAAGGCCCGGTTGGTCAATGCCGCGCTGATGGCCAAGATCCACACCGTCGACTGGACCCCGGCGATCATCGCGCACCCGACCACGGTCGCGGCCATGCGGGCCAACTGGTTCGGGCTGCTCGGCGAAGGGTTCGCGCGCCGCTTCGGCCGGTTGAGCAGCAGCGTGCTGCTGCACGGGATCCCCGGTTCGCCGACCAACCACCACGGCATCCCGTACTCGCTCACCGAAGAGTTCGTCGCGGTGTACCGGATGCATCCGTTGGTCCCCGACACGTACACCTTCCGCTCGGCCACCGACGACCACGTGCTCTCGGTACACGAACTGCCGGACCTGACCGTCGAGAACGTCCGGGCCCGGCTCGCCGAGACGTCGATGACCGACCTGCTGTACTCGTTCGGCCGCGCCAATCCCGGTGCCCTCAACCTGCACAACTATCCACACCACCTGCAGCATCTGCAGCACATAGACGGTGAGCTCCTCGATCTGGCCACCATCGATCTCATTCGATCGCGGGAGCGAGGGGTCCCGCGATACAACGAGTTTCGACGGTTGTTCCGGCTCAGGCCGGCGGCCAGTTTCGAGGAGCTCACCGGCGAGACCACCCTGGCGGCCGAGCTGCGGGAGGTCTACGACGACATCGAGTCGGTGGACCTCATGATCGGCCTCTACGCCGAGCCGAAGCCACCCGGTTTCGGCTTCAGCGACACCGCGTTTCGGGTGTTCATCCTGATGGCGTCGCGACGGCTGGAAAGCGACCGGTTCTTCACCGACAGTTTCCGCAAGGAGATCTACACCGAGGTCGGGATGGACTGGATCCGGGACAACAACATGCGCAGTGTGCTGCTGCGCCACCACCGCGAACTCGAACCTGCGCTCGAAGGCGTGCGCAATCCGTTCACACCATGGAACCCGGCCGGCGCCGCATCGCCGAGAAAGGCCACGCCACGATGACCGCTGTCGACGAGTCGATGTTCGTCCGGTACCGCGACGATCTCGAACAGCCCAGGCCCGACGAAGCCGAGGACATCGCCAAGATCGTCGAAGCGCTGCACAAGAACAATGTGCGGGCGTACAAGAAGTTCAAGCACGGGTTGCGCGATGCGCACGCCAAGAGCCACGCGATCCTGCGCGGCGAGCTGACCGTGTACCCGGATCTGCCGCCGTCCTTGGCACAGGGATTGTTCGCCGCGCCGCGCACGTATCCGGTGATCGCCCGGCTGTCGACCACGTCGGGTGTGCTACGCAGCGACCGGGTGCGCGGCGTACGCGGCCTGGCCGTCAAAGTGCTTGGCGTGCAGGGCCCGCGGGCCCGGGCCGGCGACGACGCCACCACCCAGGACTTCATCATGGTGACCCACCGGGAGTTCCTCTTCGCCGACGCCCACGACTATCTGGTCAAAGGCATGCCGACAGCCACCCTGCTGGCCCGGCTGCCCGACGGCGTGCTGGCCGTCGGCAGCGACATCCTGGCCGGGCTCAAGCGGATCGGCCTGCCGATTCCCGCCAACGTGGCGGTATTCGTCGCCGAGAACCGGCCTATCCTCGGCGAAACGTTCTACTCCTCGGCACCGATCCGCTACGGCGACTACGTGGCGAAGCTCCGCTACGCTCCGCTCTCAGACGAAGTGAAAGCCCTTGAGACCCAGCTACTTCCGAAAGACGCCGATCAGGACGCGCACCGCGACCTGATCATGGATTTCCTGGCCGCCCACAGCGCCGAATACGAGCTCAGTGTCCAGCTCTGCACCGACCCGAAGACCATGCCGATCGAGGACGCCACGGTGGCCTGGCCCGAGGAGGCCTCACCGCACCGCCCGGTCGCGAAAATCGTCTTCGGCCCGCAAAACCCGGCCGGTCCGCAACGCCGCGCGTTCGGTGACGACGTGCTGTCGTTCAACTCGTGGCGGGGCCTGGCCGCGCACCGCCCCCTCGGCTCGATCAACCGGCTGAAAAAGGATGTGTACGACGCCTCCTCGATCTACCGGCACGAGGTGAACCGGGCGCCCAGCCTGGAACCGACCGACATCGCCCAACTGCCGGATTCCTGATCCGCAAACACCGAAACCTTGGTCCCATGCCCGCGACCCAGCGCCAACAGCCGAAGTGGCACATCTCGGATACCGCCCACGGCAGCGGTATCCGCCACCGGCACTTAGACTGTGCGTCCATGCCAGGGTATTGGCAGATGCTGGACCGGCCGACGGAACACGCGGCCATCCGCTCTGCGCTCAGCAGCACGGACAGTTGCGGCGTCGTGCTCGTGGGGGCCGCCGGTGTCGGCAAGACCACCCTGGCGCGCACCGTCACGTCTTCGATGGACACGAAGGTGCACTGGACCGCGTGCACCGAGTCCTCCCGCAGCATTCCGCTGGGCGCCTTCGCGTCCTGGGTGCGGCCATCGGCCTCCCGCGACCCGATCGCACTGCTCGGGTCCGCGCGCGAATCCCTTGTCGCCGAGGGCGACACCATCGTCGGCATCGACGACGCGCATCTGCTGGACCAGCTGTCGGCGACGCTGCTGCACCAGATCGCCGTCGAGCGCGCCGGCCGGGTGGTGGCCACCGTGCGCACCGGCGAGCCGGTACCCGACGCAGTCACCTCACTGTGGAAAGACGGCTATCTGGAACGCCTCGAACTGCGCCCGTTCAGCAAGGAACAGAGCATCGCGCTCATCGAGACCGTGCTGGGCGGCACGCTGGAGGGCCTCAGCGCCGACGTGATGTGGGAGTCCTCCGGCGGCAACCCCCTGTTCCTGCGCAACATGGTCGAAGGTGCCGTGGACGCCGGGACACTCACCGAGGTCAACGGGGTCTGGCAGTTCCGCGGTCCCACCGTCATCCCGTCCGGGCTCGCCGAGCTGCTCGACGAGCGCCTGGCCCACGCGGGCACCGATGTGCTGCATGCGCTGAAACTGCTGTCGCTGTGCGAACCGCTGGACATCGACGCGCTGGCCGAACTCGCCGGCGAGGACGCCGTCGACGGCGCCGAGATGCGCGGCCTGATCCGTATCACCGAGGACGACCGGCAGGTCAATGCCCGGTTCAGCCATCCGCTGTTCGGCGAGGTGGTCCGCAGGCGCGTGGGCACCGCGTCGGCCCGCAAGCTGCGCGGCAACATCGTCGGTATCCTGCGGCAGCGCGAACTCGATTCGGCCGCAAGCAGAATCCGGCTGGCCCAGCTGTGCGTCGACAGCGATCAGTCCGCCGACGCCGACCTGTTGATCACCGCGGCCAAGGATGCGGTGTTCCTGTCCAACCTTCCGCTCGGTGAACGGCTGGCCCGCGCCGCGTTCGACCGGGGCGGCGGACTGCCCGCGGCCGAGCTGCTGTCCCGGGCGCTGCTGTGGCAGGGCCACCCCGCCCAGGCCGACAACGTGCTGGCCCGGTTCTCCCCCGACGAGCTCGACGAGCTGCAACTCGTGCAGTGGGGCATCCCCCGGCTGTCCATCCTGTTCTGGTCCATGGGCGATGTCGCCCGGGCCGAGCGGCTGCTGGAGCTGCTGCGCTCCCGCGTCACCCACCCCAGCCTGCGGCTCGTGGTGGAAGCCACCGGATCGGCGATGGCCGTGCACGAGAACAAGGTCACCACCGGGCTGGCCGCCGCCGAACAGGTGCTGGCCGACCCGGCAGCACCCAAACAAGCTGTGGACTTCGCTGCGCTGGGCGCGGGGCTGGCCATGCCGGTGGCGGGCCGGGGCACCGCATTCGAACCGATCGCCGCGCGCTGCCGGGCCGAGCGCAAGTCCACCGACGGCATGATCCGGTTGATGGTCCACTACGGTGACGTGCTCGCGCTGACCCACCTCGGTGAGCTCGACCTGGCCGAGCAGCGGGCCGCTGAGTACGCCGAATTCTCCACTGCCGGACAGTTTGTGGGCTGGGCGATCGCGAAGATGATGACCGGCCTGGTGGCCACCTACCGCGGCCAGTTCCGCGACGCGATCACCGTGCTGGAACAGGCGCTGGCGGCCTTGAACGCGGAATCGTCGCTGCCGTGGCAGCTGGTCGGCCGGCTGTTGCTGGCCCGCGCGTACGCCGCGGTGGGCAACCCCGAGCAGGCCGAACGCGTGCTCGAGGATGCGACGGAGCACTCGGGTCCCCATATGGCGCTGCACGATCCGCAATGGACCATCGCCAAGGCCTGGGTGGCCGCCGCCAAGGGTGGGCACCGCTCGGCCATCGACCTGGCCCGCGCCGCCGCCGACGCCGCGCATTCGTCGGGCCAGTTCGCGATCGAGGCCGAAGCCCTGCACCACGCCGCGCGCTTCGGCGACCGCACGGTGACCCGACGCTTGGAGGCCCTCGCCGGCCGCATCGACGGATCACCCGCAGCCCTCTACGCCCGGCACGCGGCGGCGGTGGCCGCAGCCGATCCCGCCGAACTCGACGCGGTCTCCGAGGCATTCGAGCAGGCCGGCCTCAACCTGTCGGCCGCGGATGCCGCCGCGCAAGCCGTGCCGCTGCACGACCGGGCCGGCCAGCGCCGTCGCAGCACCGAATCGGCGGCCCACGCCCTGCATCTGGCCGCGCGCTGCGGTGGTGCGGCAACGCCTGCCATCCGGTCGGCGGCCCGGCCGCTGCCGGTGACCGCCCGGGAACGCGAGATCGCCGGGCTGGTCGCCGGGGGCCTGTCCAACCGCGACATCGCCGAGCGGCTCACCGTGTCGGTGCGCACCGTCGAGGGTCACATCTACCGGGCCTGCATCAAGCTCGGCGTGGCCGACCGCGACCAGCTCGCCAAGATCGTGTGGAGCGATCTGGGCCAGTAGCGCTCAATACACGTCGCGCACATACCGCTTGTCGGCGACCAGTTCCCGCTTGTAGTCATGCGCGGCCTCGTCCGACATGCCGCCGTGAGTGCGGATGATCGTGCTCAGCACCGTATCGACGTCCCTGGCCATCCGGGTGGCGTCCCCACACACATAGAAGTGGGCGCCGTCCTGCAGCCACCGCCACACCTCGGCGCCGCGCTCGAGCATCCTGTGCTGCACGTAGACCCGCCGCGCCTGATCCCGAGAGAACGCCAGGTCGAGCCGGGTGAGCAGGCCGTCGTGCGCCATCGCCTCGAAATCATCACGGTAGTAATAGTTCTCGTCGCGGTGCTGGTCACCGAAGAACAACCAGTTGCGTCCGCGGTGGCCCAGGGCCCGGCGCTCCTGCAGGAAGCCGCGGAACGGTGCGACACCGGTGCCCGGACCCACCATGATCATCGGGGTGTCGGCCTCGGGCGGCGGCCGGAAATGCGGTGAGCGTTGCAGGAAAACCGCGGCCGCAGCGGCCCGGTCGGCCAGGAAGGTCGAGCACACCCCGCTGCGACCGGTCCCGTCGGCACCGCGATACCGGACCACTGACACCGTCAACTGCACCTCGTGCGGGCTGACCAGTGGGCTCGACGATATCGAATAGCTGCGGGGGGTGAGCCGAACCAGGACGTCCTGCCACTGTTCGGGAGTGGCGCGGGTGGCGAACTCGGTGACGACGTCGAGCCCGTTGCGGTTGGCCAGCCAGGTGTCGAGCCGATCGCGGGATCCCTTGAGCACCTTGGCCGCCGAGCGGTCAGCAGCCGACTCCGCGACGAAGGCCAGCAGGTTCGGGGTGACGCGGCAGATGTCGTAGGACGTGATCAATGCGTCGCGCAACGACTGCTCGCTGCCGTCGACCTCGACGACCGCATCGGGATTCAGCGCGGTGGCCGCCAGCCAGGCGTCCACCACCGCCGGGTCGTTACTGGCGTAGACCCCGAGTGAGTCGCCCGCGGCGTAACTGACGTCATAGTCGGAGATGTCGAAACCGAACTGCCTGACCTCTTTCTGTGAGGTCGGCGCGGTCAGCACCGTGTTGCGGGCCAACGTCGCCAGAATCGGCTTGGCCCTGGTGAATTCGTCGGGTTCGGTGCGGATGATGGTGCGGGCGCCACCCTGGTGTCGCATGGCGGGACCGCTCGCGGGCGCGTCGCTCTCACCGGCGATCAGCGCGGCGACGGTGTCGGCCCAGCGCTGCATGGGCTCGTCGTCGTAGGCCTCGCACTCGGTGCGGTCGAGCAACCGGGTGGCACCCAGGTCGGCCAACCGCTGGTCCAGAGATCTGGCGTGGCCACAGAAGCTGTCGTAGGCGCGGTCACCGATACCCAGTACCGCATAACGGATTCCGGCGAGATTCGGCGCGTCCGAAGCTTGCAGCCTGCTCCAGAAATCGGAACCGTTGTCGGGCGGGCCACCGTCACCGAAGGTGCTGGTGATCACCAACACGTCGCGTACGGGCGCGAGGTCGGACAATGCCAGATCGTCCATGCCGACCAGTTCGGCGCCGGCCAGCCGGCCGGCCAACTGCGCCGCGAACTCTTCGGCGGTGCCGGTCTGGGAAGCCCACAGCACCAACGGCCCCGACGGACCCGACGGTGCGACCGGCGCGCTCGACACACCGGCACGCGAATAACGTCCGGCCAGGACCCCGTCGACCCACAATCGCACCGTGGTACTGACCGGTGCCGCTTCCGGCAGCACCGGCACCCCGGCGGGCGGGTCGCCGAGTCCGGTGAAAAACCCTGACAGATAGACCTTCTCGGGTTCAGACAGGCTGGGCCGGGTCAGCGCGGTCAGGCCGATCTCCGCGGCGACCGGATGCGCCGGCGCGGCGCTCGCCACCGACAGCACCGGCCGCAGGCTCACGGCACACGCTTTGAACTCGGGCTGCAGTGAGTCCGGGTCGACGGCGTCGTTGGTCAGCGCGTTGATGGTCAGGTATTCCCCGTGCTCGTCGTTCCAGTGAAACGGCACAAAGCAATTGCCGGGGCGAACCCGGTCGGTGAGCACCGCGGGCAGCACCGCCCGGCCCCGCCGCGAGGACAATTCGACCGACGCGTCTTCGACGATGCCGAGCCGCTGCGCGTCGACCGGGTGAATCTCCACGAAGGGACCCGGATTGAGCTTGTTGAGCTTGGCGACCTTGCCGGTCTTGGTCATGGTGTGCCACTGGTGCTGCAGCCTGCCGGTGTTGAGCACGAACGGATAATCGTCATCGGGCAATTCGGCCGGGTCGAGGTGCGGGCGGGCGTGGAACACCGCGCGCCGCGACGCCGTCGCGAAGGCCAACCGCGGGCGGTGGCCGTTCGCGTCGACGAACAGATCCTGGCTGACGCCGTCGTTGAGGTACCGGATGGGATGCCGGGCGTCCCCACCGGTCGGGGCGTCCGCCGGCGGGCACGGCCACTGCAGCGGTGCCTGCCGCAACCGGGCGTAGCTGGCTCCGCGCAGGTCGTATCCGGTCTTCGGGTTGGCGAACCCGCGGATCTCGTCGAAGATCTCTTCGGCGCTGCCGTAGTCGAACTGCTCGCCGAACCCCAGCGCAGCCGCGACGCCACAGATCAGCTGCCAGTCCGGCCTGGCGTCTCCCGCCGGGGGTAGGGACGCGGACAACAACGTCAAGTTGCGCTCGGAATTGACTGCGACACCTTCGGATTCGGCCCACAGCCCGGCGGGCAGCAGAATGTCGGCGTAGTGATTGGTGGCGGTGGACCGGTAGGCGTCCTGTGCGATCACCAGCTCGGCCGCCTCCAGACCGTTGATCACCGTCTTGCGGTTGGCCACGGTGGCAACGGGATTGGTGCAGATGATCCAGCACGCCTTGATGTGGCCCTCGGCCATCTCCTCGAACATACCGATCGTCCCGGGACCCACCTCGGAGCGGATGGTGCCCGGCTCAAGTCCCCATCGACCCTCCACGAAGGCTCGATCCTCTGCCGAGAAGACCGCGCGCTGACCGGGCAAACCCGGCCCCATGTAGCCCATTTCGCGGCCACCCATCGCGTTCGGCTGGCCGGTCAGCGACATCGGCCCGCTGCCCGGTCGGCAGATCGCGCCGGTTGCCAGATGCAGATTGCAGATGGCATTGGTGTTCCAGGTGCCGTGCGTGCTCTGGTTGAGCCCCATGGTCCAGCAGCTCATCCACTCCCCCGCCTCGGCGATCATCCGTGCGGCGGTACGGATGTCGGCTTCCGGTATGCCGGTGATCTCGGCCACCCGCGCGGGCGGGTAATCGGCCAGGAACTGCGGCATCGCCTCCCAGCCCTCGGTGTGCTCGGCGATGAAATCCTGATCGATCGCCCCGTCCGCCACGAGCAGGTGCAGTAGACCGTTGAGCAGGGCCACGTCGGTTCCCGGGTTGATCTGCAGGAACAGGTCGGCCTTCTCGGCGGTGGCGGTGCGGCGCGGGTCCACCACGATGAGCTTGGCTCCGGCCTTGAGCCGATCGGCCATCCGCAGGAACAGGATCGGGTGGCAATCGGCCATGTTCGAACCGATCACGAAAAAGAGGTCCGCGCAGTCGAAGTCGGCGTAGGAGCCCGGAGGTCCGTCGGCGCCCAGCGATTGCTTGAAACCCGTTCCCGCACTCGCCATGCACAACCGGGAGTTCGATTCCAGGTGGCGCGTACGCAGATAACCCTTGGCGAGCTTGGTGGCCAGGTACTGCGCTTCCAGCGACAGCTGCCCCGACACGTACAACGCGACAGCATCCGGACCGTGCTCGTCGACGATGGCGCGCAACCTGCGGCCGGCCTCGGCGATCGCGTCGTCGACCGGGGTCGGCACCAGTTCATCGTCGCGGGTGGAACGCAGCATCGCCGACCGGAGCCGGTCGTCGGCGGCGGCCATCATCTCGGCGTGCATGAGGCCTTTGGTGCACAACCGGCCGAAGTTCGCCGGGTGCAGTTTGTCCCCGGACACCCGGGCGATCACCCTGCGGTCACCCTCGACTCTGGTGGTGACCTCGATACCGCAGCCGACACCACAGTACGAACACGCGGTTCGGGTGGATGTGCCATCTGCCATGCGGCCATGATCAGCCGCGCCTGTTCCGGTAACTTTCCCCGCACGTTATCGCGACGAAAACTGGTCCTCACCGGGCCCGGCGGGCCACGGTGAGGACCGTTTGCCCAGTTCAACGGCCGATGGGCAGCCGATCAGCCAGCCCCGCCCGGGCGATGCTGTGCTCGCCGGTCACAGATTGCCCGCCTTCGCCTTCTGATCCGCGTCGTCCTCGACGATCAGCAGGGTCTCCTCGCTGCGGTGCATCAGCCGCAGCACCAACGGCGCCAGCAGCAGGATCGCCATGAGCACGTACGTGGTGATCGCGACCGGTTCGGTGAACAGACTGCCCCAGTCGCCGCCGCCGAGCTGCAGGCTCTGGCGCAGTTGCCGTTCGATGCGCGGTCCCAGGATGACACCGATGATCAGCGGCAGCACCGGCAAGCCGAAGCGGCGCATCATGAGGCCGACCAGCCCGAACACCAACAGCAGTGCGAGGTCCAGCGGTTGCACGTTGACTGCCAACGCGCCCAGGGTCGCGAAGAACAGGATGCCCGCGTACAGGTAGGGCCGCGGCGTGCGCAGCAGCTTGGCCCAGATCGGTGCCAGCGGCAGGTTGAGCACCAGCAGCAGGAAGTTGCCGATGAACAGGCTCGCGATGAGCGTCCAGATCAGCAGCGGCTCCTTCTCGAAAAGGGTTGGCCCCGGCTGGATTCCGTAGGAGACGAACGCTGTGAGCATGACCGCCGCGGTGGCGTTGGTGGGCAACCCCAGCGACAGCATCGGCACCAGCGTGCCCGCGGCAGAGGCGTTGTTGGCCGCTTCGGGCCCCGCCACGCCTTCGATCGCGCCCTTGCCGAATTCCTCGGGATGCTTCGAGAGTTTCTTCTCGGTGATGTAGGACAGGAACGTCGGCAACTCGGCACCACCGGCAGGCAACGCCCCGAACGGGAAGCCGTACGCGGTGCCGCGCAGCCACGGCTTCCACGACCGGCCCCAGTCCTGCTTGCTCATCCACGGCCGGCCCACTGGGATCACCTCGGCGGGGCGCCGGCGCAGGTGCGCGGCCACCCACAGCGCCTCACCGAGGGCGAAGATCGCCACCGCGATAACCACGATGTCGATGCCGTCGGAGAGCAGCGGCAGGCCGAATGTCGCACGGGGCTGACCGGTGAGGAAGTCGATGCCGACGACGCCGATGGCCAGGCCCAGGAACAGGGAGATCGCGCCGCGCAGTTTGGACGCGCCCAGCACCGCAGTCACCGCGACCAGGGCGAACAGCATGATCGCAAGGTATGACGGGGCCCCGAGCGTGACCGCGAACCGCGAGATCGGCGGGGCGAACGCCGCCAGCAGTGCGGTCCCGATCGCTCCGGCGACGAACGATCCGATCGCCGCCGTGGCCAGGGCCTGGGCCGCTCGGCCGGCCTTGGCCATCTTGTTGCCCTCGATCGAGGTGATCACCGACGAGGACTCGCCCGGAGTGTTCAGCAAGATGGACGTGGTCGACCCGCCGTACATGCCGCCGTAGAAGATGCCCGCGAACATGATGAACGCCGCACTGGGGCTCACGTTGTAGGTCACGGGCAGCAGCAGCGCCACGGTCATGGCCGGACCGATACCCGGCAGCACGCCGACGGCGGTGCCCAGCAGCACCCCGATGCAGGCGTACAGCAAGTTCATCGGGGTCGCGGCCTGCTCGAACCCCTGCAACATCCAGTCGAAGTTCTCCATTTACAGAATCCCGTCCAAAATGCCTGCGGGCAGCGGAATTCCGAGCCCGGAGTAGAACCCGTAGAAAGTCAGGACCGACAGCACCGCGCCGATCGCGATGTTGCGGACGTAATGCCGGTTGCCGAGGATGGTTGCGGCACCACCAAAGAACAGCGCCCCGGCGATCGCCCAGCCCAGAGGCTGGACCAGCACGATCAGCAACACGAACAAACCGACGAGCAGCCCGACGGTGCGCCAGTCCCCCGGCGAGTTCGGGTCGACGTCCTCACCGGCGTCGGCCTCACCGACCGATCCGCGCGGGATTGCGATCGCCAGGACAACCGCCAGCGCGATCAGCACGGCACCGATGGCCATCGGAAAGAACTTGGGCCCCACCGGATCGACCTTCGCGAAGCCGTCGGTCAGGGTCAGGGCGTCGTAGATCAGATACGCCCCGACCGCGACCATCACCACGCAGACGAGGTACTGGGCCTTGTCGACCGGTCTGGCGACGTGATCCTCGTGCGGCTCTGGTACGGCGGTCATATCAGCCCCAACTCGGTGAGTGTCGACGAAACGCGTTCGTCCTGGTCCTTCAAGAACTGTTCGAACTGCTCACCGGTGAGGAACGCATCGGTCCAACCGTTCTTCACCAGCGCCTGCTTCCACTGCTGCGTGGCGTGCAAGTCTTCGAGCGCCTGCACCATCGCCTTTTTCGCGTGATCGGAAATGCCCGGTGGCGCAAGGACTCCGCGCCAGTTCGCGAAGGTCAGGTCGATCCCTGCCTCTTTGAGGGTCGGGGCGTCGATGCCCTCGACCCGCTCGGCGCTGGACACCGCGAGCACCCGCAGTTGGCCGGCTTCGATCTGGTCGATGAGTTCGCCCGGGCTGGAGGTTCCGACGGTGATCTTCTTGCCGAGCAGCGCGGTCAGAAGGTCACCACCGCCGTCGTAGGTGATGAAGTTGACTGATTTCGGCTGGACGCCAACGGCCTTGGCCAGTTCCATCGGGAACAGGTGATCGGGTCCGCCCGGTGACGAGCCACCGCCGATGGTGATCTTCGACGGATCGACCTTCCACGCCGCGACGAAATCCTGGATCGTCTTCAAGGGCGAATCGGCGGGGACGAAGACCGCACCCGGATCCTCGATCAGCTTCGCCAAAGCGGTTGCGTCGGAAGCCTTTATCCGCGAACCATTGGTGTAGGTGGCACCGACGACGCCGAGCCCCATCGTCATCATCAGGTCGTCGTTGCCCTTCTCGTTCATCAACCGCGCCATGGCGACCGTGCCGCCCGCGCCGATCACGTTGAACACCTCGATCCGCCCGGTGATGTCGGTGTCTTCCATGATCTTCACCGCGGTACGCGCGGTCAGGTCGTAGCCGCCGCCCGGGCTGTTCGGCACCATCATGCGCAGCCGGTGCAGTCCGCGGGCGTCGTCGTTGCGGGTCACCCCGCAGCCGGTCAGTGTGAGTGCCACGGCCAGCGCCAGGATCACCCCGAGCGCCGCCGTCAGGTGTCCTCGTCGACACGTCATCAACCGTCCCCAATCACTTGTGATGCTCAGCAATACTGAATCGTGACGTGACCCAGGTCACTGATGAGTTCGCAAAGGAAGTATTGGTCATTGAGTTCACGCTCGGCGATAGTGCGCCTGCTCCGGGGCCGGAGCCTCGCCGGCCAGTTCCTGGCCTTCCAACTGCTGGTCGTCGCGGTGGTGCTGGTCGCGGTCGCCGCGGTGTCGGTCGCGCAGTCGACGCGTGAATTCCGGGACGTCCGGGGCCAGCGCATGATCGCGGTGGCGGAGAACATCGCCTCGACACCGATCGTGCGGGACCGCTACCGCGATCCGTTCGCCGCCTCCACCCTGGCTCCCGACGTGGATCGGGCGGTCGCCCTCTCGGGGGCCGAGCTGGCCGAGATCATCGATCCCAGCGGCACGGTACGCGCGTCGTCGGATCCGCAGCGCCTGGGCAAGCGGATCGATCTGGGCTCCACCCGTGCCGACGAGGGTCGGGCGTGGTTCGGCGACAGCGACGTCGACGGCGCGCACAGTCTGGTCGGCCAGGTACCGATCCTGGCGCCCGACGGCGATGTGCTCGCGATCGTCTCGGTCAGCGAACGGTATCCGTCGTTATGGCAGCTGCTGGGCGGAGCCGGAGAACGTCTGCTGATCTATCTCGGTATCGGGGCTGCGCTCGGCCTCGTGGCGTCGTGGCTGCTGTCTCGACGCATCAAAAGGCACACCCGCGGCCTGGAGGTCGCCGAGATCGCCGGCCTGGCCGATCATCGGGAAGCGTTGCTGCACAGCATCCGCGAGGGCGTGGTGGCGGTGAACACCGACGGCGCCATCACGGTGCTCAACGACAGTGCCCAGGAACTGCTGGGCCTCGACGACAGCGCGGTGGGGCGCCGGGTCGACGAGGTCGGTCTGGATCCGACGGTTGCAGGGTTCCTGTTGGACGGCGCCGCAGGCCGTGACGAGGACGACGTGATCATCACCACCAGAACGCGGGTTCTCGCGCTGAACCGGCGCGCGGCGAGCAGTCAGGGCCAGCGCATCGGTACCGTCACCACCATGCGCGACAGCACCGAACTCGCTGCGCTGCAGGCACAATTGTCGTCGCACCGCAGTGTGACCGATACGCTGCGGGCGCAGACCCACGAATTCGCCAACCAGCTGCACACCATCTCGGGCCTGACCCAGCTCGGCGAATTCGACGCGGTGCGCGATCTGGTGGGGACCCTCACCCGGCGCCGTGCGGAGATCAACGACGCTGTGACCCAACATATTTCCGACCCGGCGGTGGCCGCGCTGCTGATCGCCAAGACCTCGCTGGCCGCCGAGAGCGGCGTCACCCTCACCCTGACCGGCGACAGTCACCTCTCAGCGCTCGACCCGGCCCTGGCCACCGACGTGATCACGCTGCTCGGCAACCTGGTCGACAACGCCGTGGACGTCTCGGTCGGCTCGACCGCCGCACAGGTGCGCATCCACATCGATGACGCCCACGGTCTGCTGCTGACCGTTGCCGACTCGGGTCCCGGTGTGCCCCAGCATCTTCGGGAGTCGATCTTTTCCCGCGGCGTCACCTCGAAACCAGACGTCCCGGGCGGGCGCGGAATCGGCCTTGCGCTGGTCCGGCTGGTGACCGCCCAACACGGAGGTACCGTCGAGATCAGCGACGGCACCGGCGGCGGTGCGGTGTTCACGGTCCGGCTGCCGGAGGCCGCCCATGTATGACGTGCTGGTGGTCGACGACGATTTCATGGTCGCCGAGATTCACCGCCGATTCGTCGAACGCGTCGACGGATTCCGCGCCACCGGTGTCGCCCGGACCGGGGCCGAAGCCCTGTCCGCGGTGGCCGAACTCAGGCCCGACCTGGTCCTGCTCGATGTGTATCTGCCGGACATGACCGGCCTGAACGTGCTGCACCGGCTTCGCGCAGACGGCAACCGGGTCGGGGTCATCATGATCACCGCCGCCCGTGAACTCGACACGGTGCGTGGGGCCTTGGACGGCGGCGCCGCGGACTATTTGATCAAACCGTTCGAGTTCGACCAGTTGCGGGCGAAACTGGTGGCCTACGCGGCCCGGGCCGACGCCCTGGCGACCGAGGGCGGCGCCGACCAGTCGATGATCGATGCGTTGTTCGGCGGTGCCGCCGCCGCCGCCAAGGCCACGCTCCCGAAGGGGTTGGGTGCCGAGACCGCCGGCCTGGTACTCGATGCCGTACGCGCCACCGGCGAGGTCTCGGCAGCCGAATGTGCTGAACTCGTAGGCATTTCGCGTGTCAGCGCGCGCCGCTACCTGGAGTACTTCCTCGGCACAGGGGCGCTCGAGCTGCGGCTGCAGTACGGCACCGGGCGCCCGGAGCGGCGCTACCGCGCGGTGTCCGCACCGACGGTGAGGTAGCGCGCTACTCACCCCGACGGCCCCCGACCAGCGCACCATCACAGTGGGGGTTGTTCAAGGGAAGGCTGCGATGACCACGATGACCGCGCCGACTATCCGACGCACCTACCCGGACGTGTTCGACGCGGGCCTGCCATCCGTCGCCTACGAGCACGCCGGCGACCCAGAGGAAGCTCACCGGCTCATCGCGCGAGCCCGCAGGAAGGCGCCGATCGCGATCGGGCCGCACGGTCCGGAGATCCTCAGCTATCCGTTGGTGCGTGCCGTGCTGCGCGACGACCGCTTCACGCCGCCCAAGGGATTGTTCCTGGCCGCGCAGGGCGTCACGTCGGGACCGCTGTGGGACCGCGCCGCGGCCAACCTGCTCAGCCTGGGCGGCCCCGCGCATCACCGGTTGCGCCGATTGGTGGCAAAGGCTTTCACTCCGAGGGCCGCCGAGCGGCTGCGCGGCACGTGTGTCGAGGTCATCACCGAGCTCACCGACCAGTGCGCGCCGGTCGGCGCCTGTGATGTCGTGGCCGACATCGCGCGTCGCTATCCGATCCCGGTCATCTGCGCCCTGCTGGGTGCGCCGCCGAGCGACTGGGACCTGATTTCGCGATGGGCCGACGACATCTTCAAGATGTTCAGTTGGAATGTCGACGGCAACGGGGCCGTCATAGAACAGGCCGGCTGCGAATTCGACGAATACATCGAAGCGATGGTGGCCGGGCGCCTGTTCACCCTCAGCGACGATCTGCTCTCCGACCTGATTCGCGCCGAGGTCGACGGCGACCGGCTCACCCACGCCGAGCTGCTGATGCTGGCCGGCGGTGTGCTGCTGGCCGGCACCGACACCACCCGAAACCAACTGGCCGCTGCGGTACAGGTGCTGTGCGAGCATCCTGCCGAGTGGCAGCTGCTGGCCGAACATCCGGAACTGGCACCGGTTTTCGTCGAGGAACTGATGCGGCACACGCCAATTGCGTTGGGCACCATCAGGATGGCCCGCGAAGATGTCGAGCTGGGCGGGGTGATGATCCCGGCCGGAACTGTCGTCGTCGCCAATACCGCTGCGGCCAACCGGGATCCGGATATCTATCCGGATCCGGACCGCTTCGACGTCACGCGCGAGCAGCCACCGGCGATGCTGACCTTCGGCGGCGGGGCGCACTATTGCCTGGGCTCGCACCTGGCCAGACTCGAGCTCACCCAAGCGCTCACCGTGCTGACCCGCCGGTGGCGCAACGTCCGGCTCGACGGTCCGGTCCGGTGGAAGCCGCTGACGGGCATCAGCGGCCCGATGGTCCTGCCGGTGAGCTTCGACGCCGCCTGATCAGCACCAGCGTCCACGACGCGACGACCAGTGCGAACACCGCCGCCTGGACCCCTACTATCCAGCTCGCGGGATAGAGCACGCCGGTGATGTAGTGCGCGATGAACCCCGCGGATGGCAGGGGCGGCATCCCCGCGCGGGCCCGCGCCCACCGCTCCAGCGCGGTGAGCGGGCAGGGCAGATCGAGTGCGACGCTGCCCAGACCCCACAGCACGGCCGCCACGTGCAGCGCGATCGTGCGCGGCCACCGACAGGCGATGAACCCGCCCAGCAAAAGGTAGGCGATGAAGCCGAAATGAACCGCGACGGTGAGGGCGACCAGCGCCGAGTACACCGTCATGGCCCCAGCCCCTGTTCACGGCAGCTTCGCGCGATAATGTGTGGCGTGACATCGAGAGTACTGTTCATCCGCAACGACCCGACGGCGCCCGAGGCGATGCTGGGCGATGCCTTCAGCGAATGTGGTTTCGAGATCGACACATTCGACGTGGTGCCTGCCGACCGTCTCGATTCGCCGGTAGCCGACGTGGAGTTTCCCGACCTGACCCGCTATGACGTGGTGGTCCTGTTGGGTGCGCGTTGGTCGGTGTACGACGAAACCCTGCGCGCCAGCTGGATGGGAACGTTGATGACCCAGCTGAAGGAGGCCTCCGACGCAGGCGTGGGCCTCTTCGGCGTGTGCTTCGGTGGTCAGTTGCTGGCGGAGACCTTCGGTGGGTCGGTCAGCAGGTCCGACTCACCGGAGATCGGCTGGTACGAGGTCACTACCGACGATCCCGAGCTGATCCCACCCGGTCCATGGTTCGAATGGCATATCGACCGCTGGACGGTGCCGCCGGGCGCCACCGAGATCGCCCGCAACGGCAACGCATCCCAGGGGTTCGTGCTGGGCCGGTCACTGGCCCTGCAGTTCCACCCCGAGCTCGATGCGACCGTGTTGGAGTACTGGCTGGCCGACGACCGCGACGGCTACGCCGGCAAGGTCGGCCGGACCCACGACGAATTGCGCATCGCGACAAAGGAACTGAGCGACGGCGCGGCGCAGCGCGTCCGCGCGTTGGTGCGCAGTTACCTGTCACGGGTGGTCGGCGACACGGCAGCGCCGTAGGGTGGTCACTGGAAGTCCAGATTCGCCATGTGTGCATGGGGCAGCGTTACCCGGCACGATGCCGGGCGGGTATTCCAGGACCGCCGCGAGGCGGGCCAGGTCCTGGCCCAGGAGCTGATGCCCTACCGCGGCCAGTCTGACGTGGTGGTGTTGGGTCTGGCCCGCGGCGGCGTTCCGATCGGCTGGGAAGTGGCGGCCGGTCTCCAGGCTCCGCTGGATGTGTTCCTGGTGCGCAAGCTGGGTGTGCCGCAGTGGCCCGAGTTGGCGATGGGCGCGCTGGCCAGCGGTGGCGGAATCGTCATCAATGAGCAGCTGGTGCAGCGGCTCGGGATCAGTCACGAAGACCTCGACGCCGCGATCGAGCGGGAGACGGCCGAGTTGACCCGGCGTGAGCAGGCCTATCGAGGTGGCCGCCCGCCCCCCGAGCTGGCCGGTCGAACCGTGATCCTGGTCGACGACGGCATCGCGACCGGTGCGAGCATGCTCGCCGCGGTACGGGCGGTGCGCGCCGCGCGCAGGCTGGTGGTCGCGGTACCGGTGGGGCCGACGTCGGCCTGTCAGGAGCTCGCCCGGGAAGCCGACGAGGTGGTGTGCGTGAGCACACCTACCGAGTTCTCGGCCGTCGGCCAGGCGTTCGCCGACTTTCACCAGGTCACCGACGACGAAGTGCGGACCCTGCTGGCAACACCGACCGTGAGCGCGTCGGACTAGCTCTTGTGTTCCTCTGCCGCTTCCTCGGCGGTGGGCTCGACGTCGTGCGCGTCGCCCTCCGCGGACTCGGCGGTCTCGTCCGACGCAGCGGACTCCGACTCAGCGGACTCCGACTCAGCGGACTCCGACTCAGCCGACTCCGGCTCGGCGGTTTCAGCGGTCTCGTCGGCGGATTCCGCGTCTGCGGCCGGCTCGGCCTGCTCATCGGGATAGTCCTCGACAGCGTCCTCGGTGGTCTCCGCGGCCGCCGGCGTCTCGTCGGCCGACTTCTCGGCGGCCCCACGTGAACGTTCCCGCAGCGCATCGACGATGAGCAGCACCACGCCGAGCACGCTGGCGCCGATGCACACCCAGGCGATCAGCTCGTTGCTGGTCACCACGGCGGTCACCAGCGCGGCCAGACCGATGACGGCAAGCACTAGCGCAATGATCAGCATCAATCAACCCTAGCTAGGTAGGTGGCCTGACGAACGGTCGCGTTCCGGTCAGGGGTCAGTTGTTGCCCCGGTTGAACTGGCCGAAACCGCTGGCGTCGCTGTTGGCGCTGGAATCGACCGGCGCAGCCAAACCGCGCTGACCGAGCTCTTCGAGCTGAGATTCCAGATAGGTCTTCAGACGCGTGCGGTATTCACGTTCGAACGTCCGCAGCTGTTCCAGCCGACCTTCCAGCACCGTGCGCTGCTGGTTGATGGTTCCCATGATCTCGGAGTGCTTGCGCTCGGCGTCGGCCTGCAGTGCGTCGGCCTTCTCCTGGGCCTGACGCAGCTGGGTCTCCGAGCGGGTCTGCGCGTCGGCCAGCATCGCGTCGGCGCGCTGCCGGGCCTCGGTGACCGTCGTCTCTGCCGTCTTGCGGGCGTCGCTGACCATGGCGTCGGCCTGTGCCCGCGCATCGGCGAGCATCTTCTCCGACTCGGCCTTGGCCGAACCGGTGAGCCGGTCGGCCGTGTCCTGCGCCAGGCTGAGCACGCGCGCGGCGCGGGCCGCGGTGTCCTCGTTGGTCGCCGCCGGGGCTGCCGGCGCAGCCGGTGCCTCGTAGACCGGCTTCGGCGCGGGGGCCGGCTCCGGCTCGGGCTCAGGCTCGTAGAGCGGGATCGACTTGGTCGGCTGAGCAGCGCCACCACCGGAGCGCGCGGATGCCAGCTCGGAGTCGAGCTCGGAGACGCGCTGCCGGAGATCGGCATTCTCTTCGATGAGTCGAGTCAGCTCATTCTCAACCAGATCGAGAAAGGCGTCGACCTCATCCTCGTTGTACCCGCGCTTGCCGATGGGCGGCTTGCTGAACGCGACGTTGTGGACGTCCGCCGGTGTGAGCGGCATTGTCTGCCCCCTTGGAGTCTTGGACCGTCAATCGATCTCGAAGTGTAGAGCCTGTTGTGTAGAGCCTTGTTTGGACGCAACTGGCGTCCATCCTGTCACACCAGAACCGGAGGTTGCAGTCGAGGCCAATTTTTAAGAACGAATTTCAATCTTCTTACGCGTTTTCGGACGCTCCGGCAAACGATCTCAGCGCAGGTGAAGCGCCGTGACCGGCCGGGTCAGCCCGCCGCCCCGAGCGCCAGTTGCATGCCGATGAACACCACGAGGAGCAGCACCATGATCGACAGATCCAGCCGGACCGCGCCGATGGTCAGCTGCGGGATGATGCGGCGCAACAACTTCACCGGCGGATCCGTGAGCGTCAGGATGACCTCCAGGATCACCACCGTCAGACCCTTGGGGTGCCAGTCACGACTGAACGACCGGATGAACTCGACAACGACCCGCGCGATGAGCAACAGCCAGAAGATGAACAGCGCGAAGAACAGGATCTCGAAGAGCAGCGACAACTGGGCCGACCTCACTCAGGCAGATGTATGACATTCGATACAGGTCGCCTCAGCGGTACAACCGGCCGATTGTGCGACGCTGCCAGCCTACCCGGCCGCCGGGTAGGGGCTGCGCACGCGAGGGGCTCGGGGGCTACTGGTAGGCGTAGAAGCCGGCCTCGGCGATCCGGCGGCGCTGCTCGGCACTGACGTCGACGTCGGCGGGCGACAACAGGAAGACCTTGGTCGCCACCTTGTCGAACGACCCGCGCAGCGCGAAGGCCAGCCCGGCGGCGAAGTCGACGAGTCGCTTGGCGTCGGCGTTGTCCATCGACACCAGATCCATGATCACCGGCGTGCCGTCGCGGAACCGCTCGCCGATGGTGCGGGCCTCGCTGTAGTCCTTGGGCCGCAGCGTGGTGATCTTCGACAGCGGGCTGCCCGCTTCGAACAGCTCGGCCATGCGCCGCGGGTCCATGGCCAGTGCGCCGCGGGTGGAGCCGGCCAGAGTGCCCAAACGCTGTGCCGGACGCTCGAATTCACGCGGGGTGCGCATGCGCGATTCGAACCGGGGTTCCTCGGCGTAGCCACCGCCCGGGTAGCCGCCGCGGTAGGCGGGGCCCTCGTCGAACTCACGGCCCTCGTAGCCGTAGCCCTCGTCCTCGAAGCGCTCTTCACGCGGGCGCCGGGCGTAGCTACGGGCGGCGCCACGGTCGTCGTCCTCGTAGTACTCGTCGTCGTAATCATCCATCGGCGCCATGCCGAAGTAGGCCTTGACCTTGTGCAGTGTGCTCATCTCGGCGACCCTTCTGCTGACCGTGGGAGTTGTGATGTCTGTGATGAAGATGTGACTGGTGTGACAACTGGTGGTGACGTTAGCGGCCGCCGTCCCATAAGCGCGGTACCGACACGCACACACGTCGAACCGTGTCGCACCGCAACCTCCAGGTCGTTCGACATCCCCGCAGACAATCCCAGGCGCTGCGGATAGTTCCGCTGCACCCGCTCCAACTCCCCTGCCAGCCGTGCGAAGGCCTCGTCAGGGTCGACTTCCAGCGGCGGTATCCCCATCAACCCGACGAACTCCAGACCCTTCGCGGCCTGGGCCGCCGCGCAGAGTTCGTCGACAAGAGCGGGCTGGCCGACATCGACCCCACCACGTTCGGTATCCCCGTCGAGGCTGATCTGCAGATAGACGCGCAGCGGCTCGGTCCGGACACCGCTCTCCAGCGCGCCGATGGCCCCGCGGTCCAGCGCACCGACGAGCCGGACGCTGTCGACGGAGTGCGCGGCGTAGGCCCAACTGGCCACGGCGCGAGCCTTGTTGCGCTGGATGCTGCCGACCATGTGCCAGCGAATCGGCTCGCCGGGCAATTCCTCGCGCACCGTAGCGACTTTCGCCGCCGCTTCCTGTTCGCGGGATTCACCGAATGCGTGACAACCTAAACGGTGCAAAATGAGAATATCGGTGGCCGGAAAGAATTTTGTAATGGGAAGTAATTCGATCTCATTGACATTTCGTCCGGCCGATTCGGCGGCCCGCGCCAGCCGCGCCCGCGCCGCTCCCAGCGCAGTGGTCAGTTCACCGACTCGATCGGCATCACGCGACTGCTGCTCGCTGCTCATCGGCGGCTCGACTCCATCCACACCAGCGACGCCAGGCGTCCCGTCGGTGCGTCCCGGCGATGACTGAACAACGTTCGGTCATCGACCGTACAGCGCGGATCCACGTCGACCGCACGGACGCCCAAATCCTTTAATTGCCGGGCTATTCCGGCACGCAGGTCCAATCCCGGCGTGCCCCGTCCCGTCGTGGTGCGGCTACCCGGCAAGGCCGCCTCCACCTCGTCGGCCATCTCGGCAGGCACCTCGTAGTTGCGGCCGCTGACCGCGGGGCCGAGCAGGACCGACACGTCCTGAATATGTGCGCCACCGGCCAGCATCGCCTCCAAGGTGCGCACCACGACGCCCAACTGCGCGCCCACCCGACCGGCGTGCGCCGCGGCGATGACACCCGCACGTGCGTCGGCCATTAATACCGGAACGCAATCCGCGGTCACGACCGCCAATGCCAAACCCGGGGTGGTGGTCACCAATGCGTCGGCATTATCGACCGCGGCGCCCGATTCGGGCGGAGCGGTCACGGTGACCACGCGGTCCCCATGGACCTGGTTCATCCAGACCACGGCGTCGGCACCGATGGCCTTGGCCAGCCGGCGACGGTTGGCCGAGACAGCGGCGGGATCGTCGCCGACGTGGTCGCCGAGATTGAAGGAGTCGAAGGGCGGGGCCGAGACACCACCGGCACGGGTGGTGGTCACCCGACGTATGCGAACACTCACAATCCCAGTATCCGAAGTCCGCAGTCGCGGGCCCGACTCAGTGCCGCATGAACGGCGGGACGTCGACATCGTCGTCAGCGATACCGCCGTCCCCGCCGATGCTGACCGTGGCCCCGTTGGTGTGCGCGGGAACGCTGACGGCATCCGTCGGCTCGAACAGCGACGTGGTCATCTTCCCGGAGCGGGCCGTCGCGATCGGCTGGGTCGGGGCCTGGCTCGGGCTGGTCACCGGCTTACGGCTGGGACCGGCCATGTCGAACCCGGCCGCGATGACGGTGACCCGGACCTCGTCGCCGAGCGAGTCGTCGATCACCGTGCCGAAGATGATGTTGGCCTCGGGGTGCGCGGAGTCCTGCACCAGGGAGGCGGCCTCGTTGATCTCGAACAGCCCCAGATCGCTGCCACCAGCGACGGACAGCAGCACGCCCTGCGCGCCCTCCATCGAGGCTTCCAGCAGCGGCGAATTGATCGCGATCTCGGCGGCCTTGAGCGCGCGGCCGTCGCCGCGGGCCGAGCCGATGCCCATCAGGGCCGTGCCCGCGCCGCTCATCACGCCCTTGACGTCGGCGAAGTCCACGTTGATCAGACCCGGCGTGGTGATCAGGTCGGTGATGCCCTGAACGCCGTTGAGCAGCACCTCGTCGGCACTGCGGAACGCGTCCATAAGCGACACCGCGGCATCGCCCATCTGCAGCAGCCGGTCGTTGGGGATCACGATCAGGGTGTCGCAGCTCTCGCGCAGCGCGGTGATGCCGGCCTCGGCCTGATTGCTGCGGCGCTTGCCCTCGAACGAGAACGGCCGCGTCACCACGCCGACCGTCAGCGCACCGAGCTTGCGCGCGATGGTCGCCACGACGGGCGCGCCGCCGGTGCCGGTGCCACCGCCCTCGCCCGCGGTGACGAACACCATGTCGGCGCCGCGCAGCAGTTCTTCGATGTCGTCCTTGGCGTCCTCGGCAGCCTTGCGGCCCACTTCGGGGTCCGCGCCTGCGCCGAGCCCACGGGTGGAATCGCGGCCGACATCGAGCTTGACGTCGGCATCGCTCATCAACAGCGCCTGGGCGTCGGTGTTGATGGCGATGAACTCAACGCCCTTGAGGCCCTGCTCGATCATCCGGTTGACGGCGTTGACGCCGCCGCCGCCGATGCCAACCACCTTGATCACTGCCAGGTAGTTATGCGGGGGGGTCATGGATCGTCTTCCTCCCTGGTTGGGGTGTTCGTGACGCCGAACCCCTCTCCTGCAAACCCTCAACCTCAACCATAGGCTTAGAGTTATGTCAAGTAGTTCCGCGCAAACAGAACGGTAGGGGGCCAACCCGCGCGAACGCGTCAGGCGCGCCGACGCGCCGCGCGGCAATTTCTACTTGACCGTCGGGAGGTCCGGGCTCGAGACGTCGTAGGTGTGACCGGGCTGAGTCAACAAAGCCGCGAGCTTCAAGGCCTTTTCGTCGGTCCGGTCGTTGGTGCCCCACACCACGATCCGACCGTCGGTGAGCGTCAACGTGATCGACGCCACGGACGGTGCGGCGATGCGGCCGACCTGCCCGGCCACGTCGGGCGGTAGAGCCAACATCACCTTGAGCGCGGCCAGGGTCGGCAGATCACTCGGTCCCGGGTTGTCGGTGTCCAGGTACGGCAGCGACAGCGGGGCCGGCCCGGTCGCGAAATCGACCCCGTCCCGGTCGAACAGGTGGGGGCCGTCCGGATAGTCCTTGACCACCACCGGAACTCGCTCGACCACGGTGATGCGCAGCGTCGACGGATACTCCCGCTGCACTCTGGCGGTGGCGACCCGCCGGATCGCGGCCACCCGTTCGGCGACCGCGTCGGTGTTCACCTGTAGCAGCGGCGTGCCGGACGGGACGCTCGCGGCGGCAAGTACCTCTTCGCGGCTCACTGTCGAGAGCCCGGCCACCACCACATCGCGGGCCGACATGATCGGTGTGAAGTACAGCAAGAGCCCGATCGCGACGGCCACCACGCTCGCCAGCGCCGTCCACAACAACACCTTGACGCCCCGAATCGCGCCCGAGGCAGGCACTTTCACCGATTCACCGGCGGACCCAACCACCCGGCGCTTGGCTTCCCGGCGGGCTTGTTCGATGGCTATCGCGCGATCGCGGGCCGCGCGCCGCTCCTCGCGTTCGCGTCGCGCGCGTCGGCGTGGACCCTCGTAATCTTCCGCCGCCGCAGGCGGCAAGTCGGCCCCGGCCGCCGCAGGCGGCAAGTCGGGCCCCGCCGCCTCGGGCTGCGACTCCGCCCCAACCGGTGGCGATTCGGCCTCATCCGGCCCGGCCTGTGCGGGTCCCTGTTCCTCGACGGCGTCGGCCGTTTCCGGATCAGGTCCGGTCACGGCGTGCCCTGTCCGTCGCGCCGGGGCGGCGCGCTGCGGTTCGACTTGATCTGCAACTCGGTGAGAATCTCGCTGCCCAGCATGGTGACATCGCCGGCGCCCATGGTGATCACCACGTCACCGGGACGGGCCGCGGCCGCGACCTCGGCGGCCACCGCCGAGAAATCCGGGACATAGGTCACCGGGACACCGACGTGCCCTGCGACCGTTGCGCCACTGACCCCGGCGATCGGCTGTTCCCGGGCGCCGTAGACGTCGAGGACGAAAACCTGGTCCGCGGCGTCCAGGGCTGCACCGAAATCACCCGCGAAAGTTGCTGTGCGCGAATACAAATGGGGTTGGAAAGCGACGATCAACCGACCGCCGGTCGCCGTCACCACCGAACGGGCCGCTGCAAGGGTGGCGCGCACCTCGGTGGGATGGTGCGCGTAGTCGTCGAAGACCCGGACGCCGTCGGTGCTGCCGACCAGCTCGAAACGCCGGCGCACCCCCTCGAATCCGGCCAGCCCGTCGAGGACCGCCTCGGCGGGTGCGCCGACGGCCACCGCGGCCAGCACCGCCGCCAGCGCGTTGAGTGCCATGTGCCGGCCGGGCACCGCGAGCCGGATCGCCCGCGGATGCGGCTCGCCGGCGAGTTGGATGTGCGCCACCGCGCCGGTCCCCTGCTGGTCCCAGCTGAGCAGCGTGCCTGCCAGGGCAGAAACTTCATCGCTCCTCGCGTGCGCACCGCCGGTGCTGCCGTAGCGCAACACCCGGATCCCGAGTGCGTCCGTGCGGTCGGCCAGGGCGGCGGCGCCCGGATCGTCGGTGCACACCACAAGGGTCCCGCCCGGCGCGATCCGCTCGACGAAGGAGTCGAACACCGCGACGTAGGCGTCCTCGGTGCCGAAGAAGTCCAGGTGGTCGGCCTCGATGTTGGTCACCACGGCAACGTCCGGGGTGTACTCCAGCAGCGAGCCGTCGCTTTCGTCGGCCTCGGCGACGAAGCAGCGACCACTGCCGTGATGCGCATTGGTTCCGGCCTCGCCCAGCTCACCGCCCACGGCGAAGGACGGGTCGAAACCGCTGTGCTGCAACGCCACGATGAGCATCGAGGTGGTCGTGGTCTTGCCGTGGGTTCCGGTCACCATCAGCGTGGTGTATCCGGCCATCAGCTTGGCCAGCACCACGGGGCGCAGGATCACCGGAATCCCGCGGCGGCGGGCCTCGACCAGCTCGGGGTTGGTCTTGGGGATCGCCGCGTGGGTGGTGACCACCGCGGTGGCGCCACCGGGCAGCAGATCCAGCGACGACGCGTCGTGGCCGATGCGGATCTGCGCGCCGCGGGCCCGCAGCGCCACCACGCCGCGCGATTCCTTGGCGTCCGAACCCGACACCATGGCACCGCGATCCAGCAGGATCCTGGCCACGCCGGACATGCCGGCTCCGCCGATGCCGACCATGTGCACCCGCTGCAGCTCGGCGGGTAGCGAATTGCCGTTCACTGCAGCTTCTTTCGTCTGTCGCGGGCCACATCCAGGGCGACCTGCGCCACCCTGCGCGCGGCATCGCGATGTCCCGACAGCGAGGCGGCCGCCGTCATCTGTGCCAGCCTGGTGTCGTCGGTCAACAGCCCGACGACCGTGTCGGCGACGAATTGCGGGCTCAGATCGGCATCGTCGACGAGTATCCCGCCGCCCGCGGCCACCACCGGCTGGGCATTGAGCCGCTGTTCACCGTTGCCGATCGGCAGTGGGACGTACACCGCGGGCAGCCCGACAGCCGTCACCTCCGCCACCGTCATCGCGCCCGAGCGGCAGATGGCCAGGTCGGCCGCCGCATACGCCAGGTCCATCCGGTCCAGGTAGGGCACCGCGCGGTACGGCGGCCGTTGCCCGCCAGGCGATTCCGGGAGATCGAGGGTGTTCTTGGGACCGTGCGCGTGCAGTACCGAGATGCCTGCCGCACCCAGTTCGTCGGCCGCCGCCGACACCGCCCGGTTGATCGACTGGGCACCCTGGGAACCGCCGAACACCAGCAGCACCCTGGCGTCCTCGGCGAAGCCGAAGTGGGCGCGCGCAGCCTGCCGCAGCGCCGCCCGGTCCAGCGACGTGATCGCCTCGCGGACCGGCATCCCGACCACCTCGACGCGGCGCAGGCCCGGATCGGGCACCGCCGAGAGCACCCGGCGCGCCGAAAGGGCGCCCACCCGGTTGGCCAACCCGGCGCTCGCGTTGGCCTCGTGGATCACCACCGGCACCCGCCGGCGCCGGGTCAGCTTGCTGCCGCGGGCCGCCAGATAGGCGGGCAGCGCGACGTAGCCGCCGAAGCCCACCACCACATCGGCGTCGACGTCGGCCAGCACCGCGCGGGTCTGACGGATCGCCGTGCGGACTCGTAGCGGCAACCGGGCCAAGTCGCCCGACGGTTTACGGGGCAGCGGCACGGGCGTGATCAGTTCGAGGTCATAGCCTCGCTCGGGCACCAACCGGGTTTCCAGGCCGCGGGCGGTCCCCAGCGCGGTGATCCGGACGTTCGGGTCGAGGGCGCGCAGCGCGTCGGCCACCGCCATCGCCGGTTCGACGTGGCCGGCAGTGCCGCCACCGGCCAGGACGACGGAAATCGCCTGATCGCTGGGTTCCGACATGCCCCGAGAAGCCTCGCTCACCCGTAACGCTGACCTTCCAGTGCTCGGGCCCGACGGCCCTGGTTCCGCTGGCCCGAACCATAGCGGACCGATGACGATGCCGCCCCAACCGGCTGGTCGGCGCGGGTGCGATCAGACCGGCGCGCCGTTCGATCGCCCGGTTGCGGCTTGCGCCGGTTGGCCACCGCCTTGCGGTCGGGGCGCCGGTCCATTCTGCGGTCGGGTTTGCGCTCGGGCCTGCGCTCCGGTTTGCGGTCGGCCTTGCGTGCCGGCTTGGCCTTGGCCTTGGCCGGCAACGCGGCCTTGCGGGTGCGCAACCGGTCCCGCGCCGATTCCAGCCGGGTCGGGACATAGGGCTCGGGCATCGGTAGCCGCAGCAGCCGGTTCACCCGGTCGTCGCGGCCCGCGCGCAGCGCGGCGACCGCCTCTGGCTCGTGCCGGGCCGCGTTGGTGATCAGGCCCATCATCAAAAGCGTTGTGGCCTGGGCTGATCCACCCGCCGATATCAGTGGCAGCTGTAGGCCGGTGATCGGCAGGAGGCCGACCACGTACCCGACGTTGATGAACATCTGGCCGACCAGCCACAGCGTGGTGGTCGCCGTGAGCAACCGCAGGAACGGGTCGGCCGAACGACGCGCGATCCGCATACCGGTGTAGGCGAACAGTCCGAACAGGGCGAGCAGGCCGACCGCACCGACCAGGCCGAGTTCCTCGCCGATGATCGCGAAGATGAAGTCGTTGTGGGCGTTGGGTAGATAATTCCACTTGGCGGTGCCCTGCCCGAGCCCGTCACCGAACACGCCGCCGTTGGCGAGGGCGAACCGCGCCTGCCGCGACTGGTAACCCGAGCCCTGGCCGTCCGCTGTGGGGTTCAGCCAGGACTGCACGCGGTCGGACCGGTAGCCGGCGGACACCGCGAGAACCGCAGCCGCCGCGACCGCAGCCATCAGTGACGTCACGAACACCCGCAACGGCAGGCCGGCGTACCAGAGCAGGCCGAGCAGGATGATGCCCATCGACACCGTCTGACCGAGGTCCGGCTGGGCCACGATGAGCGCGAGCGCGACGACCGCGCCGGGCACCAGCGGGATCAGCATCTCGCGCAGCGAGGCGTGTTCGAGGCGGCGGGCCGCCAGCAGGTGCGCACCCCAGATCGCGAACGCGATCTTGGCCAGCTCGGAGGGCTGCATGGAGAAGCCGGCGACCACGAACCAGCCGCGGGATCCGTTGGAGTAGGTGCCGATACCGGGGATCAGGACCAGCACCAGCGCCACGATCGTCAGGGCGAACATCGGGAACGCGAAGCGACGCATCGTCTTGATCGGCACGCGTAGCACGACATAGAACGCGATGAGTCCGACGACGGTCCACATCACCTGGCGGCCGAACACCGCCCACGGCGAGCCGTCCATGTCGTAGGAGTAGACGCCCGACGCCGAGAGCACCATGATCAGGCCGAGGGTCGTCAGCAACGCCGTGATCGCGATGATGAGGTGGAACGATGTCATCGGCCGGCCCAGCCAGGCCCCGAACCGCGTGCGCGGTTCCTTCACCGTCGCGGCCGACTCGGAGCTGCCCGCGGCCGGATCGGCGGCGGGCGCGACCTCACTCCCCTTGCCCCGGCGCAACCGGTTGAGGATGTTGCCCACAGCAGCTACCCGGTGACGGCACGCACGGCCGCAGCGAACATATCGCCACGCTGGTCATAGCCGCTGAACTGATCGAACGATGCTCCGGCCGGGGCCAGCAACACCGTGTCGCCGGGCCTCGCCAGCTGGCGGGCGGCGTCGACTGCGGCGGCCATGACAGCTTCGGAGACCGGCCGCTCCGCCACATCGATCACACGAGTCACATGATTACCAATAGACCCACTAGTCTCAAGCACCCCAGAATCCTCCCCCGTCACAAGCTCGACGACGGGGACATCCGGTGCGTGTCGCGATAACGCCTCGGCAACCGTTCGGCGGTCACGACCGAGCACAATCGCGCCGGCAAGCCGGCTCGCGACGTGTCGTACCAGCTCATCGACCGAAGCGCCCTTGAGTAGACCGCCGGCGATCCACACCACCCTCGGGTAGGCGGTGATCGACGCCTGCGCGGCGTGCGGATTGGTGGCCTTCGAATCGTCGACGTAGCGCACGTCGTCGACGGTCCCGACCTCTTCGGCCCGGTGCCTGCCGACCCGGAAGGACGCGAGTGCGGCCGCGATGGCCTCGGGCGGTACGCCGACGGCCCGCGCCAACGCCGCCGCTGCGAGCGCGTCGAGCACACCGACCGGGCCCGCGACCCCGATGCTCGCCGCGTCAGCCAACTCGACGTCGTCGCCGAAGGCCCGGTCGACGAGCTTGCCGGCGCGCACCCCGAGCTCCCCCGGCGCGGGCTCGGCGAGCCGGAAACCGACCCGCACGGGCGCAGCTGCGGAACCGAGTAGCCCGGCGGCGACCGGGTCGTCGAGCCCCACGACGGCCACCCCGCCGTCGAGCACGCGAGACTTGTCCCGCGCGTAGGCATCCATCGACCCGTGCCAGTCGAGATGGTCCTCGGCAACGTTGAGCACCACACCGGCCTCGGGGCGCAGCGAAGGCGCCCAGTGCAGCTGGAAGCTCGACAGCTCGACGGCCAGTAGCTCGGCGGGCTGATCGAGCACCGCCAGCACCGGGTCACCGATGTTGCCGCACAGCACGCTGCGTCGCCCGCCCGCCAGCAGCATCTCGTGCAGCATCGAGGTGGTCGTGGTCTTGCCGTTGGTCCCGGTGACCACCAGCCAGCGTCGCGGTGGGCCGAAACATCCCGCCGCATCCAGCCGCCAGGCCAGCTCGACGTCACCCCAGATGGGCACGCCCGCAGCCGCCGCGGCCGCCAGCACCGGCGCGCTCGGGGGAAAACCCGGACTCGTCACCACCAGCGCGTAATCAGCGATCGCCGCGACCGCCCCGGCCGGATCCACCACGGCCACACCCTCGTCCGCGTACGACCGCAACGCCTCGACGTTGTCATCACACAGCGTGGCGGCGACCCCCAGCGGCGCCAGAACCGTCAGCACGGCCCGGCCGGTGATGCCCGCGCCGGTCACCAACACCGGCGCCCCCGCGGTCAACGGCGCGGGAAGTTTTCTGTCCTCCTCGCGTACGGGCAACCCGACCACGTCAGGCCCCGACAGCGGTCAGCCATTCGCTGTAGAACAGCGCGACGCCAAGTCCGCACGCGATCGCCGTCAGCAGCCAGAACCGGATGATCACCGTCGTCTCAGCCCATCCGACCAGCTCGAAGTGATGATGGAACGGCGCCATCCGGAACACCCTGCGGCCCGTCGTGCGGAACGCGAGGATCTGCACCACGACCGAGGTGACCTCGGCGACGAACAACGCACCCAGGACCACCGCGAGGATCTCGGTACGGCTCATCACCGACAGGCCGGCGATGATGCCACCCAGGGCCAGCGAGCCGGTGTCGCCCATGAAGATCTTGGCCGGGGCGGCGTTCCACCACAGAAAGCCGATACAGGCGCCGGCCGACGCCGCCGCGATCAGTGCCAGGTCCAGCGGGTCACGCACGTTGTAGCAACCCAGTCCGGGTGCGGTGGCACAGGCATTGCGGAACTGCCAGAACGTGATCAGCACGTACGCCGCACAGACCATCGCCATCGCACCGGCGGCCAGACCGTCCAGGCCGTCGGTGAAGTTCACCGCATTCGACCAAGCGCTGACGATCACCACGCAGAACAGCACGAACACCCACGACGCCAGCGTGACCGTGGCGATCTCACGCACATAGGACAGCTCGGGACTGGCCGGCGTCAGGCCGTCGTTGTTGCGGAACTGCAGGGCCAGCACGCCGAACAACACCGCGGCGAGCAGCTGACCGACCGTCTTGGCGGTCTTGTTCAGCCCCAGGTTGCGCGACCGCCGCAGCTTGATCAGATCGTCGAGGAAACCGACACCGCCGAGCATGGTGGCCAGGCCGAGCACCAGCATGCCCGACGCCGACGGACCGTCGCCGCCCATGGCCATGCCGACCAGGTGGGTGCCCAGGTAGCCGGCCCAGATGCCGGCGACGATGGCCACGCCGCCCATCGACGGGGTGCCCCGCTTCTTGGCGTGGCTGGCCGGGCCGTCTTCCCGAATCTCGTGGCCGAGCCCCCGCTTGGTGAACAGCCGGATCAACGCCGGGGTCAGCAGAATGGAGACCGTCAACGCGATGCCGACGGCGATGAGGATCAACTTCATCGGCTGCCTCCGGAGTCAGAAGCGATGGCGTCGGCCAGCGCCCCGAGCCCCGCCGAATTGGACGCCTTCACCAGCACCACGTCCCCCGGCTGCAGCTCGGCACGCAAAAGCTCCAGTGCGGCATCCGCGTCGGCGACCATCGTGGACTCCGCACCCCACGAACCCTCCATTACCGCCCCGTGGTGCATGGCGCCCAACGACCTCCCGGTTCCGACGACGATGAGTCGAGAAACATCTAAGCGCACAGCCAGCCGGCCGATGCGATCGTGCTCGGATATCGCGTCCTCGCCCAACTCGGCCATCTCACCGAGCACCGCCCAGCTGCGCCGCCCGGTGCGGCGGTCGCCGGTCTTGTCGCTGGCCATCCACGCCAGCGCCTTCAGGCCGGCCCGCATCGAATCCGGGTTGGCGTTGTAGGCATCGTTGATGACCGTCACGCCGTCGGCGCGGGTGCTCACCTGCATGCGGTGCCGCGACACCGGCCCGGCCCCCGCCAGCGCCGCGGCGACCTGCTCCAGCGTCGCCCCGCATTCCAGGGCCACCGCCGCCGCGCTCAACGCGTTGGAGACCTGATGGTCCCCGTGCACCGCCAAGGCGATCTCGACCTCACCGTCTGCGGTGTGCAGGGTGAACCGCGGACGGGCCAGCTCGTCGAGCGTGACGGGACCGGCCCACACGTCCACCGTCGTTCCCGGCTCGCGCGACACCCGCACCACCCGCGCGTCGGTCAGCGCGGCCATCGCCGCAACCGCGGTGTCGTCAGCATTGAGCACCACCACACCGGAACTCGGAACCGCTTGCGGCAGTTCACCTTTCGTCCGGGCGATGACCTCACGCGAGCCGAACTCGCCCAGATGCGCGGTACCGACGTTGAGGACCACGGCGATCGACGGCCGGGCGATCGCGGCCAGCGCCGCGATATTGCCGGGATGCCGTGCCGACATCTCCAAGATCAGATAGTCGGTGTCTGTGGTGGCGCGCAGCACCGTCCACGGATGGCCGAGCTCGTTGTTGAACGACCCGGGCGGGGCGACCACCTCACCCAGCGGGGACAGCACCGCCGCCAGCAGATCCTTCGTCGAGGTCTTACCGGACGACCCGGTGACCCCGATGATCTTCAGCCCGCCTTCGGACAATTCGACGGCCACCGCGGCAGCCAGCCGAGCCAGCGCCGCCAGCACCGCCGCCCCAGAACCGTCGGTGTCATGTTCGAGCGCGCCCGACGCCGCGTCGGCCGCCCCGGGTTCAGGCCGGACGACAATCGCCGGTACCCCGACCGGCCGCGCCGCGAGCACCGCGACGGCACCCGCCGCCACTGCCGTCGCGGCGAAGTCATGGCCGTCCGACCGGGCCCCCGGCAACGCAAGGAACAATCCACCCGGGCCGACGGCTCGCGAATCGAACTCGACGGTGCCGGTGACCCGCGTCTGCTCCGCCTGCTCGGCGGTGATGTCGGCCAGCTCCCCGCCCACGATCTCGGCGATCCTGGCGACACTCATCTCGATCATGCGCCCGACTCCCCTGGCTCCCCGACCCGCTGTGTCCCTGCCTGCAACTTCTCCAGTGCCGCCGCCAGCTCGTCGCGATCGTCGAACGGCCTGGTCTGCCCACCGCCGGTCTGCCCGGACTCATGGCCCTTGCCCGCGATCAACACGATGTCGCCCGGCCGCGCCCACGCCACGGCGTGCTCGATGGCTGCCCGCCGGTCACCCACCTCGACCACCTCGGCGGCTCCTGCGGCAGCGCCGGCCATGATGGCGGCCCGGATCGTCGCGGGATCCTCGTCACGCGGGTTGTCGTCGGTGACGACCACCAGGTCGGCCAGGTCCGCGGCCACCCGGCCCATCGGCTCACGCTTGCCCGCGTCGCGGTTGCCGCCCGCCCCGAACACCACGGCCAGCCGGGCGCTTTCGCCGCTCGCCCGAATCCCTTCCCCCGTCGCTGCGCTCGCCCGAAGCTCTTCCCCCGTCGCTGCGCTCGCCCGAAGCGTGTGCAGCACCGCCTCCAGCGCACCCGGCTTGTGCGCGTAATCGACCAGCGCAAGGAACGGCTGCCCACGATCGATGGCCTGCAGCCGGCCCGGAACGGCCGCGTCACGCAGCCCGGGCGCGGCCTGCTCCGGCGAGACCCCGACCGCGTCGAGCAGCGCCAGAGCCAGCGCGGCGTTGGCCACGTTGTAGCCGCCGGGCAGCCCGATGCCGAGTTCGTGATGCACACCGGCCGGGTCGGCCACGGTGAATTCCTGGGCGCCTGGCCCCGCCGCGGCGACGGCCTGCACGGCCCAATCGGCGGAACGGCCGGTCGCGCTGACCGTCACCGGATCCTCGGCGCGCTGGGCCATGGCACGTCCGGCCTCGTCGTCGACGCAGATCACGGCCGCGGCCGCGTGATTGGGCGATGCGGGATCGAACAATCGGGCCTTGGCCTCGAAGTAGTCCTGCATCGTCGGATGGAAATCCAGGTGATCGCGCGAGAGGTTGGTGAACCCGCCGACCGCGAACCTCAGCCCGTCCACCCGACCGAGTACCAACGCGTGGCTGGACACCTCCATCACCACGGTGTCGACCCCTCGCTCGACCATGACGGCCAGCAATGCCTGCAGATCGGGCGCCTCCGGGGTCGTCAGCGCGCTCGGCAGGTCATTGCCGTCGATCCGGACTCCGACGGTGCCGATCAGGCCCGCCACCCGGCCCGCGGCCCTCAGCCCCGCTTCCACCAGATAGGTGGTGGTGGTCTTGCCCGAGGTTCCGGTGACACCGATGACCCGCAACCGGTCGGCCGGGTTGCCGTACACGGCGGCCGCCAGCTCGCCGAGAACAGATCTCGGGTCCGGATGGATCAGTACCGGCACGCCGGGTAGGTCGGCGAGTTCGGCGACGCCGGTCGCGTCGGTCAGCACGGCCACCGCGCCGCGCGCCACCGCGTCGGCGGCGTAACGCGCGCCGTGGGCGGCCGAACCCGGCAGCGCGGCAAACAGATCGCCGGGCCGGGCATCCTGGCCACGCAGCGTCACACCGGTCACCCGGAGCTCGGGTAATCCGGACGCACCTGAGGGAACAGCCTGGATCTGTTCGGCGAGCGACGCGAGAAGTTCGCCGGCGGAATGACTGGGACGCGGCTTCATGGCCCTGCCACAGTACCTACCGCCGATCCGGCGAGCCGTCAGGTCGCCTGCAGCGTCAGCCGTGGACCGGGGTCCGCCGACAGCGGCACATTGTGGCGCTGCAGCAACCACGACGCGATGTTGTGGAACAACGGCGCCGCCGACGAACCCGGCGAGCCGTCGGCCGCACGCTGCGGCGCGTCCATCATGATGCCCACCACGTAGCGCGGATCATCCGCAGGCGCCATGCCCGCGAAGGTGATCCAGTAGACGTTGTCGAAGTAGCAGCCGCACGCCGGGTTGATCTGCTGGGCGGTGCCGGTCTTGCCGGCGATCTGGTAGCCCTCCACCGCTGCCTGCGGACCCGTGCCCTGCTGGTATCCCATCGGATCGCGCTGCACGATCGCACGGAACATGTTGCGCACGGTGCGTGCGGTATCGGGCGACACTACCCGCACGCCGTCGGGGCGCGGCTCGTCCTTGACGCTGCCGTCCGGGCCGATGGTCGACTTGATGATGCGCGGCGGGATCCGGACGCCGTCGTTGGCGATGGTCTGGTACATCGACGTCATCTGCAGCAGCGTCATCGAAAGGCCCTGGCCGATGGGCAGGTTCGCGAATGAGCTACCCGACCACTGGTCGATGGGCGGCACCAGCCCGGAGCTTTCACCGGGCAGGCCGACGTTGGTGCGCTGCCCCAGCCCGAACTTGCGGACCATGTCGTAGAACTTGTCCGGCCCGATCCGCTGGGCCAGCATCAGCGTGCCGACGTTGGACGACTTACCGAACACCCCGGTCGTCGTGTACGGCATCACGCCGTGATTCCAGGCGTCGCGGACGGTGACGCCGCCCATGTTGATCGAACCCGGAACCTGCAGCACCTCATCGGGATTGGTCAGGCCCAGCTCGATCGCCGTGGACGCCGTGATGATCTTGTTGACCGAACCCGGCTCGAACGGCGAGGACACCGGCAGGTTGCCCATCTGCCGTTCGCCCTGCCTGCCGATGTCCTGGGACGGGTCGAACGTGTTGTCGTTCGACATCGCCAGTACTTCACCGGTTTTCGAGTCGAGTACCACCGCGGAGACGTTCTTGGCGCCGGAGGCGTCCTTGGCCATCTGCACTTGCTGCTGCACGTAGTACTGGATGTCGTCGTCGAGGGTCAGCTGCACCGTGGAACCGTTGACCGCGTCATGGCGGTTGCGGTAGCTGCCCGGGATCACCACACCGTCCGAACCCCGGTCATAGGTGAGCGAGCCGTCCGAACCGGACAGTTCGGCGTCGAGCGAATCCTCCATGCCGAGCAGTCCGTGACCGTCCCAGTCGATACCGCCGACGATGTTGGCGGCCAGCGCTCCCCCGGGATACTGGCGCAGGTCCTGTCGTTCCGCGCCGACCTCGGGGAACTTGTCCATGATGGCGCTGGCGACCGCGGGATCGACCGCACGCGCCAGATATACGAACGAGTCGTCGCTCTTGAGCTTGCGCAGCACCGTCTTTGCGTCGGGCTTGTTGTTCAGCCGCGCCGCCACCTCATTGGCGATGTCGGAGAGCCTGCGATCGGGATCCGGCGCCTTCGGCGACTTGGCCTTGGCGTCGGCAAGCTGCTTGCGGACCCGGACCGGCTGGAAGGTCAGGGCCTTGGCCTCGATGGTGAACGCCAGCTTGTCGCCGTTGCGGTCGATGATGCTGCCGCGCAACGCCGGTTCGACATCGGTGACCTTGAGCTGGCTGGCCGCCTCGGCCCGCAGCCCCGCAGCCCGCGGAACCTGCAGGCTGAACAGCTGCGCCACCGCGATGGCCAGTACGGAGAAGATGACGATGTTGCCGGTCCGGTGCCGGAACATGAACGACGCACTGCCCGAACCACTTTCGGTGGCGACTCGAACCCGCCGGGCCCGCGCCGGCCGCCCCTGGCCGGTCTGGTCCGCCTTCTTGGGCGGCTGCGGCCGCCCCCTCATGCCGCCGGTGCGGGGACGGGAGCGGGGGCCGGGACGACCTGTTCGGCGCCTGGTACCGGGCCGGCAGGCAACGGCACGCCTGGTACCGGGCCGGCAGGCAACGGCACGCCTGGTACCGGCGCCGCGGGCACGGGAGCAGCCACCACCGGCGCGGGTGGGGCCTCAGGTGGAGGCGCCAGCGCGGGCACAGGCGCCGCGAGCACCGGCGCGGATACCTCGGCCGGCGGCCCGGCCGGCGGCGCTGCAGGCGGTGCGGCGACCTGCGGTGCGGCCGCGGGAACCGGTGCCGGAACGACGCCGGGTGCCGCCGGTGCGGCCAATGGCTGACCAGGCAGTTGCCCCGGGACCATCTGCCCGGGAACCGGCTGGCCGGGCAGCACCTGGCCGGCGGCCGGCATGTGCACGGTCACCTCGCGGGGATCGACCACTCGCGGCGCGGGAGGTGCAGGCGGCGGCGTGGTCGGATCGGGCAGCGGAACGTTCATCGGAGGCGGCGGTACGCCTTCGGCGGGCTTGGGGGTACCCACCACGGTCCAACTCCCAGTGGGGTCCTGAACCAGGTGCGCGGTGTCGCGCGACGGAATCATGCCCAGGTTGCGGGCCGCCTCCGCCAGGGCGGGAGCGGCCTGCGCTTCGAGAACATCCCGTTCCAGCGCCTCTTTCTGCTGCTGCAGACCCTGCGTCGTCTGCCGGGCATGGCCCAACTGGTAGGACCGCTCGGCGGAACCGGTGGACAGCCACAGCGTCACACCCAATCCGAAGCCCAGCGCTGCGATCACAAGGGCGACGAACGGAACCCTGGCGATCAGCTCACGCGGGTTCAGTTCGACAGAAGCCAGCCTGACCAGCAACCGTTCCCGCAGTGGCGGGCGTACAACCTTGGGCGCCTTGGCTTTCCGGGCCTTGGCCCGGGCCTTGGCCTGGCTGGCACTCTTGGGACGGGCCGGCTGGGTCTTGGGCCGCGGGATGGGACCGGTGGCGGGCGCCGAACGGGCGCGCCGCTGATCGACATCGGGCCTGCGGGTGCGGGCGCGGGGCGGCGCCTCGGTGGCGCGCCGGGCCACAGCCCGGCCCGGCTTGCGTGCGTCGCGCCGACGCTTACTCTCAGACGCCGGTGCAGGTCGCTTCGTCTT
The DNA here is from genome assembly GCF_002157835.1 of Mycobacterium dioxanotrophicus. Lineage (NCBI taxonomy): Bacteria > Bacillati > Actinomycetota > Actinomycetes > Mycobacteriales > Mycobacteriaceae > Mycobacterium > Mycobacterium dioxanotrophicus. Next base: position 2,825,185 of record NZ_CP020809.1, on the reverse strand, counting down.
CATGAGTTGCCCCTTCCCCCAACCTTTTCGAGTGCTCGCAGCCGCACCGGGGCGCTACGTGGATTACGTTCGATCTCGTCGGCACGGGCCCGCTCGGCGCCTCGGGTCAGAGTCACGAATTCCGGTTCGTGCCCTGGTAATTCGATGGGCAGGCCAGGTGGCGTCCGGGACGCCGTCGCGGTGGCGAACGCGTTCTTGACGATCCGGTCCTCCAACGACTGGTAAGCCATCACCACGATGCGTCCCCCGGGCCGCAGTGCCGCCAACGCGGCAGGCACCGCGGCGCGCAGCGATTCGAGCTCACCGTTGACGGCGATGCGCAGGGCCTGAAACGTGCGTTTGGCCGGGTGCCCGCCCGTCCGTCGCGCCGGAGCCGGGATGGCCTCGTAGAGCAGCTCGACCAGTTCTGCCGTGGTCTCGAAGGGCTGCTGGGTACGCCGCCGGACAATCTTGTCGGCGATCCTGCCGGCGAACCGCTCCTCGCCGAAGTCCCGCAACACCCGCGCCAGCTCTTTGGCGTCGTACGTATTGAGGATCTCGGCGGCAGTCAGCCGCGCGTCGGGATCCATCCGCATGTCCAGTGGCGCATCGACCGAGTAGGAGAATCCCCGCTGCTTCTGGTCGAGTTGCATCGAGGACACGCCCAGGTCGAACAGCACGCCGTCGACCCGGTCGACACCGGCTTCGGCCATGGCTGCGGGGATGCCGTCGTAGCGGGTACGCACGAACGTCACCCGATCGACGAACGGCGCCAGCCGCGCACCGGCGATGGCCAGCGCATTGGGATCGCGATCCAGCGCGATCAGCCGCAGACCCGGAAACTGGGTGAGAAAGCGCTCGGAGTGCCCGCCGGCACCGAGCGTGCCGTCGATGAGCACCGCCTCGGATCCATCGCCGTGGCGACGGGTCAGCGCAGGGCCGAGCAGTTCGACACAGCGGTCCAGCAGGACTGGGATATGACCGTGGTCACCCACGTTCGCGTCCACACCAACACCTCCGCTATGGCCTGCCCCTGCGACGAGGTCTCTGTCCGAAACCTTGGACCTGGCGTTGGGGAAGTACGCCAGGGCCGGCTCGGGCAGAGGCCACGCCGCACGGGCCTCGTTCGGGTCAGCGTCCGAATCAAATGATGTCGCGCAGAGTTTCATCAGTGGCCGCGGAGAAGTTCTCTTCGTGGATCTGTTGGTACTCCTGCCAGGCTTGGGCGTCCCAGATCTCCAAGTAGTCGACCGAGCCGATCACCACGCAGTCCTTGGAGAGGTTCGCGTAGCGACGGTGATCTGCCGACAGGGTGATCCGGCCCTGCGCGTCGGGGTGCTGCTCATCGGTTGCGGCGGCCAGGTTACGCAGGAACGCACGGGCTTCCGGATTGCTCCGGGAGGCCTGTGAGGCGCGTCGGGCCAGCTTTTCGAACTCGTCGCGCGGGTAGACGGCGAGGCTGTGATCTTGGCTTTTGGTGACCATCAGTCCTCCTGCCAGCGCGTCGCGGAACTTGGCGGGCAGCGTCAGCCGCCCCTTGTCGTCGAGCTTGGGCGTGTAGGTGCCCAGAAACATCTGGCCACCTCCCACACGGGGTTCCGGTTTCCCCGCTGGCCGCCACTTTACCCCACAATCCCCCACTTTGCTCCCATTGATGGCACGAGTTGGTTGCAACGCCCCACACTCGGCCGCAAAGTGCTGGTGGTTTCCCGCCCGTCCCCCGCCGTCATCCACCTATCGACAGAAAATCCGCAGGTCGATAAGCATGCGGCAGAAGTGGGGCGGAGTGGGGGAAATGACCACAGACGGCCCTGCGCTGGCGTGTCGGAGACCGGCCGGACGCACAAAAAAGGGGTAGCCCATGTGGGCTACCCCGGAACCAGTCCCGGCTTACTCGTCGAAACGCCTGCGGAAACGGTCTTCCATCCGGTTGGTGAACGAACCACCACGCTGACGACGCTGCCGCGGCGAACCGGGTGCCGCAGCCGAGCGATCACGCCCGCCCGTGACCCGCGGGCCCGTGATGGCGAACACCACGCCGGCGAACATCACCACAAAGCCGAGGACCGACAAGACCGGGAAGCCGCCGATCATGGTCGCCTTCACGGCGACCCCGACGACGAGCATCGCCAGGCCGAGGACGAACAGGAGCGCACCCTGCAGCCTGCGGCGCGCCGAAGGCGCGCGTAGAGTCCCACCGCGAACGCTCGACGCGAACTTGGGGTCCTCGGCGTAGAGCGCGCTCTCGATCTGATCGAGCATGCGCTGCTCATGATCGGAGAGTGGCATTCGTCCCTCCTTGCCGACGCCGCCGTCGCATTGTCCGAAGTAGTCTGACCAAATTCTTCGATGCCCGTTCATCACGGACACCTAACAGTAATGATACGAGGTCGATCCGAGCCGTACCACCTAGTTCGCCGTCGATTGTATGTCGTTGGGCACAACAGGGACCGGGCACCTCGCTGCCCGGATAATGACTTCGATAATTGAGTGCGACCGCAACGACAGCCGCCGGGAGGGCTACCGAATTGGCGATGTATCTCATCGATCTGTCGCCGGAGGACATGCAGCGCCGGCTTGCCGACGCGCTGCGGGTCTACGTCGACGCCATGCGATACCCCCGTGGCACCGAGGAGCAGCGGGCGTCGCTGTGGCTCGAACACACCCGACGGCTCGGATGGAAGGGCGTCGCCGCCGTCGAGGTCGACGATGCAGCGCTCAGCAACGACGCCACACCCAGTAACGACGCGCTGGCCACCGCCCCACTGCTGGGCATCGCCTACGGCTACTGCGGCGCGCCCGATCAGTGGTGGCAGCAGCAGGTGGTGGCGGGTCTGCGTCAGGTCGGCGCCGACCCTGCGCACATCGCCGAGCTGATGAGCAGCTATTTCGAGCTCACCGAACTGCACATAGAGCCCCGGGCCCAGGGCCGCGGATTGGGCGAGGCCCTGACCAGACGCCTGCTCGCCGGACGCGCCGAATCCCACGTGTTGCTGTCCACCCCGGAGATCAACGGTGAGGCCAACCGCGCGTGGCGACTGTACCGCCGATTGGGATTCACCGACGTCATCCGCGGTTACCACTTCGCCGGCGACCCGCGCGCCTTCGCCATCCTGGGCCGCGCCCTGCCGCTGTGATCCTCACCCCATCTGGCACGATGACCAGGTGCGCAAGCGGTTCATATGGTCCTCCTCACGTGCGGGGTCCGGTTCGTCGCGTGCCGGACGACCCCGCTCCAGGAGCAGGAGCCGACTCCCGGCACTGGTGATCCTGCTGTTGCTGGTGCTGCCGATGGCGGTGGGCTGTGTCCGCGTCCGCACGTCACTGACCGTCTCACCCGACGATCGCGTGTCGGGCCAGATCATCGCCGCTGCCAAACCGCGTGACGCAGGCGACAAGGGCCCGCAGCTGCTGAACAACCTGCCGTTCGCCACCAAGGTCGCCGTGAGCCCCTACAGCCGCGACGACTACGTGGGCTCGCAAGCGGTGTTCTCCGACCTCAGCTTCTCCGAGGTGCCGCAATTGGCCGGGATGAACCGCGACTCCGCGGGCGTGGACATCTCCCTGCGGCGCGCCGGTGAACTCGTCATCCTCGAGGGGCGCGTCGACCTGACCACCCTCAACGACCCGCAGGCCGACGTGTTGCTGACCGTGTCCTTCCCCGGCGAGGTGACCTCCACCAACGGTTCCCGGGTGAGCTCGTCCATCGTCGAGTGGAAACTGCGCCCCGGCGTGGTGAGCACGATGAACGCGCAGGCCCGCTACACCGATCCCAGCGCCCGCTCGTTCACCACGGCCGCCATCTGGCTCGCGGTGGGCGCGTTCGTGGTCGCCGGTGTCATCGGAGGGCTGGCCTGGCACAGCCGGGACCGCACGCCCAAACCGGGCGAACCGGTGACCACGCGCGACTGACGAACCGTTCCTGAAAAGACCGCAGCAGGCTCTACGCTGAAGGCACCGCGGGGGGCGCGAACACACAACGAAAGGGGTAGGGCGCTGAGCGTGGATGCAGCGGCACCATCGGCTGCGGAGTTGGCCGGCGCCGTCACCGAACAGTTGCGCGAGTACCTGCACGAACGCAGGCAGGACTGCGCCTATATCGGCACCGATTACGCCGAGCTGACCGCGGCCCTCGAAGAATTCGTGCTGCGCGGCGGCAAGCGGGTACGGCCGGCGTTCGCCTACTGGGGTTGGCGTGCGGTCGCCGAAGCCCCGGACACGCCGGCCGACGCCGGGGTCCTGCGGCTGTTCGCCGCCCTGGAACTCCTGCAGGCGTGTGCGCTGGTGCACGACGACGTGATCGACGATTCGGCAACCCGGCGTGGCCTGCCCACCGTGCACCGTCTGTTCACCGAGCGCCACCGCGAACGGCACTGGCGCGGATCCTCCGAACAGTTCGGCCTGTCGGCCGCGATCCTGCTCGGTGACCTCGCCCTGGCCTGGGCCGACGACATCGTGGCCATCGCCGATCTGCCCGCCGACGCGCGGCTGCGCGTCCAGCAGGTGTGGGCGCACATCCGCACCGAGGTGCTCGGCGGCCAATATCTCGACATCGTGGCCGAATCCAGTGGTGCCGAGTCCGTGGCCTCGGCGATGAACGTCAACACCTACAAGACGGCGTCCTACACCGTGGCCCGGCCACTGCAACTGGGCGCCGCCGCGGCCGCCGACCGGCCCGATGTGCAGGAGATCTTCCACCACATCGGCAACGACCTCGGCGTGGCGTTCCAGCTGCGCGACGACGTGCTCGGCGTGTACGGCGACCCCGCGGTCACCGGGAAGCCCTCCGGCGACGACCTGCGGTCCGGTAAGCGCACGGTACTGCTCGCCGAAGCGCTCGAACTGGCCGACAAGACCGATCCCGTCGCGGCCAAACTGCTGCGCACCTCCGTCGGCACCGACCTGACCGATATCCAGGTCCGAGAGCTGCGCCTTGCCATCGAATCGGTCGGAGCACTGGCCGCCGTGGAGGAGCACATCGGGATGCTCACCCGGCGTGCGCTCGAAGTGCTGGCCGCGGCTCCCGTGCACGCCCCGGCCAAGGCCGGCCTGGCCGAACTCGCGCGGCTCGCCGCCAACCGGTCGGCATGACCGCGCCCACCGCCTCTCAGACCTCGAACAGCGGTTTGATGCACCATGTTTCGCGTCTCGTCGGGTTCGCCATGTCTCCGCAGGGCGCCCAGGCGCGGCTCGGTTTCCTCGGTGCCGTGCTGCTGACGATCGGCGGACTCGGTGCGGGCAGCACCCGACTGCACGATCCCCTACTGGAGTCACTGCACCTGTCCTGGTTACGGTTCGGCCACGGCCTGGTGCTCTCGTCGGTGCTGTTGTGGGTCGGTGTCGCCGTGATGCTGATGGCCTGGCTGTGGCTGGGACGACGGGTGATCGACCGCACGGCAACCGAATACACCATGGTCGCCACGACCGGCTTCTGGCTGGCTCCGCTGCTGCTGAGCGTGCCGTTGTTCAGCCGCGACACCTACTCGTACCTGGCTCAGGGCGCCCTGCTGCGCGACGGCCTCGACCCGTATGTGGTTGGGCCGGTGGACAACCCGAACTCCCTGTTGGACGACGTCAGCCCGATCTGGACCACCACCACCGCACCGTATGGGCCGGCGTTCATCCTCGTCGCAAAATTCGTCACGATGCTGGTCGGTAACGACATCGTCTCGGGCACCATGTTGTTGCGGCTGTGCATGCTGCCCGGTTTGGTATTGCTGATCTGGGCCTCGCCGCGGGTCGCCCGCCATGTCGGGGCCAACGGTGCTGCGGCGCTGTGGATCTGCGTATTGAACCCGCTGGTGATCATCCATCTGATGGGCGGCGTGCACAACGAGATGCTGATGGTCGGGCTGATGATGGCCGCGATCGCGCTAACGTTCGCGGGGCGCCCGGTGTGGGGAGTCAGCCTCATCGCGGTGGCAGTCGCGGTGAAAGCCACGGCGGGACTTGCCCTTCCGTTCCTGGTGTGGGTCTGGATGCGGCAACTGCAAGAACGCCGCAACCTGCGCCCGGTGCGGGCGTTCGCGATCGCCACGGCGGCGTCCGCGCTGATCTTCGTGGCGGTCTTCACCGTGTTGTCACTGGCGGCCGGGGTCGGGTTGGGGTGGCTGACCGCGCTGGCTGGCTCGGTGAAGATCATCAACTGGCTGACCATCCCGACCGCGGCGTCCAACCTCATCAACGCCGTTGGCGGGCTGCTCTTCCCGGTCAACTTCTACGCGGTGCTCGAGGTGGCTCGGATCATCGGCATCGTCGTGATCGTGGTCGCGCTGCCGCTGCTGTGGTGGCGCTTCCGGCACACCGACCGCGAAGCGCTCACCGGTATCGCGCTGGCGATGGTCGTCGTGGTGTTGTTCGTGCCTGCGGCACTCCCCTGGTACTACACCTGGCCGCTGGCGGTCGCCGCCGCGTTGGTCCAGACCCGGCCCGCGATAGCGGCGGTCGCCGGGTTCTCCACCTGGATCATGGTGATGTGGAAGCCCGACGGCGCCCACGGCATGTACTCGTGGGCGCATGTGCTCCTCACGACGGCGTGCGCCGCGATCGCCTGGTATTCGCTGTACCGGGCACCCGAACCCGACGCCGCCGCGGCCGACGAACCCGAGCCTGCCGCGGCCTAGGCTCGCCGAGCGTGCGTGTCTGCCGGCCAACACGCCGGGTTACGCCGTCATTCCGCGCACGCTCGCCTCGCATGAGCGTGCGTTAAGCGTTGGCGGTCAGCGGCGTGTCGGGCAGCAGACACGCACGGTCGCGGTGCAACTGCAAGTGCAAGTGCAAGTGCAAGTGCGAACGGGATCAGTACGCCATGGCCTGGGCCCGGCGGACCACCTCACGGGCCTGGTGGGAATGCAGCGCGTCGACCGGGCGCGCGTTGGCCTGCCGGTCGGTGGAGCCGTCGCGGCTGATGGTCAGCGACGCATCGGGCGTGAACAACCAGCGCACGATCTCGGTGCTGCGATAGCCACCGTCACTGAGCACCACGAGCAATCCCGGCAAGGACTTCACGACATGCCCGGAGGCATCGAAAAAGATCTTCGGCACCACGAGCACCCCGTCGCGGCGCACCGCGATGAGATGGCCTTCACGCAGTTGTTGATGCACCTTGGTGACGGATATGCCGAGCATGTCGGCGACAGTAGGAAGGTCATAGACGGCTTCGCCGGGATCAAGAACGTCATCGGCGGCCGGAATGCTGCTCACCGCACCGATTCTAGGACTACCCGGGCGACTCGTAACATGTGTTCGGTGGAGGCGCACCAGCAATCGGACCCGCTCGTCGGCACCGTGCTGGATCGGCGGTATGAGGTTCAGACTCCGATCGCCACCGGTGGGATGTCGACGGTCTATCGCGGGCTGGACACGCGGCTCGACCGTCCGGTCGCCGTCAAGGTCATGGATTCGCGGTACGCCGGTGACGCCCATTTCCTCGCACGGTTCCAGCGCGAGGCCCGGGCGGTGGCCCGGCTGAGCCATCCCGGGCTGGTGGCGGTCTACGACCAGGGCGGCGGAGGCACCGCCCATCAGCCGCCTTTTCTCGTGATGGAGCTCATCGAGGGCGGAACGCTGCGCGAGTTGCTGACCGAGCGGGGCCCGATGCCGCCGCACGCAGTGGCCGCCGTCCTGACCCCGGTGCTGGGCGGGCTCGCCGTGGCGCACCGAGCGGGCCTGGTGCATCGTGACATCAAGCCGGAGAACGTGCTGATCTCCGATGGCGGCGACGTGAAGATCGCCGATTTCGGGCTCGTACGTGCGGTCGCCGAAGCCAAGATCACTTCCACCAGCGTGATTCTGGGCACGGCGGCCTACCTGTCGCCCGAGCAGGTCAGTACCGGTGACGCCGACCCACGCAGCGACGTCTACGCGGTGGGCATCCTGACGTACGAGCTGCTCTCGGGCGTGACGCCGTTCACCGGTGACTCCGCGCTGTCCGTCGCGTATCAGCGGATGGATCACGATGTACGGCCGCCCAGCACCGTAATCGCCGGTGTGCCACCGGAGTTCGATGCGCTGGTGCGCCGGGCCACCGCGCGCGACCCCGCGGACCGCTACGCCGACGCCGACGCGATGAGCGACGATCTGCACGACATCGTCGCCGAACTCGGACTGCCCGCCTTCCGGGTCCCGGCACCGCGTAACTCTGCGCAGCACCTGGCGGCGACGAGGGTCCACAGCCGTCAGGATCCGCCCACCGAGATGACGCCGCCGCCTATGCCGCAGCCGGCGCATCCTCCGGTGCCGCCCCGGCAACTCACGCGCGAACTGACCCGTGACCAGGACTGGGCGCCCGTTCCGGACGGCTCCGCCGACTACAACGAATACCCTGCTGCGGCAACACGATTCGCCGGCATCGAGATGAGCGAGTTCTACTGGGCGCAGCAGCGCGCCAAGCGCGCACTGGCGTTCTGGGTGATCGCGGTGCTGACGTTCACCGGGCTGGTGGCCGTGGCGGCGTGGACGCTGGGCAGCAACATCGCTGCGCTCATCTGACCGCCACGGCCGAATGTCCTAGTCGCGCAACATCTCCGCGACGAGGAACGCCAGCTCAAGGCTCTGCTGGGTGTTGAGCCTCGGATCGCACGCCGTCTCGTAGCGGCCGGCCAGGTCCGAGTCCGAAATATCCTGGGCGCCACCGAGACACTCGGTGACGTTCTCGCCGGTGATCTCGACGTGGATGCCACCCGGATGTGTGCCGAGGGCGTGGTGCACCTCGAAGAAGCCCTGAACCTCGTCGACGATGCGATCGAAATGCCGGGTCTTGTAACCGGTCGACGACTCGTGGGTGTTGCCGTGCATCGGGTCGCACTGCCAGACCACCTGATGACCGGTGGCCTGCACCTTCTCGATGATCGGAGGCAGCAGATCGCGCACCTTGTTGTTGCCCATCCGGGTCACCAGCGTCAGCCGGCCGGGCTCGTTGTGCGGGTCGAGCCGTTCGACGTACTCGACGGCGAGCTCCGGCGACGTGGTCGGGCCCAGCTTCACCCCGATCGGGTTGGCGATCACCTCGGCGAACGCGATGTGCGCGCCGTCGAGCTGACGGGTGCGCTCACCGATCCACAGATAATGCGCGGACTGGTTGTACAACCGGGGGGTGCCGTCCAGTTCGTCGGACAGCCGCAGCATCGCGCGCTCGTAATCCAGCACGAGGGCCTCGTGGCTGGCGAAGATCTCAGCGGTCTGCAGGTTGCGATCGGCCACACCGCAGGCCGACATGAACCGCAAGCCGCGGTCGATCTCACCGGCGAGCGCCTCGTACCGGGCGCCCGCGGGCGAGGTCCGCACGAATTCCCGGTTCCAGTCGTGCACCAGGTGCAACGAGGCCAGGCCCGACGACGTCAACGCGCGAACCATGTTCATCGCCGCGCTGGCGTTGGCGTAGGCACGCACCAGCCGCGACGGATCGTGGGCGCGGACCGCGGCGTCCGGGGCGAACCCGTTGACCATGTCGCCGCGGTAGGACTCCAGGCCCAGCGCGTCGATGTCGGTCGAACGCGGCTTGGCGTACTGCCCGGCGATCCGGGCCACCTTCACCACCGGCATGCTCGCGCCGTATGTGAGTACGACGGCCATCTGCAGCAATGTGCGGATGTTGGCCCTGATGTGGGGCTCGGTGTTGTCGACGAATGTCTCGGCGCAGTCGCCACCCTGCAGCAGGAACGCCTTGCCGAGCGCAACCTCGGCGAGCTGACCCTTGAGCTTCTCGATCTCCGACGGCACGGTGACCGGCGGGACGCTCTCCAGAACCGTCCGCATGGCCTTGGCGGCATCGGCGTCCCAGCTGGGCTGCTGTGCGGCCGGCCGGGCCAGTGCGGCGTCCAGACGCTGCCGCAGCTCGTCGGTCAACGGTGGCAGCGGCGGCAGCTGCTCGATGGGGATGTCGACGGTCCAGTTCACCCGTTCATGGTAGCCGCCGGTTAACCCCTGTTTCTGCCGCCTGAGTGGACTCGACCTGCGGCGCCGACCCCGTTTCCCTGATCAACTGAAACCGCTCCAGGTTCTGCCGCGCGTCGACGAGCGCGTCGTGCGCATCGCGTGATCGCGGTGGCATCCGCGGCGAACCGCGATCCTCCCAGAACTGGCGCAGCTCGCGGGTGAACCGAGGGATGGCCTGCGGCAGCTCGGTCATCGGGCCCCACAGCTGACACAACACCACATGGTCGTAGGCCCCCACCCAGGCCCACAGCTCGATCGGCTCGTCACCTTCGATACCGAAGAACTCCTCGAGCTCCTCGCGAATCTGACGGCGGGACCGCCACAGCTTCGACGACGGCGACGGCAGCTTGGGCAACACGTGCTTACGCACCCAGCGGCCCGCCCGGTCCGGATCGAATTCCGTTGATATCGCGTAGTATTCGCGGCCGTCTTCGGCCACCACGCCGATCGAGATCAAGTCGATGGTGCGGCCGTCGTCGATGAACTCGGTGTCGTAGAAGTAACGCATCAGGCCACCTGTCCCGGTGCCGGCGCGGCGTGGATCTCCCGATCAAGCTGCTTGTCGACGGCAGCGTCGTCGGGGAACTTCGGCGTCCCGGCGATCACGTCCTGGACCCACAGCTTGGCCTGCACCACCGGTCGGCGCAACCAGCGCTCACGCTCCAGGGCGCGGTGCATCTTGCGGGGCCGCGTGGTGTAACGCCAGCGCGCCCAGGGCGCATGCGGCCGCGACAGCCTGATAGCCCCGACGAACAGCAACGGGGTGATGAACATACCCACCAATCCGGTCCACACCTTGCCTTTGAGCAACACCACGACCGCGAGCAGCAGAGTGGTCACCGCGACCACCACCACGATCGTCCGGGCGAACACGGACTGGTCCTCCCGCCAGATATTGATATCGAAAAACGACAGCGGATTGAAACCCAGGATCAACAACCCCGCCACCGCCACCGCGGCGAACACCGCATCCACCGAGGTGCGGCCGTCCTCCTCCCAGTACACGTCGGACAGGTGAAGGACCAGCGCGAACTCGTCGAGCACCAGCGCGGCGCCGATACCGAAGAATGTCGAGGCCACGGCGAACTCGGGAACCCCGCCGCTGACCGACAGCGTCACCATCGTGATCCCGGAGAGCATCACCAGGATGATTCCGATCACCATGTGGTGAATGTGCAGCGTGCCGTGACCGATGTTGCGGGGCTGCCACCACTTGGGCGGCTTGTCGCTGTTGGCGTGCCGACGGATGTAACGCACCACGGTCCGGGTCACGAAGAACGTGAGGATGAACGCCACCAGGCAGCACAGCAAGGGCAGGCGATCGCGGGTCACGAGGTAGAGGTGGGCGGTCACGTGCACGCTGAGAAAACTTACGCCGAGCAGAGCGCGCCGGGGCCGTGGATTCACCTGTGCCAGGTGGCCACCGATAGTCTGTTGAGGACATGAGTAAGCGGAAGGCGCCCGGCTGGGCTGGTTGGGCACCGACCATCGCATGGCGAATTTTCCAGCTGCTGACTTTGGCGGCGCTGGCCTGGGCAGGTTACAAACTGCTCGGACACACCCCGTACCGGATCGACATCGACGTCTACCGGATGGGTGGGCGGGCCTGGCTGGACGGCAAGCCGCTGTACCCCGACGGTGCCATCTTCCACACCCAGGGCGGGCTGGACCTGCCGTTCACCTATCCCCCGCTGGCCGCCATCTCGTTTGCCCCGTTCGCCTGGCTGTCCCTGCCTGCCGCCAGCGCCGCGATCACCCTGACCACGCTGGTGCTGCTGATCGCCTCGACCGTCATGGTGCTGACGCGGCTCAACGTCTGGCCGCAGACCACGGTGACCTCCGAACCGGCCTGGCTGCGTCGCTGCTGGCTGGCAGCCGCTGTGGTCGCCCCGGCGGTGGTCTATCTCGAGCCGATCCGGTCCAACTTCGAGTTCGGCCAGATCAACGTCGTGCTGATGACACTGGTGATCGCCGACTGCGTGCCGCGGCGCACCCCGTGGCCGCGCGGCATCCTGCTGGGCCTGGCCATCGCGGTCAAGCTCACCCCAGCCGTGTTCCTGCTGTATTTCCTGTTGCGCCGCGATATCCGGACCCTGCTGTGGACCGCCGGCTCGACAGTCGTCGCGACACTCGCCGGCTTCGCCCTGGCTGCTCGGGATTCGGTGGAGTACTGGACCGAAACCGTCCGCAACACCGACCGGATCGGCACCGCGACGCTGAACACCAACCAGAACATCGCGGGTGTGCTGGCTCGACTCGGCCTGAGCGAGGCACCCCGCTTCGTGCTGTGGGTGCTGGCCTGTCTGGCGGTGCTGGCGCTGACCGTGTGGGCCGCGCACCGCGCGTTGCGTATCGCCGTGGTCGATCCGGAGCGGGCCGACGCGTCATCGATGCTGGCGTTGATCTGCGTGGCGATGTTCGGGCTCGTCGTCTCCCCGGTGTCGTGGTCGCACCACTGGGTGTGGACGCTGCCGACGCTGCTGGTCACGGGAGTCACCGCCTACCGCCGCCGTAGCGCCGCGCTGACCACGGTCACAGTGGCCGGGATGGCGCTGATGATCTGGACGCCGATCACCCTGATGTCACCGCACCACGAGACCGCCGCATCGCTGTGGCGGCAGCTGGTCGGCTGCTCCTATGTGTGGTGGGCGCTGGCCGTGATCGTGGTGACCGGCCTGACGTCGACGACGCATGCCGGCGACCGGACCAGCCAGGCTGCGGTCGCGTCGTACCGATAAAACCGGCTCAGCCGGCTGGAGTTGAACTGCCGGCTCAGCCGGCGGAGTTGAACTGCCGGCTCAGCCGGCGGCCGCCTGCGGAAGGCGCGCCGCGGGATTCCCCGCCCCAGCGCTGGCGGGGTTGCTCTTCACGTCCGCGGCGTAGAGGTCGACGTACTCCTGGCCGGACAGGCCCATCAGCTCGTACATCACCTCGTCGATCACCGCACGCTCGATGAAGCGGTTGCCGGCCAGACCGTCAAAACGACTGAAATCCATCGGCTTGCCGAACCGCACCTCGACGCGGCCGAACTTCCACATCTTGCTTCCGGGCGGGTTCACCACATTGGTTCCGACCATCGCGACCGGAATCACCGGAACGCCGGTCTGCAGAGCCAGCCGGGCCAGGCCCGTCTTGCCCTTGTAGAGCCGGCCGTCCGGGGAGCGGGTGCCTTCGGGGTACATCCCGAGCAGCTTGCCCTCGCTGAGGATGCGCTCGGCGGTGCTCAATGCGCTCTGCGCCGAATCGGCGTCGGTCCGGTCGATCGGGACCTGTCCGGCCACCGTGTAGAACCACCGGGTCAACCGGCCCTTGATCCCGGTTCCGGTGAAGTACTCGGCCTTGGCCAGGAAGGTGATCCGGCGGCTCACCACCAGTGGCAGATAGAAACTGTCTGCCACCGCCAGATGGTTACTGGCCAAGATCACCGCACCGGACGCCGGAACATGCTCAAGCCCAGTGACTTTCGGCCGGCCGAGCAAGGACAGCAAGGGTCCCATGAAGATGAACTTGAAAAGCCAGTACCACATGGACCCTCCCCATCGGAATGCTCTGGGACAACTGTACTCAGGGGTTGTGGCGGCTACCACTTGACCGCCCGTCTACGGGAGCGGTCTCATTCCTCGACGGTGACGGGAATGTGCTGGTAGCGGCCGGGCCCTGCGGGTGGTGAATCGTCGGGCGACGGAGAATCCGGTCCCCCGTCAGGCCCAGGAGTTTCGGGGGCATGCGCATCGTTGTCGAGCACCGCGCGGATCACCGTCAGCAGCGCGACACTGTGCTCGGCGATCACCCCGAGCAGCGGATGCTGCTCACCGTTGATCAGCGCTGCCAGCGCGCACACCGGGCACCACACCTGCTGGCATTTGCCCGGAGCCCCGGCCGCGCTTGCCGCCAAACCGGCCGCCGCGAGCCGTACGGCAGGGTCGAGCCGGTCGAGGATCGCCTGTGCCAACTCCCGTAGTTCCGGGCCCAGGTCGGGATGAGACCCACTCATGCCGGCCATACCTCCGGATCCGGTCGAAAACGCACCGTCAGCTCACTGCCTCGTAACTGGGCGTCCGTGACGATGCATCGCCGCAGCACGGACGCCAACCGAACCCGGCGTCGCACACCTGAAACACCGATGACCAAGTCGTCGCCGACCCGGCCAAGCGTCAGCGCGGATGAGTCGACCTGCGGCAACTCTAGCCGCAACCGGTAGACCGCCTCGAGGCCAGACCCCGATTCCCGGTCCACGACCGGACGCAACGGCCCCGGCGGTGGCGTCCCGTCGCGGCGGCGCGCGCACTCGAGCAGCTCCCCCAGCGCCTTGGGCCCGATCGGTTCCCCGGCCAGGTGCGGCACCATCACCAACTGCACATCACCGATGGAGCCGGCCAGTTGGTCCAGCACGTTTCGCTGCTCGGCGATCCGTTCGGAGTACCAGTCGAACGCAGGATGCGCGGGAAGGTTCGAATACTCGAACGAATCATCCTGCACCAAAACCTGATTGACGATCAGTTCGGCCACACCTACGCCCATCAACGCCAGCGAACCCAGCGTACGGATTGCCTCGGCAGCCACCACACGCTCGGCCGTGAGCACCAGATGGGCGCTCACGTGCTCGCCGTCGGTGAGCAGGGAGCTCAGCCGCGAGACGCCGGCATCGATGCGCTCGAGCAATGCCACGATGGCCGCGTTCTCGGCGCCGCCCGACAACCGGCGATGCCGGGGCCAGGCCCGTTCCAGGTACAGCCCGAACGTGGCAGGCAGAGTGAGCATCCGCAACGCGTCGGCGGTCGAGGCGCAGTCCACCACGACGTGGTCCCACCGACCCGATGCGGCGAGCTCACCCACCTCGTGCAGGCCGAGCACTTCCTGAATTCCCGGTAACGCCGAAAGTTCCTCCGGCGCAACGTTTCCCAGATCCGATTCACTGAACCGCTCGGACAGCGGCGTGACCACCTCGACCCAGCGGGCCTCCAGCAGGGCCAGCGTGTCCAGCGCCAGGGCATCGAGAAAACCGCCCCCGACATCGGCGTCGTCGGCCAGGACCCTGGTGGGCGCCCGCTGCCCGGTCGCGGTCAGCACAGTGCCGAGGACATCACCCGTCGAATGCGCCTGGTCGGTGGAGACGATGAGCACCCGCAGCCCGGCTCGGGCGTCACGTACCGCGGTCGCGGCTGCCAGCGTCGACTTGCCCACCCCGCCCTTGCCGACGAACAGGCTGATCCGCGCACCATCACCGCTCAGGTCAGTGCACCTCGACTCGCTTCTTGAGGTCTTTGAGCGCGGTGTCGGTGAGCCGCCTTTCCGCCTTCCGCTTGAGCAACCCGATCATCGGGATCATCAGGTCGACAGACAGTTCGTAGGTGACGTCCGTGCCGGATCCCTTGGGCGCCAGGCGATATGTGCCCTCCAGCGCACGCAGCAACGAGCTCGACTCCAACGTCCAGCTGACCGACGTGCGGTCAGCGGGCCATACGTAGGACAACACCATGGTGTCCTTGAGCACCGCCGCGTCGAGAACCAGCCGGGCCTTTTTCGGCAGGCCGTTTTCGTCGACGTCGAGTACCTCGGTCTCCTTGTACTCGGCCACCCACTCCGGATAAGAGCCGATATCGGCGATGACATCCATCACCGTCGACGGATCGGCCTCGATATAGATGGTCTGCGCCGTCTTGTCGGCCACTGCACGCCCTTCTCCCCACCACGCGGCGTTGCCACCGCCTTCGCGGAAAAATCTACTCTCCCGCATCGCCTGCGGCGCATTGTCAGACCAGGCGGGAAACCCCGACCGGTCGGGATGCCTCCAGCCGCTGCTTGATCTCGAACGACATCACCTTCCCCGCCACGCGGCGCTGGTGATTCAGTTTGGCCAGATCCATCTTGGCCAGTTCCCATGCCGCGGCACCTGCGGGTTCGGCGTGCAGGAAGTAATGCAGGATCACCCCGTCGAGCACTTCTTCGAGCCAGACCTCCATGGTGCCGGTCAAGGCGCCGGCAACGGTCCAGCGCTGCCCCTTCTCGGCCCGGTCCTCGATGACTGTGAGCCGCAGGTCCGGCCACCAGCGCCGCCAGTTGGCGGAATCGGCAACGGCACGCCCGACGTCGGCGGGATCTGCGCAGACGAAGGTCTCATCCGCGATCTGGACGCTGTTCATGAGCACCTAGCTTCACATATGCGCTGCCGGGTGATCGACGGGGCCGACTAGGCTTGTCGCGCGGAAGTTCTGCCACCGGCGACTAAGGGGCCCAAGATCGTGCGTGAGTACAGCGTTCCGGCAACGTTTCAGATCGGCGAACACGACACGGTTGTCGACGCCGTATACACCCATGAGCGCGAGGATCCCCACCACGTCATCTTCCAGCGGCTCGTCAACGGCGCCTGGACCGACGTCACCTGCGCGCAGGTTGCCGCACAGATCCGCCTCACCGCTTTGGGTTTGATCGCCGAAGGGGTACAGCCCGGCGACCGGGTCGCGATCCTGTCGGCCACCCGCTACGAATGGCCGATCGTCGATTTCGCCATCTTGTCGGTCGGCGCGGTCACGGTGCCGATCTACGAGACCTCGGCGCCCGAGCAGATCCGCCACGTACTCGACAACTCCTCGGCCGTGCTGGTGGTCGCCGAGACCGATGCCCACGCCGAACGGGTCGAGCAGCTGCGCGATCAGCTGCCCACCGTGCGCAAGGTACTGCGGATCGACGGCACCGGCCCGGCCGCACTGGACGCTCTGGCCGAGGCGGGCGCGGCGACCGACCCCGCCGAGCTGCAAACCCGGTTGGCCGCGGTGAAGTCCTCGGATCCGGCCACCCTGATCTACACCTCGGGCACCACGGGCCTGCCCAAGGGCTGCCAGCTCACCCACGCCAATCTGCTCTCGGAGATCCACGGCGCCAAAGCCGCGTTCCCGGACCTCTTGACCAAGGGCCAGCGGATGCTGGTGTTCCTGCCGCTGGCCCACGTGCTGTCGCGGGCGATCACCGTGGCCGCCTTCACCAACAAGGTGGCGCTCGGCTTCAGCAGCGACATCAAGAACCTGGTCCCGATGTTCGGGGTGTTCAAGCCCACGCTGGTGGTGTCGGTGCCCCGGGTGTTCGAGAAGGTGTACAACACCGCCGAGCAGAATGCCCGCAACGACGGCAAAGGCTGGATCTTCGACCAGGCCGTGGCCACGGCGATCGAATACAGCCAGGTGCTGGACCAGGGTGGCCCGAGCCTGCTGCTCAAGCTCAAGCACGGCCTGTTCGACAAGCTGGTGTACGGCAAGCTGCGCGCGGCGCTCGGCGGAGACTGCCGCGCGTCGATCTCCGGCGGCGCACCGCTGGGCGCGCGGCTCGGGCACTTCTACCGCGGCGTCGGCCTGACCATCTACGAGGGCTACGGGCTGACCGAGACCAGCGCGGCCATCACCGTCAACCAGGTCGGTGCGCTCAAGGTCGGCTCGGTCGGAAAGTTGTTGCCCGGCAACAGCATGCGCCTCGCCGACGACGGTGAGCTGCTGGTCAAGGGCGGCGTGGTGTTCAACGGCTACTGGCACAACGAGCAGGCCACGGCCGAGGCCATCGAAGACGGCTGGTTCCACACGGGTGACCTCGGCGCCATCGACGACGACGGCTTCCTGACCATCGTGGGCCGCAAGAAGGAAATCATCGTCACCGCGGGCGGCAAGAACGTCGCCCCCGCCATCCTGGAAGACCGCCTGCGGGCGCACCCGCTGATCAGCCAGGCCATGTGCGTCGGCGACCAGCAGCCTTTCATCGCCGCGCTGATCACCATCGACCCGGAGGCGTTCGAGGGCTGGAAGCAGCGCAACGGCAAGGACGCCGCGGCCACCGTGGCCGACCTGGCCAACGATCCGGATCTGGTTTCCGAGATCGACTTGGCGGTCAAGGAGGCCGACGAGGCGGTGTCCAAGGCCGAGGCGATCCGCAAGTTCCGCATCCTGCCGGTGGACTTCACCGAGGAGACCGGCGAGTTGACGCCGACGCTGAAGGTCAAGCGCAAGGTCGTCGCGGAGAAGTTCGCCGACGACATCGCGGCGCTCTACGGCTGAGCGCCGCGAGCCGTAATCGGCTCAGCCGGAAAGCAACTCGGCGAGGCGGGCGCCCTTGGCCCGCCACTGCCAGTTGTCCACCGCCCAGTGCCTGCCCGCGACGCCCATGGCGGCGGCCCGTCCCGGATCGTCGAGCAGGTCACCGACAGCGGTCACGATCGCGGTGACGTCGGTGCCGTCGACGACGGTGCCGGTCTCCCCGTCGAGCACGGTTTCCGGTGCCCCGCCGGAGGTTCCGGCGACCACCGGCACACCACTGGCCGAGGCCTCCAGGTAGACGATGCCGAGGCCCTCGACATCCAATCCGGCGCCCCGCGTGCGGCACGGCATCGCGAACACGTCCGCCATGGCGTGGTGGGCGGGCAGTTCGTCGCTCGGCACCCCGCCGGTGAACACCACATGCTCGGCAACGCCGCACTCGTGTGCCAGTTGCTTGAGCTTGTCGAGATACGGCCCACCGCCGACGACGACCAGAATGGTGCCGGGCACTCGCCGCCGGATCGCCGGCAGCGCCCGGATCAGCATGTCCTGCCCCTTGCGCGGCACCAGCCGCGACAGGCACACCACCACCGGGCTGCCGCCCAGGCCGTATCGCTTGCGCATCTCGGCGCGGGCGGCCTGGTCGGGCTGGAACCGGTCGGTGTCCACGCCTGGCGGCAGGTGTTCGAGGGCGGCACGGGGTCCGAACGCTGAGGCGAACCGCCCCCGGGTGTAGTGGCTGACGAACGTCACGACGTCGGCGTCGTCGCCGATGCGGCGCAACGCGCTGCGGGCCACCGGCAGCATCGACCAGCCCACCTCGTGCCCGTGGGTGCTTGCGACCACCCGGCTGGCTCCGGCCCGCCGCGCCAGCGGTCCCAACAGGGCCAGCGGTGCCGCCGCACCGAACCAGACCGTGTCGATGTCGTGTTCACCGATGAGCCGGCACATCCGGGTCGCGACCGTCGGCTCCGGGATCATCAGCGTGGTCGGGTGCCGCACCACCTGGTAAGCGGCCGCGGCGGTCTCGTCATAGGCCTCGGCGCCTTTCCATTTCGGCGCATAGACCGTCAGCCGGTGCTCACCCGAGCTCGTCAACTGCCCGACGAACGCCTCGAGATATGACTGGATGCCCCCACGCCGCGGCGGAAAATCGTTGGTGACCAACAGAACCCGCGTCATTGTGCCCTCACCTTACACATCGGCGTTCAGGCCGCGCACGCGAGGAGCACAACCAGGTCGCGCGCACGCGAGGAGCACAGTCAGGTCTAGCGGCTGAGCCACTGCCGCCAACCGGCGAGTACCCGATCAAGATCGATCCCCAGTACGTCGTGCACCGCGGTGGCGACATCGGGATGCCCGAATCCGCAGGCCCGCAGATAGAGATCCCGCAGTGCACGCGGGCCGTATCGGTCGGCCACGTAACGGCTGAACCACCAGGCCCGGTCGTAGGCGAGCGATCTCGCGGCACCGATCGAGTCCAGGTCGGCGTCGCTGGGCAACTGGGCCAGTTCGGCGGCGCGGGTCGGGCCCGGGAGCGGTTCGGCCGGGCGCCCGACGTAGTCGGCGACGCCTTCGGTGAGCCAGCGGGGGGCGTCGGGCGCGGTACGTGCCCTCGACGCGTAATGGAACAGCTCGTGGCGCAGCACGATTCGCAGCGCCGGCCGGCTCATGTCGGCAGCGCCCGGGGCGAACATGATGCGCTGTGCGGTGGTGGTCGCGGCGATGTCCTCTGCCCCGCCGGCCAGCACACGGAATTGGTCGTCTGATCCGGCGACGACGAGGTTGATCTCGTGGGGCCAATCGGGTCCCCAGAAGCCGGTGACCACTGTCGCGGCGGTACCGAGCTCGGTGTCGAGGCGGCCCAGCAGAGCCGCGGTGCGTTCACCGCCCAACCCGAGCAACTGTGCGGTGCGGCCGTCGGGCAGGACCACCGCCGTCACGGGATCCGGGGCACTGACGGCGGGGACGACGCCGACAGCGGGCAGGGCCGACGGCGCGGGTGGCGGAGATTGAGCGGGCGCGGCAGCAGGCCACAGTACTGCGGCCGCCACAATCAGCTCAGCCAGTAAAGCGGTGCCCAGAACCGGCCGAGAGACGGACGGATCAGTACCGACGGATGTCGTAGATCGGCGCATTGTTGACCGGGGCGACCCGAACGGGGACGCCATAAGTCGACGCGTGCACCATCATTCCGTCGCCGATGTAGATGCCGACATGCGAGGCATCCGAGTAGTACGTCACCAGGTCGCCGGGCTGGATCTGGTCCATGGAGACCGGCTGTCCACCCGCGGCCAAGGCCTGGCTGGAGTGCGGCAGCGAGATACCGGCCTGCTGGAACGACCACATCACCAGACCCGAGCAGTCGAACGAGCCCGGCCCGGCCGCACCCCACGAGTACGGCGAGCCGATGCGGCTCAGCGCGGCCTGGATGACCGTTGCCGAATGCCCGCTACCGCCGGGTGTCGCGGCCTCCGGCGGAGCGACGTCGCCGGGCGGGATGCCGTCGGGTGCGGAGGCCTGGATGCTGGGATCCTGCGCCGGTGGCAACGCCTCCGGAGCTGGTGGCGGCGGGGCCACCGGTGCGGGCGGCGTGGCGGCGAGCGCTTCGCGCTGTCCCGGGGTGAGGGCCTGGTACTGCGACTTGACGATGGCGATCTGGACCTGCAGCTGGCTTTGCTTGGATTGCAGGTCGGCGCGCACGGCGGCGGCCTGCTCGGCTGCGGTCTTGGCGTCGGCAGCGGACTTGGCCGACGCCGCCTCGGCGTCGGCGGCCTTCTGGCCGACCTCGCGGTAGTTCTGCATCTGCCCGGCCATCTCTGCGGCCATCACGCGCTGGACGGCGAGTTGATCGATCAGCTGCTGCGGCGAGTCGGCGGTCAGCATCGCGTCGAAGCCCGACGTCCGGCCACCCATGTACTGCGTTGCGGCGACCTTGTCCACGGCGACCTGGAACGTTGCCAGCTGCGCCTTGGCGGTATCGACAGCCGCGACGTCGTCAGCATGCTGCTTGTCCGCAACCTCTTGTGCCGCAAGCTTTTTGTTCAGGTCGATTTGTGCCGAGTGCATCGCCTCGGTAGTCTGTTCGGCCTGCCTAGATAACTCATTGAGCTTTGCCAGAGCGTCCTGCGCAGGGTCCGCCTGCGCAGCGCCGGCAAGAAGTCCGGCCATTACGGTCAAGCCCGCGATTGCACCTGCAATGGGTCGCTTGACACGACTTGTGGGCCCGTGCGCGCGGTCGTGCCTCAAGTTTTCGTCCTCACAACTGGCGTTAGCGAGCCGCCTCGAACTGCTCTTAGGTCTCAGATAGGTTACGAAACGGCATCGGTCTTGTCCAACAGGAGATGGAAATCTCCGACGGGAGATGCAAATCTAACAGCCCCGGAGGAATATTTTTCCTGTGCGCCAGGCGATGCGTGTCGTCAGGCGACCCCGGGTGTGCCGTTTCGGTGAATCGGCACGAGCCGCAGTCGCGGTGCCAATCCCACGTCTGCCAGCACTTCCAGGGCCCGGCGCTCGTCGTCCAGCAACTTCTCAGGCACGCCGAGCAAAACGCTGACAACGCAGTCCTGGCAGCCGGGACCGCGGACCGCGCAGTCGTCGCAGTCGATGGTCACGCTGCCGATGTCAGGCGCGGGCCTGCCTGGTTGGTGCGCAGATGTCATCTTGACCGTCCTCTCGATCGGTGTTAGGCGCACGGTAACGACGGGGACCGACAAGTAGCGCAGCGGATTGGAGCGAGAGACCCGACAAGTAGCGCAGCGGATTGGCGCGACAGACCCGACAAGTAGCGCAGTCGCGGGCGCGGCGGCGTCGCGTTGTCGGTGGTTGTGCCTAGCGTCTTGTGCCATGGGCCAGCGTCGCGTTGCCGATTCGGGGCAGCTGCCGTTGGACTTCGAGAACGAGTTGGAGGCGGTCAGCCTCGCCGACACCACTTTCGTGGTGGTCGACCTGGAAACCACGGGCGGGCGCGCCACGGCGACGCAACCGGGCGGCGGCTACGACGCCATCACCGAGATCGGCGCGGTCAAGGTGCGCGGTGGCGAAGTGCTCGGTGAGCTGGCCACCCTGATCGACCCCGGCCGGGCGATCCCACCGCAGATCGTCCAATTGACCGGCATCACAACGGCTATGGTGCGTGACGCGCCGCGAATCGACAGCGTCCTGCCCGCATTCCTCGAATTCTCTCGGGGCGCGGTGCTGGTGGCCCACAACGCCGGCTTCGACATCGGCTTCCTGCGCGCGGCAGCGCAACGTGCGCAGCTGCCGTGGCCGCGTCCGCCGGTGCTGTGCACGGTGAAGCTGGCCCGGCGCGTCTTGACCCGCGACGAGGCGCCGAGCGTTCGGCTCGCCGCGCTGGCCCGATTGTTCGGTGCGTCGACCACGCCGACGCACCGGGCCCTCGACGACGCCCGGGCCACCGTGGACGTGCTGCACGGCTTGATCGAGCGGGTGGGCAATCAGGGCATCCACACCTTCGCCGATCTGCGGTCGTACCTGCCCAACACCACACCCGCGCAGCGCCGCAACCGGGCGTTGGCCGACCGGCTACCGAACCGGCCAGGCGTGTATCTGTTCCGCGGGCCGTCCGACGAGGTCCTCTACGTCGGCACCGCCGTCGACCTGCGCCGTCGGGTGCGCCAGTACTTCACCGGTGCCGACCCTCGCGCCAGGATGAAGGAGATGACGTCGTTGGCCCGCGCGGTCGACCACGTCGAGTGCGCACACGAGCTGGAGGCCGGGGTACGCGAGCTGCGGCTGTTGGCCGCGCACGCGCCGCCCTACAACCGCCGGTCCAAGTTCCCGCAGCGCTGGTGGTGGCTGGCGCTCACCGATGAGGCGTTCCCACGTTTCTCGGTGGTGCGAAACCCTGGGCAGCGCACCGCCATCGGGCCGTTCTCAGCCCGCGCCGACGCCGTACTGACCGGCGACCTGCTGGCCCGGTTCGCCGGGATTCGCACCTGTACCGCCCGTTTCGGCGTCGCAGCCGTGCACCGGTGTCCGGAACGTGAGCTGTCGCCGTGTCCGGCGCCCCAAGGCGCCGACGCCGCCGCGTACGGCGCGGCTCCCGAGCGCGCCACCGCGCTGATCGACGGGACCGCAAGCGCGCCACTGGCAGCCGTGCTGGCTCATATCGACGAGCTGGCCGCGGCCAACCGCTACGAGACCGCGGCGCGGATGCGTGACCATGCCGCCATGGCCATCGAGACGCTGTGGCGGGGTCAACGGCTGCGTGCCCTGGTCGCCGTGCCGGAACTGGTGGCGGCGCGCAGCGACGGCACCGGCGGTTGGCAGCTGACGGTCATCCGGTCCGGTCAGCTGGCCGCGGCCGGTACTGCTGCGCGCGGCGTTCCGCCGATGCCGGTCGTGGACGCGCTGTGCGCGGCGGCGCAAGTGGTGCTGCCGGGTGACGGACCGCTCGGCGGTGCACTCGTCGAGGAGACGGCGCTCATCGCCCGCTGGCTCGCCCAGCCCGGGGTGCGGATCGTTCGAGCCGACGTGGGTTGGGCGACGCCGCGGGAGTCGGCGGGCCGCTATGCACAGTGGGCGGCGACGGCACGCTCGGCGCGCCTGGCGGCGCACCAGGAAGTGGCGTCAGAGCTGCTGACCGAACCGCACCCAACGCGCGAGCAGTTGTTCGGCCGCCCCGGAGTCGATGGCCTCGGCGGCTCGAGCCAAACCGGACTCCCACGCAGGAACCCACTTGGCGTCGCTGGCTAGTCCGGCGTGGGCGACCATCGCCCCCGCCGCGTTGAGCACCACGGCGTCGCGCACCGGCCCCTTGGCCCCGCCCAGGACGGCTCGCGCCTCGGCGGCGTTGGTTGCGGCGTCACCGCCGACCAGCTCGGTGATCTCCGCGCGGGCGAAGCCGAAGGCGGCAGGGTCGAACGTCAGGCGTTCCACGGTGCCGGCCTGCACGCGCCAGATGGTGCTGGTGGTCGTGGTGGTGAGCTCATCGAGGCCGTCGTCACCGTGGACCACGAGCACACTGGATCCGCGGGAGGCGAAGACGCCCGCCATCACCTCGGCCAGGTCGGCCCACGCGCACCCGATCAGACCGGCCCGCGGCCGGGCCGGGTTGGTCAGCGGCCCAAGCAGATTGAAGACCGTGGGCACGCCGATCTCGCGACGCACCACCGACGCGTGCCGGTAGGACGGGTGGAACTGCGGCGCGAACGCGAAGCCGATGCCGACCTCGTCGACGCTGCGGGCCAGGTCGTCGGCGCCCAGGTCGATCTTGACGCCGAGCGCTTCGAGCGTGTCCGCCCCACCGGACAGCGACGACGCCGCGCGGTTGCCGTGTTTGACGACCGGGACACCGCACGCGGCCACCACGATGGCCGCCATCGTCGACAGGTTCACGGTGTTGGCCCCGTCGCCGCCGGTACCGACGATATCGACGGTCTCGGTGCCGATCCGGTCAGTGGGGACCAGGCGGGCGTGCGACAGCATGTTGTCGGCCAGCTCGCCCACTTCTGCCGAGGTCGGCCGTTTCATCTTCATGGCGACCGCGAAACCGGCGATCTGCGCGGGAGTCGCCGAGCCCGTCATGATCTGGTCCATCGCCCACGTCGCGTGCCCGTTCGGCAGGCTCTGCCCCGTGGTCAGCCGCCCCAGAACGTGCGACCACGTCGGCGCTCCGTCGGGGCGAGACGGGGACGAGGACGGCTGTGAAGATGCGGTGACCACCGCCGAATGCTATCGCCCGGCCCGATCGCGGCTGTCGATCCGCCCGGTTCAGCCCGGGCTTCGCGACACGAATCCGACCAATTGCTCGACCCGGGTGGAGTTCGACAACTACAAAGCGTCATACTTGCGGGGTGACGAGCGCTGTAGGCACCTCGGGAACCGCCATCACCTCGCGTGTTCATTCGCTGAACCGCCCGAATATGGTGAGTGTTGGCACCATAGTATGGCTTTCCAGTGAGTTGATGTTCTTTGCTGGGCTATTTGCGATGTACTTCACGGCCCGCGCCCAGGCAGATGGTGTGTGGCCACCACCACCCACGCACCTGAACCTCGCCGAGGCAGTGCCGGTGACGCTGGTGCTGATCGCGTCGTCGTTCACCTGCCAGATGGGTGTGTTCGCCGCCGAGCGCGGTGACGTGTTCGGCCTGCGCCGGTGGTACGTCCTGACGTTCTTCATGGGCGCGTTCTTCGTCGGCGGCCAGGCTTACGAGTACTTCATGCTCGTCAGCGAGGGCACCACGATCCCGAGCAGCGCCTATGGCTCGGTGTTCTACCTGGCGACCGGTTTCCACGGCATGCACGTGATCGGCGGTCTGGTTGCGTTCATCTTCCTGCTCGCGCGCACCAAGATGAGTAAGTTCACTCCCGCGCAGGCCACCGCGGCGATCGTCGTCTCGTACTACTGGCACTTCGTCGACATCGTGTGGATCGCACTGTTCGCCACCATCTACTTCGTCCGCTAGTCGGACGGCCGATGAGTCCGATGAGAAGGAGTTCGATGACCAGCAAGTCGCGCCGTCGGCTGCGCCGGCGATTGTCAGCAGGCCTACTGCTGTTGATCGGCCTGGCAGTCGCGGGGGGTGTGGCGGCAACGCTGACGCCGACACCGCAGGTAGCGGTCGCTGATGAATCACAGTCGGCCCTGCTGCGCACCGGCAAGCAGCTGTTTGACACGTCCTGCGTGTCTTGCCATGGCGCCAACCTGCAGGGTGTTCCCGACCGTGGGCCCAGCCTGATCGGTACCGGCGAGGCCGCCGTGTACTTCCAGGTGTCCACCGGCCGCATGCCCGCCATGCGCGGCGAGGCCCAGGCCCCGCGCAAGCCCGAGCACTTCGACGAGTCCCAGATCGACGCGTTGGGTGCCTACGTGCAGGCCAACGGCGGCGGCCCGACCGTCGTCCGGGACGCCAACGGTGGGGTTGCCCAGGAGTCGCTGCTGGGTCCGAACGTGGCCCGCGGTGGCGACCTGTTCCGCCTGAACTGCGCGTCGTGCCACAACTTCACCGGCAAGGGCGGCGCGCTGTCCTCCGGTAAGTACGCACCGGATCTCGGTGAGGCCAGCCCGGCCCAGATCTACACCGCGATGCTGACCGGTCCGCAGAACATGCCCAGGTTCTCCGACCGCCAGCTCTCGCCCGAGGAGAAGCGCGACATCGTGGCCTACGTCCGCGAGTCGGCCGAGACCCCGAGCTACGGCGGGTACGGCCTCGGCGGCTTCGGCCCCGCGCCCGAAGGCATGGCGATGTGGATCATCGGAATCGTCGCGGCCATCGGCATCGCGATGTGGATCGGAGCACGCGCATGAGCGCCAATACCCCTGAAGGCACGCCGACCGACGCCGAACTGGCGTCGATGACGCGTGAGGAACTCGTCGAGCTCGGCGGCAAGATCGACGGCGTCGAGACCATCTTCAAGGAGCCGCGCTGGCCGGTTCCGGGTACCAAGGCCGAAAAGCGCTCCGAGCGTCTGGTTGCGTACTGGCTTCTGCTGGGCGGACTTTCGGGCCTGGCGCTGCTGCTGGTGTTCATCTTCTGGCCGTGGGAGTACAAGCCCTTCGGTTCCGAGGGCCAGTTCATCTACTCGCTGGCCACCCCGCTGTACGGCCTGACCTTCGGTCTGTCGGTCCTGGCCATCGGCGTCGGTGCGGTGCTGTTCCAGAAGAAGTTCATCCCCGAGGAAATCTCGATCCAGGATCGCCACGACGGGCAGTCCACCGAGGTTGCCCGCAAGACCGTCGCGGCCAACCTGACCGACGCTCTTGAGGGCTCGACCATCAAGCGGCGCAAGCTCATCGGCCTGTCGATGGGTATCGGTCTCGGCGCGTTCGGTGCAGGCACCCTGGTGGCGTTCATCGGTGGTCTGATCAAGAACCCATGGAAGCCGGTCGTTCCCACCGCCAATGGCAAGGAAGCCGTGCTGTGGACCTCGGGCTGGACGCCCCGGTTCCACGGCGAGACGATCTACCTCGCCCGTGCCACCGGTGTGCCCGGTTCATCGCCCTTCGTCAAGATGCGGCCCGAGGACCTCGACGCCGGCGGTATGGAAACCGTGTTCCCCTGGCGGGAATCGGACGGCGACGGCACCACGACCGAGTCCGAGCACAAGCTGACCGAGATCGCCATGGGCGTGCGCAACCCCGTCATGCTGATCCGCATCAAGCCTGCGGACATGCATCGCGTGGTCAAGCGCAAGGGTCAGGAGAGCTTCAACTTCGGTGAGCTGTTCGCCTTCACCAAGGTGTGCTCGCACCTGGGCTGCCCCTCGTCGCTGTACGAGCAGCAGACCTACCGCATCCTGTGCCCGTGCCACCAGTCGCAGTTCGACGCGTTGCACTTCGCCAAGCCCATCTTCGGTCCGGCTGCGCGCGCGTTGGCGCAGCTGCCCATCACCATTGACAAAGACGGATACTTGGTTGCCAACGGCAACTTCATCGAGCCCGTCGGACCGGCATTCTGGGAGCGCAAATCATGAGCCCTGACCTTGCCAAGATGGCTGCCGCGCAAGGCAATGCGATCGACTCGCGGTATCACCCGTCAGCGGCGGTACGCCGTCAGCTGAACAAGGTGTTCCCCACCCACTGGTCGTTCCTGTTGGGTGAGATCGCGCTGTACAGCTTCATCGTGCTGCTGATCACCGGTGTGTGGCTGACCCTGTTCTTCGATCCGTCGATGGCAGAGGTCACCTACAACGGTGTGTACCAACCACTTCGGGGCGTGCAGATGTCACGTGCCTACGAGACGGCGCTGGACATCAGCTTCGAGATCCGCGGCGGCCTGTTCGTCCGTCAGATCCACCACTGGGCCGCCCTGATGTTCGCCGCATCGATCATGGTGCACATGGCCCGCATCTTCTTCACGGGTGCGTTCCGGCGTCCGCGTGAGGCCAACTGGGTCATCGGCTCGCTGCTGTTGATCCTGGCCATGTTCGAGGGTTACTTCGGTTACTCGCTGCCCGACGACCTGCTGTCCGGCATCGGTCTGCGCGCCGCGCTGTCCTCGATCACCCTGGGTATGCCCGTGATCGGCACCTGGTTGCACTGGGCGCTGTTCGGCGGCGACTTCCCCGGCACCGTGCTGATCCCGCGCCTCTACGCCCTGCACATCCTGCTCATCCCGGGCATCATCCTGGCGTTGATCGGTGCTCACCTGGCGCTCGTGTGGTTCCAGAAGCACACGCAGTTCCCCGGCCCGGGCCGGACCGAGACCAACGTCGTCGGCGTGCGCGTCATGCCGGTGTTCGCGGTCAAGTCCGGTGCGTTCTTCGCGATGATCACCGGCGTGCTCGGCCTGATGGGCGGTCTGCTGACCATCAACCCGATCTGGAACCTCGGCCCCTACAAGCCATCTCAGGTCTCAGCGGGTAGCCAGCCGGACTTCTACATGATGTGGACCGAGGGCCTGGCCCGTATCTGGCCGGCCTGGGAGTTCTACCCGTTCGGTCACACCATCCCCGCGGTGGTCTGGGTCGCGGTGATCATGGGTGTGGTCTTCGGCCTGCTGATCGCCTACCCGTTCATCGAGAAGAAGGTCTCCGGGGACGACGCGCATCACAACCTGCTGCAGCGTCCGCGCGATGTACCGGTGCGCACCGCCATCGGCTCCATGGCCATCGCGTTCTACATGGTGCTCACCCTGGCCGCGATGAACGACATCATCGCACTCAAATTCCACATCTCCCTGAACGCCACCACCTGGATCGGCCGCATCGGCATGGTCGTCCTGCCCGGCATCGTCTACTACATCGCCTACCGCTGGGCCGTCTCCCTACAACGCAGCGACCGCGCCGTCCTCGAACACGGCATCGAAACCGGCATCATCAAACGCCTACCCCACGGCGCCTACGTCGAACTGCACCAACCACTGGGCCCCGTCGACGACCACGGCCACCCCATCCCGCTCGAATACCAGGGCGCCGCCCTACCCAAACGGATGAACAAACTCGGCTCCGGCGGCGCACCCGGCACCGGCAGCTTCCTCTACGCCGACCCGGCCGTCGAGCAAGACGCCCTCACCGAAGCCGCCCACGCCTCCGAGCAGAAGGCGCTCACGGCGCTCAAGGAGGCGCAGGACCGCATCCACGGAGACGGGGAGACCAACGGTCACCACTGACCGTCCCCATCCGGCTTGACGCAATCGCCGCAATCTCCCCAGGGAGGTTGCGGCGATTGCGTTTTCACGGCCGGTGCGGATAAGCGGGCGTCTGAGCGGCTGCGCCAGCAGTCCCTTGCGCACCTCCCCTCCCCTACCGCGCATCTGCCAGTCCGACAGACGATCAGGAGCCACCGCGCACGGCAGCACCCGGGAGCCAGGAGCCTGGTGCAAGGGAACTGGGAGGTGTTGGAGCTCAACCCTGCTCATGTCGCCGAACAGCGCCGGGTACAGGGCCGGCGGCGGGTCAAGACCGACGTGATCCACGTGGAGGCGATCACCGAACTGGTGCCGTCCGGGCATGGCAGCCCGGTCACCGATCGCGATGCCGTGATGGGAGAACTGAGCGCGTGGGCCGCGCATCGGAGCCGACGGGTCGCTACCCGTAGTGCGACGAAGGGGGCAACCGGCTAGGCCGCGGCCAGCTCGTCGAGTTGACGCAGCGCAACGATCGGCAGGGCCACCATGCCGACCGTGATCAGCCCGGCCACGCCATAACAGATCCAGGCGCCGAGATCGCTTTCCGTGGCCATCAGATACGTCGCGATGCCGATGGCTGCCGTGGCAGCGCCGATCGCGGCGGTGATCGCCAACGTGTAACGCAACCACACCTGCTCGACGGCGGCCGCAGCTACGTCGTCGCCGCCGTAGCGGCTCACCAGTAACGGCGGCTCCGAGGTACGCCCCGGGGTTACCACCCGGCGCCCGGGCATGTCCTGCGGCGGCCTGACGGCAGCGCGTGCGGGCTGGGGCTGTTGCCGGTTGCCCGCCTGGGCCCGGGCCCGCAGCAGCAACGGCACGGCGCCGACGATGACGACGGCCGATGTGCCGATCACGGTGTAGAGCAGCCACGGGGTGCCTGCCGAGTCCGAACCTTGCGCATGGGTACGGCCGAGGTCCACGAGCGCGACGATGGCGGCGACACCGGCCCCCAACGCCGCGAGCCAGGCAGCCACGCAGGCGCCCAGGAGGATGCGGTCGGTGCTGTCGAGGTCGTCGAGAGGTCCGGTCATCAGCAGGCCGTCTGTGCGGAGTTGTTGGCGTTGGAGCTCAAGACCGTTCCGTCGCTGGTGGTGATCGAGCAGTTGAGCCGGCTCACCAGGAACAGGCTGGAGGCCTCGACCGAGCCGACGTCGGAGTTGGAGATCGGGGTCATCGTGAAGGTCCACGGGATGTAGACGTTGCGCAGGGTGCGGCGGTTACCGTTCCCGTCCACATAGGTGATGGTGATGATGTCTCCTGGTGCCTTGGTGCCGGTCACCGAATAGGTGACCTGTCGCGGCCCGGTGTGCGTCGTGGTCGGCCGCGCAGGCGCGGCGCTGGTGGTCGCAGGCGGGGGCGGCGCCTCCGGGCTCGGCTCGGGGGCCGGAGCGGGCGGCGGTGGCGGTGGCGCGGTGACCGTGACGGTCTCCGGCGGGGGCGGAGGCGGCGGCACTTCCGATGTCGGCGGGGGCGGCGGAGGTGGCGGGGTCGTCGTGGTGATCTCGTCCTGCACGGGCGGCTTGGACACCGTGGTGCTCGTCGACGGGGTCGCCAGGTTCGACGTGTGGTCGTCGCGGGTCACCAGGACCGCGACCGAGGCCACCAGTGCGATGGCAGCGACGATCGCGGTGATCCCGACAATCCACGGCCACCGCGGCGGCGGACGGTCGTCAGCCAGCTCGGAGGCCGGGTCGTAATTGTCGTAGTCGTAGAGCGCGAGATCGGCGGGCACGTACGGCCCGCTGGTGAACTGCTCGGATTCCGGCGCGGAGTATGCCTGTGAATAGGCCTCGGTCACCGACTCGCCGGTTGCCGGCCCGGCGTCACCGGCGACCTCTGCCGGCTCCTCGGGGGCGGCATGCTTCCCGGGTTGCTCGTCCGGCACATCCGAACCGGCGGCAACCGGCTCGGTGGGATTCGGCCCGCTCATCTACGCATATCCTTCTCGACTGCTTCACCACGCCCGCCGATGGCCGTAACGGTTCCGGCTGACGGTGCCCCGGCAACATTACCCAACCGGGTGGCGGCAGTCAGAAAGGCAATGCCGATGACCGCAGAAGTTATCGCCCTCTTGTGACCTTGACCGGGTGTTACTGCCGCAGTGCGGTCAGTGCTTCTCCGGGCCCCAGTAGAATTCGAAGACCAGGCCGGCAGCCGTCGTCAGGACGAAGCAGACGCCCGCGAAGATCAGCCACGGCAGCCACAGAGCGGCGCCGACAGCCGCCGTCGAGAAGGACAGCGCGATCATGATGGGCCACCAGCTGTGCGGGGCGTAGAAGCCCAGTTCGCCTGCACCGTCGCTGATCTCGGCATCCTCGTAGTCCTCTGGACGGGTGTCGAGACGACGGGCCACGAACCGGAAGAAGGTTCCGGTGATCAGGGTCAGACCGGTGGTCAGCACCAGGGCGGTGGTACCCGCCCACTCGACACCACCGGTGGCGAACATCGCGGTGAGCACGCCGTACACCACGGCCGACAGCGCGAAGAAGGCGGTGAGGATCTCAAACAACCGAGCTTCAATATGCATGAGTCGTAATCCCTACTTGCTCGCCTGCGGAACCTGAGCCTGCTCGCCGCGCCGGCTGTCGAACGGGTGGGTTGTGGTTGCCAGCGGGGCCTGATGGATCGCCTGCAGCGCTTCGGCATTCGTCTTACCGGCGACGCGCGCATCCATGTAGGTCTTGAAGTCGTTGGGCTCCACCACGCGCACCTCGAAGTTCATCATCGAGTGGTAGGTGCCGCACATCTCGGTGCAGCGGCCCACGAACGCGCCCGTCTGCTCGATCTTGCTGACCTGGAAGACGTAGTCGGAGTGGTTGGCCTCCGGGTTGGGCATCACGTCGCGCTTGAACAGGAACTCCGGAACCCAGAAGCCGTGGATGACGTCGGCGGAGTTGAGGATGAACTCGATGCGCTTGCCAACCGGCAGGACCAGCACCGGGATCTCGCTGGACGAGCCCAGCGTCTCGACCTTGTCGAAGTTCAGGTACGTGCGGTCCTCGGGGTTCAGGCCGCGCACCGCGCCGACCCGCTCCTCGCCGTGCTCGTCCTTGCCCTCGGGCTTGGACGTCATGGCGGCCTTGCGTGCCGGATCCGCGCCGTCGAAGTTGAACGTGCCGTCGGCGTAGGCGATCTTCTGGTAGCCGAACTTCCAGTTCCACTGGAAGGCGGTCACATCGATGACCACCTCAGGGTTGGGGTCCTTGTGCAGCATGCGCTCCTGCACCACCACGGTGAAGTAGAACAGCACCGAGATGATCAGGAACGGGATCACCGTCAGAACCAGCTCCAGCGGCATGTTGTAGCCGAACTGGCGCGGAAGTTCCTTGTCGCCCTTCTTCTTCCGGTGGAAGGCGCTGGACCAGAAGATCAGTGCCCACACGATGGCGCCAACGACGAACGATGCGATGACTGACCCGAGCCAGAGATCCCGGTTCAATTTGCCTTCCGGCGTGATGCCGTTCGGCCAGCCCAGGCCCAGCACGTCCTGCCAACTGCAACCGCTCAGCAGTAGCGCCGTGCCACCCAGGACCATTGACAACGCCACCACCCGGAGCCCGCGAGGTGTCACGTTGGCGCCTCCTAGAAGTCGGTAAAACTAGACCGCGATCGGTCATCAACTCAGCGAATACTACGCAGCGTAGACCACGCCCGTACGCCGGAGCGAAGCGACCGCCGAATGTGTCGTCGGGCAGCGGCGAATGTGTTCGGGTGCTGCGCTGCGAAGCCTCCGCGATTAGGCATACTGGCCCGGTGTGCGGACTGCTGGCGCTGGTAACTGACCCTTCACTGGCCAAGCCGGGTGAGGCCGCCCCTGATGCCGGATCCCGGCTGGTCGACGCGGTGGCCGAGGCTGCCCATCTGATGCGTCATCGCGGCCCCGACGAGCCAGGAACGTGGTCGGACGCCGGCCCGGACGGATCGGGCCCGGCGGTGGTGCTCGGCTTCAACCGGTTGTCGATCATCGACATCGCCCACAGCCACCAGCCGCTGCGCTGGGGTCCCACCGAGTCGCCGGACCGGTACGTGCTGGTGTTCAACGGCGAGATCTACAACTACCTGGAGCTCCGCGAGGAGCTCCGGGACAAGCACGGTGCGGTATTTCACACCGACGGTGACGGCGAGGCCATCGTCGCGGCCTACCACTACTGGGGTACCGAGGCGCTGCACCGGCTGCGCGGCATGTTCGCCTTCGCGTTGTGGGACACCCAGGAACGCGAGATGTTCTGCGCCCGCGACCCGTTCGGCATCAAGCCGCTGTTCATGGCGACCGGTCCGGGCGGCACGGCCGTGGGCAGCGAGAAGAAGTGCCTGCTGGACTTGGCCCCGGCGCTCGATCTGGACCTCGGCATCGATGAACGCGCCGTGCAGCACTACACCGTGCTGCAGTACGTGCCCGAACCGGAGACCCTGAACCGCGGCATCCGGCGGCTCGAATCGGGCAGCTACGCCCGGATCCGGCCCGGCTCGCGGCCCGAGGTGACCCGCTATTTCGAGCCGAAGTTCTCCGCTGTGCCGGTCATCGCCGGCGAGGAGCAGGCCCGCTACGACGAGATCACCGCGGCGCTGGAGGACTCGGTCGCCAAGCACATGCGGGCCGACGTGACGGTGGGCGCGTTCCTGTCGGGCGGCATCGACTCGACGGCCATCGCCGCGCTGGCGATGCGACACAACCCGCGGCTGATCACGTTCACCACGGGCTTCGAGCGCGAGGGATTCTCGGAGGTCGACGTCGCCGTCGCGTCCGCGGAAGCCATCGGCGCCCGGCACATCACCAAGGTGGTCAGCCAGGCCGAATTCGTCGAGGCACTGCCGGAGATCGTCTGGTATCTGGACGAGCCGGTGGCCGACCCCGCGCTGGTGCCGCTGTTCTTCATCGCCCGAGAGGCCCGCAAACACGTCAAGGTGGTGCTCTCCGGTGAGGGCGCCGACGAGTTGTTCGGCGGTTACACGATCTACCGCGAGCCGCTGTCACTCAAACCGTTCGATTATCTCCCCCGCCCGGTCCGTAAATCGCTGGGCAAGGCATCGAAACCGCTACCGGAGGGCATGCGCGGCAAGAGCCTGCTGCACCGCGGTTCGTTGACGCTGGAAGAGCGCTACTACGGCAACGCCCGCAGCTTCTCCGACGACCAGCTGCGCGCTGTGCTGACCGGTTTCCGCGAGGACTGGACCCACACCGACGTCACGAGCGCGATCTACGCCCAGTCCGACAGCTGGGATCCGGTGGCCCGCATGCAGCACATCGACCTGTTCACCTGGCTGCGCGGCGACATCCTGGTCAAGGCCGACAAGATGACCATGGCCAACTCGCTGGAGCTGCGGGTGCCGTTCCTTGATCCCGAAGTGTTCGCGGTGGCCTCACGGCTGCCGGTCGACCAAAAGATCACCCGGTCGACCACCAAGTACGCGCTGCGCCGGGCGCTGGAGCCGATCATCCCGGCCCACGTGCTGCACCGCCCCAAGCTGGGTTTCCCGGTGCCGATCCGGCACTGGCTGCGGGCCGGTGAGCTGCTGGACTGGGCGTACGCGACGGTGGCCGCGTCCCAGGCCGGTGAGCTGATCGACCTGGCGGCGGTGCGCGTCATGCTCGACGAGCACCGCAGCGGGGTCAGTGATCACAGCCGCCGGTTGTGGACCGTACTGATCTTCATGCTGTGGCACGCGATCTTCGTCGAGCACAGCGTGACGCCTCAGATCAAAGAGCCGCACTACCCGGTACAGCTGTAGGCGGCGCTTCGATCTGGGCGTGAGCCCTCAGCGCTGGGTGCCGAGGGCCGCACCGATCTCGGCGCCGGCGTCGGCGCCGTAGGCGTCGGACAGCCGCTGCACGGCCTCGTCGCGGTCCCAGCCCCATTCCTGGGGGCCGGTGGCCTCGAGCACCAGCACGGCGACCAGCGAGGCCAGCTGAGCGGAGCGTTCCAGGCTCAATCCGGCGCTGCGGCCGGTCAGGAAACCGGCTCGGAAGGCGTCACCGATGCCGGTCGGGTCGGCTTGATGCTTCTCGGGCACGACGTCGACGTGCACGAACGTGCCGTCCGAGCTGACCAGGTCGACACCCTTGGCGCCGAGCGTGGTGACGCGCATGCCGATCTGGCCCATCACCTGGGCTTCGCTCCAGCCGGACTTCTGCAGCAGCAGATCCCACTCGTAGTCGTTGGTGAACAGGTAGGTGGCGCCGTTGATGAGCTTGCGGATCTCTTCGCCGGACAGCCGGGCCAGCTGCTGCGACGGGTCGGCGGCGAAGGCCAACCCGAGCTTGCGGCACTCCTCGGTGTGCAAGAACATCGCGTCAGGGTCATTGGCGCCGACGATGACGAGCTCCGGAGTGCCGACGCGCGACACCAGGTCGGCCAGCGAGATGTTGCGGGCTTCCGACATCGCGCCGGGGTAGAACGACGCGATCTGGGCCATGTCCTCGTCGGTGGTGCACACGAAGCGTGCGGTGTATGCGCTCTCGGAGATCAGCACGCTGTCGCAGTCGACGTTGGCCGCTTCCAGCCACGCCCGGTAGTCACCGAAATCCTGGCCGGCCGCACCGACCAGGGCCACGTCACCGCCGAGGGTGCCGATGGCGAAGGCCATGTTGCCCGCGACTCCCCCGCGATGCACCACCAAATCGTCGACCAGAAAGCTCAGCGACACCTTCTGCAGATGGTCGGCCAGCAGTTGTTCGGAGAATTTGCCGGGGAACCGCATCAGATGGTCGGTCGCAATGGAGCCGGTAACTGCGATGGTCACGAAGCGTCATCCTTAATTTCGTTAAGTCGTCTAGATAAGGCTACGCGCGCGCCCCCAGCACCGTCGTCGTACGCGGTCGGGCCCCGTGGGGTGCGCTAACCTGCCTGTAGCTGTACGCCAGATCACCGTCGAGCGGTGATCCACAAAACATACCTGCGGGGAGCGCCATTTAATGACTGGTCCCTACCAGTACCCCGAATCCGTTCCGCCAGAGCCTTATCCGGAGGATGCGTCGTCGGTCTATCCGGGGACGCTCCCGCCGCCGGTGCAGTACCCGAAACGGCGGCGCTGGCCACGGATTCTCGCCGTCGTTGTCGCGCTGGCAGTCTTCGCCGGGGTCATCGCCGTGGTGGTCGTGACCCGCAAGCCCGCGCAGCAGCCGGGCGTGGTGTCCGACGAGCAGGCCAAAGCGGCGATCCAGCAGTATCTGAACGCGCTGACCGACGGGGACGACGAGACCATCGCGCGGCATACGCTGTGCGGTCTCTACGACGCGGTCAAGGACCGCAAGGCCGATCTCGCGGTCGCCACGCTGGCCAGCGATGCATTCCGCAAGCAGTTCGGCCGCGCCGACGTCACCAGCATCGACAAGATCGTGCCGTGGTCGGGCACGCAGGCACAGGTGCTCTTCACCATGTCAGTCGCACCGGCGCGTGGCCAGCAGGCACCCCGGGAGGACGCACAGGGTGTCGCGCAGCTACTCGTCGCCAAGGACGCCAAAGACGGCGGGCACGACGAGGTGCTCGTGTGCTCTTACGTGTTGCGCACCGGTGGCCAGTACTGACGAGCAGTACTGGCCAGGGGCGGCGTCAGAACGAGATCAGTTGAAGGAATCGCCGCAGGCGCAAGAGCCGGTGGCGTTCGGGTTGTCGATCGTGAAGCCCTGCTTCTCGATGGTGTCGACGAAGTCGATGGTGGCGCCCTGAACGTACGGGGCACTCATCCGGTCGACAGTCAGCTTGACGCCGCCGAATTCGGAGGTCAGGTCACCGTCGAGAGTGCGGTCGTCGAAGAACAGGTTGTAACGAAGGCCCGCGCAGCCGCCCGGCTGGACCGCGATCCGCAGCGCCAGGTCATCGCGACCCTCCTGGTCCAGCAGCGCCTTCGCCTTGGTGGCCGCGGCGTCGGACAGGATCACGCCGTGAGTCTGAACGGCCGATTCGTCCTGAACAGTCATTGCTCTCCCTAAAGCATCCGTGGGCATCGCCTGATGCCGAAGTCTATGAGTCAACGGTACCTCGTTCTTGCGCTATTCCCGACTCCTCACCGCGTGCGGGGCATGTGGCCGGGCGCCGTCGGGCGGGCAGTAACCTGACTTGCGTGAATCTGCTGGGCCGTAAGAAGCGCGATGACGGCGAGAACGACGAGGCCAAGGGCAGCGCCGCCGAGGCGTCCGACACCACGATCGGTGGCGGCACGGCGCCCAAGGGCCGGCCTACCCCCAAGCGCAATGAGGGCGCCAAGAAGCGTGGGCCGGTGGCGCCGGCCCCGCAGACCGCCGCCGAGGCACGGCGCCGGCGCAAGGAGCTGCGCGGCCCGAAGCTCACCGGCGAGGAACGCAAGGCCGAAAAGTTGACCCGTCGCGCCGAGATGGCCGAGCGCCGGGAAAAGATGATGTCCGGCGACGACGCCTACCTGCTGCCGCGCGACAAGGGCCCAGTGCGGCGGTACGTCCGCAACATCGTGGACTCGCGACGCAATCTGCTGGGCCTGTTCATGCCAGCGGCGCTGGTGATGATCGTGTTCATGATGGCGTTGCCGAGCCTGCAGTTCCAGCAGATCATGTCCTACACGATGCTTGGGCTCGTGGTGATCATGGCGATCGACGGTGTCCTGGTGGGCCGCAAGGTCAACCGGATGGTCGACGAGAAGTTCCCGGGCAACACCGAAAGCGGCTGGAAGCTCGGCTTTTACGCGGCCAGCCGGGCCTCCCAGATTCGTCGGATGCGCGCGCCGCGGCCTGCGGTCAGTCGCGGCGACAAGGTTTCTTGATGTCCGTCGAACCGGCCTGACGTCGGGTGCGCACCCTCGTGCTCGGCGGGATCCGGTCGGGCAAATCGCGGTGGGCCGAGGCGGCGGTCGAGGCTGCTGCCGACGGCCCGGTGCGCTATCTGGCCACCGGTCCCGCGGCTGACACCGATCCGGACTGGTCCGCTCGCGTCGCGGCGCACCGCGGGCGCCGCCCGGCGCACTGGAGCACCGTGGAGTGCGGAGCGGGATCTGACGACGTGGTCCGGCAGTTGGGCGCCGAAACAGTCATCGCGACGCTGCTCGACGATGTCGGCGGCTGGCTGACTGCGACGATGGACCGCCGCGGCGCGTGGTCGGGTGCCCCGGTGGATTCCGATGTCGACGAGCTGGTGGATGCGGTCGCCGCGTTCGCCGCTCCCCTCGTCCTGGTCAGCCCCGAGGTCGGGCTGACCGTGGTGCCCGCCACCGAGGCCGGCCGCCGGTTCGCCGACGCGCTCGGCACGGTCAATCAGCGCCTGGCGGCGGTGTGCGACCGGGTGGTACTCGTCGTGGCCGGTCAGCCGGTCACAGTGAAGGAGCCGTCGTGACCGAACCCGATCCGATGTTCGCCGGCCTCACCGCGCCGGACGCGGCGGTGGCCGCGGATGCGCGGGCCCGGCAGAACCGCTTGACCAAACCACCCGGCTCGCTGGGCCGGTTGGAGGACCTGTCGGTGTGGGTCGCGTCGTGTCAGGGGGTGTGCCCGCCGCGGCAGTTCGTGCGGCCCCGGGTGGTGGTCTTCGCCGGCGATCACGGCGTGACCGCGGCAGGTGTCTCGGCGTTTCCGGCGGCGGTGACCGGCCAGATGATCGCCAACTTCGACGCCGGTGGCGCCGCCATCAACGTGCTGGCCGAGTTGGCGGGCGCGACGGTGCGGGTGGCCGACGTCGCCGTCGACTGCGACGAGCCGCTCTCCCCCGCGATCGGCGCCTACAAGGTCCGCCGCGGGTCGGGAAACATCGCGGTCGAAGACGCCCTCACCGCCGCCGAAGCAGCCGCGGCGGTCGCGGCCGGTGCCCGCATCGCCGACGAGGAAGTCGACTCCGGTGCCGATCTGCTCATCGCCGGCGATATGGGCATCGGAAACACCACCCCCGCAACAACTTTGATCGCGGCCGTGACGGGCACCGAGCCGGTCGCGGCGGTCGGCCGAGGCACCGGCATCGACGACGAAGGCTGGATGCGCAAGACCGCCGCAGTCCGCGACGCGCTGTACCGTGCCCGCAACGTGACCGGTGATCCACTCGGCCTGCTGCGGGTGTGCGGCGGCGCCGACCTGGCGGCGATGGCAGGTTTCTGCGCGCAGGCGGCGGTGCGGCGCACGCCGGTGCTGCTCGACGGCGTGGTGGTGACGGCCGCGGCACTGCTGGCCGACCGGCTCGCGCCCGGCGCGCGGGCCTGGTGGCAGGCCGGTCATCGGTCCACCGAACCTGCACACGCCCTCGCCCTGGCACACCTCGAGCTCGAGCCGATCGTCGATCTCCGCATGCGGCTCGGCGAGGGCACCGGAGCGGCCGTGGCGTTGCCTGTGGTGCGGGCCGCGGTGGCCGCACTGACCTCGATGGCGACGTTCGATGAAGCGGGCATCTCCGAAGAATCGTCGTGATCGGTTCTGTCGCTTCGGCTTTCGCGTTCGGCACGGTTCTGCCGGTGCGTTCGGCGGCCGGGGTGGGCCGTGGCGCGCTGACCGCACTGCCACTGGTGGGCCTGGCGTTGGGCGGGCTGGCCGCGGCGGTGGTGTGGGCCGGTACGCATGCATTCGGGCCCGGGCCGCTCACGGGGGTGCTCGCGGTCGCTGCGCTGATCCTGGCCACCCGCGGGTTGCACATCGACGGACTGGCCGACACCACCGACGGCCTGGGCTGTTACGGCCCGCCGGAACGTGCACTGGCGGTGATGCACGACGGCTCCGCGGGCCCGTTCGGCGTCGCGGCGCTGGTGCTCACGATCGCCGTTCAAGCCTGCACGTTCGCGCAACTGAACACCGTGGCGGTGGTGATCGCGGTGGCCACGGGCCGGGTGGCCGCGGTGCTGGCCTGCCGACGAGGGGTGCCCGCGGCGCCGGGCAGCTCGTTGGGTGCGGCGGTGGCAGGCAGCCAACCGGCCGCAGTCGTCGTCGCATGGGCGTTGGCGCTGGCCACGTCGGCGGTCTGGGCCGGCCCCCGCCCATGGCAGGGGCCGGTGACCGTGCTCATCGCCCTCGGCGTGTGCGCACTGCTGGTAGCCCACTGCGTGCGCCGCTTCGGTGGGATCACCGGCGACGTGCTGGGCGCCGCCGTCGAGGTGACGACGACGCTCGTCGCCCTCGGCCTGGCGGCGCGCTAGTTGTACTGACCTGAGAGGTTAGGCACGCGGCTGGCAGGTGGTTGACCCTTGAGTGCTGTGTGGCCGCGGTGGTGATTGTAGTTGTGTAGCCATCGCGGGTACTCGGCGCAGCGGTCGGTGTCGCTGGTGTAGAGCCGGGCGTAGGCCCATTCGTCGGCCAGGGTGCGGTGGAAACGTTCCACTTTGCCATTGGTTTGTGGCCGGTAGGGGCGGGTGCGCCGGTGCTCGATGTCACCCAGGGCATCGCGAAATTTGTGCGACCGATAGCAGGA
This sequence comes from Mycobacterium dioxanotrophicus, assembly GCF_002157835.1. NCBI lineage: Bacteria > Bacillati > Actinomycetota > Actinomycetes > Mycobacteriales > Mycobacteriaceae > Mycobacterium > Mycobacterium dioxanotrophicus. The sequence goes on along the minus strand of NZ_CP020809.1, from coordinate 2,784,805 downwards.
CCCGTTGTCGGTCAACACTTTCCGCACCGTAAAGCCGCAATGATTGAACCAGGCGTTGGCCCGCAGCCAGAACGCTGCGGCCGTCTCTTTGCGTTCGTCTGCCAGTAGTTCGGAGTAGGCCAGCCGTGAGTGCGCATCGATGGCGGTGTGCAAGAAGTGATACCCCCGCACCGGATTGCCGTACTTGCTGGTCTGCCCTGAACTCTTGTCGGCCTGCCTGTTGCGGCCACCGATAGGTTTTCCCAACATCCGCCAGCCGCCTCCGTCCGGGATCTTGCCCAGCTTCTTGACATCGACATGCACGAGATCGCCGCAGGCCGCGGATTCCATCCGGCGGATGACCCGCCCGGTCGGGCGGTCGAGCCAGCGCAGTTTGGCCAGGCCGTACCGGGTCAGCACGCGGTGCACCGTCGAGGGATGCAACCTCAGCAGATAACCGATACGCGCAGGCCCCCAACGCCGGATGACCCGGACTTTGATGATGCGCCGCTCAGTTCGGGTGGGTGTTCTCTTGGGGCTGTGGTGAGGCCGTGAGCTGCGATCAGCCATGCCGGCATCACCGAGTTCGCGGTACCGCCCGGCCCAGCGAGCTGCGGTGCTCACCGAGACCTGGAACCGCTCGGCAGCCCGCCGCAGCGGCCAACCGTCCTCAACAATGCACCGAGCTAGGCGCAGACGTCCGGTTTCTGACAACGGGGCATTACGGTGGGACATGAAGACCTCCGGAGTGAGTTGGTGCGTTCCTCGACAGCTCGCACTTCACTCGGAGGTCTTCGTCATGTCACTACGCCACGCCGTACCTAACGTCGGTGGTCAGTACAGCTAGTTCAGCCGCGTCATCCAGCCGTGCGTGTCGGCGAAGGTGCCACGCTGGATTCCCGTCAGGGTGTCCCGCAGGGCCATGGTGATCTCACCCGGCTGTCCGTCGGCGATGGTGAACTCGCCCTCCCGATGCTTGACGTGCGACACCGGCGTGATCACCGCGGCGGTCCCGCAGGCGAACACCTCGGTGATCTCGCCGGCGGCGGCCTTCTTCTGCCATTCTTCGACATCGATCTTGCGTTCTTCGACGGCGAATCCGGCATCGGTTGCCAACTGCAGCAACGATTCCCGGGTAATACCGGGCAGCAGCGAACCCGACAGCTCCGGAGTGACCAAACGCGCCGAACCTCCGCTGCCGAAGACGAAGAACAGGTTCATCCCGCCCATCTCTTCGACGTAGCGCCGTTCGATGGCATCCAGCCAGACCACCTGGTCGCAGCCGTTGTCGGCGGCCTGGGCCTGCGCCAGCAGCGACGCCGCGTAGTTGCCGCCGAACTTGGCCGCACCGGTACCGCCAGGAGAGGCCCGCACGTATTCGTGCGACAGCCACACGCTGACCGGCTTGATGCCGCCCTTGAAGTACGCGCCGGCCGGCGAGCCGATGGCCAGGTAGCGGTACTCGTTGGCGGGCCGCACCCCCAGGCCGGGCTCGGTGGCGATGATGAACGGCCGCAGGTACAGCGATTCCTCGCCGCCCGCGGCGGGCACCCAGGCCTCGTCGACCGCGATGAGCTGGCGCAACGACTCCATGAACAGCTCTTCGGGCAGCTCCGGGATGGCCAGCCGGCGTGCCGAGTTCTGCAACCGGGCCGCGTTGGCCTCGGGCCGGAACGACACGATGGACCCGTCGGCCCAGCGATAGGCCTTCAGACCTTCGAAGATCTCCTGCGCGTAGTGCAGCACGACAGCCGACGGATCCAGCTCGATGGGGCCGTACGGGACCACCCGCGCGTTGTGCCAGCCGTCGGCCACGGTGTAGTCGATGGACACCATGTGATCGGTGTGGAACTTGCCGAACCCCGGATTGGCCAGAATGGATTCGCGTACCGCATCGGTCGCTGGGTCCGCGTTGACCGAAACCGTGAACTCTGCAAGACCGCTTGTCATAAGGCGATTGTATCGCCGGTGGCTAGCGAGTATTGGCCGCCACGAACGGTGGCTTCACGACCTCGCATTCGACCGCCCGGCCGCGCACGTCCACGGCGACGTGCTGACCGTCCGCGATGTCATGGGCGGTGTCGAGCAGGGCCAGCGCGATGCCGACTTTCAACGTCGGCGAGAACGTTCCCGACGTGGTGATGCCGACCGGCGTATCGCCGTCGAGCACAGTCATGTCAGCCCGCAGCACACCGCGTCCCAGCGCCTTGAGCCCGTGCAGCACCCGGCGCGGACCGGCCTGCTTCTCGGCCAGCAGCGCGTCGCGTCCCCAGAACGCGTCCTTCTTCCAGCCGATGGCCCAGCCGCAGCGGGCTTGCAGCGGCGAGATCTCCGGGGACAGCTCGTGGCCGTGCAGCGGGTAACCCATCTCGGTGCGCAACGTGTCACGGGCACCGAGGCCGGCGGGTTCACCACCGGCTGCCTGCACCGCGGCCGCCAGCGCGTCGAACACCGTGTCGGCGCCGTCCCACGGCGGCAGCAGTTCGTAGCCGTGTTCGCCGGTGTAGCCGGTGCGGCAGACCCGGGTCCGGACGCCGTCGATGTCGGCGTCGGCGAAGGCCATGTAGTCCATGTCGGTCGGCAGCCCCAGCCCGCGCAGCACCTCGGCGGATTTCGGACCCTGTACCGCCAGCACCGCGTACGAGCGGTGTTCGTCGGTGATGGTCAGCCCGGCCGGCGCGTAACGCTGCAGTTCGGCCACCACCGCGGCGGTGTTGGCCGCGTTGGGCACCAGGAAGATCTCGTCGTCGGAGACGTAGTAGGCGATGAGATCGTCGATGACACCGCCGGACTCGTTGCAGCACAACGTGTATTGCGCTTTGCCCGGCCCGATCCGGTTCAGGTCGTTGGTCAGGGCCGCATTGACGTAGGCGGCCGCCCCCGGCCCGCTGACCAGCGCCTTGCCGAGATGGCTGACGTCGAACAGGCCGACAGTGGTGCGGGTCGCGGTGTGTTCGGCGACGGTCCCGGCGTAGGACACCGGCATCGACCAGCCACCGAACTCGGCGAAACTGGCGCCGAGGGCGCGGTGGCGGTCTTCCAGCGGGCCGTGCAACAGGTCGTCACTCACGAGCTCACCCTAATCCGGCAGGTGAACTGCCACACTTGACTGGTGGTCGATTTCGATGCGCTGCAGGCCGCCGGGGTGGCCGACGCGCGGGATCGTGCGCCGCTCATCGAATACCTCGACCGCCTGGGGTTCACCGCCGAGGAGATGGTCGAGGCCGAACGCCGCGGCCGGCTGTTCGGCCTCGCCGGCGACGTCCTCCAGTGGTCGGGACCACCGAAGTACAGCCTGGCCGACGCCGCCGCCTCGCTCGGGCTGCCGTTGGCCGACGTCGAACACGCGTGGGCGGCACTGGGCCTGACGGCCGCAGGCGCCGAGGTGCCCACGCTGAGCCAGGCCGACCTGGACGGGCTTCGGACGTGGGCCGAGATGCGCGCGCTGCTGGGTGAGGTACCCGCGACCGGGCTGCTCCGGGTGATCGGCTCGAGCCTGGCCAGGATCTCCGAGGCCGAGTCGTCCATGATCCGCTCCAGCAGCCCCGACATGCAGATCGACATCTCTCACAACGAGCTGATCACCGCGCAGGCCTACCGCGCCGCCGCCGGGTTCATCCCGCGGATCGGCGCGATGATGGATGCGGTGCATCGCCACCACTTGATGAGCGCCCGCACTTATTTCGAGCACGTGATCCGCGACGGGTCGTCAAGTGTGGTGTGCGGCATCGGCTTTGCCGATCTGTCCGATTTCACGTCACTGACGCAGACGTTGACCACCGACGAGCTCACCGCGCTGCTCAACGAGTTCAGCGGTGCTGGAGCCGATGTGGTTCATGCCGCGGGCGGCCGGGTGGTCAAATTCATCGGCGACGCCATCATGTGGGTGGGTTCCGAACCTGAGCAGGTGCTGCAGGTCGCGGTGGATCTGGTCGGGCATCCGCGGGCGCGGCAGGCGAAACTGCAGGTGCGGGCCGGGGTGGATTTCGGCCAGGTGCTGGCGATCAGCGGGGATTACTTCGGCAATCCGGTGAACCTGGCGGCACGGCTGGTGGCTTCGGCCGATCCGGGTCAGATCCTGGTTTCGACGCGACTGCATGACGCGCTGCCCGACCGGCGGTTCGGGCCGCCGCAATCGCTGACCTTGAAGGGTTTCGCGACGCCGGTGACGGCCTACCCGCTCGCCCGCATCTAGGGTGAACCGGGTGAGCAGCGCACCCGGCTACCAGGCCCCCACCGTCACCGTCAGCTCGGCCGTGCCCCGCAGGGGCGTCGCCGACGCCGTCCTGATCGTTCCCGTCGTCACCGGAGATTCCGGCCCGAAAGTGCTGGGTGGCGAGCCTTATTTGGACGACGACGCCGTCGCCGCCATCGAATCGGGCCTGCAGGTGCTGGGCGCCTCGGGCGCCGAAGGCCAGTCGCACCGGCTCGTCGTGGCCGGGCTCCCTGTCGCCAGCGTGCTCGCGGTGGGCCTGGGCAAGCCGCGCGACGAGTGGCCTGCCGACGTGATCCGCCGCGCCGCAGGCAGCGCCGCCCGGTCCCTGGACAAGGTCGACTCGGTGGTGACCACGCTCAGTGCCATCGATCTGGAGGCCGCGGTCGAGGGCCTGATCCTGGGCGCCTACCGGTTCAGCGAGTTCCGTAGCGCCAAGACCGCTCCCAAGGATCCGGGGCTGAGAAAGATCGTCGTGCTGGCCGCCGATGCCAAGGCTGCCACCAAGAAGGCCGCGCAGCGTGCCGTCGACGTGGCAGCGGCCGTGGCCACCGCGAGAGATTTCGTCAACACCCCGCCGAGCCACCTGTTCCCGGCCGAATTCGCCAAGCGGGCAAAGGATTTGGGCGAGGCGTACGGCCTTGAGGTCGAGGTTCTCGATGACAAGGCACTCACCAAGGCCGGCTACGGCGGCATCATCGGGGTGGGCAAGGGATCTTCCCGCGCGCCGCGGCTGGTGCGGTTGGCGCACCGCGGTGGTAGGCCGCGCACGCGAGGAGCAGGATCAGCCGGAGCGAAGACCGTCGCGCTGGTCGGCAAGGGCATCACGTTCGACACCGGCGGCATCTCGATCAAGCCGGCCGCGAACATGCACCACATGACCTCCGACATGGGCGGCGCGGCCGCCGTCATCGCGACGGTGGTGCTGGCTGCCCGGCAGCAGCTGCCCATCGACGTGATCGCCACCGTCCCCATGGCCGAGAACATGCCGTCGGCCACCGCGCAGCGCCCCGGTGACGTGCTCACCCAGTACGGCGGCACCACCGTCGAGGTGCTCAACACCGACGCCGAGGGCCGGCTGATCCTCGCCGACGCCATCGTGCGGGCCTGCGAGGACAATCCGGATTATCTGATCGAGACGTCCACCTTGACGGGTGCGCAGACCGTCGCGCTGGGGGCTCGCACACCGGGTGTGATGGGTAGCGACGAGTTCCGCGACCGGGTGGCGACGCTGTCGCAGGCCGTCGGCGAGAACGGCTGGGCCATGCCGCTGCCGGAGGAACTCAAGGACGACCTGAAGTCCACGGTCGCCGACCTGGCCAACGTCAGCGGCTCGCGCTTCGCCGGAATGTTGGTCGCCGGAACGTATCTGCGCGAGTTCGTCACCGACGGCGTCCAGTGGGCGCATATCGACGTCGCCGCGCCGGCCTACAACACCGGCAGCCCGTGGGGTTACACCCCCAAGGGCGGCACCGGCGTTCCGACGCGGACCATGTTCGCGGTCTTGGAAGATATCGCCGAGAACGGCTGATTCAGCCAGAGCCGAGAACGGCTAGCGCGAACCTGCCCGGGCCGCCCGGCGCAATACCGACGGCACCAGCCGCGACACCCCGTATGCCGCATAGGCTTCCGGGGTGACGGGGCGGACCGCCTTGTTCTTGCGCACCGCCGAGACGATGGCCTTGGCGACCTTTTCCGGGCCGTAACGGCGTGCGGCGAAGACCTTTTTGGTCTTGGCGCGCAGTTCATCGACCTGCCCCTGCTGGTCGGCGGGCAGGTCGAAGCGCGTGGTGTCGATGATGTTGGTGTCGACCATGCCCGGGCAGATCGTGGTCACACCTATTCCCGCCGAGTTCAATTCAGCCCGCAGGCAGTCGGAGAACATGAACACGGCAGCCTTGCTGGTGGAGTAGGCGTTGGCCGTTTGCGACGGCGAATACGCAGCCATCGAGGCCACGTTGACGATGTGGCCGCCGGTGCCACGTTCGACGAGCCTGCGCGCGAACGACCGGCAGCAGTTGACGACGCCTCCGAAGTTCACGTCGAGCACCTTGTCGAACTGCTCTGCCGGGGTGTCGAGGAACTTGCCGCCGTGCCCGATACCGGCGTTGTTGACCACGATGTCGGGCACGCCGTGCTCGGTGCATACCTGCTCGACGAAGCGCTCGACCGCGTCGGCGTCGGCGACGTCGAGTGCGTAGGCATGGGCGACGCCCCCGCGCTCGGCGATCTGGGCGGCGGTTCTCTTGGCGGCGGCTTCGTCGATGTCACTGACGACCACTTCGGCCCCCTCGGCGGCGAACGCCAGCGCGGTCGCCTGACCGATGCCGCTGCCCGCACCCGTCACCGAAACCACTGTGTCGCCGAAGGTTTCGCGCGGTCGGCCGACCTGCGCACGCCGCAGGGCGCGGCTCGCGGTCGCTCCCTGCAGGTGCTCGATGAGTTCGTCGACGGCCGCTGCGATGGCCCGCGGATGCGAGAACGGCGCCCAGTGCCCGGCTTTGAGGTCGCGACGCCACAGCCGCGGCACCCACTTGGCCTCGTCGTCGTAGCCGTGCCCGCGCACCACGGGGTCGTTGTCGTTGCAGATCAGCTGTACCGGAACCGCCACGTAGTGGTCTCGCCGCAACCGGGTGAACGAACGAATCGCGTTGGCCCGGTAGATCTTCAGCGAATTGGCGGCGTCGATGTCGAGGTTCTCCGACTGGAACTTGGGCCCCGGGGTGTCGATCGCCTGCAACCGGCGCGCCGCCCCGCGCCGCATCAGCGCCGGCGCGATCACCGGCACCGAGAACGGGATCCAGTAGCTGAACCGCGACGCCAGGTTCACCGCCCTGGCGAACTGGACGGGCCGGTACGGACGCGCCAGCCGGCTGCGCACGAACGATCCGTAGTGGTCGGTGCTGGGTCCCGACACCGAGGTGAACGAGGCCACCCGCTCGGCCGATCCGGGCCGGCTCAGGTATTCCCAGACGCCGACCGAACCCCAGTCGTGGGCAAGCACGTGGGCAGGCACGCCGGGGCTGAGCGCGTCGAGCACGGCCGAGAGGTCGTCGGCGAATCGCTCCATGGTGAACGCAGCGACGCGCTTGGGGACGTCGGAAGCGCCGGCCCCGCGGTTGTCGTACCGCACGATCCGGTAGCGGTCCCCCAGCTCGGCGACCACGCCGTCCCACAACACGTGCGAGTCGGGCCAACCGTGGGCCATCACGAGCGTCGGCCGGTCCGGGTCGCCCTGTTCATAGACCGCGATGCGGGTCCCGTCTGCACTGTCGACGTAGCGCTGCATAGTCCACCCTCCGCGAGGTTGTCTGTGACCACTATCCGTTACGGACAGTATCCAATACCGACGGTATCGACTACCCCGGCCCTAGCTTCCGTCCAGTTCCCGGCGCATGGCGCGTTGCCGTTCGATGCGACGACGCGCGTCGTGGTCGCGCATTCGCTGGGGGTAGCCGACCTTCTGCACGTCGTACACCGGGATCTGCAGCCGATCGCTGAGTCGGCGGGCGCCGGCATCCCCGCCCGCGCGCCGTCTGGTCCACTCGCCGTCCGCCGCGACGAGCACGACGGTGACGTCGGTGACGGTGGTCCGTGGTTCGACGTAAGCCTCGACTCCGACGTGCTCGGCGACCCACCGGCGCAGGTACTCCAGATCACCGGCGGCATCTCGACCGGCGCGCCCCGAAGCACGCGCGCGAACCTTGTCGAACAACCCCACCGCAACGATCTCCTCTACCTGTATTACCCAGTTCGATAGTGCCAGAGCCGCAGCCAACCCTGAGTGCGTGCGAATTGCTGCGCAGTGACAGGATGGTCCGGACAATCCACCTAGGTGCCGCACCCGGTGCACCTAGCTGTGGTAAGCCAGAGTTCGAGTCGTCACGAGTGACCGTCCGAGGGAGTCAATACACATGGCCATCTCCGTCCAGATGCCCGCGCTAGGTGAGAGTGTCACTGAGGGGACCGTCACCCGCTGGCTTAAACAGGAGGGCGACACGGTCGAACTCGACGAGCCGCTGCTGGAGGTCTCCACCGACAAGGTCGACACCGAAATCCCGGCCCCGGCCGCGGGTGTGCTGACCAAGATCGTGGCCCAGGAAGACGACACCGTCGAGATCGGCGGCGAACTGGCCGTGATCGGTGAGGCCGGCGAAGCCGCCTCCGAAGCCCCGGCCCCCAGGCCGAAGCCGAGCCCGAGCCGGAGCCGGAGCCCGAACCGGCTGCCCAGGCCCCCGAACCCGAACCGGCCACACAGCAGGCCCCGGCCGCGCAGGCGCCCGCGGCACCGGCGTCGTCGGGTGCGGCGACCTCGGTGGTGATGCCCGAACTGGGCGAATCGGTCACCGAAGGCACCGTGACGCGCTGGCTGAAAAAAGTCGGCGACAGCGTCGGCGTGGACGAACCCCTCGTCGAGGTGTCCACCGACAAGGTCGACACCGAAATCCCCTCCCCGGTCGCCGGCACCCTGCTCTCGATCAGCGCCGAAGAAGACGACGTCGTCGCTGTCGGCGGCGAACTGGCCAAGATCGGCGACGCCGCCGCCGCACCCGCACCGGCCACCCCGGAGCCCAAGCCGCAACCCGAGCCCAAGCCCGAACCGAAGCCCGAACCGAAACCCGAACCCAAGGCCGCCCCAGCACCCGAACCCAAGGCCGAACCCAAGCCGCAACCGGCCCCGCAGCCCAAGGCCGCCCCGGCCCGCAGCCCAAACCCGCCGCCCCGCGGCGGCGGCCGGTCTGCCGATGGCGCCCCTACGTGACCCCGCTGGTGCGAAAGTTGGCCGCGGAGAACAACATCGACCTCACCGCGGTCAAAGGCACCGGTGTCGGCGGCCGCATCCGCAAACAAGACGTCCTCGCCGCCGCCGACGCCAAAAAAGCACCCCCCGCCCGGCGGCAGCCGCCGCACCCGCGGCAGCATCACCCGCGGCACCCGCCGCGGCGGCGCCCGCACCGGCGTTGGCGCACCTGCGCGGCACCACCCAAAAAGCCAACCGGATCCGCCAGATCACCGCCAAGAAGACCCGCGAATCCCTGCAGGCCACAGCACAATTGACGCAAACCCACGAGGTCGACATGACCAAGATCGTGGCACTGCGGGCCCGCGCCAAAGCCGACTTCGCCGAACGCGAAGGCGTCAACCTCACCTACCTACCCTTCATCGCCCGCGCCGTCATCGACGCGTTGAAGATCCACCCCAACGTCAACGCCAGCTACAACGAAGACACCAAAGAAATCACCTACTACGACGCCGAACACCTCGGCTTCGCCGTCGACACCGACCAGGGCCTGCTCTCCCCGGTCATCCACAACGCCGGTGACCTCTCCCTCGGTGGGCTGGCCCGCGCCATCGCCGACATCGCCGCCCGCGCCCGCTCAGGCAACCTCAAACCCGACGAACTGTCCGGCGGCACCTTCACCATCACCAACATCGGCAGCCAGGGCGCCCTGTTCGACACCCCCATCCTGGTACCGCCACAAGCAGCCATGCTGGGCACCGGCGCCATCGTCAAACGCCCCCGGGTGATCTCCGACGCCTACGGCAACGAATCCATCGGCGTACGGTCGGTCTGCTACCTGCCCCTGACCTACGACCACCGCCTCATCGACGGCGCCGACGCCGGACGCTTCGTCACCACCATCAAACGCCGGCTCGAGGACGGTGCTTTCGAGGCAGACCTGGGGCTCTGACCTAGGTGGGCACTGCTGTCGTTGCGATCGCGGGGTCCTCTGGTCTGATCGGCTCGGCACTGACGTCGGCGTTGCGTGCCGCCGACCATCGGGTGCTGCGGATAGTGCGCCGGGCACCGTCCAGTCCCGACGAGCTGTTCTGGAACCCGGACACGGGTGAGTTCGACGCGGGCGCGCTGCGCGGGGTCGACGCCGTGGTGAACCTGTGCGGGGTCAACGTCGGGCAGAAGCGCTGGTCGGGCGCGTTCAAGCAGAGCTTGCGCGACAGCCGGATCGGGCCCACCGAGGTGCTGGCCACCGCGGTGGCCGACGCCGGGGTACCGGTGCTGGTCAACGCCAGTGCGGTCGGTTATTACGGCAACACCCGTGATCAGGTCACCGACGAGTCGGCCCCGGCGGGCCTCGGCTTCCTGGCCCGGTTGTGTGAGGACTGGGAAGCCGCGACCGCTGCGGCCGCCGACGCCGGGGCCCGCGTGGTGCTGATGCGCACCGGTTTGGTGCTGGCGCCGGCCGGGGGCTTGCTCGCCCGGTTGAAGCCGCTGTTCTCGTTGGGCCTCGGCGCGCGGCTCGGTAACGGCCGCCAGTACCTGCCGTGGATCAGCCTGGAGGACGAGATCCGGGCCGTGCTGTTCACCATGTGGACCGAGTCGATGTCGGGGCCGGTCAACCTCACCGGTCCGGCGCCGGTGACCAACGCCGAGTTCACCGCGGCGCTGGGCCGCGCCGTCAACCGCCCGACCCCGATGATGGTGCCGGGTTTCGCACTGCGCACTGTGCTCGGCGAGTTCGCCGACGAGGGTCTGCTGGCCGGTCAGCGGGTGATTCCCGCGGCGCTGGAACGGGCCGGTTTCGAATTCCACCACCACACCGTTGGCGAAGCGCTCGCCTATGTCACCGCCCCCAAAGACGTGTGACGAATACGAGTAGCGTCAACCCTGTGACATCGATTCGCGCAGCTGATTCGGCCGTCGAGGTGCGCCGACTCGGCACCATCGACTACCAGTCGGCATGGCAGTTGCAGCGGGAGATCGCCGAGGCGAGGATCGCAGGCGGCCCCGACACGCTGCTGTTGCTTCAGCACCCGGCCGTTTACACCGCAGGCAAACGCACCGAACCGCACGAGCGCCCGGTGGACGGTACGCCCGTCGTCGACACCGACCGCGGCGGCAAGATCACCTGGCACGGTCCCGGTCAGCTGGTGGGTTATCCCATCATCGGCCTGACGGAGCCCCTCGACGTGGTGAATTTCGTTCGGCGCCTTGAGGAAGCACTGATTGCGGTGTGCGGTCAGCTGGGCCTCACCACCGGCCGGGTGGCCGGCCGCTCTGGGGTCTGGGTGCCTGCTGACGCCCGCGGTCCGGCCCGCAAGGTGGGTGCCATCGGCATCCGGGTGGCACATGGGACGACGCTGCACGGGTTCGCACTGAACTGTGACTGTGACCTGTCGGCGTTCTCGTCGATCATCCCGTGCGGTATCGCCGACGCCGGTGTGACGTCGTTGACCGAAGAACTGGGACATCACGTCGGGGTCGACGACGTCATGGACCGGGTGACCCAATCGGTGTGCGACGCGCTGGACGGCCGGCTGGAAGTCGCCCTGAACGTAGGATGAACCAGTGAGTGTTGTGCCAGAGGGGCGGAAGCTCCTCCGCCTCGAAGTCCGTAATGCGCAGACCCCCATCGAGCGCAAGCCGCCGTGGATCAAGACGCGCGCCAAGATGGGCCCCGAGTACACCGAACTCAAGGGGCTGGTGCGCCGCGAAGGTCTGCACACCGTGTGCGAGGAAGCCGGCTGCCCCAACATCTTCGAATGCTGGGAGGACCGCGAGGCCACCTTCCTCATCGGCGGCGAGCAGTGCACCCGGCGTTGCGACTTCTGCCAGATCGACACCGGCAAGCCGGCCGAGCTCGACCGCGACGAACCGCGCCGGGTCGCCGAGAGCGTGCAGGCGATGGGCCTGCGGTACTCCACCGTCACCGGCGTCGCCCGTGACGATCTGCCCGACGGCGGCGCCTGGCTCTACGCCGAGACGGTCCGCCAGATCAAGTCGCTCAACCCGGGCACCGGCGTCGAGCTGCTCATCCCCGACTTCAACGGCATCCCCGAACAGCTGGCCGAGGTCTTCGAATCCCGTCCGGAAGTGTTGGCGCACAACGTCGAAACGGTGCCGCGCATCTTCAAGCGGATCCGTCCCGCATTCCGCTATCAGCGCAGCCTCGACGTGATCACCGCGGCCCGCGACGCGGGTCTGGTCACCAAGTCCAACTTGATTTTGGGCATGGGCGAGACCATCGAGGAGATCCACACCGCGCTGCGCGACCTGCACGACGCCGGCTGCGACATCGTCACCATCACGCAGTATCTGCGGCCGTCGCCGCGCCATCATCCGGTCGAGCGCTGGGTGCATCCCGACGAGTTCGCCGCGCTGTCGACCTTCGCCGAGGAGCTCGGTTTCGCCGGTGTCCTCGCCGGTCCGTTGGTGCGTTCGTCCTACCGCGCGGGCAAGCTCTACGCACAGGCCGCGCGGCTACGTTTCGCCGGGCAACCCCCCGTATCCTGATCCAATGGCGAAATCCCGCAATGCCGCGGAAACCAAGGCGGCAAAGGCCGAGGCGAAGGCCGCCCGCAAGGCGGCCTCGAAGCAACGTCGCAGCCAGCTGTGGCAGGCCTTCCAGATTCAACGTAAAGAGGACAAGCGGCTGCTGCCGTACATGATCGGCGCGTTGGTGCTGATCGTGGCGGTGGCCGTGGCGGCGGGCATCCTCCTCGGCGGTATCAGCATGTACACGCTGCCGGTGCTCGGCATCGTGCTGGGCTTGCTGGTGGCGTTCATCATCTTCGGCCGGCGCGCGCAGAAGTCGGTGTACAGCAAGGCCGAAGGGCAGACCGGCGCGGCCGCCTGGGCACTGGAGAACCTGCGCGGCAAGTGGCGCGTGACCCCGGCCGTCGCAGCGACCGGGCACTTCGACGCCGTGCACCGCGTCATCGGCCGCCCCGGGGTGATCTTCGTCGGTGAGGGCTCCCCCGCGCGCGTCAAACCGCTGCTGGCACAGGAGAAGAAGCGCACGGCCCGACTGGTCGGCGAGGTCCCGATCTACGACATCGTGGTCGGTAACGGCGAGGGCGAGGTGCCCCTGGCCAAGCTCGAGCGGCACCTGTCGAAGCTGCCCGCCAACATCACCGTCAAGCAGATGGACTCGCTGGAGTCGCGGCTGGTCGCGTTGGGGTCCAAGGCCGGTCCGGGTGCGGTGCCCAAGGGACCGTTGCCTGCGTCGGCGAAGATGCGTGGAGTGCAGCGCAGCGCGCGCAGGCGCTGAGCCGTCACCGCCGCCGAGCGTGAACAAGATCGCGAGAATTCTCGAAAATCTCGCGATCTTCTTCACATTCACCGAAGAGCTAGCGACGCAGCACTGCGGTGAGCGTGACGCGGTCGTGCAGACCGCGTAGATCACTGTCGGTCACGAGCGGCGGGATGACGAGGGCGATCAACAGCACCCGGACCAGGGCGCGCCCGATCCCGACCTTGTCCCGGCCGTCGGTGCCCGCCACCACCAGGCCCAGCGCCAGCTGGCCCGGGGTGAACGAGAACAGTCGGACAGCCACCGTGCCCAGCACGAGCCACACCACCATGACCGCCGTCGACAGTGTTGCCAGCGAGATGAGGCCGGATGCCAGTGCCAGGCCCGCCAGCCCGTAGGCCACGAGCCAGTCGACGAACAGCGCGCCGACGCGCCTGCCGGTCCTGGCCAGCGAGCCCGGGCCGGATTCGGGCAGGCCGAGGCGTTCGCCGGGGTACTTCGTGGATCCGTCGGACTCGCCGTCGGAACCATCACCGGAATCGAAAGGTCCGGGACCTGACAACCAACTCCCCATCGTGCGGGCCATGGTGTCAGGATAGGCGGGCCCGCATCGTTACCTCAGGTCACCATCAGGCAGATTGCGTAACCTCAGCGCAACATGCGGTTGATGATCGCGCAACATCGTGTCCTTAGCGTCAACCCGCGGGTTACCAGTAAAGGAGAACACTCAGTGGCAGAAAAGACGTCCGACGACATCTTCAAGCTGATCAAGGACGAAAACGTCGAGTACGTCGACATTCGCTTCTGCGATCTGCCCGGCGTCGTCCAGCACTTCTCGATCCCGGCGACGGCGTTCGACGAGAGCGTGTTCGAAGACGGCCTCGCGTTCGACGGCTCCTCGGTGCGCGGCTTCCAGTCGATCCACGAATCCGACATGATGCTGCTGCCCGACCCCGACACCGCGCGCATCGACCCGTTCCGCGCCGCCAAGACGCTGAACCTCAACTTCTTCGTGCACGATCCGTTCACCCGTGAGGCCTACTCGCGCGACCCCCGCAACGTCGCCCGCAAAGCCGAGAACTACCTCGCCAGCACCGGGATCGCCGACACCTGTTTCTTCGGCGCCGAGGCCGAGTTCTACATCTTCGACTCGGTGGCCTTCGATTCCAAGATGAACGGCACCTTCTATGAGATCGACTCCGAGTCGGGCTGGTGGAACAGCGGTGAGCCCTTCGAGGCCGATGGCAGCGCCAACCGCGGCTACAAGGTCCGCCCCAAGGGTGGCTACTTCCCCGTCGCGCCGTACGACCACTACGTCGACCTGCGCGACGAGATGTCGACCAACCTGATCAACGCCGGATTCATCCTGGAGCGCGGCCACCACGAGGTGGGCACCGCCGGCCAGGCCGAGATCAACTACAAGTTCAACACCCTGCTGCACGCGGCCGACGACGTGCAGTTGTTCAAATACATCATCAAGAACACCGCCTGGGCCAACGGCAAGACCGTGACCTTCATGCCCAAGCCGCTCTTCGGTGACAACGGCTCGGGCATGCACGCCCACCAGTCGCTGTGGAAGGACGGCAAGCCGCTGTTCCACGACGAGTCCGGCTACGCGGGCCTGTCGGACCTGGCGCGCCACTACATCGGCGGCATCCTGCACCACGCCCCGTCGCTGCTGGCGTTCACCAACCCCACGGTGAACTCCTACAAGCGTCTGGTGCCCGGCTACGAGGCCCCGATCAACCTGGTCTACAGCCAGCGCAACCGCTCGGCCTGTGTGCGTATCCCGATCACCGGCAACAACCCCAAGGCCAAGCGCCTGGAGTTCCGCTGCCCGGACAGCTCAGGTAACCCGTACCTGGCGTTCGCGGCCATGCTGATGGCCGGTATCGACGGCATCAAGAAGAAGATCGAACCGCTGGCCCCGGTCGACAAGGACCTCTACGAGCTGCCGCCGGACGAGGCCGCCAACATCCCGCAGGCGCCGACCTCGCTGGCCGCGGTGATCGACCGCCTCGAAGAGGACCACGAGTACCTCACCGAGGGTGGCGTGTTCACCGAGGACCTCATCGAGACCTGGATCTCCTACAAGCGGGAGAACGAGATCCTGCCGATCCAGATCCGGCCTCACCCGTACGAGTTCGCGCTGTACTACGACGTCTAAGTCGGCCCGCCGACGCGACGTCTAAGTCGGCCCGCCGACGCGACGTCTAAGCCGGCCCGCCGACGCGACGTCTAAGCCGGCCCGCCGACGCGACGTCTAAGTCGTAGCGCGAGAAGACGCAACCGTCCCCCAAAACTCCGGTTTTGGGGGACGCTTGCTGGGGGCACCGGGGACTCGTCGGCATGAGAGTCTGCACAATCGACGCATGCGAGTTCTGGTGCAGCGGGTGAGGTCGGCGAGCGTGACGGTCGACGGCGAGGTCGTCGGTGAGATCCGGCCGGCCACACAGGGTCTGCTCGCCTTGGTCGGTGTCACCCACGAGGACGACGCCACCAAGGCCCGCAGGATGGCCGAAAAGCTTTGGCAATTGCGGATTCTCGATGACGAACGCTCAGCGTCGGACGTGTCCGCGCCGATTCTCGTGGTGAGCCAGTTCACTTTGTATGCCAATACCGACAAGGGTCGGCGCCCCTCCTGGAACGCCGCGGCGCCGGGGCCGGTCGCCGAACCCCTTGTGACCGAGTTCACCGACGCGCTCACAGCGCTGGGCGCGACTGTGCAAACAGGGGTTTTCGGTGCGGATATGCAGGTGCATCTTGTCAATGACGGACCGGTAACGGTGCTTTTGGAGCTGTGAGCCTCCGGCCGGTAACAGCGTATGGTCTTCGCATGACGACCAACCTGGACACCCGACTGAATACCATCTCCCCGGCGGTAATCAGCCTGTTCCGCATAGTGTTCGGCCTTCTGTACACCATCCACGGAGCGCAGAAGTTGTTCGCGTGGCCGGTCGGCATGCCGGACAAGGCAGGCAACCTCGTCGGTTCGGCAGTGCCCGTGGGCACGTGGCCGTATTGGTACGGCGGCCTCATCGAATTCGTTCTGGGCCTGCTGATCCTGACCGGTTTGTTCACCCGCATCGCCGCGTTCTTCGCCGCAGGCGAGATGGCGTTCGCGTACTTCACCCAGCATCAGCCCAAGGCCCTGTTGCCCATCGAGAACGGTGGCGAGCTCGCCGTGCTGTACTGCTTCGGTTTCTTCCTGCTGGTGTTCATCGGCGGAGGCGCCTATGCGCTGGATGCGGTACGCAGAAGGCGCTAGTCGAGCGCAAGGTCCTTTCGGAAGCGTTTCAACCCGTCGATCTTCTCGGCGAGCGTGCAGTCCAGGCCGGCGTAGAACACCCACGGCATCGTCAGGA
The DNA here is from genome assembly GCF_002157835.1 of Mycobacterium dioxanotrophicus. Classification (NCBI taxonomy): domain Bacteria; kingdom Bacillati; phylum Actinomycetota; class Actinomycetes; order Mycobacteriales; family Mycobacteriaceae; genus Mycobacterium; species Mycobacterium dioxanotrophicus. The sequence continues at coordinate 2,768,255 of NZ_CP020809.1, read as the reverse complement.
TGTGGGTGATCCCGCCGGCTTCGGCGCGCTCGTAGTCGGCAATCGTCAGGGCGTCGGTCAGTGGCGTGATGACGGTGAAATCGTCCATCGCCAAACCGGATTCGGCCCGCAGCTGCCGTAGTCGAGCCACCGAGGCCAAGGCACGCTCGGTGGAGATGAGGTCGCCGATCCAGCCGTCGTTGCGCGCGGCCCGGCGCAGGGCCACCTCGCTGAGCCCGCCGGCGTAGATCGGGATGTGCGGCGGCGACGGTTCCATCTCCAGCCGGGGCGTGCTGTAGAACTCGCCGGAGAATTCGGTCCAGCCCGGCGCCCAGAGTTCCCGCATCAGCGTCAGCATCTCGTCGGTACGCTTGCCGCGCCGCTCGAAAGCTTGCCCGACCAACTCGAATTCGTCGCGGCACCAGCCCACACCTACGCCCAGCTCGAGCCGCCCGCCAGCCAGAAACGCCGCGGTACCAATGGCTTTCGCCGCCGCGTAGGGATCGCGCATGGCAGGTATGTAGACCGTGGTCACGAACTTCAGCCGTGTGGTGGCCTGCGCCAGAGCGCCGACCAGCACCCACGGATCGGGCCAGTGGGTGAACGGCTGCCAACGCCGTTGCCCGTCCCGCGTATACGGATACGGCGTGGAGAGCGACTCCAGATTGACGATGTGATCGGGAATCCCCATCCCGTCGTAGCCGAGATCATCTGCAGCCTTGGCGATCTCGACAAGCTCGGAGGTGTCGAGAAAGCCGGTCGCCACATAGAACCTCATCCGGCGTCGCGCGCCCACGCCGGCGTGATGAAGACGCCTTCGGCCTCCACGGTGACCCCGTCGGCGTCGATCAGTCGGCCGCGCGCGAAGGTCTTCACACCCTCGATGCGGTCAACCGAAGCCTCGGCGCGCAGCGGTCCGAGCGGCGTGCCGCGAAGGTAGCGGCAGGTGATGGTTCCGGTGTACCGGGGTTGCGCCAACGCCCCGCTGGCGACTTCGCCGAGCACGTGGTCGAGCACCAGGGCGCAGATGCCACCGTGCACCCATCCCAGCGGGCCCTCGTAGGCCGCACCGAGAGTGAACTCGCTCCAACAGGTGCCGTCGTCGGAGTGATGGATGGTCAGCGGCGGAGCGACGGCGTTGCGCAACCCGACGACCGGATTGGCCCACACCACCGGGCGGCCCGTCTCGCCGTGGATCATCGCCATGGGCCCGTCGCGCTGCTCCCGACGCAGCGATGCGGTGACCGCCTCGATCGCGGTGGTGGCCTCGGCGATGGCGTCGGCATCGACGCCGGTGCGGATGCTGGCATCGAGCAGACCTCGCACCGCCTGCGCCAACGGCTCGTAGAGCGCCTGCAGCCGATCGTGCTCGTCGGCGGTGACGATGTCGAACGTGGGGTTCATAGACATCCTTACTAACACCACGGTGAAGACCGCCGTGCCGCGGGGCTGAATTCAGCCGCTCCGGCCTACTGGCGGCTCAGCCGCTCCGGCCCACTGGCGGCTCAGCCGCTCCGGCCCACTGGCGGCTCAGCCGCCGAAAACCTTGCGGACGACCGTCTTGGCCCGCCGCGTCACCCGCAGATAGTTGTCCAGGAACTCGCCGCCGTCGTCGCTACCCCAGCCGGCCGCCAGGGCGACCGCGTTGAGCTGGCTGCCCGGCCCGGGCAGCTGATCGGTCGGCTTGCCGCGGACCAGCACCAGCGCATTGCGTGCCCGTGTCGCGGTGAGCCACGCTTCCCGGAGCAGGTCGACGTCGGCTTCGGAGACCAGCTCGGCCGCCCCGATCGCGTCGAGCGCCTGCAGGGTCGAAGTGCTGTGCAGCGCAGGCACTTTGTGCGCGTAGCGCAGCTGCAGCAGCTGCACGGTCCACTCGATGTCGGCCAGCCCACCGCGGCCGAGCTTGGTATGTGTGTTCGGATCGGCCCCGCGGGGCAGCCGTTCGGCATCGACCCGCGCCTTGATGCGCCGGATCTCCCGTACAGCCTCTGCCGATACGCCGCCCTCGGGATAGCGCGTCTTGTCAGCCATCAGCTCGAAGCGTTCGCCGAGTTCGAGGTCGCCCGCCACACGGTGCGCCCGCAGCAGCGCCTGGATCTCCCAGGGCTGCGCCCACTGCGCGTAGTACACCTCGTAGGAGGCCAGCGTGCGCACCAAGGGACCGTTGCGGCCCTCCGGGCGCAGCCCGATGTCGACCTCGAGCGGCGGGTCGGCACTGGGTATGCCCAGCAGCGCGCGCACCTGTTCGGCGATGCTCACCGACCACTTGACGGCCACCGATTCGGCGGTGTCCCCCACCGGTTCGCAGACGAACATGACATCGGCATCCGAGCCGTAGCCGAGCTCGCGGCCGCCGAGCCGTCCCATACCGATCACGGCGATGCGCGCGGGTACCCCGGATTCGGGTGTGTTGGCCCGGATCACCGCGTCCAGTGCGGCCTGTAGCACCGCGACCCAGATGGAGGTCAGCGCATTGCAGACGTCGGTGAGGTCGAGCAGGCCGAGCACATCGGCCGACGCGATACGTGCCAGCTCGCGGCGGCGCAGGGCGCGTGCGGCAGCGATGCCGCGTACCGGGTCGGCGTGGCGGCCGGCCGAGGCCACCAGCGCACCCGCGACGCTGTCGGGGTCGCCCTCAAGCAGTTTCGGTCCGGACGGTCCGTCGGCGTAGAGCTGGATCACCTCGGGGGCCCGCATGAGCAATTCGGGAATGTAGGCCGACGTGCCGAGTACCTGCATCAGCCGTTTGGCGACCGCGCCTTCGTCGCGCAGGGTCGAGAGGTACCAGCGCTGTTCGGCGAGCTCCTCACTGATCCTGCGGTAGGCCAGCAGCCCGGCGTCGGGATCCGGTGTGTCCGAAAGCCAGTCCAGCAGGGTCGGCAGCAGCACCTGCTGTACGCGGCCGCGGCGTCCGTTCTGTCCGGTGAGCGCGGCCAGGTGGGTCAGGGCGCTCTGCGGTCCTTCGTAACCCAGTGCGGCGAGCTGACGTTCGGCCGCCTTGGTGCTCATCCCGGCGCCGATGCCCAGCGCGGGCTGGCCGACGGATTCCAGCAGCGGTTGGTAGAACAGCTTGGCGTGCAGCCGCGAGACGCGCATGCTCTGGCGTTTGAGCTCCTCGCGCAACACGCCCTGGGCGTCGTGGGTGCCGTCGGGACGCACATGCGCGGCTCGGGCCAGCCAGCGGTAGGCCTCGTCGTCGCTGTCGTCGGGCAGCATGTGCGTGCGTTTGAGCCGCTGCAGCTGCAGCCGGTGCTCCAGCAGGCGCAGGAACTCATACGACGCGGTCATGTTGGCGGCGTCGTCACGTCCGATGTAACCGCCTGCCCCCAGCACGGTCAGGGCGTCGACCGTCGACTTCACATGCAACGATTCGTCGTTGCGGCCGTGCACCAATTGCAGAAGCTGTACGGCGAATTCGACGTCGCGCAGGCCGCCGGTGCCCAGTTTGAGTTCGCGGGCGCGCACGCCGGCGGGTACCAACTCCTCGACCCGGCGCCGCATGGCCTGCACCTCGGAGACGAAATCCTCACGCTCGCAGGCTGTCCACACCATCGGCATCAACGCCTCGGCGTACGCCTTGCCCAGCTCCGGGTCGCCCGCGGCCGGGCGGGCCTTGAGCAGGGCCTGGAACTCCCAGGTCTTGGCCCACCGCTGGTAGTAGGCGATGTGCGAGTCCAGCGTCCGCACCAGCTGGCCCTGCTTGCCCTCCGGCCGCAGCGCCGCGTCGGCCTCGAAAAAGGCGTCGCCGGCGAACCGCATCGACTCGCCTGCCACCCGGGTCGCCATCGACAGATTGGGGTCCGCGCTGTCGTCGCCGACGAAGATGATGTCCACGTCGCTGACGTAATTCAATTCGCGCGCACCGCATTTGCCCATCGCGATGATGGCCAGCCGCGGGGTCGGCCCGTCACCGCACACCACCCGGGTCGCCACGGTCAGCGCAGCGTCGAGCGCGGCGTCGGCCAGATCGGACAGGTGTGCGCCGACGGTGATGAACGGCAGCACTGGCTCGTTCTCCACCGTCGAGGCGACGTCGACGGCGGCCAGCACCAGCAGCCGGTCGCGGTACAGGTCACGCAGTGGCGGCACGGCTGAGCTTGTGCCCCTGGCGATTTCGGCCTTCTCCGCAGCTGCGGTGAATGTCTCGCGCAGCTCGTGGGCACTCGGCAGCTCGACGTCGCCCGCCAGCAGCCGCCACGACTGCGGATGAGCCACCAGATGATCACCGAGGGCCACCGAGGACCCCAGCACACCGAACAGCCGGCCCCGCAGCGCGCGGTCGGTGAGCAGTTCGGCGTTCAGTTCCTCCCAGTCGGCACCGAGAGCGTCGGCCAGCCGCACCATCGCCAGCAGGGCGACATCGGCATCCGGAGCGCGCGACAACGACCACAACAGTTCGACGTGGGCATCGGTGTTCCAGCCAAGCCGATCCAGTTGTGCCGGCGCCTGCGGCTGCACCAGCCCGAGCCTGCCGACACTGGGCAGCTTCGGGCGTTCGGTAGCGGGTTTGGCCACGTGGTGAACGTTACAGCGACAGATACGTCTTGAGCTCGTAAGGCGTGACGTTGCTGCGGTAGACCTCCCACTCTGCCCGCTTGTTGCGCAGGAAGTAGTCGAATACGTGCTCCCCCAACGCTTCTGCGACCAGCTCGGAGCTCTCCATGGCCTCCAGCGCGTTGCCCAGGCTGGACGGCAGCTCCCGGTACCCCATCGCGCGGCGTTCCTCGGGGGTCAGGCTCCACACGTTGTCCTCGGCCTGCGGCCCCAGCACGTAGCCCTTCTCGATACCGCGCAGGCCGGCCGCCAGCAGCACCGCGAACGCCAGGTAGGGGTTGCACGCCGAGTCGGGGCTGCGCACCTCGATGCGCCGCGACGAGGCCTTGCGCGGGGTGTACATCGGAACCCGCACCAGCGCCGAGCGGTTGGCGGCGCCCCAAGACGCCGCGGTGGGCGCCTCGTAGCCGTGCACCAGACGCTTGTAGGAGTTGACCCACTGGTTGGTCACGGCGCTGATCTCGCTGGCGTGCTCGAGGATGCCCGCGATGAACGACTTGGCCACATCGGAGAGCTGCAGCGGGTCGTCGGCGCTGTGGAAGGCGTTGGTCTCACCCTCGAACAGACTCATGTGGGTGTGCATGGCCGAGCCGGGGTGTTCCTTGAACGGCTTGGGCATGAACGACGCTCGCACGCCGTCGGCCAGCGCCACCTCTTTGACGACGTAGCGGAACGTCATCACGTTGTCGGCCATGGACAGTGCGTCGGCGTAGCGCAGGTCGATCTCCTGCTGGCCCGGCGCGCCTTCGTGGTGGCTGAACTCCACCGAGATGCCCATCTGTTCGAGGGCGTCGATGGCGTGGCGGCGGAAGTTGGGCGCGGCGTCGTGCACGGCCTGGTCGAAGTAGCCGCCGTTGTCGGCGGGGATGGGCACGCTGCCGTCGTTCTCGCCCGGCATCAGGAGGAAGAACTCGATCTCGGGGTGGACGTAGCAGGAGAACCCGAGGTCGCTGGCCTTGGCCAGCTGGCGGCGCAGCACGTGGCGGGAGTCAGCCCACGACGGTGAGCCGTCGGGCATGGTGATGTCGCAGAACATGCGCGCCGAATAGTGCTGCCCGTTGCTCGTGGTCCAGGGCAACACCTGGAACGTGGAGGGGTCGGGACGGGCTACCGTGTCCGATTCATAGACGCGGGCAAACCCCTCGATCGACGAACCGTCGAAGCCGATGCCCTCCTCGAAAGCGCCCTCCAACTCGGCGGGCGCGATGGCCACCGACTTGAGGTATCCGAGGACATCTGTGAACCACAGCCGGACGAACCGGATGTCGCGTTCCTCCAGCGTCCGCAGCACGAATTCCTTCTGGCGGTCCATGACCGCAGCGTAGGCACCGGCTGTTAAATCTGTGTTACGGCGTCAACACGGTTGGGCGGATCAGCACTGCAGGCCATTGGCCGGCGACACCTGATCCACGAAGAACCGCAGCACAGAGGTGTCCACGCAGGCGTTGCCGTTGAACACCACGGTGTGCTGAGAACCGTTGAACGTCACCAGCGCCGCGTCCAGCTGGCGCGCCAGGTCGACGCCCGCCTGGTACGGCGTTGCGGGGTCCCCGGTGGTCGACACGACGACGATCCGGCCCGGCCCGGGGCCGTGCACCGCATGCGGCGTCGACGTCGGCGGAACGGGCCACAGGGCGCAGATGTCCCGCGGGGCGTAACCGGTGAACTGGCCGTAGGACAGGAACGGTGCCACCGCCCTGATGCGCCGGTCGGCGTCGGCCCACACCGCCGGGTCGGTCGGGTATTGCGCGTCCACACAGCGGATCGCGGTGAACGCGTCCTGCAGATTGGCGTAGTGCCCGGCACTGTCGCGGTGCTGGTAGTCGTCGGCGAGCAGCAGGAGGTCGCCGGGGTCGGTGCCACGTTGCAGGCCGAGCAAGCCGCTGGTGAGGTAGAGCCAGTACCGCGCCGAGTAGAGCGCGTTCCCGGTACCGGTGGTCGCGTCCTGGTAGCTCAGGCCGCGGGGGTCCGACGTCGCCGCGGGATGCTCCACCAGCGGGTCGACGAGCTGGTGGTAGCGGGCGACGAACTGGGTGGGGTCGGTGCCAAGCGGGCATCCGGGAGATTGCGCGCAGTCGGTCGCGTAGGCGTCGAAAGCCTTTTGGAAACCCGCCATCTGGCGGATGTTCTTGGTGATGGGGTCCAGGCTCGAGTCGACGGCGCCGTCGAGCACCATGGTGCGCACGCGGTCCCCGAACCGTTCGGCGTAGGCCGCGCCCAGTTGGGTCCCGTAGGAGAATCCGAGGTAGTTGATCTGCTGTTCACCGAGCGCCGCACGCACGGCATCCATGTCGAGCACCGTTGACGCGGTGCCGATGTTGGCCAGGAACGGTGCCCCCATGCGGTCGAGGCACTGCTGGGCGAGCTGTCGGTACAGGGCTTCGATCTGGGCCACGCCGGCCGGGCTGTAGTCGGCCATCGGTTCCCGCCGGTAGGCGTCGAACTCGGCGTCGGTGCGGCAGCGCAGCTGCGGCGTCGAGTGCCCGACGCCGCGCGGGTCGAAGCCGACCAGATCGAACCGCCGACCGATGTCGGTTTCGGCAAGCGCCGCACCCATTCCCGCGACCGTGTCGACGGCGGATGCGCCCGGGCCTCCCGGGTTGACCATCAGCGTGCCGATCTTCTCGCCGCTGGCCGGGATCCGGATGACGGCCAATTGTGCTTGTGCGCCTTGCGGATTCGCTGCGTCGTTCCAGTCGACCGGCACCGTGACGGTGCCGCACTGAGCGGTCGGGATCGACGACGTTTCGACCCACGATGCGCAGCTTCCCCACACTGGAGGCTGACCGTACGGCGTCTCGGCCGCGCCTTCGGGGGTCGCGTTGGCGACGGGGCAGGCCATCGCGAGCACCACTGCCAGCACTGCTCCCACCCACCGCACGGCTGACATGTTCGCACACCGCAGATGCGCGAACCGCGGCCGACACCGAGCGGAGATCGGTCGGCAACCGGACGGTGACCTAGCCGGCCGCCGAGATCAGCAGCGCGAGTCCGGCGGCGGCAGCTTCACGTCGATCAGATAGGTCGCGGCGATGTCGTCGACGCACTTGTTGCCCTGGAACACCACGGTGTGCTGGGTGCCGTCAAAGGTCAGCAGTCCGCCGCCGAGTTGCTGGGCGAGGTCCACGCCCGCCTGATAGGGCGTGGCCGGATCGTTGGTGGTCGAAACCACCAGCACCGGAGGCAATCCCGCGACCGAGATCTTGTGTGGCGTGCTGGTCGGCGGCACCGGCCAGAACGCACAGGTGCCCAGTGGGGCGTGGCCGGTGAATTCGCCGTAGCTCATGAACGGGGCGACCTCGCGCAGCCGGCGGTCCTGCTCGACGACTTTGGCCCGGTCGGTGATCGCCGGCTCGTCGACGCAGTTCACCGCCACCCGCGCATCCGTCGAATTGTTGTAGTGGCCCTTGGCATCCCGGCCCATGTACAGGTCGGCCAACGCCAGCATGAGGTCTCCGTTGCCGTTCTTGATGCCCGTCAGCGCATCGGTGAGATGGCGCCACAGGTTCGGCGAGTACAGCGGCAGGATGGTGCCGACGATGGCGTCGCTGTAGCCGAGTCCGCGCGGATCCTTGGTCTTCGCCGGGTTCTGGACCAGCGGGTACACCAGGCTCTTGTACACATCGGTGGCCTTGGCGGGATCCGTGCCCAGCGGGCAGTCCACGCTCTTGGCACAGTCGGCGGCGTAGTCGTCGAAGGCTTTCTGGAACGCCGCGGCCTGGCGGATGTCGGCCTCGAACGGGTCGGCGTTCGGGTCGACCGCGCCGTCGAGGATCATGGCGCGCACCCGCTGCGGGAACTGCTCGGCGTATTCCGAGCCGATCCGGGTCCCGTACGAGTAGCCCAGGTACGTCAACTTGTCGTCACCCAGCGTGGCGCGGATGGCGTCGAGATCCTTGGCGACGTTGTTGGTTCCGATGTTGGCCAGGAAGTCGATGCCCATCTTGTCGACGCAACGCTGGACGAAGGCCTTGGTCTCGTTTTCCAGGTGGGCCACCCCCTCCGGGGTGTAATCCACCGTCGGGTCGGCTCGCAGCCGGTCATTGTCGGCGTCGGAGTTGCACCACAGCGCCGGGTTCGACAGGTTCACCCCGCGCGGGTCGAACCCCACCAGGTCGAAGCGTTCCCGCACCGACTGCGGCAGGCTCGGCACCAGGGACACCGCCGATTCCACGCCGGATTCACCGGGGCCGCCGGGGTTGATCACCAGGGAGCCGATCTTCTGCCCGGTCGCCGGGAACCGGATCATGGCGAGCTGCAGGACGTCACCGTCGGGCTTGCTGTAATCGACCGGGACCGACAAGCGCCCGCATTCGGCCCCTGCCGGGATGTTGACGTTGTCCCCCGACCCTGCCGAGCACGGCAGCCACTGCACGGGCGTGCCCGGCCTGGGCATCGCGACCCGGGCCCGACCGTCGATCACCTGGGTACAGCCCGCGACCACCAGCACCGCGACCGCCAGCAGGGCACCGACGGAGAACCTGAGCTTCATGGCACCACATGCTGCCATGACGGCATATCGTCGCAGGCCGGGCCTACTGGTCGACAACTCGCGGCGCTACTTTGCCGCCTGCACCAGCTCGTCGAGCGCCACCGCGAAGTCGTCGGCCATCTCCCACAGGTCGGGCAACAATTCGGGGCAGGCCACGATGCCGACATCGAGCGAGCCGGTCAGCGACATCACCGTGATGTTGAGCCCGGAGCCGTGGAAGATGGGGCCCAACGGGTACATGGCCTTGACCTCCGAGCCCAGGAAATACAGCGGCACCTGCGGGCCCGGCACGTTGGAGACAACCAGGTTGTGCACCGGTTTGGCGCCCGAGAGCCGGCTGGCGGCGTAGACCCGCATTGCCACGCCGAACACGGCAGGCGCGGCGAACTGCGTCCAGTCCTGCAGCAGCGTCGCACCGATCGCCGAACTGTGTTGTTTGGCAACCGAATTGGCTGCGGCGATGGCACGCAGTCGCTCGACCGGGTCGGCGATCTGGGTTTCCAGCGTGGAGAACATGCCCGAGACCTGGTTGCGGCCGGGCCGGTCGGAGCGGTCGTGCACCGATACGGGCACCATCGCCACCAGCGAACTGTCCGGCAACTCGCCGCGGTCGCTCAGGAATGTGCGCAGCACCCCGGATACCAGCGCCATCACCACGTCGTTGACCTTGACGTCGAAATGGTTTTTCACCAGCTTGATGTCCTCGAGGTCGAGCTGGGCGAAGGCCACGTTGCGATGGCCGGTGATGTTGGCGTTGAACGGCGTTTTGGGCGCGGCGAAGGGCGCGGCCATGGTCAGCCCGGCACGGGCCCGCTTGACCGTGTCGACCACCGATGACACCGTGGTGGGCAGCACGTTGGCGAGCTTGAGCGGCCGGGTGACGAACTTCAGCGCCCCGCTCAGCGCGATTTCCAGTTCCGACGCGCCGCCGACCCCGTCCACCGGCTCCGGAGCGGGCGCATCAGGTTCTGTACTGCACAGCTGCGACATGAGGTTCGCTCCTGTCACCCCGTCCACACCGGAGTGGTGCACCTTGGTCATCACCGCGATCCGGCCGCCCGCGTGCGCGTCGGTGCCCGCCACGTTCTCGATGACCCACATCTCCCACAGCGGGCGGCTGCGGTCCAGCGACAGCGACGCGATGTGCCCGCAGATCTCGGACAGCTCGACCCGCCCGCCCGGCGCGGGCAACCCGATGCGGTGCAGATGGCGGTCGACGTCAAAGTCCTTGTCTTCCACCCACACCGGGTGGTCGAGGTTCAGCCGGCTGTCGGCGAGCTTCTCCCGGAACTGCGGCATCGCCTTGATACGCAAGGCAAGTGCGTCGCGCAGCCGGTCGAACGTGTAACCGCCCGGCATGGTCGAAGTGTCGAGTTCGAGGATGGAGCACACGTGCATCGGCTGGGCGGCCGTTTCGAGGTAAAGGAAGCTGGCGTCGAGTCCGCTGAGCCGTTGCATGCCGCTGATCGTAGGTCCGCCCGGCGCGACTGTGAGGAAATCCACTCAACCGCGTCTTTTACCTTCGTCGCCGCGGGTGGCAGACTGACAAACGTCAGACGAACCCGGGGACCGCACAGCGGCCTCGAGGATTCGAACCGACCGTCACGAGGGACAACGATGTCTGAACAAGCTGTATATGGTGCTGCCGACGACAAGCCCCGCACCAAGGTCCGCACCCTTACGCTCCAGAAGTGGAAGAACGAAGGCCACAAATGGGCGATGCTCACCTGTTACGACTACTCCAGCGCGCGGGTCTTCGACGAGGCAGGCATCCCGGTGCTGCTGGTCGGCGACTCCGCGGCAAATGTGGTGTACGGCTATGACACCACCCTCCCGATCTCCATCGACGAGCTGATCCCGTTGGCACGCGCTGTGGTCAAGGGCGCGCCCCATGCATTGGTTGTTGCCGACCTGCCCTTCGGCAGCTACGAGAGCAGCCCGGCGCAGGCACTCGCGACCGCCACGCGGTTCATGAAGGAGACCGGCGCCCAGGCCGTGAAGCTGGAGGGCGGCGAGCGGGTGGCCGAGCAGATCGCGACACTGACCCAGGCGGGCATTCCGGTCGTGGCCCACATCGGGTTCACGCCGCAGAGTGTCAACGGGCTGGGCGGGTTCCGGGTGCAGGGCCGCGGCGACGCGGGCGATCAGACCATCCACGACGCGATCGCGGTGGCCGAGGCCGGGGCGATCGCGGTGGTGCTGGAAATGGTGCCCGCCGAACTGGCCACGCAGATCACCGGCAAGCTGACCATCCCCACGGTCGGCATCGGTGCGGGACCCAACTGCGACGCCCAGGTGCTGGTGTGGCAGGACATGGCCGGGCTCACCAGCGGCAAGACCGCGAAGTTCGTCAAGCGTTTTGGCGATGTGGGCGGCGAATTACAGCGCGCCGCAACGCAATACGCGAATGAGGTGGCGGCCGGGGTATTCCCGGCCGACGAGCATAGCTTCTGATTGCGCTCAGGCGAACTCGGCCCGGCGCTTGGCCAGGAAGGCATCGACGCCTTCCCGCCCGTCGGCCGAGTCCGCCTGTGCAGCGATGAAGCGGCCCTCCGCCTCCATCTGCTCCTCCAGGCTGTTCTTCAGCGAGGAGAGCAACAGCGTCTTGACCGCGCCGGTGGAACCGGCCGAGCCGGAGGCCAGCTGCTCGGCCACGGCGGTGGCCCGGTCGGCCAGATCGGCATCGGCGACAACCTCGGTCACCAAACCCCATTCCTGGGCCTGCGCCGCCGACAGTGTGCGGTTGGTCAGCATGAGTTCCTGTGCCCGGCGGATGCCGACCAGCCGCGGCAGGTAGTACGAGGAGCTGCCGTCCGGGCTCAGTCCCACCTTGGTGTAGGCCATCGTGAATGACGCCGATTCGGCTGCCAGCACCAGGTCGCCGGTCACCGCGATGCTGAATCCCGCGCCCGCCGCGGTGCCGTTGACAGCGGTGATCAGTACGGCGTCCATCCGCGCGAAAGTTGAGATGGCGCGGTGCAGGTCGTCGGCGACGCCCTTGATGAAGCGGCCCCGCGACGGCGCAGTGGCGAAGGCCTTCAGATCGCCTCCGGCGCAGAAGAACCGGCCGGCCCCCGTCAGCACCACGGCCTTGGTACCCGCACCGTCGCAGCGCCGTGCCGCATCGGCCAGCTCACGAGTCATGGTGTCGTTCATGCCATTCGCGGCGTCCGGACGGTTCAGCGTGATGCGTGCGACGGCACCGGATTGCTCGAAGGTGATGGCGTCGTAGGAAGACTCGGTCACGAACCGTGACTCTATCGGGCCGGCGCCTGCACCCCGAGCCGGGCTGCTGTGCACTCGACCAGCGCCGCGTTCTCGCCCGTGAAACCGAGCACCCGCAACGCTCCGGCGCCGATCACCCACGGCTGCCCCGACGGCGCCACGCCGTCGTCGGAACGGCTGTTGATCACCGACTCGACCAGACGGAACGGCAAGTCGGCGGCGTCGGCCGGGCCGTCGCATTCGGCGATCACCGCGGCCGACAACCTGCGGTAAAGCTCCCGCAATTCGGCTCGCCGGCGCCGAAACGGCTCGAACCGGTCGGTCCGCAACTCGGGCAGCAGGTACAGCGCCCCCAGATTCCAGCGTCCGCCGCACAGCTGCATGGCGTCGGCGACCACCAGGGCATGCAGCCGCGGTGCCGCGGGTCCCGCCTCCCCCAGCAAATCGGCGGCCAACTGCAACGGCTCATCGACAGTGCCGGTCAGCAGCGCGTCGAGGATGTCGTCCTTGGTGGCGAAATGGTGGTAGAGCGAGGCCTGCCGCACCCCGACCGCGTCGGCAATCCGGCGGGTAGACGTGCTGCCGTAGCCGTGGTTGGTGAACAGTTCCGCCGCCGCATCGAGGATCTCTTCGCGCGCGGTCCGGCCGGGCCGCCGCGGCTGCTCGAGCCGAGGGCGGCCGCGTCCGGAGCCGCCCAACGCCGCGGTGCTCATCGGCACATTGTGGCACCGGGGGTCGTCGTGTCCCCCGCAAACGCGGCGCGCTTCGGCGCAAACGCCGCAATATGGCAGGCTTATGGCATCCGATTCCGCTGCACAGCGAAGGTGAATATGGCCCCCAAGAAACCGACCCGGCACACCGAGGTCGAGCGGAAGTTCGAGGTCACCGAGTCCACCGTCGCGCCGTCGTTCGCTGGGTTGTCGGCCGTCGCGCGGGTCGAGCGGGCGCCGGAACAATTGCTCGACGCGGTGTATTTCGACACGCCGAACCGGGACCTCGCCGCCCACCGGATCACGCTGCGCCGCCGGACCGGCGGCACCGACGCGGGTTGGCATCTGAAGCTGCCCGCGGGCCCGGACGCTCGCACCGAGGTGCATTCTCCGCTCGGGCTTTCCGAGGACGCGATCCCCGAGGAACTACGCGACATCGTGCTCGCGATCGTTCGGGACAAGTCACTGTCGCCCGTCGCGCGGATCACCAATCGGCGCAATATCGACGTGCTCTACGGGCAGGACGGCACGGCTCTGGCCGAGTTCTGCGACGACCAGGTGACCGCTGCCGCCGAGGGCGGCGATGAACAGCAGTGGCGCGAATGGGAACTCGAGCTGCTCACGCAGCCCGCACCCGAGCTGATGGACCGGCTGGCCAATCGTTTGTTCGACGCGGGAGCGGCGCCGGCGGGTCACGGCTCGAAGCTGGCCAGGGTCTTGGATACGGCCAGCGACGCCGCAAAGGCGCCTGCTGCTCCGGCGGACCCGATCCACCGGGCCATCGCCGAGCAGGTCGACCAGTTGCTGGTGTGGGACCGCGCGGTGCGTGCCGACGCCTACGATTCGGTGCACCAGATGCGGGTGACGACCCGCAAGATTCGCAGCCTGCTGCAGGAATCCAAGGACGCGTTCGGCCTTGCCGACGATGGCTGGATCCTCGATGAACTGCGCACGCTCGCCGCGGTGCTGGGCGTGGCCCGCGACGCCGAGGTGCTGGCCGAGCGTTACCAACGTGCGCTCGACGCTCTGCCCGCCGGGCTCGTGCGGGGCCCGGTGCGGGAGCGGCTGGTGGACGGCGCCAACCGCCGGTATGCCGCAGGGTGGAAGCGCGCGCTGTTGGCCATGCGCTCGCAGCGGTACTTTCATCTGCTCGACGCACTTGAGCAGCTCGTGGTCGCCGAGCCGCCCGCGGAGGCCGGCGAAGAGCGTTCCCCGCTGACCATCAACTCGGCCTACAAGCGAGTCCGCAAGGCCGCCAAGGCCGCTGCCGAGGCCGCCGACCCGGAGCACGACGACCACGACGAAGCGCTGCACCGCATTCGCAAGGGCGCCAAGCGGCTTCGCTATACGGCGGCGGCCACCGGAGACGCCAAGGTGTCGGAGCGCGCCAAGGTGATCCAGACGCTGCTGGGCGATCACCAGGACAGCGTGGTCAGCCGCACTCACCTCAGTGCGCAGGCCGAGGCCGCGCACACCGCCGGTGAGGACACCTTCACCTACGGGCTGCTGTACAAGCTGGAGGACGACATCGCCCAGCAGTCGCGCGCCCAGCTCGACGATGCGCTCAAGCGGCTCGACAAGGCGGTCCACAAGAGCCACTGAGCCGGAGGCGAGACCTCTGGCACGGTGGGCGAACGAGTTGGCTTGTAAGCCGGATTCTGTTCCCCACTCCGGAGAGTGGGGCGGCGACCATCCATCTGGACACACCGTTGCCGGGTGCCTCAAGCGGCCTACCCGCAGGCTCGGGCGAGCAACCCTCAAACGCCTGCGCGGCCGCAACCAGGTTGCGGCCTTCTTGGCCTTGCTTCGGGTGGGGTTTGCCTAGCCACCCCGGTCACCCGGGATGCTGGTGCGCTCTTACCACACCGTTTCACCCTTACCATTGCTGGCGGTCTGTTTTCTGTGGCACTTTCCCGCGAGTCACCTCGGATTGCCGTTAGCAATCACCCTGCTCTGTGAAGTCCGGACTTTCCTCGACACCTGTCGGTGCCGCGGCCGCCTGGCCAACTCGTTCGCGCAGATCACCGTACCCTCAAACCATGCCGCGGGTACCACCGGCCCGTTATCTGCAGCGGGCAAAAGACCTGGCCGACGCCCGTTACGCCGATCCGATCACCGTCGACGACCTTGCCGCGGCCGCCGGACTGTCTCGCGCGCATTTCTCGCGGATGTTCACCCGCACTTTCGGCGAATCGCCACGGGCCTATCTGCAGTCGCGCCGGCTGGAACGAGCCGCGGCGCTGCTGCGCAACACCGATCGCTCGGTCGCCGACATCTGCGTCATGGTCGGGCTGCAGAGCGTCGGGTCTTTCACCAGCAGTTTCGCCCGGGTGTACGGCAAGCCGCCTGCCGCTTACCGGGCCAGTCTGCCGCCAGCGCTGCTGCGCGCTCCGGTGCCTAGTTGCATCCTCGCGCGGGACACCAGGCGGCTGCCGGTGGGGCGGGCCGGAAACAGCACCCCGCACGCGAGGAGGACAAAGAGCACACGGGAAGAAGACGGGCGAGGATCGGCGCCCGTAGCGTCGGGCCCATGATGAAAATCGCTTGCACGCACCTGTGGGTTCACGACCAGGAAGTCGCGCTGAAATTCTGGACCGATCAGGTCGGCATGGAAGTGCGCGAGGACGTTTCGTTCCCCGAAGAGATGGGCCCCTTCCGATGGCTCACGGTCGGCCCTCCCGGGCAGGACGACGTGAGCATCGTGTTGATGGCAGTGCCCGGCGAACCGATGATGGACGAGGCCACGCACAATCAGGTGCTGGATCTGACGGCCAAGGGCTTCGCCGGGACGGTGTTCCTCACCACCGACGACGCGCACGCCAGCTACGAGGAACTGACAGCGCGCGGCGTCGAGTTCACCGAGGCACCGCATCAGATGCCCTACGGCATCGACTCGGGCTTCCGCGATCCTTCGGGAAACAGCGTGCGGTTGACCCAACGCACCGATCAGGGCTGATTAGGCGGCTTGCGGGCAGCGTGCGAGTGCGATCGCGACCTGTAGTTCGGTCGCGCTTTCGTAGAGTTCGACGGGGCCCGGGGGCGGCGGCGCGGTCGAGCGGTAGTGCGCGCCGGTGGGGGTGACGAATTCGGCGGTGTGGACCCCGTTTTCGAGGTAGGTCCGGACCTCCCAGCCGGGTGATTCTTTGACGTAGTTGCACCGCTCACAGGCACCGAGGCCGTTGAGCGCACTGGTCGGCCCGCCGGCGGCGTGCGGGTGGGCATGATCCCGATGCCGGATCGGGGCGTCGCAGTACGGCGTGCGGCAGGTTTGATCACGCAACCCGATGAACTTGGCAAGCGCCCTGGGAAACCGGCGCGACCGCGACTCCATCGCCACCAACGCCCCGGACTTGGGATGCCGATACAGCCGCCGCAGCGTCGCCCGCGACCGCTTATCGCCCACCGCGGCCCGCACCAAGTGGCGGGCCACCGCCGCGGGCATCGGCCCGTAGCCCTCGATGACCGCGGGTGCTCGTCATCACCGAGCAGGGTCTGATCGGAGATGACCAAATTGACGGCAACCGGCTCGGGAACGTCAGCGGGGCGGCCGGTGACCCGCTCGACGAGCGTGTCGGCCATCACCTGACCGCGGGTGCGGCCATCAAAGGTGGTGTCGGCACGGTGTTTCAACGCCGCAAACACCCCGACGCCCTGCTGCACCGGCACCACCACCGTCACCCGCGCCATGCTGTCCGGTGCCGGCCGGATGGTCACGGTGCGGTCCTCGGCGGCCTTGGCGACCCGGTCCACGACGGCCTGCGGGTCCAGGCGGTAGGCAATCTTCTTGGCTTCGGCCTCGATGCGCGCGTCGCCCATCCCGTCGAGTGTGGTGAGGTCGGCACACATCTGGGCGTCCAACACCCGCCGGTCCGCCACCGATAGGCAGGCCGATTCCCGCACGATCAACGTGGCGCGCCATTCGGAGAGCACCCCGGACTCCAACGCGCGCATGGTGTGCGGCATCTCGTGCACCAGGGCCTTGGCCAACCCGAGGTGGCGGTTGCCGCAATTGGGGGAATCGTGGCGGGCCAGGGCGACCTCCGAGGCGACCCCGCGGCCCTGTTTGGCGCGCGGTACGCCCGCGGCCGCGTCGGCGGCGCGGCGCTTCGCATCCAGCAACGCCGCACAGCGAGCTTGCCCGGCCGCCGCCGCGGACTTCACCCGCTCCAGTTCCTCGATCCGCCGATGCAGTGCAGCCTCGTCAGCGTTCTCGCTGACCTGCGCCAACCCCGACAAATCGAACATATGAGCGATACTACGCGCACCCCCCGACACACCAACTCAGGTCACGCGCCGCAACACGATCACGTTGTCGATCAGCGTGCCGTGCTGGCCGTCGGGCCCGACAGCGTCGCGCTCCACCGCGTCCACCCGCACCCGCTGCCACTGGCCGGCAGGCAGGTTCAACTCATCGACGACTTCGGATGCACTGGGGAACGGAAATTCGTGCACATGGGCCGGCGCCCACGGCGGCGCGGCGCCGTGGTCCACGATGACCAGCAGGCCGCCGTGGTCGACCACTTCGGCCGCACGGCGCAGCAGCTGTGCGCGGTCCCATGGCAGCGGGGACTGCAGGAAGCTCGCCGACACGAGGTCGAACGGGCCGGCCGGGAACGTTTCGGACAAGTCGTGACGTTCGAACGAAATCCGTTCTGCCACTCCCCGTTCTGCGGCGTCGGCGGCGGCCCGCTCCAGTGCGGTCGGCGAAATGTCCACGCCCACCACCTGCCATCCGCGTTCGGCGAGCCACATCGCGTCGCCACCTTCCCCACAACCCAGGTCCAGGGCGCGCCCGGGTGGTAGGTCGGCGACGATGGCAGCCATCTGCTGGTTGACCCGACCACTCCAGATCCGGTCTTTGGCTCCGTAGTGGTCTTCCCAGAACTGTTGCGTCTCAAGCGTTGACATGCTGTCTCCATTCCGGATACGGCAGCCCGTAGTCGTCTGCCGACAAACTCTGAACAACGGCCGCTGCGGTCGCTGAGCCTGCCGCGATCGCCGCGGCCACCTGCGGCATCTGACCGGTGATATCCCCGGCGGCGAATACTCCCGGCACCGAGGTACGCCCGATCGGGTCGACCACGACGGGGTCGACGGCGACCGGACCGGCCCCGGTCTCGACCCCGAGTTGCTCGGCGAGCGCCGACCGTTGCCGAAGAGTGGAAGCGACCAGCAGGCCACGGCGCGGCAAGGCGTCCCCGTCGGAGAATCGGATGGCCGCGAGTTCACCGGCACTGCTTTCCAATTCGACCACGGCCCGCTCATCGATGCGCACCCCGGCAGCGGCGAACCTCCGCAGCTCGTCCTCGTCGAATTCGGCTGGGCCGCCGGTCAACACCACGATGTCGGGGCTCCAGTTCCGCAACAGCAGCGCGAGATGGACCGCGCGTTCTCCACGGGCCAGCACTGCCAGCGGCTGATCGGCGACCTCCCAGCCGTGACAGAACGGGCAGTGGAACACCGAGCCGCCCCACAGCCCAGCCATACCGGGCAGTTCCGGTAACTGGTAGTCCATGCCGGTGGCCAGCAGCACGCGCCGTGCCTGTTCGATCTGGCCTGTGCTGAGCTGCACGTCGAACACGCCGTCGGTGCGGCGGACCGTCGCGACGTCCCCGTCCAGCACCTGAACCGTGGGGTAGGACGCGAGCTCGGCGCGGCCCATGCCGTAGAGCTCGGCGGGCGGTCGCCCATCGTGGCCGAGCAGTCCCCCGATCCCGTGCGCCGCCGAATTGCTTTGTGCACCAGCGTCAATCAGCAGTGTGCGCCTGCGGGCCCGGCCCAGCACCAGCGCGGCACTCAACCCGGCCGCACCGCCGCCGACAATGACGCAATCCCATGAGTCGTCCATACCCAGAGCTTGCCCAACTCCGAGAGATCTGCCAAGCTGATTTGCCATGCAGGCAAATCCTGCCGAGGATGACGTCGACGCGCTGGTCCGGCGCCGGCTGCGTGAACTGCGCCGGGAGCGGGGGCTGACGCTGGAGGATGTCGCCACCCGGGCCCAAATCGACGTGTCGACGCTGAGCCGGTTGGAATCCGGCAAGCGCCGGTTGGCGCTGGACCACCTACCCCGGTTGGCGACCGCGCTGTCGGTCACCACCGATGAGCTGCTGCGCGCACCCGAGACCGAAGACCCACGCGTCAAAGGCAGCTCGCACACCCACCACGACATCACCTACTGGCCACTGACCAAACACGGTCCGGCCGGCGGGCTGCACGCCTACAAGATCCGGATCAGCGCCCGGCGCCACAAGCCACCCGCCGAGTTTCCGGTGCACGAGGGGCGCGACTGGATGTACGTGCTGTCCGGGCACCTGCGGCTCATCCTGGGAGACCAGGACTTCACCGTCAAACCCGGTGAGGCAGTGGAGTTTTCCACGTGGACACCGCATTGGTTCGGCGTGGTCGACGGCCCGGTCGAGGCCATCACCATCTTCGGCCCGCACGGCGAGCAGCTACACCTGCACGCCTAGCGCTACAGATAGGCGGTCTGGTTCACCAATCGCACCGACGATGCGCCGTCACCGTAGAACTCGGCGATCGACAGCGAAGCCAGGTCGAGGTGCAACCGGTAGAGGATACCCTCACCGGCGTCGAGCGCCAGCCGCAGCAGCGTCTTGATCGGCGTCACGTGTGATACCACCAGCACCGTGGTTTCACCATGTTCGGCGATGATCCTGTTGCGGACCCGGGCGATCCGCTCAGCGACCGCGTCGAAACTCTCCCCGCCGGGCGGCTCGACACTGGTGTCGCGCAGCCACCGCCGGTGCACTTCCGGATCTCGTTGCGCCGCTTCGGCGAAAGTCAGTCCCTCCCAGGCACCGAAATCCGTCTCGGTCAGGTCATCGTCGACAGTCACGTCGAGACCGAGTGCCTTGGCGGCGATCGTCGCCGTGTCGTAGGCCCGCTGCAGCGGCGAGGCCACCACCGCCGAAATCCCGCCGACCGAGGCGAGATACCGGGCTGCCGCATCGGCCTGTCCGCGGCCGAACTCGGTCAGGGCGGGATTACCCCGGCCGGAATACCGCCGCTCGACGGACAATTCGGTCTGCCCGTGCCGCAGCAACAGCATCCGCGTCGGCGCTCCCGTGGCGCCGCTCCAGCCCGGGGCCGCGGGCTTCTCGGCCACAACCGGTTTACCGGTACCGGCATCCATGGCCTCGTTCGCCAGTCGGTCGGCGTGTGCGTTCTGTGCCCGTGGAATCCAGGTGTAGGCGACCCGGTCGAACCTCGCTGCCAGCGTGGCCGCTTCCTGTTGCAGCACAACCAGATCCGGATGTTTGACGCGCCACCGGCCCGACATCTGCTCGACCACCAACTTGGAGTCCATCGACACCGCGACCTCGTCGGCGCCCACCGCTGCGGCGGCCTCCAGTCCCACGATCAAACCGCGGTACTCCGCGACGTTGTTGGTGGTGACACCGATGAACTCGTTACGCTCGGCGAGCACCGACACATGGTCGGCGCTGAACACCACCGCGCCATAGCCTGCCGGTCCGGGATTGCCCCGTGATCCGCCGTCGGCCTCGACGAGCACCTTCACGGTTTGACCCGCAACAGGATCGCACCGCATTCCGGGCAGCGCAGCACCTCGTCATCGGCCGCCGCGGTGATGCGGGCGATCTCGCCCCGGTCGATCTCGATTCGGCAGGCCCCACATCGCCGGCCCTGCAGCAACCCGGCCCCGGCGCCGCCGCGAGCCCGCTGCTTCTCATAGAGTTCGACGAGTTCTGCGTCGATCACCTCGGTCAGTGCCTTGCGCCGGGTTTGGCACACCTCACGGGTCTGATCGAGTTCCACCAGGGCGCCGTCGCGTTCCCGCTGTGCCTCCGAGAGCTTGAGCTGCAGTTCATCGATGCGGGCCAGCTCACGGGACTGCTGCGACTCCAGCTCCTCGCGGCGTTCCATGACCTCCAGCAGGGATTCCTCCAGGCTGGCCTGGCGGCGCTGCAGGGTCTCCAGTTCGTGCTGAATCTCGTTGACCTGCTTGGCTGCAACCGTTCCGCCGTCGAGCAGCGCACGGTCGCGATCTTCGCGCTGGCGTACCGAGTCGATCTCGGTCTCGAACTTGGCCACCTGGGTGCCCAAGTCCTCCAGCGCGATACCGAGTGCGGCCAGCCGGTCGTTGGCGACACCGTGCTCGGCCTGTACCTCCGCGAGCCGGGTCTGCTCGGCCAGATTCTTGGCGCGATGGGCCAGCCGCCCGAGCTCGGCATCCACCTCGGTCAGCTCCAAAAGCGAACGTTGCTGGGACACTGCAGCTTTCATAATTCTCGACTCCCTACGCTCGACTCTCGACATTCCACGGATCGGTGCGCACCGCGCTGACCCGCACCGGCAGCGTGTCACCGAAATGTTCACGCAGCACCCCGGCAGCCTGGGCACACCACGGGAACTCGCTGGCCCAGTGCGCCACATCGACCAGCGCCACCTGCGAGGCACGGCGATGCTCGTCGGCGGGGTGATGGCGCAGGTCTGCTGTGACATAAGCGTCGACACCTGCCGCGTCGACCGCACGGAGCAGGGAATCCCCCGCTCCCCCGCACACCGCCACCCGCGACACCATCGCTTCTGAATCGCCCGACGCCCGCACGCCCCACGACGTGGCGGGCAGTGCCGCGCAGACGCGAGATACGAACGCGGACAACGGCTCGGGGCTCGCCAGGACGCCGATACGGCCAAGCCCCAGATTGCCGGGGATCGGCGCCAACGCGATGATGTCGAAGGCGGGCTCCTCGTACGGGTGCGCCGCCCGCATCGCGGCCAGGACCGCAGCCCGCAGCCGTGACGGCGCGATCACCTCGACCCGGTCCTCGGCCACCTGCTCGACGGTGCCGACCTCGCCGATCGCCGGGGTGGCGCCGTCGTGCGGCAAGAACTGTCCGGTGCCGGCCACGCTCCAGCTGCACTGCGAATAGTCACCGATGCGTCCGGCACCCGCCGCGAACAGGGCGGCGCGCACCGAGGCGGCATCGGTTGCCGGGACGAACACCACCCATTTGTCCAGATCCGGGCCGGCCGCGACGGGCTCCAGCACACTGTTCACCTGCAACCCGAGCGCCTCGGCCAGCGCGTCGGATACGCCCGGCGACGCCGAATCAGCGTTGGTGTGCGCGGTGAACAGGGCCCGGCCGGTACGGATCATCTGGTGCAGCAGCGCCCCTTTGGCGGTGCTGGCGGCGACGGTGTCCACCCCGCGCAGCAGCAGCGGATGATGGGCCAGCAGCAGCCCACGCTCGGGCACCTCAGACACGACGGCGGCCGTGGCGTCGACCGCAATGGTCACCGATTCGACGGACTCGTCGGGATCCCCGCACACCAGGCCCACAGAATCCCAGTCCTGCGCGAGCCCCGGCGGGTATGCGGCATCCAGCACCGCGATGACGTCAGCCAGTCTGACGCCGGCCACCCGCGCGCTCACCTCAACACCTCCGTCACCGCGTCCACCAACACCGGCCACTCCGCCCGCACGGCGGCCCGCAGGTAATTCGCCGGCAGACCCACGAACGTATCGCAGCGTCGCACCGCAATACCTTTGCTTTCCAGATGTTTTCGCATCAGCTCCGCATCCGGCACACCGAACAGGACAAACGGTGCTGTCCCGGCCACCACGTCGAGGCCGAGAGCACGCAGCGCTGCGGCCATCGCAGTGCGCAGCGCCGCCAGCCTACGGGCCGCTGCCTCGGCCTCGGCGACCGCAGCGGGCGTGCTGGTGGCGGCGATGGCCTCCAGCTGCAGCGTGCCCAGCGGCCAGTGGGCCCGCCGGGCGGTGAGGCGGGCGAGCACCTCGGGCGCGCCGAGCGCGTACCCGACGCGCAAGCCGGCCAACGCCCACGTCTTGGTCAAGCTTCGCAGCACCAGCACATCGGGCAGCGCGTCACCGGCCAGCGACTCGGGTTCGCCCGGGATGGCGTCGGCGAAGGCCTCGTCGACCACCACCAGGCGCCCTGGCCGGCGCAGCGCCAGGATGTCCTCACGCGAGTGCAGCACCCCGGTCGGATTGGTCGGATTGCCGATCACCACGAGATCGGCGTCGTCCGGTATGGCGACACTCGAGAGCCGGAACGGCGGCTCCAGGACCGCATGGTGAACCGGCACCCCGGCGGCGGTCAGGACCGCCTCCGGTTCGGTGAACGACGGCGCAATCAGCGCGGCCAATCGCGGCCGCAAGTCAACGAGCAGCGCGAAACCCTCGGCACCGCCTGCGAGCAGCGCAACGTCGGATTCACGACGTCCGTGCCGTGCGGCGACCGCCGAGACCGCGCGCCGTTCGTCGGCCGCGCTGGGATAACGGCCCAGATCAGCCAGCCGGGCAGCAAGCCGCGCGGTCAGCCAGTCCGGTGGCGCGCCGGCGCGTACGTTGACCGCGAAGTCCAGCTGCCCGGGCAATGCGGCCTGGTCACCGTGGTAGCGGGCGGCCGCGCGGGTTGGACTTGCCACAGCACGACAGTAGTGGTCGGGACCCTGTCTCGGGCATCGGGGAGAATGGGTCTGTGACTGGTCCTGTAACTGACGCGTCGGCCGCTATGCGCCCAGAGCTGGTGCTCTTCGACCTCGACGGCACCCTGACCGATTCTGCCGACGGAGTCGTGTCCAGCTTCCGCCACGCGCTGGCACAGGTCGGCGCCCCCGTCCCCGAGGGAGACCTCGCCAGCCTCGTGGTCGGGGCGCCCATGCACTACACGCTGGGTGGTATGGGTCTCGGTGCCGACGCCGACGCCGCGATCGCCGCCTACCGCGCCGACTACACGAGCCGCGGGTGGGCGATGAACCGGCTGTTCGACGGCATCGAGCCGCTGCTCGCCGATCTGAAAAAGGCCGGGATCCGGCTGGCGGTGGCCACCTCGAAGGCCGAGCCGACCGCTCGACACATCCTCGAGCACTTCGGTCTCGACGGGTACTTCGAGGTGATCGCCGGGGCCAGCCCGGACGGCACCCGGGCGGCAAAGGCCGACGTGGTGGCCCATGCGCTGGCACAACTGCAGCCGCTGCCGCAACGCGTGCTCATGGTCGGCGACCGCGCCCACGATGTCGAGGGCGCGGCGGAACACGGCATCGACACCGTGGTGGTCGCCTGGGGGTACGGGCGCCACGACTTCACCGGGCCAGCCGCGTTGACCGCGCACGCCCATGTCGAGACCGTCGAATCGCTGCGCGAGGTGCTCGGTGTCTGAGCGGCGGGCAGGAGCGCAGCGACCGGGGAATCGGCACAGCCTGCATGTCACGTTCGTATGCTCGGGCAACATCTGCCGGTCGCCGATGGCCGAGAAGATGTTCGCCCACCAGATCAGCCAACGCGGCCTGGCCGACCGGGTGCGGGTGAGCAGTGCAGGTACCGGCAACTGGCACGCCGGGGACGGCGCGGACCACCGCGCCTGCCGGGTGCTGCGCGCGCACGGGTATCCCACCGACCACCGCGCCGCGCAGATGAACGCCGATCACCTGGGCGCCGATCTGGTCATCGCGCTGGGCCGCAACCATGCCCGGATCCTGACCGAGCACGGCGTCGACGCCCATCGGTTGCGGATGCTTCGGTCGTTCGACCCGCGCTCGGCGGCCCACACGCCCGATGTCGAGGACCCCTACTACGGGTCCCAGACTGATTTCGAAGAAGTCTTGGCCGTCATCGAGGCATCGCTGCCGGGACTGCACGACTGGGTCGACGCTGCCCTGGCCGAGCGAGAAAGCCCGCGCTGATGCGCAGACTCGGGTTCCTGCTCAGGCCACAGTGGCTGGCGCTGTTCGTCGTGGTGATGGCGTTCGCCTATCTGTGTTTCACCGTGCTGGCGCCGTGGCAGCTGGGCAAGAACACCAGGACATCGCGGGAGAACAACCAGATCGCGTCCTCGCTGAAGGCCGAGCCGGTTGCGGTGAAAAACCTTCTGCCGCATCAGGATTCGAGTGCTCCCGACGAACAGTGGCAGCGGGTCACCGCCACCGGACACTACCTGCCCGAAGCTCAGGTCCTGGCCCGGCTCCGCGTCGTCGACGGTGACCCCGCATACGAGGTGCTGACACCGTTCGC
Source organism: Mycobacterium dioxanotrophicus (assembly GCF_002157835.1). Classification (NCBI taxonomy): domain Bacteria; kingdom Bacillati; phylum Actinomycetota; class Actinomycetes; order Mycobacteriales; family Mycobacteriaceae; genus Mycobacterium; species Mycobacterium dioxanotrophicus. Next base: position 2,743,270 of record NZ_CP020809.1, on the reverse strand, counting down.
CGTCGACGGCGGCCCCACCGTGCTCGTCAACCGTGGCTATGTCCGACCTCAGCAGGGCACCTCGGTGCCGCCGATCCCGGACGCACCCCGCAACCAGGTGACCATCACTGCCCGGCTGCGGGATTCCGAGGCGGTGGTCAGCGGCAAGGAGCCCTTCCGTGCCGACGGCGCCCAGCAGGTCTACTCGATCAGCACCTCACAGATCGCCACCGTGACCGGCGTGCCGCTGGCCGGCTCGTATCTGCAGCTGGTGGAGGACCAGCCCGGTGGTCTTGGTGTCATTCCGCTGCCCCACCTCGACGCCGGACCGTTCCTGTCGTATGGGATCCAATGGATCGCGTTCGGCATCGTCGCCCCGATCGGGTTGGGCTACTTCGTCTTTGCCGAGATCAAGCAGCGGCGCGCCGAACGCGCGTCCCGCCCGGCGACCCCGGCCGCTCCGCTCACCACCGAGGAGAAGCTCGCCGACCGGTACGGCAAGCGGCGCTGAGCGCCGACACCACCACGGCGACCAGCGCGGAACCGGCCTGCACGGCCCGCGAGAGCCGCACCGCGCGGTCCAGATCGGCGACCTCGGGAATCCGCCCGTCGCCCAGCGTGGGCCGGATCTCCAACCGATGGGCATACTGCGTCGGGCCACCGAGGCGCACCCCCAGCGCCCCGGCGAACGAGGCCTCCGCGACCCCGGCGTTCGGGCTGGGATGACGCGCGGCGTCGTTGCGCCAGGCACGAAGCGCCGCCGTCGCAGAGCCATCCACCGCGGGTGCGCACGCCGCCACCAGGATCCCCGTCAACCGGGCCGGAATGTAATTGAGCAGATCGTCGAATCGTGCTGCCGCCCAACCGAACCGCTCGTAGCGCGGCGACCGGTGCCCGATCATCGCGTCGAGCGTGTTGGCGCCGCGGTACACCAGCACACCCGGCACTCCCGCCACGGCAGCCCAGAACATCGGCGCCACCTGCGCGTCGGACGTGTTCTCCGCCAACGATTCCACCGTCGCACGCGCGATGCCCGCCGCGTCCAGCGCCGCCGGGTCCCGCCCGCACAACGACGGCAGTAGCCGGCGCGCCCCGTCGATGTCGCCGGCGGCGAGCAGATCCGCCATCTGCCCGCCCACGCGGTTCAGCGACGTGCCCCCCAGGGTGGTGAACGTCGCAGCGGCCGTCACCCAGATCCGGCCGCGCCGCCCTGCCAGCATGCCCAGCAGCCACAGGCCGCTCAGCAGCAGCCCGGTATGCCGCAGTCCCGCCCGGCGGCTGTCCGCGTAGGTCAGTCGCTCCAACCGCGCCGCGACGGTTCCGAAACCGGCAACCGGGTGGCCACGCCGCGGGTCACCCAGCAGCAGATCGGCGAGGTACCCGGCGGCGATGCCGGCAGCCCGGCCGTGACACGTCGGTGCAAACACGTCGGCAGCGTCTCACAAGTGGTCTACTCGATTTCATGAGGCTGGGTCCGCCGCGACGGCCGCGCAGGGTGGTCGATCTGCTCAACCCCGCTGCGGTGCTGCTGCCCGCGGCCAACGTCATCATGCAACTGTCCTCGCCAGGAGTCGGGTACGGCGTGCTGGAGAGCCCCGTGGACAGCGGCAACGTGTACAAGCACCCGTTCAAGCGGGCTCGCACTACCGGCACCTATCTGGCCGCGGCCACCCTCGGCACCGACGCGGACCGCGCACTGATCCGCGCCGAGGTCGACAAGGTCCATGCGTTGGTGCGCTCGAAAACATCAAGTCCGGTGTCCTACAACGCTTTCGACCCCAAGCTGCAGTTGTGGGTGGCGGCCTGCCTGTACCGGTACTACATCGACATGCACGAGTTCCTCTACGGTCCGCTCGACGACGCGTCGGCCGACGCGATCTACGCCGACGCCCGCAGGCTCGGCACCACCCTGCAGGTCCGCGACGGCATGTGGCCCGCGGACCGGCAGGCCTTCGACGAGTACTGGAAACGGTCACTGGACGGTCTTCGCATCGACCCGCCGGTCCGGGAGCACCTGCACGGGGTGGCCGCGATGGCGTTCCTGCCCGCGCCGCTGCGGTTGCTGGCGGGCCCGTTCAACCTGTTTGCCACCACAGGGTTTCTTCCGCAGGCATTCCGCGACCACATGCAATTGGCCTGGACGGCCGAACAGCAGCGCCGATTCGAGCTGCTGCTGACCGGCCTGCGGGTCGCCGATCGGGTCATCCCTCGCGATGTGTGGGTTTTCTTGTACCGGCTCTACCTCTGGGACATGCGTTCCCGGGCCCGCCGGGGCCGGCGTGTGGTATGACGCTGGCATGGCATTCCCTGCTCTCAACCATGTCGCTGTGACCGTGCGTGACCTCGCCGTCAGTGGGCCCTGGTATCGCGCATTGATCGGAGCCGACCCGGTGCTCGACGAACGCACCGACGCCGGGTTCCACCACCTCGTGTGGCTGCTCGACGGCGGCACCCTCTTCGGCATCCATCAACACGACCAACCGGCCACCGACGAGCAGTTCAGCGAGTTCAAGCTCGGGTTGGACCACGTCAGCTTCGGTTGCGCCGCACGATCCGATCTCGAGGGCTGGGAAACCAAACTCAACGAATTGGGCATCGAACACGGCGGCATCGTCGACGCGCCGTACGGCTCGGGCTTGAGTTTCCGCGATCCTGACGGCATCGCATTGGAATTTTTCGCGCCTGCCGGTTAGACGGTACATCGAGTCTCCGGTTCGTTTCGGCTCAGCCGAATAGTTCAGGCCAACGGGGGAACACAGACCTGAGCCCACCGAGGAGGCGCCACGATGGCCACTACCGACGATCCGGGATCCCGAGCGGCTGAAGCGGCACGCAGAGCCGCTGAACTGCGCCGGCGAACTGAAGGTTTCACTGCAGGACCGTCGCTTGGTTACGACGACGTCGAACAAGCCGAACGCAGCGCGGAAAGAGCGCGTATCCGCGCTGCGCAGGCGGCCCGCTCAGCCGCGCGCAGCCTCGAAAAGACAGCCCGACTTCACGAGCGGGTCGCAGAAGTGGACGAACAAACCGTCCGACAGGGCGCCAGTTCTACCGACGTGCACGACGAGTCTGCGGCATTTCATCGCCAGTCGGCGCAGGGCGACTACAAGCTGGCTGCGGACAAGCGCAATGAGGCAGACGCCGGCGAGAGCTGAGCCAGCGTTCACTCCCCGGCGTCGGCAAGCGACATCAGGAAGTGGTCGATCTGACCGCGTCCGGACGGTTGAAGATCCAGCAGCGCAGGCACTTTCAACACAACCTCACGGGCGATGTCGCGCACCTTGATATTCGCTTCCTGCGACCGCCACCGCAGCAGGTGAAAAGCAGCACGAGCATCGATGGCGTAGGCCACCATCAGCATGCCTTTGGCTTGTTCGATCACCGCGCGGTCGGCGACGATCGTGCGCAACTCATCGCCGACCTCGCGTTGGAGTTCGTCCTCAACCGCACCGGTGACATCGACATACAGGCCCCGTGTCGCGACAATCCGCTTGCTTTCGTCCGAGACCGCCTCCCCGACCACGACGACCTTGCGGATCTCTCCGGTAGTGGTGTAGATGCGGTGGCGGCTGCTGAACGGCGCTTCGGCTTGCCCCAGCAAGGTCTTCACGTGAGCGAGGTCGTCGGGATGCTTGTGGCGAAGCATCAGCTCCGTGGTCGGCTGCACCTCTCCCGGCTCATAACCGTGCATCCGCGCAACAGCGTCGGACCACGTCCACGCATCCGTGTCGTATCGGTATTCGAATCTGCCGACTCGCTGCGGCGGCCCTCCAAGGACCGCCCTGTCGACGTCACCGGCAGCACGCTCATCCACGCCGGTGGCCGATTCCAGCTCGAAATTCTCAGTGGGGGCCACGCCCAAGGAAGTACCACGTAGCCGGGGAAGTCGTGGGTTTCATGTCCAGTCATTTCGCTAATTGGCCACTGCCTGGGTTGTCGACTCCCAGTACGGCGGGGCCTGAGTTTCCGCGATCCCAAACGCTTCGCGCCGGCGTTATATAACGCGCCAGATCGCACCTACACCCTGAGCGGGTGCGCATGGTCGATATGTGAACCGCCCCGGGAGTTCGACGGTGATTTCGATCTTTTGCGATGCCTTCACCGAGACCTTCACTTTTGCACTTACGTCAGATCCCTTTGCCACACCCAGGCTGTAGTCTCGGGCGTTACCTTGTTCGACTGTTCTTTTGATCGTTGTGCCCTCAGAAGCACCGGCGAGATCGATGTCGTCTCCATCCTGCTGACCGACTAGGGCATCAAGTTCGTCCTTGTCACAGTCCGCGACTATGAGTCGTCCGTGACGGGTGTCGTCTTTGACATAGCCCCACCCCAGCAGCTTTGGTCCCGTACTCAAACGGAAACCGTAAGGGACAGCCAGGCATGGCACCTCGAGGTCGCCACGACGGCCCCTTCCGCCCTCGCAGGCGTATTCCTCGGCGACCGTCACCTTGCAGGTCTTGTCCGCGCCCATCCCGTTGCCGAACACCTTCAATTCAAAGCCGGTGTCGCTTGTTGTTTCCGTAGAGCACCTCATCGAGACCTTTGACTTCTTGGCTTTCGGCGAACCAAGAATGAAGATTGGAACGGTCACGACGAAACTGTGCACCCCCGGCAATTCCTCCAGCGGTAGAAAGTACTCCTTGAAGAAGTCGCGGAATTTGCGTTTCTTGTTGAGGTGTTGCAAGAGAAGCTCATCTTGCTTCCGCTCGAACGCCTCCTCACGTGACCCCGGTATCGGATCAGCTTTGCGCAGCGGCCTCGACGGTTTCCACGCAGTGCTCGCCGCGAGCGTGAGTTCCTTGCCGTCCTTGATCAGATCTTCGGGTGCACCCGCACTCAGAGCTTGGTCGAGCAGGGTAACGATGCGTTCTGTTCCGTAACGCGGTACCTCATCGAAGTCCACGGTCTCAATCGTCGTCAGGGGCTGATCGATAACCTCAGCATCCGAAGTCTTCTCACCGTGCTGCTGCATGGACGTCATTAACACCCACCTGACCAATGTTGACCTACCTCAAGTGTCAGCCCAGTTCCCCTCACTGGACTGGCTTTTGCGTGCATCGGTGCGGTCAGCGGCTGTCAGCGCTCGCTTCTCGGACCGACTCACGTATGCGGCCAACAGCGCCTGCAGCCACGCCACCGCAGCGGCACCACCGTGCCGGGCGCGATGCCCGACCAGAAGACGTGCGTTGAATCTTCGCGCAGGACGCTCTCCCTCACGCCCATGAAGGGAACCGCCCCGAGGCTCGTCGGAGAGGGGTCGGGAGAATACGCCTTGCGCCATCCGATCACGGAGGGAATGTCGCCGCCCGTAGCGCTCGGCTGGAACGCGTTCCGAACAGGATGCATGACGGCGTGTGCAAAGGTTGGTTGATGGTCGTGGGCGGTAGCTGGCGCGTGAATCCGCTCATCACTGATAGTCGTTGCGCCCCAGTGGAAACAGCAGCGCCCGGTCTACCGTTCGAATCAGTGCACGTTGGATGGAACGCAGCTGCGCGAGAGCATCGGTGTCGCTGAACGGGCTGACCAGTTCGAACTCCACCCCAGCACCGAACATGTCACTGGCCCAACTGAGCTCGGCGAGGAACTGGATGCGCGACCAGTCCAGCGTCGACAGGTCCGGCTTGTCACGACCCAACTGATGGCGGAGCCGAGTGATATCCGCCTCGAAGTCCGCCCTGCCCGTGTAACCGAGAGCTTCGATCGGCGGCGGGTGGCCAGCGGCGATCCCGTCCCACACCGACAACGCGGAGTCCAGGAAACGCCTCTGTTCCCCGGACAGCACGGGCCCGGCCTCAGCCTCCCGCCGCATCTGCTCGGCGTGGTCGGCAACCGCCGCCGCTACATCGTCTTCCGTCGCACCAATGTGCGCGAGGAAAGCACTCTTCACAGCCTCGGAGAGCGCGCCGATCTCCGCGCCGAGCCGCATCCGCGGACCCGCGCCCGCCGCGACGATCTGCTCAACCAACACCCCTTGATCCGGTTCGGACGAACCCCGCACATACGTGCTGTACCGCACCCACAACGCCTGGTTGTTCAACGCGATGAAGCCGTCGGTGCGCACTCCGCACACCCCGGACAGCTTCGGCATCACCATCGGATCGACGCGGATACCCTCGGCGTTCCATTCCCGGAGGCCCTTGTCGGCGCCCGCTATCAGCAGCTCGGGTTCGGGCATGCCGGTGAACCGGAAAGCGCTCAGCGCTTGCAGTCCCGCCCACCCTGGGTGTCCCTCCACGGTGGTCCCCACGACGCGCAGCGGAGTCGCAACACCTTCGGCGACCGCCAGCGTCCGCCACCCGTCCGGCACCGGGGTGTCGGTCAGCCACCCGGCCTCCGCGGCTGACAGCGGGGTCCACCCGCGCACCTGTGTGGCGATCAGATCGAGCAGCGACGACTCGGCCAGGACACGGCCCCACGAGGACTCGCCCCCGTGGAGGTTCCCGAACGGCTCGGTCTCACTCATCACACATCAACCCCATCCCACGTTCCCGCGTCCGCATCCCCATCACATTCGCACTCAGCCCGGCGACAACAGCAACAGCCCCAGCAGTGCCGCCAGGCTCAGGCCGCCGGCCGCTGCCGCGGGGGCACTGATCTGCCCCGGACTCAGGTCCCCGCCCAAGCTGGGTGGAGCCAGCGCCGCCCGCATGTGCGCATTCCACAGCCGGTCTGCGGAGCCGCTGTTCAGCAACTCGTCACCGAGCTCAGTGAGCTTCAACGTCGCGGGCAGGTCACGCATCAACGCGGCGACGGTGACAGCAGCTGTGTACTCCATCGGGTGTGCCACTACTCGGTGCGATGCTGCGAGATCCGTTGGCGCCGCGCACGATCAACCCTGCCTGATCCGGATTCGCGCCGTGCTCGAGGACCTGGAGAACACCTGGGTTATCGGGGCGCGCGCCGCGGACCCCGGCTCCAGGAAATTCGGGCTCCTGGCCTGGGGGAAGACTGGTGGGCGCGGACGGTATCGAACCGCCGACCGCTGGTGTGTAAAACCAGAGCTCTACCACTGAGCTACGCGCCCCGTCGCAGGCACGGTACACGGCGGGGCACCTTGACCGGAAATCCGCTAGGCGCGCAGGGCCGCCAAGGCCTGCCGCCATACGGATTGATCGCGTGGCTGACCGGGTTCCATCGCCTCGGCGAAGCGGATGACGCCGGAACGGTCGATGACGAAGGTGCCGCGATTCGGGTAGCCGGCATCGTCGTTGAAAACCCCGTAGGCCTGTGAGACGGCGCCGTGCGGCCAAAAGTCGGACAGCACCGGAAAAGTGAAACCGCTTTGGGCAGACCAGATCTTGTGGGTGGGCGGGGGCCCGACGGAGATCGTCAGCGTCGCGGTGTCGTCGTTGTGGTAGGCGGCGAGGTTGTCCCGGATCTCATCGAGCTCGCCTTGGCAGACGGCGGTGAATGCCAATGGGAAGAACACCAGCAGCACGTCTTTGGTGTTGCGGAAGCCGCTCAGGGTCACCGGGCGGCCGTTCTGGTCCCGCAGCGTGAAATCGGGCGCTGCGGTTCCCACCTCGAGCACCGGCTAGCGCCGCCCAGCAGCCTTGGACTTCGGCTGCACCAGCCGGCTCGCTGTCCAGTCCCCCAGCTTGGCCGACGAGGTCTGCATCAACCCGGCGGTCGGAGCCGATTCGGCGATCTCGGCGGGCTGCACGTGCCCGGGCTTGCCGGTCTTGGGCGTCACCACCCAGATGACCCCGTCCTCGGCCAGTGGGGTGATGGCGTCCATCAGCCGGTCTACGAGGTCCCCGTCGCCGTCCCGCCACCACAGCAAGACGACGTCGACCACTTCGTCCGAATCTTCGTCGAGCAGCTCAGAGCCGCACGCATCCTCGATGTCGGCCCGGATGTCGTCGTCGGTGTCCTCATCCCAGCCCAATTCCTGGACTATCTGATCCTTGTTGATGCCCAGACTTTGGGCGTAGTTCGGGTCAGAGTCCTTCCCCGCCGCGACCACCGTCGATCCTCCTTCAGGCTCCATGTGCACTCTTGATGCGTTTTCGTCCTAATCGTCGCACGTCGGTGTCCGAGTACGGGCGCATGCCGGGCAGTTCATCGATACGCCTTGTCGCAGCGGTCCAGCGCGTTGGTCTTGGCGGTGTTGGATCGGTCGGTCGCGGCGTTGATCGTGTCGACCGCCGCGTTGCTCGAAATTGCCGTCGCGAGCGCCCGCGCAGCGTCCACCCATTCGTTCAGTGCGGCGCGCAGATCCGGCGCGAGCGCGTCGACGGAGCCGGAACTGACCAGGTCAGCGCTGTGGTTGAGGGCATCGGCGGCCGGGCCGACCTTCGACTGCACGTCGCCGTGGTTGTTGGCGGCGGTGACATAGGCGTTGACGGCGTTGACCGCGTCGACCGATGAGGTGCTCATGTCCTCGCACACCGCGTGGACCGCTTGGGTGGTCAGCGAGGCCTGCCGTTCGGACTCGCGCGTCGCCGAGCTCGACTTCGACGCGTCGACGGAGGCCGAGATCGAGGCCCGGTACAGCTGGGCGTCCTGCTGGTCGGCGACAGCCGCGCCGTCGGTCATGCGGGTGCAGCCCACGATCACCATGGCGATCGACGCCGCACTGCCCACCGCGAACGCGGCGACGCGCAGCCGCGCCCGACACTGTCCACCCACCAGCACGGTCTGCAGACGTTACCGGCTGGAACCGATTCCGATGGGTTCATTGCACTCGACACCCCAGCGGCACGAATACGGCACGATAGGTGGACGATAGAGGACGCCACAAGCACCCATCAGTTGTTAACCGCCTAACAAGGAGCGGAAGTTGACCACCGAGTTCGCGCGCCAGGATCTGGCTCAAAACTCCACCACCGCAGCCGAACACGACCGGGTTCGGGTCATCCGGAAGGGGGTTGCCTCCTACCTGCCGGACATCGACACCGATGAGACCACGGAGTGGCTGGAGTCGTTCGACGAGTTGCTGGAGCGCTCCGGTCCTGCCCGCGCCCGGTATCTGATGCTGCGCCTGCTGGAACGCTCGCGGGAGAAGCGCGTCGCGATCCCGGCCCTGACGTCGACCGACTACGTCAACACCATCCCGACCGACCTGGAGCCGTGGTTCCCCGGCGACGAGGACGTCGAGCGACGCTACCGCGCCTGGATCCGGTGGAACGCCGCCATCATGGTGCACCGTGCCCAGCGCCCGGGAGTCGGTGTGGGCGGCCACATTTCCACCTACGCATCGTCAGCGTCGCTGTATGAGGTCGGGTTCAACCACTTCTTCCGCGGCAAATCCCATCCGGGCGGTGGCGATCAGATCTTCATCCAGGGTCACGCCTCGCCGGGCATCTACGCCCGCGCCTTCCTCGAGGGCCGGCTGACAACCGACCAACTGGATGGTTTCCGTCAGGAACACAGCCATCCCGGCGGCGGGCTGCCCTCCTACCCGCACCCTCGGCTGATGCCCGACTTCTGGGAGTTCCCCACGGTGTCGATGGGCCTGGGCCCGATGAACGCGATCTATCAGGCCCGGTTCAACCACTACCTGCACGACCGCGGCATCAAGGACACCTCCGATCAGCATGTGTGGGCGTTCCTCGGCGACGGTGAGATGGACGAGCCCGAAAGCCGCGGCCTGATCCAGGTTGCCGCCAACGAGGCGCTGGACAACCTGACCTTCGTGATCAACTGCAACCTGCAGCGCCTCGACGGCCCGGTCCGCGGCAACGGCAAGATCATCCAGGAACTGGAGTCGTTCTTCCGCGGAGCCGGCTGGAACGTCATCAAGGTGGTGTGGGGCCGCGAGTGGGATGCGCTGCTGCATGCCGACAAGGACGGCGCGCTCGTCAACCTGATGAACGTCACCCCCGACGGTGACTACCAGACCTACAAGGCCAACGACGGCGCTTACGTACGCGACCACTTCTTCGGCCGCGACCCGCGCACCAAGGCCCTCGTCGAGCCGATGACCGACCAGGAGATCTGGAACCTCAAGCGCGGCGGCCACGATTACCGCAAGGTGTACGCCGCCTACCGTGCCGCCACCGAGCACAAGGGGCAGCCGACGGTCATCCTGGCCAAGACCATCAAGGGTTACACGTTGGGCAGCCACTTCGAGGGGCGCAACGCCACGCACCAGATGAAAAAGCTTGCGCTGCAAGACCTCAAGGATTTCCGCGACGTCACCCGGGTACCGATCTCCGATGCCCAACTCGAAGAGGATCCCTACCTGCCGCCGTACTACCATCCCGGACCGGAGACCCCGGAGATCCGCTATCTGCTGGATCGTCGCCGTGCCCTTGGCGGATTCCTCCCGGCACGACGCAACAAGACCACGCCGTTGGCGTTGCCTGCGTCCGAGTCGTACAAGCCCCTCAAGAAGGGGTCGGGCAACCAGGCCGTGGCCACCACCATGGCGACGGTGCGTACGTTCAAGGAACTGTTGCGCGACAAGAACATCGGGCCGCGCCTGGTGCCGATCATCCCCGACGAGGCCCGCACGTTCGGCATGGACTCGTGGTTCCCGTCGTTGAAGATCTACAACCGCAACGGGCAGCTCTACACGTCGGTGGACTCGGCATTGATGTTGGCCTACAAGGAATCTGAAGTAGGCCAGATCCTGCACGAGGGCATCAACGAGGCCGGGTCGACGTCTTCGTTCACCGCGGTGGGCACGTCCTACTCCACCCACGACGAGCCGATGATCCCGATCTACATCTTCTATTCGATGTTCGGGTTCCAGCGCACCGGCGACGGGCTGTGGGCGGCGGCCGACCAGATGGCCAAGGGCTTCGTGCTCGGCGCCACCGCGGGCCGCACCACGCTGACCGGCGAAGGCCTGCAGCACGCCGACGGACACTCGCTGCTGCTGGCGTCGACCAACCCGGCTGCGGTGACCTACGACCCGGCGTTCGCCTACGAGATCGCCCACATCATCGAGTCTGGGCTGCAGAGGATGTACGGCGAGCACGCCGAGAACGTCTTCTTCTACATCACCATCTACAACGAGCCCTACGTCCAGCCCGCCGAGCCGGAGAACCTCGACGCCGAGGCGCTGCTGCGCGGCATGTACCGCTACCGCGCGGCAGCCGAGCCACGCACGAATACCGCCCAGATCCTGGCTTCGGGCGTCGCGATGCCCGAAGCGCTGCGGGCGGCTGACCTGCTGGCCGAGGAATGGGATGTCGCGGCTGATGTGTGGTCGGTGACCAGCTGGGGCGAGCTCAATCGCGAAGGTGTGGAAATCGAAAAGCACCGGCTGCGCCACCCCGATCAGCCGTCGCTGACGCCGCATGTCACGTCCTCGCTGGCCGATGCGGCGGGGCCGGTCGTGGCGGTGTCGGACTGGATGCGTGCCGTGCCCGAGCAGATCCGGCCCTGGGTGCCCGGCACCTACATCACCCTGGGCGCCGACGGGTTCGGTTTCTCCGACACCCGTCCGGCCGCGCGCCGCTACTTCAACACCGACGCCGAGTCGGTCGTGGTGGCGGTGCTGGAGGGGCTTGCCCGTGACGGCAACATCGACGCCTCGGTAGCCGCCGAGGCCGCCCGTAAGTACCGCATCGACGACGTGTTCGCCGCCGCGGTGTCTTACGTCGACACCGGCAGCGCCTAGCGTTTTTCCGGCGGCTTTCTCCGGCGAGCAGACAGTCCGGTACCCGAAACGCGGCGTGTCGCGTACCGGAATGTCTGCTCGCCGAGAAGCGGTTTGGAGGAATCCGCTAGAAGATCGGCGTAGCTTTTAGGGATGCCCGACAATCGGTTCGTCCCGCCGAAGACCACGGTCGAGGTGCTGGAGGCGGTGCCGGACTCGACGCTGCGCCGGTTGAAGCAGTACTCCGGCCGGCTGGCCACCGAGGCCGTGCATGCGATGGAAGACCGGTTGTCGTTCTTCGCCGAGCTCGACGCGTCGCAGCGGGCCAGCGTGCAACTGGTGGTCCAGACCGCCGTCGTCAACTTCGTGGAATGGATGCGCAACCCGCAAAGCGACGTCGGCTACACCGCGCAAGCCTTCGAAGTGGTGCCGCAGGATCTGCGGCGGCGGATCGCCCTGCGGCAGTCGGTGGAGATGGTGCGCACCACCATGGAGTTCTTCGAAGAGGTCGTGCCGCTACTGGCCCGGTCCGAAGAACAACTGACGGCGCTGACGGCAGGCATCCTGCGGTACAGCCGTGACCTGGCGTTCGCGGCCGCCAGCGCCTACGCCGACCAGGCCGAGGCCCGTGGCGCCTGGGACCGGCGGATGGAGGCCAACGTCGTCGACGCCGTGGTACGTGGTGACGTGGGGCCCGAATTGCAGTCCCAGGCCGCGGCGCTGAACTGGGATGCCACGGCTCCCGCCACGGTGATCGTGGGGCTGCCACACCCGGATCGCATAGATATGGCCAGCGACGACGTGCGCGACGTGGTGCAGCGCCACGACCGGGCGGCCCTGTCGGACGTGCACGGCACCTGGTTGGTCACCATCGTGTCCGGTCCGCTGTCGCCGACCGATCGGTTCCTCACCGATCTGATGACCGTTTTCGCCGACGGCCCAGTGGTGATCGGCCCGTTGGCCCACACCCTGACGGCCGCGCACCGCAGCGCGACGGAGGCGATCTCCGGCATGAACGCCGTGGCCGGTTGGAGCGGCGCGCCGCGGCCGGTCCCGGCCCGCGAGCTCCTGCCGGAGCGCGCACTGCTCGGGGACATGGACGCGATCGCGGCCCTGGCGACAGAGGTCATGCGGCCGCTGTCCGATGCCGGACCCGCGCTGACCGAAACCCTTGACGCGTACCTCGATTCCGGCGGCGCCATCGAGGCCTGCGCCCGCAAATTGTTCGTTCATCCAAATACCGTCCGGTACCGGCTGAAACGGATCGCCGACTTCACCGGGCGCGACCCCGCAGTGCCCCGGGATGCCTACGTGCTGCGGGTCGCGGCAAGCGTCGGGCGGCTGAGCTCGCAGTCGTCTCAGTCGAGCACGTCAAACAGCCTCGCGAAGGCGGTTCCCGCCGTCGGACCGGCCGGCGGGGGCGGTCGTCGTGCCTGGTAGCGGCCGTCGCGCCAGAAACCTGTGTCGCGGCGGGGTATCGACAATGTCGCATCACGTGCAGTTTTGTAGACATCCCACAAAAACATAAGACAAGGTTCATAATCTCTTACACGGCGCAAAACCAACTTCACAGTGTTCTCTTAATGACGTGCCTCAAGGACCCGTGCTCGCATTGCTCGCCCCCGGACAGGGCTCGCAGACGCCCGGCATGCTCACCCCATGGTTGGAGCTGCCCGGTGCCGCCGACCGTCTGGCGGCCTGGTCGCAGATCAGCGGCCTGGATCTGGCCCGCCTGGGCACCACGGCAACCGCCGAGGAGATCACCGACACCGCGGTGACGCAGCCGCTGGTGGTGGCCGCCACCCTGCTCGCCCATGAGGAACTCGTCCGGCGCGGCGTGCTCGACAAGGTCGCTGCCGCCGAGACCATCGTGGCAGGGCATTCCGTCGGTGAGATCGCCGCCTACGCGATCGCCGGGGTGATCTCCGCCGACGACGCGGTCAAGCTCGCCGCCACCCGCGGTGCCGAGATGGCCAAGGCCTGCGCGGTCGAGCCCACCGGCATGTCCGCGGTGCTCGGCGGCGACGAGGCAGAGGTGCTGGCCCGCCTGGAGTCGCTGGACCTGATCCCGGCCAACCGCAACGCGGCAGGTCAGATCGTGGCCGCCGGCGCCGTGTCGGCGCTGGAAAAGCTGGCCGAGGATCCGCCGGCCAAGGCCCGCGTGCGCCAGCTGGCCACCGCAGGCGCCTTCCACACCCACTACATGGCTTCCGCGCTCGACGGCTACGCGGCCGCGGCCTCGTCTGTAACGACAACCGAGCCCACCGCGACACTGCTGTCGAACGCCGACGGACAGCCCGTCACCTCGGCCGCCGATGCGATGGAGAAGCTCGTCGCTCAGCTGACCAAGCCGGTGCGCTGGGACCTGTGCACCGCGAGCATGCGTCAGCGCGAGGTCACCGGGATCGTCGAATTCCCGCCGGCCGGTACGTTGGCCGGCATCGCGAAGCGGGAACTCAAGGGCACGCCGACGCGCGCCATCAAGTCCCCTGAGGACCTCGACACCCTCACCGAGCTCTAGACCATCTCCACCCCAGAACGTTCCAAAGAGTCCTCCGCACCCGGGGGACGCAAAACACCAATAGAAGGAGCCATTGTGGCCGCCAGTCAGGAAGAAATCATCGCCGGTCTCGCCGAGATCATCGAAGAGGTCACCGGCATCGAGCCGTCTGAGGTGACCCCGGAGAAGTCGTTCGTCGACGACCTGGACATCGACTCGCTGTCCATGGTGGAGATCGCCGTGCAGACCGAGGACAAGTACGGCGTGAAGATCCCCGACGAGGATCTGGCCGGCCTGCGGACCGTCGGTGACGTTGTCGCCTACATCCAGAAGCTCGAGGAAGAGAACCCCGAGGCCGCCGCCGCCCTGCGTGAGAAGTTCTCGGCCGACCAGTGACCAGGCCTTCCACTGCTAATGGCGGTTACCCCAGCGTTGTGGTAACCGCCGTTACGGCGACGACCTCGATCGCGCCGGACATCGAGAGCACGTGGAAGGGCCTGCTGGCAGGCGAGAGCGGTATCCGCGTCCTCGAAGACGATTTCGTCGCGAAGTGGGATCTTCCGGCCAAGATCGGTGGGCACCTCAAGGAGCCGCTCGATCCACTGATGACCCGCCTGGAGATGCGCCGCATGTCGTACGTGCAGCGCATGGCCAAGTACCTCGGGAACCAGCTGTGGGAGTCCGCCGGTAAGCCGGAGGTCGACCCGGACCGGTTCGCGGTGGTCATCGGCACCGGGCTCGGCGGTGGCGAGAAGATCGTCGAGACCTACGACGCGATGAACGAGGGTGGGCCCCGCAAGGTGTCCCCGCTCGCCGTTCAGATGATCATGCCCAACGGTGCGGCTGCGGTCGTCGGCCTCGAACTCGGGGCCCGCGCAGGCGTGATCACGCCGGTGTCGGCGTGTTCGTCGGGTTCGGAGGGCATCGCCCATGCCTGGCGGCAGATTGTCATGGGCGACGCCGACATCGCCGTCTGCGGCGGCGTCGAGGGTGCCATCGAAGCGCTGCCGATCGCGGCGTTCTCGATGATGCGTGCCATGTCGACCCGGAACGAAGACCCCGAGGGTGCGTCGCGTCCGTTCGACAAGGACCGTGACGGGTTCGTCTTCGGCGAGGCCGGTGCGCTCATGGTCATCGAGACCGAGGAGCACGCCCTGGCCCGTGGCGCCAAGCCGCTGGCCCGCCTGATGGGCGCCGGCATCACCTCCGATGCCTTCCACATGGTGGCCCCGGCCGCCGACGGCCTGCGGGCCGGTGCCGCAATGAAGCGTGCGCTGGAGACCGCCGGTCTGGACGCCAAGGACATCGACCACGTCAACGCTCACGCCACGGCCACGCCGATCGGTGACACCGCGGAGGCCAACGCCATCCGTGTCGCCGGTGTGCAGAACGCCGCGGTGTACGCACCGAAGTCGGCCCTGGGCCACTCCATCGGTGCTGTCGGTGCACTCGAATCCGTGCTGACAGTGCTGGCTCTTCGCGACGGCGTCATCCCGCCGACGTTGAACTACGAAACACCGGATCCTGAGATCGATCTCGATATCGTTGCAGGTGAGCCTCGGTATGGCGACTACCAGTACGCCATCAACAACTCGTTCGGGTTCGGTGGCCACAATGTGGCCCTGACCTTCGGGCGGTACTGAGGCACGAGAGGAAAGAACGCAGTAGAAATGGCGGGATTGTCCACGGGTAACGGTCTGCCCAACGTGGTTGTGACCGGCGTCGCCATGTCGACGGCGCTGGCAACCGATGCCGAAAGTACCTGGAAGAAGTTGCTGGACGGGCAGAGCGGCATTCGCACGCTCACCGACCCGTTCGTCGAAGAGTACGACCTGCCGGTTCGCATCGGCGGTCACCTCCTCGAAGACTTCGATCATGAGCTGACGCGCGTCGAACTCCGGCGCCTGTCGTACCTCCAGAAGATGTCGACCGTGATCGGCCGGCGCGTCTGGGAGAACGCAGGCACTCCCGAGGTCGATCCCAAGCGCCTGATGGTGTCGGTCGGCACCGGCCTGGGATCTGCCGAGGAGTTGGTGTTCGCCTACGACGGCATGCGGTCCAGAGGCCTTCGTGCCGTGTCACCACTCGTTGTGCAGATGTACATGCCCAATGGCGCTGCCGCCGCTGTCGGACTCGAGCGCAAGGCCAAGGCCGGGGTGAGCACCCTGATCTCGGCCTGCGCCTCGGGTTCCGAAGCCATCGCGAATGCGTGGCGCAATATCGTGCTCGGTGAAGCCGATATGGCCATCTGCGGTGGCGTGGAAACCAAGATCGAGGCGGTGCCGATCGCCGGCTTCGCCCAGATGCGCATCGTGCTGTCCAACAGCAACGACGATCCGCAGGGCGCCTGTCGCCCGTTCGACAAAGACCGCAACGGGTTCGTCTTCGGTGAGGCCGGCGCCATGCTGGTCATCGAAACCGAGGAGCACGCCAAGGCCCGCGGCGCCAACATCCTGGCCCGCATCATGGGCGCCAGTGTCACCTCCGACGGCTACCACATCGTGGCGCCCGATCCCAACGGCGAGCAGGCGGGTTACGCCATGACCCGCGCGATCCAGTTGGCCGGTCTGCAGCCCTCGGACATCGACCACGTCAACGCGCACGCCACCGGCACCAGCGTCGGCGACGTGGCCGAGGGCGTGGCCATCAACAACGCGATGCGGGGTCACCGTCCCGCGGTCTACGCACCGAAGTCCGCGCTCGGCCACTCGGTCGGCGCGGTCGGGGCCGTGGAGTCCATTCTCACCGTCCTGGCGCTGCGCGACGGCGTCATCCCACCGACACTTAACCTGCGTAACCTCGATCCGGAGATCGACCTCGATGTCGTCGCCGGCGAACCGAGGCAGGGCAACTACAAGTACGCAATCAACAACTCGTTCGGATTCGGTGGGCACAACGTCGCGCTCACCTTCGGGAAGTACTGACACCCACCGTATTCCCGCAAGGCTGGCCGGCATCCGACAGCTACAAGGAGGTTTGTATGACCATCATGGCCCCCGAGGCGGCTGCCGAATCACTCGATCCGCGCGATCCACTGCTCCGGCTCAAGACGTTCTTCGACGACGGCTGCGACGTCGAACTGCTGCACGAGCGTGACCGTTCCGGTGTGCTCGCCGCCGCGGGCACCGTCAACGGTGTACGGACCGTCGCGTTCTGCACCGACGGCACTGTGATGGGCGGCGCGATGGGTGTGGACGGCTGCGCCCACATCGTCAACGCCTACGACACCGCCATCGCGGACCAGAGCCCGATCGTCGGCATCTGGCACTCCGGCGGTGCCCGGCTGGCCGAGGGCGTCAGGGCCCTGCATGCCGTCGGCCTGGTGTTCGAGGCGATGATCCGCGCGTCCGGCTACATCCCGCAGATCTCGGTGGTCGTCGGCTTCGCGGCAGGCGGCGCGGCCTACGGCCCGGCGCTGACCGACGTGATCATCATGGCCCCGGACAGCAAGGTGTTCGTCACCGGCCCTGACGTCGTGCGCAGTGTCACCGGCGAGGACGTCGACATGGTGTCGCTGGGCGGCCCCGACGCCCACCACAAGAAGTCCGGCGTGTGCCACATCGTCGCCGACGACGAACTTGACGCCTACGAGCGCGGCCGCCGGCTGGTCGGATTGTTCTGCCAGCAGGGCCATTTCGACCGCACCAAGGCCGAGTCGGGAGACTCCGACCTGCACGCGCTGCTGCCGGAGTCGGCCCGTCGTGCCTACGACGTGCACCCGCTGATCACCGCTCTGCTCGACGAGGGTGTGCCGTTCGAGGAGTTCCAGGGCAAGTGGGCCCCGTCGATCGTCGTGGGCCTGGGCCGGCTGGCCGGGCGTTCGGTCGGCGTGATCGCGAACAACCCGCTGCGCCTGGGCGGCTGCCTGAACTCCGAAAGTGCCGAGAAGTCGGCACGTTTCGTGCGGCTGTGCGACGCCTTCGGCATCCCGCTGGTGGTTCTGGTTGACGTGCCCGGCTACCTGCCCGGTGTGGACCAGGAATGGGGCGGTGTCGTGCGACGCGGCGCCAAGCTGCTGCACGCCTTCGGTGAGTCGACGGTCCCCCGCGTCACGCTGGTGACCCGCAAGATCTACGGCGGCGCCTACATCGCGATGAACTCGCGGTCGCTCAACGCCACCAAGGTGTTCGCGTGGCCGGACGCCGAGGTCGCCGTGATGGGTGCCAAGGCCGCCGTCGGCATCCTGCACAAGAAGAAGCTGGCTGCCGTCGAAGACCTTGCCGAGCGCGAGGCCCTGCACGAGGAGCTGGCGGTCGAGCACGAGCGCATCGCCGGCGGGGTGGATTCGGCCATCGAGATCGGCGTGGTCGACGAGAAGATCGACCCGGCCCACACCCGCAGCAAGATCACCCAGGCCTTGGCTGAGGCGCCGCACCGCCGCGGCCGCCACAAGAACATCCCGCTGTAACCACTCAGCTGGCGCGAATGGCCAGTTATTGCACATCTAAGGCGAAAAGCCGTGCAATAACTGGCCATTCGGCGTTTCGGCACGGCTACCGCGTGGTGTAGCCGCCGTTGGCGAAGATGGTCTGCCCGTTGATCCAGTGCCCGTCACCGGCGAGGAACACGACCAGCGGCGCGATGTCGGTGATCTCGGTCAACCGGTTGCCCATGGCCTGCGACTTGTGGAACTCGACGCGCTCGGGCGTCTCCTGCGGGTAGAAGAACGGGGTGTCCATCGGGCCGGGCGCGACGTTGTTGACGTTGATGCCACGCACCCCGAACTCCTTGGACGCCGCACGGGTGAAGTGTTCGACCGGGCTCTTCGAGCCGGCGTAGGTCGAGTAGCCGTCGGTATAGGCCGCCAGCAGCGCGGTGACGATGGTGACCACCGAACCGTTGTCGGCCAGGCGCTTGCCGGCCTGCTGCAGGAAGAAGTAAGCCGCCTTGGCGTTGATGTCGAACATCGAATCGTATTCGGCCTCAGTGGTTTCCACGAACGGCTTGCGCAGCACCTTGCCCACGGTGTTGATCGCGATGTCGACGCTGCCGAACGCGTCGACCGCGGCGTCGAAGAGCTTCTCGACGTTGGCCGGCACGGTCAGATCGCCTTGCACCTTGATGGCCTTCACTCCGGCGCCCTGCACCGCGGCCACCGTCTTGTCGGCGTCCGCCTCGCTGGACGCGCTGTTGTAGTGGACGGCGACGTTGACGCCGCGCTCGGCGAGTGTGGTGCTGATCAGACCGCCCAGGTTCTTGGCGCCTGCGGCAACGATCGCGGATTTACCTTCCAGTTTGCTCATGGCTCCGAGGCTAGCCAGCAAACTCACAAATGAGTAACGCAAAAATTCGACCTTTCAACAAGGATCCCTTGTAGGTAGGCTGGCGCGATGAGCGAGCGCATCCCCGACCTACGGCGTTTGCGTCATTTCATCGCGGTCGCCGAAGCCGGGGGCTTCACCCGGGCCGCCGATGAGCTGCACCTGAGCCAGCAGGCGCTCAGCAGCTCGGTTGCTCAGCTGGAGAAAGAGCTCGCCACCACACTGTTCGTCCGCGAGGGCCGGCGGGTCGCCCTGACCCGGGCCGGCGAGTTGCTGCGCAGCGAGGGCCGGGTTCTGCTCGCCGCCGCCCGCACGGTCTCCGAACGGGTGCGGCAGGCCGCAGGCACCGACGAGGTCTACGTCGTCGGCCACACCCCTGCCCTGAGTGGCGCCGAGGTGTACACCCGGCTGGAACGGGCGATCACGGCCTGCGGGGACACGTCGTTCACGTTCCGGCAGCTCTACCCCGATCAACTCGTCGACGCAGTGTTGGACGGCACGGTGGCGCTGGGACTGCGCCGCGCCGTGGTACCCACCAGCGAGTTGGCCACCGCCGTCGTGGGTTACGACCGGGTGCGACTGGCGGTGCCGGCCGAGCACCCGCTGGCGCGCCGCGCGACGGCAGACATCACCGAGGTGGCCGGCGAGCGGATCACCCTGTGGGCGCCACCGGGCGCGTCCTACTACAGCGACTTTCTGATGGGCGCCTGCCGCCGCGCCGGATTCGAACCCGACTACGTGGTGAGCCGGGTCCAGGGGGCGGCCACGGTCGCCGCGCCACTCACCACCGGCGCGGTCGCGTTCGTCACGACGCCGGCCGGTCCCGCCATCGCCGGACGGGTCGCGGTCATCGACCTGGATCCGCCGCTGCTGGTACCCATCCAGGCGCTATGGCAGCGTCACACCGCCTCGGCGGTACGCGACGCGATCCTCGCCGACGAACCGCACTCAACGGTCGAGGATCGCGGAAAGTGATTGACGCAGAGCGGTTTCCGGGTCCGAGGGCAGGGTCTCGGTACGCCAGCCGACGAAGTCGTCGGGCCGCACCAGCAGCGCGCCGCCGGCACCGAGCCCGGTGTGCGCAGCCCCGTCGTCGCCCAGCGCATGCACCGTGACCTCCACCCCGAAGGTGGCCGCCACCCGCGCGGCGGCGGCCGTCCACGCCGCCGGATCCCCCGCGGTGAACACCGCGAATCCGGAGTCGATCAAGTCCAACGTTGACACCCGGTCCCCGTCGCGGGGCAGCCAGATGTGCGGCATGCGGGTGCCCGGTTGGCCGGTCAACTCGTCGACGAAGGTCACGGTGCCGGGCGGTGTGGCGTCGGAAGCCACTGCCGCAGAATGGTATTGGTAGCCGAGCACCATCGTGAACAGCGGCGCCTCTTCTCCGGCGGCCAGGCCGGGCGACGTGCCATCCAGCTTGAGCAGCGCCAGCGGCGGCCCGATGAGCGACTGGCGGGCGGCGAACCGGCCGATCGGATACCGCTCGTCGTGATAGGTCGCGAGCAGGCCGGGGCCCGCGATGCCGTGATGGACGGCCGCCAACTTCCAGGCGAGGTTGTGTGCACTCTGGATCGCGGTGTTCGCGCCGCCGGCCTTGAACGGCGGCATGGTGTGCGCCGCGTCGCCCACGAGATATGTTCGTCCCGTGCGAAATTGATCGGCCACCCGTTCGTAGGGCTGCCACGGCGCCACCTCGATGATCTCCACGTCCATCGGTTCACCGATCGCCGCGACGAGAATGTCGCGGCAGTGTTCGGCAGTGAACTGCTCGGCAGATTCACCGCGTTCGGGCAGATAGGTGGTGATGAACATGCCGCGGTCGCCCTCGACGACGAGGAAGATGCCGTCCGCGTCGGGGTTGCGCACCTGGATCGCGTCGCCTTCACCCAACTCGGGCACGAGTGATCGCCACGGAGCCCGGAAGTAGATGAACACCACGAAGATCGGCAGCGCCCCGTAGCCTGAGGTGCCGGTGCCGAGCATGGTCCGGATCGGGCTGCGTACCCCGTCCGCGGCGATCAGATAGTCGGCGTGCACCGTCTGGCTACCGACCTCCGAGCTCAGCTCGGCGGTGACGCCGTCAGGTTTCTCTGTGAAGCCCACCAGGCTGGTGCCGTACCGAACCCGGCTCCCGCGACGACGAATGTCGTTGAGCAGCATGGGTTCCAGGTGGCTCTGCGGGCAGTACTGGGCAACCGGTTCGGGACTGAGGCCGTCGAACACGGCGAAGATCGCGTCGACGTCCATCGCCGGCTCGGCCGACGGGCTGTTCAGCGTCGGTTTGAGCATCATGCTGGTAACGCCGTCGGCCACCGCGTGCACCTGGTCACCCAAGCCCAGTGACCGCAGGATCTCGAGCGTGCGGCAGGTGATATTGCGGGCCTTCGGGTAGACGAAGGCCTCACGCCGTTTTTCCACCAGCATCGATTCGACGCCGTGCTGAGCCAGCAGGTCCGCGCAGGCCAGCCCCGCGACCCCCGCGCCGACGATCAGTACCGGGACTCGAACCTCGTTCATGGCCCCTCCTCCACACGGAACTGTTCAGTTCCGCCTAGGTCCACTCTGGCACTGCGGGCTGCGCCTGGCAACCGCTACGGCGCCGGTGCGCCGGCGAGCGGCAGGATGACGTCCTCGAGCACCCGCCGCACGAAGACCCGGTCGATCGGCCGCCCGGTGATCACCCGCACCACGTTGAGGCCCAGCGCCACGTCCGGTATCAGGCTCAGGTCGCGCCCGGACGGGATCTCGCCACGCGCCTGCGCATGGTCGAGCAGCAGCCGGATCATCTGGCGAGGAGGGGAGAGCACAAGGTCGTCCAAGGCGGCCGCAAGGACGGGATCGTGCATCGCGGCCGTCGCGACCCCGACAATCACCTGAATCGTGCTCAGCCCAGCGTCGTCGAATTCGGGTACCGCAGCGACGATCGCTTCGATGTCGCCGCGCAGGCTTCCCGTGTCGGGTAGTTCGACCGAACCCTGACGGCGCCGCCAGTGCGCGATCGCATCGGCGATCACGACGGGCTTCGACGGCCACCGCCGATAGATCGCCGCTTTGCCCACGCCGGCCCGCGCCGCGATGTCGTCCATGGTGAGCCGGTCATACCCCAGTTCTGCCACACCCCGCAGGGCTGCATCGAGAATCTGCGGGTCACGAGAGCGGTCCAGGCGCCCCGGGCTGCGCCGCGGGCTCGATGTCGACGCAGCACCTGCCATGACGGACCATCCTGTCGATACGGATCAGTTCCGCCTCAATATACCTGCGGTCACACCCGCGCCAGGAACTCCGCGGCAACCTCCGCCGCCCGGGCCCGGTCGTCGGCCACCAGGCCGATGCGGGTGCGCCGATCCAGGATGTCGTCGACGGTCAGCGCGCCCTCGTGCGTCACGGCGTATTCGAACTCCGCTCGCGTCACGTCGATCCCGTCAGCCACACGCTCGGTCGGGCGGTCGCAGCCGGCTTGCGCGACGACGTTGGGCGCCTCGGCTCCGTAGCGGGCCACCAGGGACAGTGGCAGCTCCATCGGCGCGCGCAACGTCGACACCGGATTGGCCGGGGCGCCCACCAGGGGCAGATTGCGGGTGCGGCACGCGGTGGCGGGCAAGCCGCGCAGCGCGACCGCGCGGTCCAGGACGTCCTGGGCCATATACCGGTATTCCGTAAGCTTGCCGCCGATGACACTCAGCACACCGTCGGGTGACTCGACGACGGCATGCTCACGGGAGACGTCGGCGGTACTCCCGGCACCCCTCGCGTCCGCGGTGCCCCCGGTGCTCCTCGCGTCCGCGGTGCCCTCGATCAGGGGCCGCAGCCCCGCGTAGGCGCCGCGCACGTCACCAGGGGTCAGTGCCGTGGCCAATGCGCCGTTCACCGTGTCCAGCAGAAAGGTGATCTCACCCGGAGTCGGTTGCGGCACATCGGGTATGGGACCGGGGGCATCTTCGTCGGTAAGTCCGAGGTATACCCGGCCGAGCTGTTCGGGCATCGCGAAGACGAACCGGTTCAACTCTCCCGGAATCGGCACGGTCAGCGCCGCAGTCGGATTGCCGAAGGCCGCGGCATCGAACACCAGATGCGTGCCGCGGCTCGGTCGCAGCGTGATGGACGGGTCCACCTCGCCTGCCCAGACGCCGGTGGCATTGATCACGGCACGGGCGGTCACGTCGAACGTCTCGCCCGTGACCTGCTCGGTCAGCGTGACCGAATTGCGTTGTGCGCCAGTGGCAGCGAGCCTGGTCAGGATCTTGGCGCCGTGTTGGGCTGCGGTACGGGCGACGGCGACCACCAGCCGGGCGTCGTCGATGAGCTGACCGTCGTAGGCCAGAAATGCGCCGTCCAGACCGTCGGTACGCACAGTGGGCGCCAACTCGACCGCGCGGGCGGCGTCCACCCGCCGTGACCGCGGCAATACCGTGGCGGGAGTTCCGGCGAGCCTGCGCAAACCGTCCCCGGCGACGAATCCGGTGCGGACCAGCGCCCGCGACGGGCCGCTCATCGACGGCAACAGCGGCACCAGCTGCGGCATGGCCTTGACGAGGTGAGGAGCGTTGCGGGTCATGAGGATTCCACGTTCGATGGCGCTGCGCCGCGCGATCCCGACGTTTCCGGTCGCGAGGTAGCGCAGCCCGCCGTGCACCAGTTTGGAGCTCCACCTGCTGGTGCCGAAGGCGACATCGTGTTTTTCCACCAGGGCAACGCTCAGCCCGCGGGTGGCGGCATCCAGCGCGATGCCTGCGCCGGTGATGCCACCACCGATGACGAGCACATCGAGCTGTTCACCATCGGCCAGCGCGGCGAGTTCGTTCACGCGGCGGGCCCGGTTGAGTGCGGCGGAGCGGCTCATGGCGCGAGGTATCCGTTCAGTGCGAGGGTCAGTTCACGGGCGAGCGCGTCGGCATCCAGGATCGGCTCCACCATCTGCGCCGACTGGATCGCCGACTGCGTGATCAGCAGGCACATGGTGGCAAGTTGACGCGGGTCGCCTCCGCGTACGCTGCCGTCTTCCTGCGCGAGCTTGAGCTCGCCGGCCACCGCGTCGATCAGGATCTGTTGGCTGGTGCCCAGTCGCTCTGCGATGTACACCATGGCCAGCTCCGGCGCGGTGTGCAGCACCGCCATGATCACCTCGTCGTGCCGCAGCCGTTGCGCGACCCGAACGATCCGGGCCACCAAGGGTTCACGCCCGGATCCCGTGCTCTCGACGTCGTCGAGCACGTGCACGATCCGCGCGGTGAGCAGCGCCGCCAAGATCGAGCGGGTGTCCGGGAAGCGGCGGTAGACGGTAGGTCGGCTGACGCCGGCGCGGCGCGCGATCTCGGCCAAGGTGACCCGGTCGATGCCGTAGGCCAGTACGCAGCTGGCGGCCGCATCGAGGATCCGGTCCCCCAGAGACTCAGCCGCTCCGTCGTTACTGATTGACACCATGTGTAATACTGTAACGCATGACGCGCCCGGTTGAGCAGCTCCTGCCCCCGATGAAATGGAATGCCTGGGGCGACCCCCAGGCGGCCAAACCGCTGTCCGACGGGATCCGAGCCCTACTGCACCAGGCCCTCGGCATCAGCGAAACCCAGTTTCCCGACGTCACCGCCGAGCAGGTTCGGCTGCGGCCGTCGGCGCTTGACGAGACGCACCGCGCCGAGTTGGCCGCGATCGTCGGCGCGCCGTACTGCGCCACCGACGACACGTCCCGGCTGCTGCATGCCGGCGGAAAATCGACCGTGGATCTGTTGCGCCGCAAGGATTCTGAAGCACAGGATGCTCCCGACGCGGTGCTGTTGCCCGGTTCCGAGGACGAGATAGCCGAGCTTCTCACCTACTGTTCAGCCCAGCGCATCGCGGTCGTCCCGTTCGGCGGCGGCACCAGCGTGGTCGGCGGGCTGGATCCGATCCGCGGTGAGCTCACCGCCGTCATCACGCTCGATCTGCGCCGCCTGAACCGGTTGATCAGCCTCGACGACGTATCCGGCGAGGCCGACTTGGAGGCCGGCGTCACCGGGCCGGATGCGGAGAGACTACTTGGCGCACAGGGATTCTCACTCGGGCACTTCCCGCAGAGTTTCCAGTTCGCCAGCGTCGGCGGGTTCGCCGCCACCCGTTCCTCGGGACAGGACTCGGCGGGCTACGGCCGGTTCGACGACATGGTCCGCGGGGTGCGGGTGGTGACGCCGGCCGGAGTTCTCGATCTCGGCCGCGCCCCCGCGTCGGCGGCCGGACCGGATCTGCGCCAACTGATCGTCGGCTCGGAGGGCGTGTTCGGGATCATCACCCGGGTGCGGGTGCGGGTCCACCCCGTTCCCGAGTCGACCCGCTACGAGGCGTGGTCGTTTCCCGATTTCGCCACCGGCGCCGCCGCGCTGCGCGCCGTCACCCAGACCGGAACCGGTCCGACCGTGATCCGGTTGTCCGACGAGGTGGAGACGGGCGTCAACCTGGCCACCACGGAAAGCATCGGCGAGCAGAGCATCACCGGCGGCTGCCTGGCCATCACGGTGTTCGAAGGCACCGCGGCCCACACCGAGAGCCGTCATGCCGAAACGCGCGCCGTGCTGGAACAACACGGCGGGACGTCACTGGGCGAAGCCCCGGCCCGAGCCTGGGAGCACGGCCGGTTCGGCGCGCCATACCTGCGGGATTCCCTGCTGTCCGCCGGTGCGCTGTGCGAGACGCTCGAAACCGCGACCAACTGGTCGAACGTCGCGGCATTGAAAGCCGCTGTCACCGAAGCCTTGACGACCGCGCTGGCGCCGGCGCTGGTGATGTGCCACATATCGCACGTCTACCCCACCGGAGCCTCGCTGTACTTCACCGTCGTCGCCGCCCAGCACGGCAATCCGATCGAACAGTGGGGGGCCGCCAAGGCCGCGGCCAGTGATGCCATGGTGCGCACCGGCGGCACCATCACCCACCATCACGCGGTCGGCGCCGATCACCGGCCGTGGATGGGAGCCGAGATCGGCGATCTCGGCGTCGAGGTACTGCGCGCCGTCAAGCGCACGCTGGATCCAGCCGGAATTCTCAATCCGGGCAAGCTGATTCCGTGAGTATCGGCCACGTCACGGTGCTGACCAACCCGCTGTCCGGGCACGGCAACGCACCGCATGCCGCTGAACGCGCCGTCGCCCGGTTTCAGCGGCAAGGCCTCGACGTGTGCGCCATCGTGGGCACCGACGCCGAGCATGCCCGCCGCCTGGTCCGCGACGCCCTCGACACGGGCACCGACGCACTCGTGGTGGTCGGCGGGGACGGCGTGATCTCGCTGGCCCTGCAGGAATTGGCCCAGGGCAGCGTGCCGCTCGGCATCGTCCCGGCCGGCACCGGGAACGATCACGCCCGCGAATTCCGCCTGCCCACAAGCGATCCCGAGGCCGCAGCCGATGTGATCGTCGCCGGCCACACCGAGACCATCGACCTGGGACGCATCGTCGATGGCGCCGGCGACGTGAAGTGGTTCGGCACCGTGATGGCTGCCGGGTTCGACTCGTTGGTCAGCGATCGCACCAACCGGATGAGCTGGCCGCACGGCCGGATGCGGTACAACGTGGCCATGGTCGCCGAGTTGTCGAAACTGCGGCTGCTGCCGTTCCGGTTGGCCTTCGACGACGGGCCCGAGGTCACCACCGCCCTGACCCTGGCGGCCTTCGGCAATACGCGTAGCTACGGCGGCGGCATGCTGATCTGCCCGGGCGCCGACCACGCCGACGGCCTGCTCGACATCACCATGGCCCATTCGGCGTCGCGCACCAAGCTGATTCGCTTGTTCCCGACGGTGTTCAAGGGCACGCACGTCAACCTGCCCGAGATCACCACCAAGCGGGCCGCAACGGTGCACGTCGACTGCCCCGGCATCAACGCCTACGCCGACGGCGATTTCGCCGCGGCCCTCCCGGTCACGGTGTCCGCGGTACCGCAGGCACTGCGCATCCTCGTGCCCTAATCCGCGTCGTCCTCCGACGAGCCCATCACGGCCAGCAGTTTGGCGAGATGACCGAACGCGTCGGTCATGGGTCGCGTCGGGACGGACGGATCGACAGCGCGCTGAATCCCCAGCCCGATACCGGCACTGAGCAGAAGATTACCGAGATCTGCGAGGCTGGCCGCCACATCGCTGCCAGCCAGTTGCTCCTCGGTGAACCCCAGTTTGGCCGACATCGACTGCAGGACTTCGACGATCATGGTCGCCGCTTCATTGCGCAGCGCCGTGATCATCTCGCCCAGTTCGGGATTGTTGCGTGAGAGCACCACGAACTCGAGTTCGAGCATGGTCCAGCCGACATCACCGGCGGTCCGCTCCAACCACGCGCTCACGGCGGCCACCCGAGCCTCGAGTTCATCGTCGGAGGTCGCGAGTTGGGCCATCTCGTCGAACTTCTCGCGGTGGATGAGCTCAAGCACCTCGCGGCAGAGGTTGGGCTTGCTGCCGAAGTTTGAGTACACCGCGCCCTTCGAGAAGCCCGCGTCGTCGGCGATGTCGTCGAGGCTGGTGGCGGCGTACCCGTGCCGGAGGAAGCGATGCTTGGCGGCCTGCAACAACTCGGCCCGCGTCCGTTCCTGGCGTTGCGCCCTGGTCAGCCGCGGCATGCGCTGATGATAGTTCGAGGTGAACTCTGGGTATTGAATTTACTCAGAGTATTCGGATACCGTCAGTATCTGAATGCTCGTGAGATGACCCATTGGGAGGCATGACGTGCAGTTTTCCTGTAAGAAGCCATCGGTGGCCGGCTCGGTCGTCGTCATCACCGGTGGTGCCCGCGGTATCGGCGCCAAGACCGCCGAAGTGTTCTCGGACGCCGGCGCCACGGTGTGGATCGGCGATGTGGATGCCGACGTCGCGGCTACAACGGCCGCAGGCATGCCACGCTGTCACAGTGCCCACCTCGATGTCACCGACCGCTCGTCGTGGGACCGGTTCATCGCCGAGGTGCTCGATGCCGAGGGCCGCATCGACATCCTGGTGAACAACGCGGGCGTGATGCCGCTGGGCGCGTTCGAAGCCGAACCCGAGGCCACCACCGACCTGATCCTCGACGTGAACGTTCGCGGCGTTCTCAACGGTCTGCGCGCGGTGGTGCCGACCATGATCGACCAGGGTGCCGGGCATATTGTCAACGTCGCATCGATGGCGGGCATGATCCCGATCCCCGGCATGGTGACCTACAACGCCAGCAAGTTCGCCGCACTCGGCGCATCGCTGGCCGCGCGTCGTGAGTACGCAGGCACCGGAGTCACGGTGTCGGCAGTGCTGCCGTCGGCCGTACGCACCGAGTTGTCCTCCGGGGTGAAGCTCGGCGGCGTGTTACCGACGGTGGATCCCGACGACGTCGCCCGCGCCATCCTGCGCACGCTCCGCACTCGGGCCGCACGTACGTCGGTGCCGGCCTGGGTCGCGCCCGGATGGGCGTTCGTCGACGCTCTGGTCCCCGAATTCCTCGAACGCGCAGTGCGTTCCAGGCTCGACGACCGCCGTGCCCTGACGGCGATCGACGCGGGCGGACGCGCGGATTATCTGCAGAGACTCCAGCGGCAGTCCAAAGCCCATGCCGGCCACGCCGATTCGGGGGCGGCTCGATGAGCACGGCACTGGTCATCGGTTGCGGCGGAACCATCGGTGGGGCATGGACCGTCGCGGCGCTGCACGCCCTCGTCGAGCAGACCGGCTGGGATCCCGCCACCGCCTCGGTGTTGCAGGGCACGTCGGCGGGCGCTGAACTCGTCACGATGCTCGGCGGCGGTGCATCGGTGGACGACCTCGTCGCGATGCACCTGGGCACCAGCACCGACGAGCGATTGCGCCGCCACATCGCCGACACCCCGGCCAGCTTTCCGCCGATTCCCTTGCCGGGGTTGCTCAATCCGCGACTGCTCCGCACCCAGCGCGGGCTCGCCGCGGCGACCGGCGTGGCCCCGGTCGGGCGCGGTGACGCGAGCTGGCTGCAACGCCTCGCCGGCGGCTTCACCGGCACCTCCGGCTGGGTGGCTCATCCGGGGGTCCGCATGGTCGCCTTCGACTACCGACGCGGCGAACGCGTCGCGTTCGGCTCCCCCGGCGCTCCCCGCGCAGGTACGGGTGAGGCGCTGCGCGCCTCCTGGGCCATCCCCGGCTGGATGCCGCCGGTCACCATCGGCGACCGGCACTTCGTCGACGGTGGTGCTGCGTCGACCGCATCGGTCGACCTGATCGGCCGCGACGACGCCGATCTCGTCTACGTCATCGCGCCGATGTCCTCCGAGCGCGGCTGCCGGGCACCGGGTTTCGGGGGCCTCGCAGAGGACCGCCTGTTGCGCAGACCGATGTCGGAAGGACTCGACCGCGAGGTCGCCGCGGTGCGGGCGCGCGGTACACAGGTGGTGGTCATCCGTCCCGATGATGCCGACCTGGCGGGGCTGGGCGCCCATTTCATGCGGCGCGACCGTCGACGCGCGGCCTTCGACGCGGCGCTGCGCACCGCGCCGGCCACGGTCAAACGGGCGCTGGCCGTCAGTGAGGAGGTCCGATGAACCGCGAGCTTCGGATCGTCATCGTGGGCGCGGGCATGGCCGGGATCGCCACGGCGTACACGTTCACCCAAGCAGGCTTCACCAATTTGACGATTCTGGAAAAAGGGTCCGACGTCGGCGGGGTCTGGCACTGGAACCGCTATCCCGGCCTCACCTGTGACGTCCCGTCGCAGATCTACCAGTTCTCGTTCGCCCCCAAGCCTGACTGGGGCCATCTCTGGGCCAGCGGCACGGAGATTCAGCAATACCACCGCGACGTCGTCGAGCGCTTCGGGCTGCAGCGATATCTCCGCTTCGACACCGAGGTCACCGAGATGCGCTATGACACAGCCGATTGCACCTGGTCGGTGACCACCGGCGCGGGTGACACACTGACCGCCGATGTCGTGGTCTGCGCGACCGGGGTACTGCATCATCCGTTCGTGCCCGATGTCGCGGGCATGGACAGCTTCCAAGGCCCGATCGTGCACACTGCCAGTTGGGACCCCGACGTTGTCACCGCGGGACGACGCATCGCGGTCATCGGCACGGGATCGACCGGCGTGCAGGTGGTTTCGGCCCTGCAGCCCGATGCCGAGGCGATCACCCATTTCGCCAGATCTCCGCAGTGGATCCTGTGGGCTCCGATGGGGCTGCGGCAGCCGAAGGTGCTCGCCCGGATGATGCGTCGCTGGCCGGCCCTACACGACGCCGCGTATCGAAGGTTGCTGTGGGCATCGGGCATTCTGGCTGACATCGTCACCAAGCCGTCCTGGCGCCGTACCCTCGTGCAGTCCTACGCGAGATGGAGTCTGCGGTTCCAAATCCGGGATCCGCGGTTGCGCGCCGAGCTCACTCCGGATTACCAACCGCTGTGCAAGCGGCAGGTGGTGTCGGGCAGTTACTACCGCGCCATCACCCGGCCCAACGCGAGACTGGTCACCGATCGCATCGACGCGTTCACCGCGACCGGTATCCGTACCACCTCCGGCGAACACCATGACATCGATGTCGTGGTCCTGGCCACCGGATTTCAAGCCCACAACTACATGCGGCCGATGCGGATCGTCGGCCGCGACGCAATGACGCTCGACGACGCCTGGGTCAAGGGCCCGCGGGCCTACCGGATGACCGCAATCCCGGGATTTCCCAACCTGTTCACCGTCCTCGGTCCGAACTCGCCGACCGGGTCCATCCCGCTGCAGTACTCGGCGGAGTTGACCGCGCGCTACATCGTGAAGTGGCTACGCCGACTCGCCGCCGGTGAGGTGACCGCAGTGGAGGTCACCGAGTCGGCCACCGACGAGTTCAATGCCGCAGTGGCAGAAGCGCTCGGGCCCACCGTGTGGAACACCGGCTGCAACTCGTGGTACTTCACCGACAACGGCACCATCGACCTGTGGCCGTTCGACCGTGCCACGCTCACCGACATGCTCTCCGAACCCGACCCCGCGCATTACCGGACGGCCTGAGGGACTTTCGCGTGTTCGTCGCGGTGCACTGAATCGCACGGTACGTTTCGACAGGTTGATGGATCGACTCGTACGGAGCCTCATGGATGCAACCAGGCGCATCGGCAGTGTCGGCGCGCTGGCCGTCGCGCTGGGCGCGGTCGTCGTCCTCGGCGCAGGTTCCTACGCTCGCGCGGATCCCGAGCCCGGCCCGGCACCGCCGCAGGCCGGCTCGGGGTGCGGCGAGAATTTCGACGGTGCGTTGACGGCACTGCCCCAGCCCGCCGCAGAGACAGGGACCGCCAAGGATCTCCTGCGGTGCACCGGCGGCACGTGGGCGCCGTATCTCGATCCGTATCCCGCTTCCGATCGTTGGCTGACCACCGGGTCCGGGCTGATCCTGCACGGTCAGGGCCGACGGAATCCGGAAGTGCACGCCGGTACGTGGACCGGAACTCCGCAGACCGACGAAACAACGTGCCGCGCCGAGGTTGTCGATGTCTTGGCTCCCGGCGAGACGTCCTCGCCCGAGTTCCATGCCGCCGACCCAGGCCGGCCCCTGACACTCGAGGTCGGCGATCATCTGTTCATGGCCACGCTCACCGGCTACTGCCTGTGGCAGCGCGGCTGAGGGCCCTCTGCGGGCGGCCTCAGCCGACTCCCCTGTTGAGCCAGCTGACCTCGCCGGTCTCGCCGCCGTCGCGGTAGGGCTCCAGCGATTCGTCCCAGGCCGTGCCGAGCACGGAGTCCAGTTCGGCGGCGAGCATGTCAGCACCACCGGCCATGAGGGTGCGCAGCCTCTGTTCGCCGACCATGACGTCGCCGTTGGCGCTCATCGCTCCGCTCCACAGACCGAGCTGCGGGGTGTGGCACCACCGGTGGCCGTCGACGCCGGCGCTGGGGTCCTCGGTCACCTCGAACCGCAGCACAGACCACGAGCGCAGGGCATTGGCCAACTGCGCTCCGGTGCCGACCGGGCCGACCCAATTGGTGACGGCACGTAGCTGCCCCGGCATTGCCGGCTGGGGCGTCCACTTGAGGTTCGCCCGCGCCGACAGGGTCGACGACAACGCCCACTCGACATGCGGGCAGACCGCCGCGGGTGAGGCGTGGATGTACACCACACCCGTCGCCGCGTCGGCGAACTGGTTCGACGCACGCATCTGCTTCTCCTTCGGCTTCACGAGGGACGTCTTCCCCAACGACCTAGCGATACCGATCGAGTAATGCAGTTGTGTGTCGCGCGTGTCTATTGTGCCTTGTGTGGCCTATGTTGCGCTAGTCTGACCCGATTTCTCTCAGGACACCATCAGATATGGCCGGCCACAGCGGGTACGTCCACTCTCCGAAGTTGCGGTCGGTGAGCACCACCAACGCCACATCGGCGTCGGGATCCACCCACACAAACGTCCCTGACTGGCCGAAATGACCGAACGTCGACGGCGAGTTGGTCGCACCGGTCCAGTGCGGCGATTTGCTGTCGCGGATCTCGAACCCAAGCCCCCAGTCGTTGGGCCGCTGCACGCCGAATCCCGGTAACACGCCGGCGAGGCCGGGAAACTGCACCTCGGTCGCGGCCGTGTGCATCGCCGGGGAGACCAGCGCCGGCCGTAGCAGCTCACGAGCGAACTTCGCCAGGTCGGAGACTGTCGACGTGCCCCCGTATCCGGCGGCCGCGGCTCCGCCGGTCAGCGTCGACGCCGACATCCCGAGTGGCTCGAACACCGACTCGGCGAGGTACTGACCGAACTCGATCCCCGACTCTTTCTCGATCACCTGCGCCAGCAGCGCGAATCCGGCGTTGGAGTAGATGCGCCGGGCACCGGGCTTGGCGAGGACCTCGGTCGACAGCATGGCCACACCCGAGGAATGCGCGAGAAGATGCCGGATCGTCGATCCCGGCGGCCCGGCCGGTGTGTCGAGTTCGACGACGCCTTCCTCGATCGCGATCTGCGCGGCGCGCGCCGCCAGCGGTTTGGTCACCGACGCCAGCGCGAACGGCTTGGCCGTATCGCCGTGGGTGGCATGCACCCCGAACGGCCCGACCACCGCGGCAGCCGCGGCCGTCACCGGCCAGTCGTCAAGGACCTGCAGAACCTCGGCAACGCTCATCAGTGCCATCTGCTCTTCGCGCCAGCGCTCATCAGAAGATGAATCTAGCCCGTCCGCCCCATGCCACGCGCAAGCAATCCGTCCGCCAAACCGGCCGCGACAGCGTCCACTTCGGCGACCAGGCGACGCAAGTCGACGCCTCGACGCATCAACTCCGAGGTGTCAGCGCCCGGCTCCACCGAGAGTCGGTACACATCGCAGATCGCGCGGTAGGCCGATGGCGAGGCCTGCGTGGTTTCGCACCACTGTTGCATCGACCGAGTCCAGGACCGCAGCCGCTCGCGGTCGGCTTGACGCTGCGCGAGGCTCAACACCCGCCGGTAGACATCACCGGCCCACTCCATCGGCACCCGCTCGTCGAGCATCGGCAACAGGACGTCGTCGAGCGTCGCGGCACCGGCGGCCTCGCCCGCCGCAGCGGCGTTGAGCCCCTCGAGCACCCGGGCCAGCGTCGTCACGGCCACGTCGTCGATGCGCCCGGCGATACCCGTCAGTGCCCGCGCCGCGTCGCCCTGTTGGGACGATTCATCGGCATCGGCGGCCATCACCCCGGTGAGATACATCAGGTAACCGTGTGCGCCGACCTCGGGAACACCGCGCAGCAGCACCTCGGCCCGCTGCGCCCAATTTCGCGCCAACGCGAGATGGCCGCGAGCCAGCCAGGCCAGGCCGAGTTCGGCCGCCTTCATGGCAGCCTGAACCGGATCCGTGCGCAATAAGCGGGTGTGGACACGTTCATTGATGCGCACGGCTTCCCCGCCGTGGCCCTGGCGCCAGGCCACCGCGGCGAAGACCGCGAGATCGTCGGTGTCGAGTGCCTGCACACCTTCGACACGACTGAAGGATTCGTAACTGGTGCGCCAGTCGTTTCGCCGGTACGCCGACCGCGCGACGACGAGAAGTTCGGTTCGATCGTCGACCACAACCAACGGTATCGCGAAGGTGCGCATGAGGCCTTCACTTCGGTTCCCTCAGTACTACCTTATGAACATGAGCCATATTGTTCGTGGCGTCATCGCCCGTAGCGCCAAAGCCCCCGTCGAGTTGGTCGACATCGTCATACCGGATCCCGGTCCTGGTGAGGTTGTGGTCACGGTCCAGGCCTGCGGGGTCTGCCACACCGATCTGACCTACCGCGACGGCGGCATCAACGACGAATTCCCTTTCCTGCTCGGGCATGAAGCCGCAGGCATCGTCGAGTCGATCGGTGAGGGTGTCAGCCACGTCGCCCCAGGCGACTTCGTGATCCTCAACTGGCGAGCGGTGTGCGGGGAGTGTCGCGCCTGCAAACGCGGCCGCCCGCATCTCTGTTTCGACACCCACAACGCGAAGCAGAAGATGACGCTGACCGACGGCACCGAACTCACCCCGGCCCTGGGCATCGGCGCCTTTGCCAACAAAACCTTGGTGGCCGAAGGTCAATGCACCAAAGTCGACCCCACCGCGGACCCCGCCATCGCCGGGCTGCTCGGCTGCGGCGTCATGGCGGGCATCGGCGCCGCCGTCAACACCGGGGCGGTCACGCTCGACGACACCGTCGCCGTCATCGGCTGCGGCGGCATAGGTGATGCCGCCATCGCCGGCGCCCACCTGGTCGGCGCGAAGACCATCATCGCCGTCGACACCGACAACACGAAGCTCAACTGGGCCCGCGGCTTTGGCGCCACCCACACCATCAACGCCAGTGAGCTCGATCCGGTCGAAACCATCCGGGACCTCACCGACGGCGTCGGCGCCGATGTCGTGATCGACGCGGTCGGACGCCCCGAAACCTGGAAAGAGGCCTTCTATGCCCGCGCCCTGGCCGGCACCCTCGTGCTGGTCGGTGTCCCGATCCCGGACATGAGGCTGGAGATGCCGCTCGTCGACTTCTTCTCCCGCGGTGGATCATTGAAGTCTTCGTGGTACGGCGACTGCTTACCCGAACGCGACTTCCCCACCCTCATATCCCTCTATCTACAGGGCCGCCTGCCCCTGCAGAAGTTCGTCACCGAACGCATCACGCTGGACGCCGTCGAAGAGGCCTTCCACAAGATGCACGCCGGCGAGGTGCTGCGATCGGTGGTCGTACTATGAGCGCTATGAGCGCGATTCAGCGGGTGGTCACCTCCGGCACCTTCTCCCTCGACGGCGGCACCTGGGACGTCGACAACAACATCTGGCTCATCGGCGACGACTCCGACGTGGTGGTCTTCGACGCCGCCCATACCGCCGCCCCCATCATCGACGCCGTCAACGGACGCAACGTGGTCGCGGTGGTGTGCACCCACGGTCACAACGACCACATCACCGTCGCGCCCGAACTCTCCAAGGCCCTCGACGCGCCGGTGCTACTGCACCCCGCCGACGAGATGCTGTGGCGAGAAATCCACCCCGACAACGAGTTCCGCCCGGTCGCCGACAATCAGGTACTGCACGTCGGCGGCATCGAACTGCACGCCCTGCACACCCCCGGACACTCCCCCGGTTCGGTCTGCTGGTCTGCACCGGACCTGGGCGCCGTCGTCTCCGGAGACACGCTGTTCCAGGGCGGCCCGGGTGCCACCGGGCGCTCCTACTCCGACTTCCCCACCATCCTGGACTCCATCAGCACAAGACTCGGTACCCTGCCCGGGGAGACCGTCGTGTACACCGGACACGGTGACACCACCACCATCGGCGGGGAGATCGTCCATTACGACGATTGGGTCGCCAGGGGGCACTGAGGCTTTGCGATCACGCTGAGCCAGTTTCTTAACGCAGGGCGGCGCTGCGCCCATAGTCGGTGCCATGACGACATCGAGCGGGCGCTCCGCTGCCATCATCGGAGCCGGCCAGACGGGGCTTACCGCGGCACTGGGGTTGTTGGACAACGGTTTTGACGTCACGGTGTACAGCGACCGGGATCAGCGCAGCCTGCGCGACAGCGTGCCTGCGACCGGGACGGCGCTGATCTTCGGCACGGCCCAGCGCGCTGAGGAGAGCCTTGGCCTCAACACCTACCTGGCCACCGCTCCGACCTCGACCGGCCAGAGCGTGCGGGTGGTCGACGGTTCCGATCCGGCTCGTCCCGAGGAGGTCGCGTTCGATGCATCGTTCGACGGCTTCGTCGGGGTCGCGGTCGACACGCGGCTCAAGGCCGACGATCGGCTCACCCTGTTCCAGCAGCGCGGCGGCAGGTTCGTCGTTGAGACGGTCGGCCCGGACCGCCTCGACGGCATCGCCGCCGGCGTCGACCTGACCCTGGTGGCGACGGGCCGCGGTGGGCTCTCGTCACTGTTCCCGACCAACCCCGAGCGCACGGTGTACGACCGTCCGCAGCGCCGACTCCTGGCCCTGACGGTAACCGGGTTGCCCTACGGGCCAGAGGTTTTCGCGCACCGCAGCGCTGCAGGCGGCAGGCACAGCGCCTTCACCGTGATCAGCGATCAGGGCGACTCGTGGTTGGGTCCGTATCTGCACAAGGACGCCGGCCCCTCCTGGGCCTTCCTCGGCTGGGCCCGGCCGGACAGCGACTGGGACCGCCGGTTCGCCGCGGTGGACAGCGCCACATCCGCGCTGCGGACGATCACCGAGTTGCACCGCGACTACATCGACTGGGATCTGCCCGAGGTCAGCGAATTGGCGGTGATCGAGGACGACCAGCATTCGTGGTTGACCGGCGGGGTCACCCAAGTGGTGCGCTCGGGGGTCGGCCACACGGCCGGTGGGCATCCGGTCGCGGCGCTCGGCGACACCGCGGTGGCGTTCGATCCGATTGCCGGGCAGGGCGCACAAGGCGGACTCGTGCAGGCCGCGACACTGGTACGCAAGGCCTCCGCACACGACGGTCCGTTCGACACCGCGTGGCTGACAGCGGTGTTCGAGGACTTCTACCGGCACCGTGCCCGCGCCGCCCATCTGGTCACCCGGCTCTTCCTGTCGGATCCCGAGCTCGCGGAGTACGGCGGACTGTTCTTCGCAGCGGCCAGCGCAAGCGCCCGGTTCGCATCGAAACTCTTTGGTCTGCTGGATGATCCGAGGCCTGTGGAGCGGCTCACGTCCCAGCAAGCGGCGTATGAGCTGATCGCCGATTTTGCCGGGGAACCTGCCGAAGCGGTGCTCGGCCGGTTCGTGCCGGCGGGTCGGTTCGACCGGTCCCGGCTGGCGTTGCGAGCGGCGTGACGGTCAGCCGTCGAGGATGCGGCGCTTCTCGGCCTCGAACTCGGCGTCGGTCAGTGCACCCGAATCACGCAGCGCCGCCAGCGTCTTCAGGAGTTCGAGGCGCACGCCCTGATCGGTGGGCGAGTAACTCGGCGGCGCGGGAACGTAGCTCTGCGGCGTGTACGTCGGCGCGTCCACCGCTCCGAACACCGGAAATTCCTGCGGACCGACGGGGTGTGGCCGCTTCGCGGTCCGCGCCGACCACCACAGGGCGATTACGAGTTCGACGAGTCCGAGCACGAACAGCCCGACGAACAACCACACCACCCAGCCATACTGACTGCCGTGCCCGAACGCCAGACGTGGGCTGATGTATCCGTTGACGTCGCCATCGGTGACCACTTGATAGCTTCCGGCGTCGGCCACCTGGGCCACCCATACCCGTACCCGGGCATCATTGTTCACTGTCGTTGTGCCGCCCGGACTTTCGGTGACGACCGGCTCGGGCGCCCCGTCCGGCGGAACGATCCGTAGCTTCAAACTCGGCACGGGCAGGCCCCCGCCCGATCCGGTGGTGAGCGTGTGGAAACTGATGGTGACCTCACCGGCGGGCAGCTGGACCGTCCCCGATCCCGGGATCGGAACCTCTCCGTATGCGTCGTACTCGTCGAGCACGAACGCGTTGAGGACCATGGCCACGATGAACCCGATGACCGCTACCACCAGGGACACGATCGCGGCCGCCACCATCGGTGCCGCGATTCGCCGGCTGCTCATAGCCGGAAGTGTGCCATGCTCGCCGCAGCAACGACTACCGTCGTGGCATGCCTCGTGACGAGACCGAAGCTGACCCGTCGGTCGGGCCGACGAGTCCCGGGTTACAGGCAGCCGGATTGAGTTCGGCGATCGCACTTTTCGCGGAGGCCGCCCGCACCGTACCGCTGCCGAGCCCGCCACAGCCCATTGTTATCGCCGACTACGGAGCAGGCACCGGACACAATGGCCTGCTCGCGATCACCAAGGCGGTCGGTGTGCTGCGGGGGCGCACCCGTCCCGAACATTCCGTGCTGGTGACACATACCGATACCCCGGACAACGACTTCACCACGCTGTTCCGCACCCTCGCGGAGGACCGGGCCTCCTACCTGCGCACGGATGCCGCGGCATTCAGCTCTGCGGTGGGCCGGTCGTACTACAGCCAGATCCTGCCGTCGAACAGCGTCAACCTGGGTTGGTCGGCGTGGTCGATTCAGTGGCTGGACCGGGTGCCGATGCCGGTGGGCGATCACATCGCCGTGGCCTACAGTGCCGACGCACATGTCCGCTCCGCCTACGCGCGGCAGGCCGCGCACGACTGGCACGAGTTCGTGGCGTTCCGTGGTCGGGAGCTGTGCCCTGGCGGCAGACTCGTGGTGCTGACAATGGGGCTGGCCGACGACGGCGACTTCGGCTATCGCCCGCTGCTGTTGGCCCTCACCGAAGCGCTGCGGGAACTCGTCGCCGACGGAGTCATCAGCAGCGACGAGCTGCACCGGATGTCACTGCCCGTGATGGGCCGCGCCGCAGCGGATTTCGCAGCCCCCTTCGCACCGTCTGGCCGGCTCGAACGGTTGTCGATCGAGCATCTCGAGGTGCTCGACGCCGAGGACCGATTCTTCAACCAGTACCGCACCGACCATGACGCAAAGGCTTTCGGCGCCCAGTGGGCCGCGTTCTGCCGGTTCTCGATATTCGGTGCGCTGGCCCAAGCACTGGACGACGCGGCACGGCGGACGACGTTCTTCGACCGGCTCGAGGCCGGCGTGGCCGCTCGGCTGGCCGCGGCGCCCGAACAGACGCAGATTCCGCTGGCCGAGGTGGTGTTGGCCAAACGACCCAAGAATTAAACCGACAAGCCCGGCACCGCGGCGTCGATCAGGTGCGGGCCCGGCTCGGCGAGCGCAGCCCGGAACTGCTCGGCAAGCTCTTCGGCGGTGCTCGCCTGTGTGGCGGGAACACCGAATCCCTGTGCGATGGACCCAAAGTCGATGTCCGGGTGGCCGAGTTCGAGCAACGATCGGGACTGCTCGCCGGCCGCGGCGGCGCCGACGCGCTGCAGTTCCATTTGCAGGATCGCGTAGGCGTGGTTGTTGAGGATGACGACGGTGACATCGAGCTGCTCGCGGGCCATGGTCCACAGCGCTGAGATGGTGTAGAGCGCACTTCCGTCGGCCTGCAGCGCGATCACCGGCCGGTGCGGCGCGGCGACGGCGGCACCCACAGCCACCGGGAGCCCCTGGCCGATCGCGCCACCGGTCAGCGTCAGCAGGTCGTGCGAGGCCGAACCCGCAGTCGCGGTCGGCAGGAAGAAGCCGCTGGTGTTCGCCTCGTCGGAGATGATCGCGTCCTCGGGCAGCAGCGCGGCGATCACCTGGGCCCAGTTCTGCGCGTTGAGCGGTCCGCTGGGCAGAGCAGCGAGATCGGACGGGGCATCGACATACGGCGGGGCTCCGAGGTGGTCGGCCAACTTTTCCAGATCGCTCGCAGCCACGGCGTGCACGGTCGCCCCGGGCGGCACCAGGTCGCCCGGCTTGCCTGGATACGCGAAGAAGCTCACCGGGGACCGAGCCCCTACCAGAATCAGATCCGTTGTGCCGGAAAGCTGTTCGGTAGCCTGCTCGCCGAGGTAAGCCAGCCGTTCGAAATGCGGCACGCCACGCCCACGCGCCACCCGGGCCGGGAAGGTCTCCACGAGCGCCCGGGCCCCGGTGGCGGCCACGATGCGGGCGGCCGCGATCAGCCCGGCCGCGCTGTCGGCCGGGCCGCCGAGCAGCAACAGCGCGTGCGGCCCGCGTTCGCGCAACAGCCGCGCCGCGGCCTCGATCCGCATCCCACTGGACGCGGACTGCCGTTGTGGCGGTACCGGTACGCCGGCGTTCGCCGGGCCCCACGAGAAATCGGCGGGCAGGATCACGCTGGCCACGCCGCCAGGTTCACCGGTGGCGCTGTGCACAGCGCTGTCGACGGCCGCAGCCACGTCATCGGGAGTCGCGGGTCGGTGCACCGATCCGTGGACCCATTCGGCCAGCGCCTCGATGTCGGATTCCAGTGGGGCGTCGAGGGCTTTGTGGTACGTCGCATGGTCGCCGACGATATTGACGACCGGGCTGAGGGCCCGCCGCGCATTGTGCAGGTTGGCCAGACCGTTGGCCATGCCGGGTCCGAGATGCAGCAGGGTGGCGGCCGGTCGTGCAGCGATGCGGGCGTAGCCGTCGGCGGCGCCCGTGGCCACGCCTTCGAACAGGCACAGTACGGGCCGCATCTCCGGGGCTGAGTCCAGCGCCGCGACAAAGTGCATCTCGGAGGTGCCCGGATTGGCGAAGCACACGTCGACTCCCGCGGCGAGCAACCGCGCGATGGCCACCTGCGCACCGGTGCTCGTGCTCATCGGCCGCCCCGCATCAGCATCAGGCCGTCGACTCCGATTTCGCGTTGATGCCACCTGTCGCGCACCCACCCATACTGGTCGGCAATCCCCTCCGGCGCCAGGGCGCCGCCTGACGAAACCTGCGCCGTCATATTGACTGATTATCAATCAGTATGCGACGGTAGGATCCACGGTCAGCAGAAGTGAACCGACTCCGAGAACGGCGACACTCATGCGAAAACAACGAATAGATCTGCGCGACAAGCGGATTGTCCTGACAGGCGCATCGAGCGGCATCGGTCGCGAATTGGGCCTGGCACTGGCGGCCCGGGGCGCGACGCTCGTGCTGGCGGCCCGACGCAAGGACCTGCTCGACGAGCTCGCCGATCAGATCGCCGCGTCCGGGCAGCCCCGGCCGATCGTGATGCCGACCGATCTGGCCGAACCTGGCGCTGCCGCAGCACTGGGTCGCGACGCCGTCGCAGCGCTCGACGGGATCGTCGACGTCGTGATCAACAACGC
Source organism: Mycobacterium dioxanotrophicus (assembly GCF_002157835.1). Classification (NCBI taxonomy): domain Bacteria; kingdom Bacillati; phylum Actinomycetota; class Actinomycetes; order Mycobacteriales; family Mycobacteriaceae; genus Mycobacterium; species Mycobacterium dioxanotrophicus. The sequence continues at coordinate 2,701,890 of NZ_CP020809.1, read as the reverse complement.
GGGCGCCAACCTCACCGGCCCGCAGCCCCTGGTGGCCGATACCGCCGCGGCCCGCGCGGTCTTCGAGGTGAACCTGTGGTCACCACTCGCCCTCACCGCAGCGGTACTGCCTGCGATGCGCGCCGCCGGCCGCGGCACGATCGTCAACGTCACCTCCACGGTGCAGGCCGTGCCGCTGCCCCTACTCGGGTATTACGCCGCTTCCAAAGCCGCACTCGCGCAAGCCACGCGGTCCCTGCGACTGGAGCTGGCCGAGACCCCACTGCGGGTGCTGGAGGTGGTGCCCGGCTCGACCGACACCGCCCTGCGCGATATCGACGAACTCCCTTGGAAGACAACCGCTCCCAAGACCCTGCCACCGGTTTCACCTGCTGCCACGGCGGCAGCCGTCGTCCGCGCGCTGCAACGGGGTGACGCCCGGGTGGCGTATCCCCGGTACTCGCTGCTGCCGTTGGAGATCCCGGCCATCGGCCGCCTGGTCGCGGCGATCGGAGGCAGGCGCGTGGACACCCGCGGCGCCCTCCAACTGCAAACCCATGCCGAGCGGGCCGGGCTAGCCTGAACTGATGTGTGCCAAACCGGCTGTCGCCGACCGGCGTCAAGCAATCATCGACGCGGCCCGACACCTGTTCGCCACCCGCCCCTACGACCGGGTCACCACGTCGGAGATCGCCAAGAACGCCGGCGTGGCCTACGGGCTGATCGCACACCATTTCGAGAACAAGCGTGGGCTGTACCTCGCGGTGATGAACGAGATCGCCGAAGAGATCGCGGCTGCGCAGCTGAGCCTGCCGCCAGCGGCGGATGCCGCGCTCGCGGACCAGTTGCGCCACGCATTGCGCAGCCACATCGCCTACATCGACTCGTATTCAGGGAGTTTCGTCGCGCTGCTGCGCGGCGCGTTGGGCGCCGACACCGAGCACCAAGAGGCCGTCGAGCAGTTGCGCTGGATCGGTGCACAACGAATCCTCTTGGCGCTGGGGATCATCGACCCGATCCCGCCGGTGCTGCGGGCTGCCATGCACGGGTGGGTGGGCTATCTCGACGAGATGATGATCGACCGCATCACCCATCGGGACATCGACGCCGACGCGCTCGTCGAACTCGCGGCCGCCGCACTCGTGACGACCCTGAAGACAACGGCAGCGATCGAGCCGTCGATCGTCTACTCCCCCGAAGTCCTCGACGCGTTCGAGTCGTTCGGATGATCGCCGTTAGCCCCCGTGCCCGTGGCCACCGCCGGGAGCAGGCACCCACGGCAGACCCGGGACGGTCGGATAGGGCGCCGCGGGGGTCCACGGCGTCTGGGTCGGCGTCGACGGAGCCGCACTCGTCGGCGTATCGGTCGTCGCCGGCGCGGCCGTCGTGGGGGTGTCGGTCGCGGGCGGTGGCGCGTCGGTCGTCTGAGGCGGCGGTGGCGCATCCGCGGGTGGCGGTGGCGCCATCTGCGTCACCGTCTCCGCCGGGGCCTGCTCGATGACCGTCTGCGGGGCCTGCTGCTGTTGCTGCTCCGGTGCTGACGCGTCCGCGGGAGCTCCGGGGGCCGGTGCCTGCGCGGGCGCTGACGTGGTGGTCATCGCCGTCGACGTCGATGCCGGTGCCGGGCTCTTGTCCGAGTCTTGGTGAGTCAGCAGGAGCACGGCCGCGACGGCGACGAGCGCCACCGCGCCTCCGGCTCCCGCCAGCAGCGCGGGCTTGCGATACCACGGCAGCGCGGCGACCCGGGCGTGGTCGGTGAGCTCGGCCTCACCGAATTCCAACTGCGGGCGCGCGCTGGTGAGCCCGATGCGGGCGGGCTCGGGCTCGGCGTAACCCAACTCGGTCGCGGGAGCGACATCGGGCACGTCGTCAGCGTCCGACCAGGCCAGTGCCGGCGAGGCCGGCGGCGGTTCGGGGGCCAGCACCGCGGCGGCCTGGGTCAGCGGTGCGGCTGCCGACGCGGGTGCCAGCGCGGTCATGCTCTCCTCGACCGTGCCGCGCACGGCCGTGATGCCCGATCCGATCGCCGCGGTCAGCTCGGGTTGAGCACCGGTGATCACCGGCACCCGCAAACTCTGCGACAGTGCCGTGGTGATGGCCGGGATCCTGGCCCCGCCGCCGATGGTGGCGACGGCGACGAGATCGCCGGGCCGCAGCCCGGCGCGGTCCACGGTGTCCTGCAGAACGGCGACGAATTCGTTCAGCGGCGCCTGCATGGCGTCGTCGAGCTCACGGCGGTTCAACCGAACCTCACTGCGATGGCCGGGCAGTTCGGCAGTCAGCGAGGTGACCGACTCGGTGGACAACCGTTCCTTGGCGCGGCGGCATTCACCGCGCAACCGGCCCAGCGACCCGATCGCCGACGTGCTCGCCAGGTCGATGGTGCCCGCCGCCGACAGTTCGTTGACGATGTGGGTGAGCAGCGCCTGGTCGATGAGGTCGCCCGACAGATCGGCGTGCCGGACCGTCGGGGCGATCGGCTGGTAGCCGTTACCGGCGTGGGCAAGCGTGATGCTGGTGCCGGTACCGCCGAAATCGCACAGCGCGATCACGCCGCGAGTCGGCACGCCGGGGTTGTCCTGCAGCGCGGTCAGCGCCGCCGTGGCGTCCGACACAACCGTGGGCGAGGCCGGGCCCTGGAACTCCGGGACCGCATCAAGGGCATTGCGCAGCGCCGCGACCTGGTTGGGCCGCCAGTGCGCGGGGTGGGTGACGGCGATCGGGCCGGTTGCCGGTCCGCCGCGGGTGACGGTGTGCAACAGCGCCCCGAGCGCGTCGGCGACCAGCACCTCGCCACGATGCGACGAGCCGTCGGGGGCCAGGATGCCCACCGGGTCCCCGACCCGGTCGACGAAATCGGTGAGGATCAGACCCCGCTCGTTGAGGTTGGGGTTCTCGCTGGGAACCCCGACCTCGGATGGGCGATGCGGATAGATCGTCAGTACAGGTGAGCGCGTCACCGCGGTCCTTCCCACCACCACCGCCGTCAGGTTGGTCGCACCAACCGACAACCCAATTCCGTCAGCCATGTCACCCCGTCTCGAGAGAGCACTATCCGGTAGTCCATCTCAGTTAACGGGGCGAATGTTACTCAGCGAATATTGCCGCAACCTGTGATGAGCGGTAGGTCCAGCGGTGTTACCCACCCTGGCAAATGATCATTGACTGCGGGGACAGCATTCAGCGCACGTAGACCGGTGGCCAGGCAGCCCGCGGCGGCCGCATCGCGGCCCGAACCGTCGGTGAACCGGAACGCGGTTTCCTGGGAGATGCTGGGGGTGCCGTCGATGTCGACCCGGTACACGTCGTTGTCGTTGCCGGACGGCCAGTCGGGCGCGGCGTCCAACCCGATGCGGTTCACGTGCTCGAGCTGGATGCGGGTCTCGCCGCGGTAGACACCGTTGATGGTGAAGCGGACCGCGGCCACATTGCCGGGCGCGATGATCCCCTTGGCGGTCTTGCGTTCATCGGGGGTGACCCATTTGTCCCATGTTGTGGTGATGGTGTCGAGTTCGATACCCGCCGCGTACGCGATCATCGGAACGGTTGCACCCCAGGCGAATACCAGGATGTCGGGGGTTTCCAGCAGCGCCCGGTGTTCGGGTGGCTTACCGATGCCCATCTCGAACTCGTAGTCGCCGGTGTAGTTGGTGTAGTCCAGCAGTTCGGAGGCCCGCACCTGCCGGATCTCCGAGCACAGGCCCATCAACGTCATCGGGAACAGGTCGTTGGCGAAGCCGGGGTCGATTCCGGTGGTGAAGCACGACGAGCCGCCGGCCTCGCAGGCCTCGGTGACGGGCTCGATCCAGTTCGGTGGGTTGAGGTGCATCTTCGGCCACACCCAGGGCGTCATCGCCGTCGAGCAGACGTCGATGCCGGCCCGCAGGAACCGGGTGATCACCTCGATGTTGGCGTCGGCATGTGCCGCGGTGGGGCCGTAGTGGACCAGCGCGTCGGGCCTCGAGGCGACGAGTGCATCGACGTCGTCGGTCGCGATGACACCGATCGGGGCGCCCAGCCCACATATCTCGCCGACGTCGCGGCCGACCTTGTCCGGGTTGCTGACCCCGACGCCGACCAACTCGAACAGTGGATGCTTGACGATCTCGGCGATCACCATGCTGCCGACAAAACCGGTGCCCCAGACCACGACTCGCTTCGTCACCGCATCACCATATGCGCGGATGTCATGTGCGCGGGCCGGTTCCGGGCCAGCCCGCCAGCGCCAGATCCGCCACCGCGTGCAGCTCGGCCCGGCTCGCACCGCTGCGCGCCTGCACCGAAATCCCTTGACACACAGCCGAGATCCACCGGGCCAGCAACATGGTGTCAACGTCTGCCAGTTCGCCGACGGCCACCGCGGCGTCGAATCGCCTGGCGATGTCCTGCACACCGGCACAGCGCCGTTCGGCGAGCCCGTCACCGTTTCCGATCAGCAGGCAACCGCGAGGCTCGCCGGTGCTCGCGTCCGCAGCGCCGTGGACCATCGCCTCGGCGACCTCCCGAGCGGTCGCACGCGTCAGGGCCTCGGCCGCATAGCCGCCGGGGCCGGTGACGTAGCGCTGCAGTGCGCGTTCGAAGAGTTGCTCCTTGGAGCCGAATTCGGCGTAGATGCCGCGGCGGTTCACCCCGGTGGCTGCGGTCAGATCGCTGATCGACACCGCGTCGTAGCCGTGTTGCCAGAACAGTTTCATCGCGGTGTCCTCGACTTGCTCCGGGTCGAATTCCCGCGGCCTGCCTATCGCCATCGCGCACCCGCTTCCACCGTGGTGTGATACCGATCACGACGGGAATCATCACCCGTGTCTACGACTTGACCTCAGCGTACTTAGTAACCAACCGGTTCGAAATCATTCCGGAAGGAAATCCCATGAGCTCAGCACCCCTGACCGGCCGCCGCGCACTGGTAACCGGCGGTTCCCGCGGAATCGGCGCACAGATCGTCCGCCGGCTCGCCGCCGACGGCGCCCAGGTGGCCTTCACCTACGCGGCCTCGGCAGCCGAGGCCGACAAGCTGGTCGGCGAGGTGACCGCGGACGGCGGCAAGGTGGTGGCCATCCAGGCCGACAGCGCCGATCCCGCACAGGTCGCCGCATCGGTCGAGCAGACCGTGGCGGCCCTCGGCGGTCTCGACGTCCTGGTCAACAACGCCGGCACCGCGTACATCGCACCCATCGAAGAATTTCCGCAGGAGCAGTTCGACCGGCTGGTGGCGATCAACATCGGTGGTGTCTACGCGGCGATCCGCAGCGCAGTCGGCCATCTCGGTGAGGGCTCGCGAATCATCAACATCGGCAGCATCAATGCCGACCGGGTACCGGTGCCGGGACTGTCGGTGTATGCGATGACCAAGGGTGCGGTGTCATCGCTGACCCGGGCGCTGGCTCGCGATCTCGGCCCGCGCGGCATCACCGTCAACAATGTGCAACCCGGCCCCATCGCCACCGATCTGAACCCCGATGAAGGCGAATTCGCGGATTCCATAAGGCAATCCACCGCACTCGGACGCTACGGCGACACATCCGACATCGGCGCGGTGGTGAGCTTCCTGGCGGGTTCCGAATCCGGCTTCGTGACCGGGGCGAACTGGAACGTCGACGGCGGGTTCACCGCCTGAGCTACAGGTTGATCGGATCCGTCGGCAGCGGCGCCTGGCTGGTGTCCCGCAGTTGCGCCTTGAATTGCATTGCCCGGTAAGGCCATCCGGTGTCGGTGCGCCACTGCGACACCACCAGGCCGACGCCGCCCTGTACATCGAAGCGGGAGCCGGGCAGCAGGTAGCCGCCATAGAGTTGGGCGACCCTGCTGTCGGCGGGGTCCTCGTCGGCCCACGACGAGCCCACGACCGGGATCTGCAGCGGCGTCGTGTACATGTTGGCGACCGGGGAACTGACGACGCGGTAACCGAGCGCGTACTGCGACGCCAAAAACCCGCCGAGAACCCATGTTCCGGCAGACACCCGGCGGAACGTCAACTCTCCCCACTGCTCTGCGGGCGGCGTGATCGGCGTGCTCTGCTGGCCCCATCCCCAGCTGCCGTTCGTGAAGCCCCAGCAGCTGTACTGCGACCGTTGCCCGATCTGTTCAGGACGCACCCGCATCAGGATGATGCCCTTGTTGCGCTGAAAACCGGTGGCCACCACGTAAACCCAGCCGTCGTCGGGATCGTAGTCCCAGGACCAGCACTGCGCGTACCCGCCCTGCAGATTGCCCGGAAACTTGGCCTGCTCCCCCATGTGGGTCCAGGAGACACCGCTGTCGTCCGAGCGCCAGATCTCGGTCCACATCACGTTGCCGAAGCCATGATTGACGATGGCGTGCAGATAGATCGAATCACCGACCCGCAGCAGATCGGACGGGATGACGGTGCTGATGCCGCCACGGCTCCATCCGCTGGATGCGTCGTCGTGGATGTAGAACCACAGCTGACGCGCATAGCTGGGGTCGGGACCGGCGGCCCGCTCGTAGACGATCTCGTGATCGGCATCGCCGCTGCCGATCAGCGCCACCGGGGAACGCCAATCGCCTTGCCCCACCATGGGTCCCGAGAAGGTATCGCCGAACACCGAGACCAGCTTGCCGTTGGGCGCCACCACCGACGCACCGAGATCGGTTGCTGTCACCCCGAATTGGTCGGTGCGACCCGGGCCCGTCAGGTCGACGGCTTTACCGTTGAGCATCGGCAGTGCCGGGGTCTGAGCACCCTGCAACGGGCGACCGGCACCCCCGCCGACGCTCACGTGCACAACCGCAAGCCCCAGGGCTCGCAGTCCAGCGGATAGACCTTGACCGGCATGGGCAGCGGCTCTTTGTACGCCAGCCTGAACGGCACGCTCTGCTCGCCGGGTTGCAGTCCGCAGACCGCGTTGTGGAACACCGACCGGGTGCCGGTCATGGCCACGTCGTCGAATTTGTAGACCTCGGTGGTCGGGGCCCAGCTGCCGTCGGGACACTGCATGCCCTCGGCCGTCGTCGTCGAATAGGTCCACAGCCCGCCCGTCAACCGGGCATCTCCGCCCTTGAGCTCGGGGCCCGTCGCGACGTGCAGCCGGCACGCCACCGCCAGTTCCAGCGGTTCACGCAGATCCCCGACCACCGGGACGCAACTCGGGTACACCGTGAAGTTCTGCGCGTCGAGTCCATCCTGGGTGTAGGTGTAGACACCCTGCATCACGGGGTCGGCCTGCGCCGGTCCGGCAAACCCCAGGCTGAGTCCGATTCCGAGGGTTGAGGCCAGGGCGGTCGCGGCGGCCGTGCGCTTGAAGGTCACAATGGGTGAGTATCGCAGTCTTCATCAGCGTCGTCACCGGTATGGTCCACCGACGTTTCGGTCGGGCCCGGCGGCGGCCCCAGCGGGTGAGCGTACTGACGGATCGCCCGCGGTGATCCTGGAGAGATCGTGACCACACGACCAGTGGTGAGAACGTTGAGCGCGGTGGCAGCCGTCCTGGCGCTCGTGCTGTCGGCCTGCTCGGCCGGCAGTCGCGTCGACCTCGGCGGCGAGGCGTCGGGCTATCTGATCGCCGCCATCGCGGGTGAGCCCGACCAACTCGACCCGCAGCGGACCAGCGCCTATTTCTCCTTCGAGGTGCTCGAGAACGTGTTCGACACGCTGGTCGAACCCGACGCAAATCTGCAGATGGGCCCGGCGCTGGCAACGTCGTGGGACGTCAGCCCCGACCAGCTGAGCTGGACCTTTCACCTGCGTCCCGGGGTGACCTGGCATGACGGCAGCCCACTGACCGCCGAAGACGTCGTCTACTCGTATCGGCGCATCATCGACCAGAAACTGACCAACGTGGACAAGTTCAGCGCGGTCGCCGGCGTCGACGCGGTGGACCCCGCAACTGTGCGGATCACCGTCAAGCATCCGACACCCAACCTGCTGACCAATCTCGGTGGCTTCAAGGGCATGGCGATCGTGCAGCGCCACAACGTCGAGAGCGGACAGATCGCGACACACCCGATCGGCACCGGGCCGTTCACGTTCGTCTCACGCAAGAGCGGCGACTCCATCACGCTCAAGGCCAATCCGCGCTACTGGGCCGGCCCGCCGCCGGTGGCCGGGGTGACGTTCCGGTTCATCTCGGAACCGTCGACCGCGCTCTCGGCGCTGCAGGCAGGCGAAGTCGACTGGACCGATTCGATTCCACCGCAACGCGTCAGCCAACTGCGGGAAGACGACTCGCTGCACCTCGCGGTCACCCCCAGCAATGACTACTGGTATCTGGCGCTCAACGAAGCGCGCAAGCCGTGGAACGATGTCCGCGTCAGACAGGCCATCGCCTATGCGATCGACCGGGATTCGATCACCGCGGCCACCACGTACCGCACCGCGACCACCAATCAACTCGCCATCCCGCAGGGCAATGCGTGGTACACCGACTATCACCGCTACCGCCACGATCTGGATGAGGCGAAACGTCTGCTGCAGGAAGCAGGCAACGCACCGAAGGACCTCGACATGCTGGTCACCAGCGAGTACCCCGAGACGGTGACCGCGGCCCAGATCATCGCCGACAACCTTGCCCCGCTTGGTATCACGGTGAACATCCGCACGGTCGATTTCGCCACGTGGCTCGACGAACAGAACAACGGGCACTTCGACATGTTGATGATGGGCTGGCTCGGCAACATCGACCCCGACGACTTCTACTACGCCCAGCACCATTCCGGCGGCACCAGCAATGCGCAGAAGTTCTCCGATCCCGAGGTCGACCAGCTTCTCGACGCCGGGCGGGTCGAAACCGATGTCGCCACCCGGAAATCCATCTACGCCAGAGCGGCAACCCGCATCGCCGACGAGGTCAGCTACATCTACCTGTACAACCCGTCGGTGATCCAGGCGTGGGCAACGAATCTGTCGGGTTACGAGGCCCGCCGCGATGGAGCCGTCCGGTTCCGCAGCGCGAGCCTGAATCGGGGTGGGACGACGTGAATGTGGGCAAGTTGGCAGCGGATCACCCGGTGATGGTGTTCCTGGCACGGCGCCTGCTGCACTCCGCGGTGGTGCTCGTCGGCGTGCTGATCGTGGTGTTCGCGTTGGTGCACCTGGTGCCGGGCGACCCGGTCCGGATCGCGTTGGGCACGCGCTACACCCCGGAAGCGTATGCGGCGCTGCGCTCGGCCAGTGGGATGGACCGGCCGATCGTCGAGCAGTTCTTCGCCTACCTCGGCTCGGCGTTCACCGGAAACCTGGGGGTCAGTTTCCGCAACGGTGACCCGGTCACCGTCACGCTGCTCGAACGGCTTCCGGCCACGGTGTCGCTGGGCCTGGTCGGCATCGTCATCGCCCTGCTCATCGCGCTGCCCGCCGGGATCTGGTCGGCCCTGCACGAAGGCCGGGTCAGCGACGCGATCGTGCGCATCGCCAGCCAGTTCGGCGTGTCCATTCCCGATTTCTGGATGGGCATTTTGCTGATCGGGGTCTTCGCGTCGACGCTGGGGTGGCTGCCGACATCGGGATACCGCCCGCTGTTCAGCGACCCGGGTGGCTGGCTGCGACACATCATCCTGCCCGGGCTCACGGTGGGGCTGGTCGCCGCGGCGATCATGACCCGCTACGTGCGCTCGGCGGTCCTGGAGGTCACGGCCATGGGCTACGTGCGCACCGCGAAATCGAAAGGCCTTGCCCCACCCGTGATCACGTTTCGCCACATCGTCCGCAACGCGCTGCTACCAGTACTGACCATCACCGGTATCCAGCTGGCCACCATCCTCGGCGGTGTCATCGTGGTCGAGGTGGTGTTCGCCTGGCCGGGGCTGGGCCGGCTGGTGTTCAATTCCGTTGCGGCCCGCGACTATCCGGCCATCCAGGGCGCGGTGCTGCTCATCGCGGTGTTGTTCCTGCTGATCAACCTGATCGTCGACGTGTTGTATGCGGTGGTCGACCCGAGGATCCGGCTGTCATGACAGTCACCGAGGGCCGGGTCTCGTCCTGGCGGCTGCTGCTGTCCAATCCGGTGACCGCGATCAGCGCCGTCGTGCTGGTGGCCGTGGTGGTCATCGCGGTCGCCGCCCAGTGGATCACCCCGTTCGGCATCAACGACATCGACGTGCCCAATGCGCTGCAGGCGCCCAGCGGATCGCACTGGTTCGGCACCGACGAGCTCGGTCGCGACGTGTTGTCGCGCGTGCTGGTCGCCGTTCAGGCCTCGATGCGGGTCGCGGTGGTGAGCGTGGCGTTCGCCGCGATCGTGGGTGTGACGATCGGGGTGGTCGCGGGCTATCGCAGCGGCTGGGTGGACACCGTGGTGATGCGGGTCGTCGACGTGATGTTCGCGTTCCCTGTGCTGTTGCTCGCGCTGGCCATCGTGGCGGTCCTGGGGCCGGGCATCACCACCACCATGCTCGCGATCGGTATCGTCTACACGCCGATCTTCGCGCGCGTCGCCCGGGCCAGCACGCTCAGCGTGCGTGTCGAGCCGTTCGTCGCGGTGTCCCGCACCATGGGCACCGGCGACGCATACATCCTGACCCGCCACATCGTGCCGAATATCGCCGGACCGCTGATCGTTCAGCTCTCGCTGTCACTGGCCTTCGCGATCCTCGCCGAGGCGTCATTGTCGTTCCTGGGCCTGGGCATCCAGCCACCGCAACCGTCGCTGGGCCGGATGATCTTCGACGCTCAGGGCTTCGTCACGCTCGCGTGGTGGATGGCGGTGTTTCCCGGCGCCGCCATCTTCGTCACGGTGCTGGCGTTCAACCTGTTCGGCGACGGGCTCAGGGATGTGCTGGATCCCAAGCAGCGCACCATGATCGAGGCCAGAAGGGCGGGCAGGCAGTGACCCCTCCGGTGATGAGCGTGACGGATCTGCGCGTGACGATCGGCCGCCGCGAGATCGTGCGCGGGGTGTCGTTCGACGTGGCACGCGAGCAGACCGTCGGGATCGTCGGCGAATCCGGATCCGGCAAGTCGATGACAGTGCTGGCCGCGACCGGGCTGCTCGATGCACCGGGCGCCGTCGTGACCGGCACCGCCGCCTTGGCCGACGGCACCCAGCTCGTCGGGGCGTCCGCCCGCACGTTGCGCCAAGTCCATGGCGGCCGGATCGGATTCGTGTTCCAGGATCCGGGCACGTCGCTCAACCCACTGCTGACGTTGTCACGTCAGATCACCGAGACGCTCGAAACCCACCGCAACATGACCCGCCGCCAGGCACGCGCCCGGGCCGGCGAGCTGCTCGACGCCGTCGGGCTACCGACCGAGCGGCTGGACGCCTATCCCCACCAGCTCTCCGGCGGCCAACGCCAGCGCGTGATGATCGCCATCGCGCTGGCGTGCGATCCCGAACTGCTCATCGCCGACGAACCGACCACGGCCCTCGACGTCACCACCCAGTCCCAGATCATCGATCTGGTGGCCGACTTGCAGCGCGACTTCGGCGCCGCGGTGGTGTGGATCAGTCACGATCTCGGGGTCATCGGCCAGGTCGCCGACGAGGTGACGGTATTGCGCGAGGGCGAGGCGGTGGAACAGTCGTCCATCCTCGATGTCTTCGACCGCCCACAGCATCCGTACACCCGCGAGCTCCTCGAGGCCCGGCCGCGCCTCGACGGGGACGGTCCCACCGAAGTCGAGGACACCCCGGTGTTGTTGGACGTCAACGGACTTGACGTCCGCTATGGCGATGTCGCCGCGGTACACGACGTGTCGTTCCAGATCCGGCGCGGCACCACGCTGGGTCTGGTCGGCGAGTCCGGTTCGGGAAAATCCACGGTGGCCGCCGCGCTGACCGGTCTGGCCGAACCGTCGGCGGGCACGGCAAGCCTGGACGGGCTCGATGTCTTCGGCGCGGGCCGGGACCTGCGGCGGCGGATCAGTCTGGTGTTCCAGGATCCGTTCGCGTCGCTGAACCCGCGCGCCCGGGTGGGCGCGGCCATCAGTGAGCCCCTGCAGGTGCACCGGCTGGCCAAAGGACGCCACGCCAGGGCCGATCGCGTGGCACAACTCCTCGAGCGGGTCGGTTTGCCCACGGAGTTCGCGTCGAGGTACCCGCACGAACTGTCCGGCGGACAACGCCAGCGCGTCAGCATTGCCCGGGCCCTGGCCACCGAGCCCGACCTGCTCATCCTCGACGAATCGACAGCCTCCCTTGATGTTTCGATCCAGTCGCGGGTGCTGGATCTGTTGACCGAGCTACAGCGCGATCTCGGGTTGTCCTACCTGTTCATCGCACACGACCTGGCGGTGGTGCACCGCATGTGTCACGACGTGATGGTGATGCGATCCGGCGCAGTCGCCGAGTACCGCCCGGCGGCTGAGCTGTTCGCCGCGCCTGAGCAGGAGTACACCCGCACGCTGCTCGCCGCGATACCACCCACCCGGCCACGCGCCGGGATCTGAGAAGGTCTACGGCATGAGTCAGCTGAGCGGCAAGGTCGCGTTGGTCACGGGTGCATCGTCGGGGTTGGGCGCGGCAGTGGCGCGGTTGTTCGCCGAGCGGGGCGCGTCGGTGTTCGGCATCGCCCGCGACACCGAACGGATGGCCGAGGTGTTCACCGAGGTTCCCGGCGGGAGGTACGCGTCGGTGGACATCTCGTCGGCCCAGGCCTGCAAACAGGCCGTCGCCCAATGCGTCGAGGAGTTCGGCCGGCTCGACGCGTTGATCAACGTCGCGGGATTTCACCAGATGCGCCATACCATCTCGATGACCGACGAGGACTGGGACCAGGATCTCGCCGTGAACCTCAACGGCCCGTTCTTCCTGTGCCGGGCGGCCCTGCCGCATCTGTTGCAAGCAGGCGGCAACATCGTCAACGTGGCGTCGATCGCGGGGATCGAGGGCGAGGTCTACTCGGCGGGCTATTGCGCAGCCAAGCACGGCCTGGTCGGACTGACCCGTGCGCTCGCAATCGAGTTCACCTCGGAGCGGCTGCGCGTCAATGCGGTATGTCCCGGCGGCATGTTGACCCCGCAGACCACCGAGTTCGCCGCACCCGACGGCGCCGACTGGAATCTGATCATGCGCATCGCCGCGCCGCGCGGAATGATGGACGTGGCCGACGTCGCCAAGACCATCGCGTTTCTCGCCAGTGACGACGCCGCGGCGGTGCATGGTGCGGTGTACATCGTCGACGCCGGAAAGACCGCGGGCTAAGACTTCCGCATCGCCATCGGTGCGCGCACGATGGAAGTGTCCGCCGAGTAGGCGAAGGGAGCGGACGATGAAAGCGCACGTCGGCGATTTTCTGGTGGTGAAGGGCACCACCACCGACCAGCATGAGCAGCACGCCGAGATCATCGGGGTTCGCGCCGAGGACGGCTCTCCCCCGTACGAGGTCCGGTGGCTCGGAAACGGCCACGAAGCCACGGTGTACCCCGGTACCGATGCGCTGGTGGTATCGGCGGCTGAACACGCACATGCGGCCGAGCGCGAGAGACACTAGGGACTTGATACGTCGAGCGGCCACTTGTGTCACGCCCATGACGAAAATCCGTGACATAACTGGCCACTCGCCGCGAATTAGGTACTCGATGTGCCCAGCGAGGTCCGCATCAACATCACGCTGTAGTCCGACCAGCGCGACAGCGTGAAGTACAGGTCGCTACCGCTGGACCACGGGTGGATGTACGGCGCGTAGATGCCGCCGGGCACCGCGGTCGAGCTGACGATCGTCTTCGCCTGGCTCCACGGCCCTTCCGGCTTGTCGGCGGTGCGCATCACGACCGCCGAGAGCGTGTTGGTGTAGAGCATGACGAACTTCTTCAGATAGTCGTTCCATGCCACCGACATCTCACTGCCGGGAGCCCACACCACCTGCATGGCCAGGAACGGGAAGCCCTTGAGCCAGCCGAACGGCGTGTAGTACTCGTAGGCGGACTTGTCGGTGACCGAACTCTCCACGACCCGCGACAGGAACGGCATGCCGCCGCGCCCCGCCCCGGTGCCGTAGGAGTAGACGTACCCACCGTTGCGCAGGTAGGCGCCCATCTGGAAGTTCTGGTCTCCCCACGTGAAGGCCACACCCGGGACGGTGTTGAACCAGCTCGGCCGGATGCTCGTCACCGGCACCGTCCACGTTTCGCCGTTGTCGTTCGACACCGCCACCGCGGAGAAGTTCGTCGACCACTGGCCGGGGGAACCCCACTGGCTGACCGACATGAAGTTCACGTACTGCGTTGTGCCGACGGAGATTCCGGCGGTCGGAATGATGGTCACCTCGGTGCCCGCCAGGCCGAGACTCTGGATCACCTGACGCGAGAAGTTGGGACGCGCGGCATCAACGGGTGAGCCGGCGTAAACGTTGCCGGGCACCGGGTTCGGGATCGTCATGCCGTCGGCGAGGTTGCGGTCGGAGCTGCGGAACAGCGTGTTCTTGCGCCACTCTTGGTCTGGCACACTGCAATTGCCGAAAGTGTCACCGAATGCCAGCAACACCTGATTGCCTGCGCCGGATTGCCCGTTGTCCCACATGATTCCGAGATCGGCGCCGGAGATGCCGAAGCGGCTGTAGCTGTCGGTGCTCGGCCCGGTGATCCAACCCACGGTGGCTGCGGCCGACGCCGACGGGGCAGCCGCCGCGCGCGCAGCGGTGTTCGGGGCGACGGCGGTGTCCTTGGCCGCTTCCGGGGTGCTTGCCGTGCTGACCGGTTTGCGGCCGATCGGCAGATGCAGGATCGGCAACGACGGCAGTGCCGGGGCCGCGGAACGTGCCGACGGCGTCGATGTCGGCACGGAGCACGGGTCGGCAACCGCGCGCGGAAGCGGTACGGCGAGAGTGATTGTCGCGGCCGAGGCAGCCGCCATCGCCGCCAGCCGACGTAGTGTCGTCATGTCCTACCTTCCGGCTAACGCCTAACGCCTGTGACAATAGTTGCTACAGCGGCGGAGAAGGTTTGCCAGAAGTGATCCGCTATGCATCTGTGACCGTGTCGAGATGCGCCCACGGAATCGGGCGGACGCACGGGCCGATACAAGCGCGACCACTGTGGGTATAGCTGTGACGTGGGCTGCGATGCGTTCGTACTGGGCGGCGGCGGGTTGCTGGGCGCGGCTGAGGTCGGCATGGCACGCGCCCTCCTTGAGGCAGGAATCCGTCCCGATCTGGTGTGCGGAACATCGGTCGGCGCGATCAATGGCGCAGCGATCGCGCTGGAGCCCTCTCTGGCAGGTGCAGAGCGCCTCCTGACGATTTGGGACGCGCTCGCCGGTGACGAAATCTTCGACGGCTCTCCACTGCGACAGGTCGCCGAAGTCGTTCGCAGCAAGACGGCGTTGCACGACAACCGTCGACTCCGCGAGTTGTTACGCGAACACTTACCCGCCAAGACCTTCGAAGATCTCGCCGTACCCTTCGAATGCGTCGCCGCGAGCATCGAACGCAGCCGTGAGCACTGGTTCAACAGCGGCGACCTGATCGAGCCGGTACTGGCCTCGTGCGCACTGCCGGGGGTGTTTCCCCCGGTGCACATCGGCGACGAACACTTCTATGACGGTGGCCTGGTGAACAGCATCCCTCTCAATCGTGCGGTGACCCTCGGTGCCGACACCGTGTGGGTGCTGCATGTCGGCCGACTCGAGGAGGAACTCACCCCACCGCAGTTCCTGTGGGAGGTCGGTTTCGTGGCCTTCGAGATCTCGCGCCGACACCGCTTCCTGCGCGATCTGGAGCACGTGGGATCCGACGTCACCGTGCATGTGCTGCCGTCCGGTCTGCCCCAGCGGCTGGCCCCCACGTGGTCGAATCTGCGCTACCGCGACACCCGGCGCATCGCGCGACGGGCTGAGCTGGCGTACACCGCCACCTGCGAATACCTCGAGGCGCTGACATGACGGCCGTGCGTCGGGCAGTGACCATGCCGGTCATCGTGGCCCTCATGCTTCTCGTATTGCTCACGGCACCAATCTATTTGGTCATCGCCGGTATGGCCAGCGGGATTGCTCGGTCGAGCCGGCCGGTGCGCTCCGTGGCTTTGGCGATGGCGTACGCGCTGATCGAATTGCGTATCCTAGCCAGGCTGCTGGGTGGTGATCGCGACTGCGATCGGTTGATGCGCGACTTCAGCGGCATGGCGTACCAAGCCGTTCGCCTGCTCCTCGATGTCGAGGTCGCGCTCGGCCCGGCGTCGGTCGCCCCCGCCGAGATTCCCGACGACGCACCCGTCGTCGTGCTGTCGCGGCACTGCGGCCCCGGAGACAGCATTCTGATCGCCTGGCTGCTGATGACCCAGTACCGCTTACAGGTGCGAGTCGTGGCCAGGGCAGCTCTGCGGCTGGAACCGGTTTTCGACGTCGCGGGCCAGCTGGGGTGTGTGTGCTTCCTGGACGGCGACCGTGCACGTCAACAGATCCGCGATCTGGCAGCATCGCTGTCCGGCGGGCAGGCCCTCCTGCTGTTCCCCGAAGGCGCGAACTTCAGTGTGTCGCGGTGGCGCGCGACGATCACCGAACTCCGCACAACCGGCCAGATCCGCGCGGCCGCACGGGCATTCCGCCAATCCCACACGCTGCCACCCCGTGCCGGCGGGGCGGCAGCGGCGTTGTCCGGAGCACCGAACGCGAGCGTCCTTGTGCTGACCCACACTGGCTTTTGCCCCGACGGGCGGGCGCGCCCCTGGTGGCAGCTGCCGATCAACCGGCAACTCCTGGTCCACACCGAGTTGTTTCCGGCAGATCAACGTCCGCAGCCGCAGGATGTCGGCGCCTGGCTTGACGAGACGTGGACCCGGGTGGACTCCTGGGTCGCCGATCAGGTCAACAGAACACCTAATCCTTGAACGCGTCCTTGATCTTCTCGCCGGCGTCCTTCAGGTTGGACTTCGCCTGGTCGCCCTTGCCTTCGTTCTCGGTGTCCTTGTCGCCGGTGACCTTGCCGACCGCTTCCTTGGCCTTACCGCCCAGCTCCTGCCCCTTGTTCTTCGCCTTGTCGATACCGCTCACGGTGCGTTCTCCTCTTCCGTGGCGTCGGCCCGCGTGGCCGACGACCCAGCCCGTGGAATACCTCACCAGCCGCCGATCGAAACTTCGCGTCGACCACAGATGAAATCACCTGTGGCCCAGGAGATCCCGTTTGACAATTGGCCGACGGGGCGCTGGACCCGCCGACACGCTCAGTCGCGCGGAAGCGGTACCACGATCGCAACCTCGGTGCCCGCGTTTGTCGCGTGCGCATCGAACTGCCCGCACGAGGCGAGGACCTTGGTGCGGATCGAGGCCATGCCGATGTGGCCTTCGGCAATGCTCTTCGCCAGCCGCGCATCGGAGATGCCGACACCGTCGTCGATGATCCGCAGCCGCGCCTCCCCGTCCTCGCGGCGCAGCTCGATGCGCAGCGTGTTGGCGTGGGCATGTTTGATGACGTTCGTGGTGAATTCACGCGCCGCGCTGTAGAGCAGATGGTCGGCATCGGTACGGAAGTCTGCGGGCCAGGTCGAGGAATCCAGATCGACCGCGAGATCGTCCCGGGCAGCGATACTGTCGGCAAGCGCCTCGATCGCGGCCTTGAGGCCGGCCCGGTTGAGGATCTCGGGATGCAACTCGCGCACCGCGTCGCGCAGCAACGCCGAACATTCCTTGAGCGCGGTTTCCACCAGGTCCAGCGCCGGGGCCGAGCCGGCCCGAACATCTTCGAGATCGCCTCGCGCAACGAGGACGTACTGCAACGGTCCGTCATGCAGCCGTTCCGAAAGCGCTTGTCGTTCGCGCTTCTCCAAACCCAGTACATCCTCCAGCAATTGCGTTCGCTGCCTGGCCAGTTCCTCGATCGTCTCGACCTTTGACCGCTGGATCCGCGACAGTGCGACCGAACCTGCGGCCAGCCCGGACAACACCGTGGCGTTCAACAGAATCGACGACCACGGCTCTTCGTTGCCGTTCTGCCCGATCCAGCTGACCACGATGTACGCCGTGACGGTCGGGATCGCCGTGACGCCGCTGAGGAACGGATCGAGCTGGGCCGCCGCGATCACCGGAATCAGAAACAGCCCGGTGCGCAACACATCCGACGTCCAGTTGTCCGGTGAGTGCAGGCCCGTGAGCACCGACAGCAGCGACACCAACGCGACGTCGGCGGCGAGCATGCACAGTGCGGGCCGCCGACTGGTGATGTCCTTCGACGCGGGCCCCGTCCGCACCACCCACCACGTCCACGCCCCGAACGCGGCCAGGTAGCCGGCCAGCGTCAGAATGCAGAACCACAAGTCGCGGTCGGGCGGCTGCAGCAACAGGGTGATGGCGATGTAGCCCACCAGCACCAGCCGGAGTGCCCACTGCAGGACGAGGCCGTAAAAAGCCGGGCGCCGAGTCGAGTCCGCCGGCAGCTGCAACTCAGGTGCGTTCGCCGCGCGCTCGTGGTGTCCGGCCATGAGGGCTCCTGTCCCCGCAAATGCGTGGACAAAGTATAGGGCGGCAACCGATGTCGCCGTTGCTGCTCAGCCGGTCACGGTCACGGTTTGGCGCCGGACACGACCTTCTTCACAGCGTCCTGCACACCCTTGGTCACACCACTCACCGTCGAATTGAGGCTGCCCGCCACCTTCTGCACGGGGTTGGACCCAGCGGTCGACTTCAGCGACTTCACCGGATTGGGCACCACCTTGTTGCCCGAGGTCAACGGGGACGGACCGGACAATCCGGGCACGGCGGTCGACGACAACGACGATGTGGGCAGGTTGCCTGTGACGATCTTGGCGGTGCTGCCAGCCTCGTCGAGCGGCCCGGTCACCAGGGTGGTCGGTGTGGAGATGTCCTGGCCGGCGGTGGCCGCGGCCTTCGTCACCCCGGCCTGCACATCGCCGGGCAGCGCGCCGAGGGTCGCGGTCAGGTCGGATGCCGGCGGCAACAGGCCGACGGGGCGGGTCTTGGTGGGATCGGTCGGGATGGGCTGGTTGTCCTGGTAGCCCGCGTTGACGATGTCGGTGAGTGCCGGTTCGACGGCGTCGGCCACGATGTTGCCGCCCGGCACCAGCAGCAGCGGCCGCACCAGTGGAAGCCGGTCGGTCGTGAAGGTCACGTAGGTGACGTTGGTATCGGACAGCGGAATCTCGGTATACGTGCCGTCCGGATTCACGATGTAGTGATAGCCAGGTTTCAAGTTGGCCGGATCATCCGGCAGCTTCGCACTCGACTGCGCGCCATATCCGTAGGCGTAGGCCGCCAACGAATTCGCGTCGGCGACAAGGTTCAGCGGGTAGGTCGGGGCATCGGAATTGATGTTGTACTCGTAGGCGGTGTCGATCACCGGGATGGACAGATCGCTGGGTTCCGGCGCCGCTGAGGTCGCCAATAACGGCGCGAACATCCAATAGGTGGTCCAGAATCCGCCACCGGCACGGTTGGTGTTGTTGTCCAGGATGACCAGTTTGACGTTGTTCAGCGCCGGGTCATGGTTCGCTTCCATCTGGGCCAGCGCGAGGCCGGTCTGCCCGGCACCCCAGCCCGACGACACCACCACCAGGTTCTCATCGGCGCTGTTCTGGTCGATCGCGTCGACAACGCCTTGCGGCCCTAGGAAAAACGGGACCACCTGCTGCGGCGGATTGGACTTCGCGTAGTCCGTGCCGTAATAGGTGGATCCGGCGAAGATCTGCGCCGTCGAGTTCGCCGGGGTGATCGCCGCCGCCAGGGCCACGGCGGGCGCCGCGAACGTCGTCGTCGTTCCCGTCACCACCGCGGTCGACAGCCCCGTGACGCTGACCGCGGCCGCGGTCAGCCCGGGTGCCCAGCGCCTGCTCGCGGATCGCGCACGCGACAGCTTGCGATGCCTACCGGACATGAAGGCCCTCCGCCCCTCGTCACGCGTACGACACCGCCCCGCAGATGCGCACGAAACCTCAAACTTGGCAAAAGCTAGCATGCCCGGTCAGCCGGGATAACCCGGTTAGAAGCAAAATTTCCGCGAAATCGTCCGAACGGCCGACACCAGCCCGAATCGGGGCTTTGCAGCGATCGAGTAGCGCACTACGCTAGTCGGCCCCCGGCGGTGTCAGCAGGCTTTCGGTATGGACGTGATCGCTGCGGACGCCGGTGAGGCCCTCCGCTGCACCACGTTCAGACGATGGGTGTGGGGCGCGGCCGCCGTCAGCATCGCCGGTGGCGTGACCGTCGGGGCATTCCTGGCGTTCGCCGCCCCGATCGTGCTGAGTCCGGTGGCCACCGAACGGTTGCTCATTCGCGGCGGCACCGCGCTCGTCGTGTTCCTCGTCGTCGCGATCCCGGTGATGTTGCGGGTGCGGCGGCAGCGGTTCGCCGCAAGCACCGCATGGCTGCGGGAAAACCGACTCCCGACCGCCGCCGAACAGCGGATGACCCTGGGTGCACCCGGCGAGGCGGTGCGGATGTCGGTCATCGTGTGGGGTGTCGGAGCGGTGGTCTTCGGTTCACTGGCCGTTCCCGACGCAGTGTCGACGGCCCTCTACATCTTCTGCGTGGTGACTTTGGGCGGAATGTCCACCAGCGCAGTGTGGTACCTGATCTCCGAACGCGTCATGCGGCCAGTCTCGGCCCGCGCGCTGAGCGGCGGTGGGCCCGAACGCCGCGTCGGACCGACCATCCAGCGCAGGCTCACCATGGCCTGGACCCTGGCCACGGGTGTGCCGCTGCTCGGCGTGGCGATGTTGGCGCTCGGGTATCTCGCCGACACCGACTACCGCACGCAGCGCACCATCGCGGCCATCCTGGTGCTCGTCGCGGTGGCATTCGTGGTGGGGCTCTTCGCGATTCTGGTGGCGGTGCGTTCGGTGGCCGAACGGGTGCGTGCGCTGCGCCACGCGTTGGCGCGAGTCCAGAACGGGGACTTCGACGCTCGCGTGGAGGTCGACGACGCGAGCGAAATCGGCCGACTGCAAGCCGGTTTCAACACCATGGCAGCGGGTTTGGCTGAACGCGAACGCATTCGGGCCGCGTTCGGCACGTATGTGGATCGGGATGTGGCCGAACACATCCTGTGCGCGGGCGGCCCGCTGCAGGGCCAGGAGGTCGACGTCACCCTGATGTTCGTCGACGTCCGCGGTTTCACCACATTCGCCGAGCAGCTGCCGCCCGCCGACGTGGTCGCCACGCTCAACCGCCTGTTCGAGCGGATCGTCCCGCTCGTGCATCAACACCACGGGCACGTCGACAAGTACGCCGGTGACGGTCTGATGGCGGTGTTCGGCGCGCCCCGGCACCGGGCTCGGCACGCCGACGAGGCGCTCGCGGCCGCCCTGCAGATCGCCGACGCCGTGCATGTCGAGTTCGGCGGCAGGCTGTCGGTGGGCGTCGGGCTCAACTCGGGTCCGGTGGTGGCCGGAAATGTCGGCGGCGCCGGACGTTTCGAGTTCTCGGTCATCGGCGACACGGTCAACGTGGCGGCCCGGGTGGAGGCAGCCACCCGGCAAACCGGCGACGCTGTCCTGCTCACGGCCGACACCCTGGAGCTCCTGACCGACCACCGTGTCGCGTTCGCCGAACGTCCGGGTCTGACACTCAAGGGCAAGACCACTCCGGTGCAGATCTACGCGCCTGCGTGAGGCCCGCGGCGGCTAACCCGCCGAGTACTGCTGCGCCGCCTCCTCGGAATCGACGTGGCCGTTGCTGATGATGGTGAGGCTGTCGGGGCGGATCTCGTACTGGGCGCCGTCGGCGGGGTTGGTGGCGTTGAACCCGTCGCCGGAACGTTGAGCCTGCGCGATCTCCAGATGGGCACCGTCGCTGAGCCGTTCGCCGCGGTAGTAGTAGGTGTCCGGCCCGCTCTGGCAGATCACCGCGATGGACGATGCCGTCTTGATCATCGCCGCCGCCGTGCTGCCCGAGTCGCAGCGGGCGGTGTGGCCGACGAAGCCCTGGGCGTCGGCACCGGAGACAGGCGCGGCCGCCGCTCGCGATGTGGATGTCGTCGTCGTTGTCGTGGTGGTCGAGTCCGTCGTCGACTCGCTCGTCGAGTCGCCGGGTGCAGTCGTACTCGTCGCCGAGGGCGGCACCGCCAAGGGCGTCTTGGGCGTCGTCGAACCGCGGTCGTTTCCGCTGAGCGCCAAGATCGCCGCCAGGATCCCGGCAACACCGAGCAGCAGCACCGTCGCGATCACCAACCGCACCTGCCCGGGTGTCCAGCGCCGCCGCCGGACCGGGGCGGCAGGCGCGTGTACCGGGGGTGGCGGCGGATACGGCGCCTCACCGCTCGCGGTGGGCGTCGGGTAGACCGACGAGAACTCGCGCGTGCTCGGCGGCGGGGTGGGGCGGGGAGCGACTATCGGTTCCGGAACCGGCGGCGGTGGCGGAGCGACGGCCGGCGTCCCCGACAGCGCATCGCGGGCTGCTCTGGCCAGCTCTCCGGCCGATGCGTACCGGTGGGTCGGATCCTTGGCCATGCCGCGGGCGATGACGTCGTCGAATGCCCGCGGTATGCCGCGGCGCATGATGCTCGGCCGCGGCGGAGCGGAGAACATGTGGGCGCTCATGAGCTGGCGGAGATCACCGGTCTCGAACGGCGGGCGACCGATCAGGCATTCAAAGAGCAGGCAGGTCAGCGCGTAGATGTCGGCAGGTGGCCCGACGGTGGCGCCCGAGAACCGCTCCGGCGCCATGTAGGCACTGGACCCGATCAGCACGCCCGTCATCGTCACGGTCGCCTCACCGCCGATGTGGGCGATGCCGAAGTCCACCAGGTACGCGAAATCGTCGCCGGTGAGAAGGACGTTCTCGGGTTTGATGTCGCGGTGCACCAGACCGTCGGTGTGCGCGGCGTCCAGGGCCGACGCCACCTGTGTGACGATCGACACGGTCCGCGCGGGATCGAGCGGACCGTTGTTCCTCAGCACTTCCTTGACGCTGGCACCCTCCACCAGCCGCATGTCGATGAAGAGGACACCGTCGATGTCACCGAAGTCGTGCACGGGGATCACGTGGGGTTCCTGCAGCCGCGCGGCCGCGCGCGACTCGCGTCGGAACCGCGCCTGATAACTCCGGTCGGCGGCCACCTCGGTGCGAAGCAGTTTCACGGCGACCATCCGGTCCTTGACCGTGTCGTAGGCGCGGTAGACCTCCCCCATCCCCCCGACGCCTATCAGCGACCTCAGTTCATACGGCCCGAACCGGGTGCCGACGCGCGGGGCGTCGTGGGGGGATGCCATTCCACGATCCTTTCGGCCGCCTGGACACGGTCTGTGACCACCATCCAGGCACACGACCGGTCAGGTCGCGCCGGTGCACCAGGCGTCGCGGCATCCAGGCGGAGCGGTCGCGCGACGCGGTTTCACCGAGCCCGGGCGGGACGCGGTGGTCTCGGGAACGAGGATAGCCGGAGGTCGTCAGTTGAACGACGAGTGCGGCGCCCCGATGCCCGGGTCGATCGTGACGGGCCCGGATGCCGACGGCGTCACCGGGAAGTCGAAGATGGCCGTCGGGATATATACCGTCGCACAGGCATTCGGGATGTCCACCACGCCCGAGAGCCGACCCTCGATCGGTGCGGCACCCAGCAACAGATAGGCCTGCTCAGGGCTGTAGCCGAACTTCGACAGATAGTCGATGGCGTGCAAGCAGGCGCGCTGATAGGACAGGTGCGAATCCAGGTAGCGCTGCTCTCCGTCGAGGGTGACCGAGGTGCCGGAGAACGCCAGCCACTCGGAGTACTGCGGATCGGTGTTGCCGGGCATGAATATGGCGTTCTCTCCCACGCCGTAGGTCTCCATGCCGCCGGGGATCACGTCGACCCGCAGGTCGATGAAGCCGCCCATCTCGATGGCGCCGCAGAAGGTGATCTCGCCGTCGCCCTGGGAGAAGTGCAGATCGCCGACCGACAGGTTGGCTCCGTCGACGTATACGGGATAGAAGACCCGGCTGCCCTTGGTGAGGTTCTTGATGTCCTGGTTGCCGCCGTTCTCCCGCGGCGGGGCGGTGCGGGCGGCCTCGGCGGCGGCCTTGCTAAAGGCGTCGCCGGTGAGACCGCCGAGGATCGCGTCCCGCGGCTCGGGCGGCAGCGCCAGCGGCGGGACCCGGTCGGGGTCGGTGGCGATCAGCGCGGCCTCGCGGGTGTTCCACTTCGCCAGCAGGCCGGTCGACGGCGCGGTACCCATCAGCCCGGGGTGCACGATGCCGGTGAACTCGACGTGGGGCACGTGGCGCGAGGTGGCCTTCTGCCCGGAGAAATCCCAGATGGCCTTGTAGGCGTCGGGGAACTGGTCGGTGAGAAAACCGCCACCGTTGAGCTTGGGGAAGATCCCGGTGTAGCCCCACCCCTGGCCTGCCAGCGGGCCGGAATCCTCCTGCGGGATGGGTCCCACGTCGAGGATGTCGACGATCAGCAGGTCACCCGGCTTGGCTCCTTCGACCGCGATCGGGCCGGACAGCACGTGCACCGTCGTCAACGGCGCGTTGAGGATGTCGTCGGCGGAGTCGTCGTTGACGATCGCGCCGTCGAACCACTCACGACAGTGCACGCGGAACGAGTCACCCTTCTTGACCGTGACTGCGGCCGGAATGTCCGGGTGCCACCGGTTGTGCCCCAGCTTCTCCTGATCGGTGAACTTCTTGGTCGAATCGAGCGGGAACACAACTTCGGGCATTGATCCTCCTTCAGGGGCGGGGCAATTTTTGGTGAAGCGGGTTGCGCGAGACCTTCTGCCGCCGAAGCGACGGTGAGGGCGAGCTGACGACGGCAGGGTGATCGGCGGTGGCGCGCGTCGCGTCCTGCAACGCCATCGCAGACTTGTCGGCACGGCCGAGGTTGGGTGACGACATCATCCGGCGGGCCGCACCGCTGCAGCTCGGGCAGTCGATGACGTCGGGACGCGCGTTCATCGCAAACCGTCGTTCGGTGGTACCGCAACCGGAGTCGCATCGAAACACGTACAGAACCAACGGCTTTCCTCACCATCTCCGGAACTGCGATCGAGTCATGAGCCACCCTACCCACGGATGGCACTGTGCGGGCGAGACTTTGACAAAAAAATTTCCATCTGGAACTGATTTGGTGCGTGGGTCCCGGCGACGTTGTCGCCCAGCGCCATTGCCGCAACATGTCAGCAGTGCGCTCAAACTCAGGTGCCGGGTGTCCACTTATCCGCCAAGATGGCCGTCATGGACCACATCACGTTCGTGCCGACCGTCGAGCAGATGAACTACACCTTCGGCGGCGCCGAACCCGTCATGCGGATCAAGCCAGGGACCGTGTTGACGCTGTGGGCCGAGGACGCCTTCGGCGGACGCATCACGAGCCTCGACTCGGTGGCCACCGTCGCGCTGGACACCGAGGACCTCAATCCGCAGACCGGTCCGTTCTGGATCGAGGGCGCCGAGCCCGGTGACACCCTCGCGGTCCATCTGGTCGATCTCACCCCGGCCCGCAGCTGGGGTGCGTCGACGCTGATCCCGTTCTTCGGCGGGCTGACCAGCATCCCGGTCAGCCCCACCCTGCAGGACCCGCTGCCGGAGCGCACCTGGATCTACGAATACGACTCGGCCGCACGGACAGTCGGCTTCTCGGCGCGGGGCAGCGATTTCGAGGTGACGTTGCCGGCCAATCCGATGCTGGGCACCGTCGGGGTTGCCCCCGCGCGCCGGGAGGTCCGCAGTTCGCTGGTGCCCGACGCGTTCGGCGGCAACATGGACTCGCCGGACATGACCGCGGGCGCCACCTGTTATCTAAGGGTCAACGTCGAAGGCGCGCTGTTCTCTCTCGGTGACGGGCACTACCGCCAGGGCGAAGGCGAAGCATGCGGCACCGCCGTCGAGGGCGCCATGAACATCACGGCCATCGTCGACCTCATCAAAGGTGGCGGCGGCCCGGCGTGGCCGCGGCTGGAGACCGACACCCATCTGCTGGCGATCGGTTCCGGGCGCCCACTGGAAGAGGCATGGCGGGCCGGCCAGGTGGAGATGATCACGTGGCTCGGAGAGCTCTACGGGCTCGACCGGCTCGACGCCTACCAGCTTCTGACGCAGATCGCGCTCGCGCCGATCGCCAATGTCGTCGACGTGAACTACAGCTCGGCGACCAAGATCGACAAGCGGCTGTTGCCGCCGGTGGCCGCCTACGGCGGGATCCACGCGGCGCTGCGCAGCGCCGCACGGGCACTCGGCGCGATCTCCTACTCGTAGGGGGCTCACTAAACGACCGCTCAACCGGATAGGGTCGGCGCAGCCCTGCCCGCATCCGATACCAAGGTTTCTCCCGATGGCCGAGCCCAGCAAATCCACGACGACCCACACTGGGATCGCGCGTTGGATTCGCCGACTCGCCATCCCGATCATCCTCGGGTGGATCGGCCTGGTCGTGGTGCTCAACATGACCGTGCCGCAGCTCGAGGCCGTCGCCCAGATGCGCTCGGTGTCGATGAGTCCGGACGAGGCTCCGTCGGTGATCGCGATGAAACGCGTCGGGGTGGTGTTCGACGAGTTCCACTCCGACAGCTCCGCGATGATCGTGCTCGAAGGCGACAAGCCGCTCGGCGACGACGCGCACTACTTCTACAACGACATGGTCGCCAAGCTGAAGGCCGACACCAAGCATGTCGAACACGTCCAGGATTTCTGGGGCGACCCGCTGACCAAGGCCGGGGCCCAGAGCAACGATCTCAGGGCCGCCTACGTACAGGTCTATCTCGTCGGCAACATGGGTGAGACGCTGGCCAACGAGTCGGTGGAGTCGGTCCAGAAGTTGGTCAAAGGGCTGTCCCCACCTCCTGGGGTGCAGGTGTTCGTGACCGGGCCGACGGCCCTGGCCGCCGATCAGCAGATCTCCGCCGATCGCAGCGTCCAGATGATCGAGATGGTCACCTTCGCGGTGATCATCACGATGCTGCTCCTGGTCTACCGGTCGGTGATCACCGTGATCATCGTGCTGGTCATGGTGGTCCTGGAGTTGTCGGCGGCGCGCGGCGTGGTCGCGTTCCTCGGCTACCACAATCTGATCGGGCTGACGCCGTTCGCCACCCAGCTTTTGGTGACCCTGGCGATCGCCGCCGCCACGGACTACGCGATCTTTCTCATCGGCCGCTATCAGGAGGCCCGCGGCAACGGCGAGGACCGAGAACAGGCCTACTACACGATGTTCCACGGCACCGCGCACGTGGTGCTTGGCTCGGGTATGACGATCGCGGGCGCGACGTTCTGTCTGCATTTCACCCGCTTGCCGTATTTCCAGTCGCTGGGTATCCCGATGGCAGTCGGCATGGTGGTCGCGGTGGTCGCCGCGCTCACACTTGGGCCTGCGCTGGTCACCGTCACGAGCCGGTTCGGCCGCACACTCGAGCCCCGGCGCGCCATGCGGATCCGGGGTTGGCGCCGCCTGGGCGCTTTCGTCGTGCGCTGGCCGGGACCGGTGCTGCTCGGCACCATCCTGCTGTCGCTGGTCGGGCTGCTGACGCTGCCCGGCTACCGGACCAACTACAACGACCGCAACTACCTGCCCGCCGATCTGCCCGCCAACGCGGGATACGCCGCGGCCGAACGGCACTTCTCGCCGGCCAAGATGAACCCCGAGTTGCTGCTCATCGAAACCGACCATGACGTACGCAACTCGGCCGACTTCCTGGTGATCGACAAGATCGCCAAGGCCATCTTCCAGGTGCCCGGCATCGGCAGCGTGCAGGCCATCACGCGCCCGGACGGCAAACCGCTGAAGTTCAGCACGATTCCGGCCCAGATGAGCATGGGCGGGGTCATGCAGACCATGAACCGCAAATATCTGACCGACCGCGCCGACGACATGCTGCTGCAGGCCGACGACATGCAGACGACCATCGACATCATGGATCGGATGATCACGCTCATGGAGGAGATGAGCGCGACGACCCACAGCATGGTCGGCAAGACCCACGACATGGTCACCGACGTCGCCGAATTGCGGGACAGCATCTCCGATTTCGACGACTTCCTGCGACCGGTGCGCAACTACCTGTACTGGGAACCGCACTGCTACGACATCCCGATGTGCTGGTCGATGCGGTCGGTGTTCGACGGGCTCGACGGCGTCGACACGATGACGGCGGCGATTCAGGAGTTGCTGCCCGACATGGACAGGCTCGACGCGCTCATGCCGCAGATGGCGGCGATGATGCAGCCGCAGATCGAGACCATGAAGCACACCAAGACGATGATGCTCACGATGTACCAGACCCAGAAGGGTCTGCAGGATCAGATGGCGGCCATGCAGGACGGCCAATCCGCCATGGGTGATGCGTTCAACGATTCCAAGAACGACGACACCTTCTACCTGCCACCGGAGACGTTCAACAACAGCGACTTCAAGCGCGGCATGAAGAGCTTCATCTCGCCCGACGGAAAAGCCGTGCGGTTCATGATCTCCCACGAGGGCGATCCGCTGACGGCCGACGGCATCAAGCTGATCGACGGGATCAAGCTGGCGGCCAGGGAAGCCATGAAGAACACCCCGTTCGAGGGGTCCAAGATCTACCTGGGCGGCACCGCCGCGACCTTCAAGGACATGCAGGAAGGCAACAACTACGACCTGATCATCGCAGGCATCTCGGCGCTGTCGCTGATCTTCATCATCATGCTGCTCATCACCCGCAGCCTGGTGGCCGCGGCCGTGATCGTGGGAACGGTGCTGGTCTCGCTGGGCACGTCGTTCGGGTTGTCCGTGCTGGTGTGGCAGCACCTGATCGGGATCGAACTGCACTTCATGGTGATGGCGATGGCGGTCATCGTGCTGCTGGCCGTCGGCGCCGACTACAACCTGCTGCTCGTCGCGCGGCTCAAGGAGGAGTTACCGGCCGGCATCAACACCGGCATCATCCGCGCCATGGGCGGCAGCGGGTCGGTGGTCACCGCGGCGGGCCTGGTGTTCGCATTCACGATGATGTCGATGGTGGTCAGTGAGATGACCGTGGTGGCGCAGGTCGGTTCGACGATCGGGTTGGGCCTGTTGTTCGACACCCTGGTGATCCGGTCGTTCATGACGCCGTCCATCGCGGCGCTGATGGGTCGCTGGTTCTGGTGGCCGCAGATGGTGCGGCAACGTCCGGCGCAGGGCGTGGTGGCCCGAGCGCTAGAGCGCTCGAAGGCCTAGTGCGCGACGGCTGCCGCGATCAGGAGTTCCGCGGCGGCATCGACGCGTGCGCGGTCCTTGGTGACCAGCGCGTCCTGGCACAGCCCGCGCAGCCCTGAGACCACCAAAGTGGCACGCGCGCAAGCATCCTCGTCGGCATACCCGATGGTGCTCAGCGCCGCGGCGATCGGTCCGATCATCACGTCGACCGCCGTACGGGCCGATTCGCCGTAGGTCTCGGGATCCGTGACGGCCAGGCTGAGGACCTGTAGGAGCAGCCGGACATTGCGGCGCTCACCCCCGCGGGTCAGTTCACGCCACATCGTGCGTGCCGCGGCGGTGAACCGCTCCGGGGTGGCGACGTCACGGAACATCTCCCCCAGCTGCGGACGACTGGCGTCGAGGGCCTGGGTGAGCAACTCGGCGCGGTCGCCGAAGTAATACAGCAGCATCCGTTTGCTGGTGCCCAGCGCCTGCGCCATGGGCGCCAGCGACATGTCGCCGATGCCGTGCTGTTCGAGATAGGCCACAACCGCTTTCAACAGCTCTTCACGTTTGACGGGGTCTGCGGTACGGGCCACCCCTTGACCGTACCGATCGGTACGTTTATAGTCAATCTTGTATCGATCGGTACACATATTGCGGACGAAGGAGAATCATGACCGGCCTGAGAGTCGCCGTCATCGGCGCAGGCATCGGCGGACTGAGCGCCGCGATCGCACTGCGCGCCAACGGCATCGATGCGACCGTGTACGAACAGGCGCATGAACTCAAGGCGCTCGGCGCCGGGGTCGCGATCGCGACCAACGGATCTCGAGTTCTCAACCACCTCGGCGTGGGCGACGCACTGGCGAAGGTCGCCGGCCCCGTGACGCACTACCGCTTTCGCACCTGGCAGGCCGAGCCCATCGCCGGCGAACCGTCCACGCTGTCCTTCGGCGATCCGGCCCGGACCTGGTTTCTGCATCGCGGCGAATTCCAGCAGGTACTCGCCGACGCACTGCCCTCCGACGCCCTGCGCCTGGGCCGAGCCTGCGTCGGCGCCACCGAGCACACCGACGGGGTGCGCGTCGAGTTCGCCGACGGCACACCGGTCGACGCCGATCTGCTCATCGGTGCCGACGGCATCCATTCGCGCCTTCAAGGCAAGGTGAGCACGCCGACCGAACCGGTCAGCGAGGGAATCATGGCCTACCGCGGGCTGATTCCCGCCGGACGGGTCGACGGGATCGCCGACATGCGGGCCAGTTCCATGTGGCTGGGGCCCCGCCAGAGCTTCCTGGCGTACCCGGTCTCGGCGGGCCGGCTGCTCAATATCGTGGCCTTCGTGCCGACCAATCTCAACGTCGCCGAATCCTGGACCGCACCAGGGGATGTCACCGAACTCGCTGCTGCGTACCGCGGTTGGGATCCCCAGGTAAGTGCCATCATCGATGCGATGGATTCGACCTTCCGGTGGGGCATCTACGACCGCGAGCCCCTCGACCGCTGGTCCTCGGAGCGCATCACCCTGCTGGGCGACAGTGCCCATGCGGTCACGCCACACCTCGGACAGGGCGCCAACCAGGCCATCGAAGACGC
The DNA here is from genome assembly GCF_002157835.1 of Mycobacterium dioxanotrophicus. Classification (NCBI taxonomy): domain Bacteria; kingdom Bacillati; phylum Actinomycetota; class Actinomycetes; order Mycobacteriales; family Mycobacteriaceae; genus Mycobacterium; species Mycobacterium dioxanotrophicus. The sequence continues at coordinate 2,671,401 of NZ_CP020809.1, read as the reverse complement.
CATGACCTTGGCGGTACTGCTGCGTGGCGCACAACCCGACGAATTGCCAGAGCGGTTGCGCCGCTACGAAAATCTGCGGATGACGCGCACCGGCCAGGTCCGCTCGCAGGCTCGCGCTGCCGGGCGTATCTACCGGTCGACGGAGCTGGCGCCGCGCGCACAGGCCGAGCAACTGCAGGCCATTCTCGACAGCGTCGCGATCAACACCTACGACGCCCAGCAGGTGGCCGAGACGGCACTGGTCACGGCGTGAGGCATTACGCTCGCATCAGTTCGAAGACCGGGATGACCCGATCGGTACGCGTCTCGTACTCGGCGAAACCGGGGGCCCGCTGCTTGATCACCTCGTAGACACTGTCGCGTTCCTCGCGCGGCAGTTCGCGCGCGGTGACAGCCGTGGGGCCGTCGGCGCCGATCTCCACGGTGACGTCGGGATGCGCGCGAATATTGAAGGCCCACGCGGGGTCCCGATCCCGGCCTGCTGACGATCCGACGATGTAGGTTGCTCCGTCGATGTCGAAGTAGGCAACCGGATTGACCCGCTGCGCCCCGCTCTTGGCGCCGGTGGAGGTGAGCAGCAACAGCGGAAACCCCTCGAACTGGCCACCGACCTTGCCGCCGTTGGCGCGGAACTCCTCGATGTTGCGTTCGTTGAAGTCGCGTTCGCCCTGATCGGTCATGGCTTCATGGTGGCACGTTTGCGCGCCTACCGGCCGAGGGCGGCGAGTTCCTGTGGTGTGACCAGACGTTCCTGCTCTGCCGGATAGCGGCGGCGAATCATCGGGCGACGGATCAGCAGGAGGGCGATCCGCGCGGTGCGCGTGTCGAACGTTCGGCTCATGTTCACGGTTTCACTCCATCCCTCTGATCGTCCGTCGAATACACGACGTGTGGGACCGCCAGGTTCACCCGAGAGGTGACATCACGCCCTTCGTGTACTCATATCACTCTGGTAACACTGGACCCCTTCTGTCACTTTTTGAACACGACTCCGTCACAACTCGCACCCTATGGCGCGCCTTGATCCTTTCCGGTAAGCACCTGTGAGAAAGTGCCGGACGCACCGAAGACCACCACTTCGGCACGCACACTTCACGATTGGCCGAACAGGCCGAGAACCGCCGAAAGCGTTACGGCAACACCGTTTTCATCAGCATCACGTTGTAGGCCGACCACAGCGACAGGTTGAAGTACAACTCTTTGCCCGTCGACCACGGATGCAGGAACGGCGCATAGATGCCGCCCGGGAATTCCATCGAGGACACCAGCATCTGTTCCGGACTCCACGGCCCTTGCGGCGCAGGCGCGGTGCGTGCGACGACGTCGTTGGCACCGTTGCAGTACAACACCAGATACTGCTTGAGGTAGGTGTTGTACTGGGCTGACATCTCCCCGACCGGACCGGGGATCACCGGCGTGGCTGCGGCAGGATTGCCGGGCACCCAGGAATTGCTGTCGCCGTTCCAGTACTCGTAGCGCCGCTGATCCGGCACGAAGCCCTGCGGAACCCGGGCGATGTAGGCCGATCCTCCACGCCCTGACGGCGTGCCGAAGGTGTAGAGGTACGGGTCACCCGGTCCCGGCTTGAGGAATGCGCCCATCTGGAAGTTCTCGTTGCCCGGCACGGCGGCGAGCCTCGGCACGGAGTCCCCCACGGCGCGAATGCTGCTGGGGTACACCCCCCAGTTCTCACCGTTGTCCTGAGACACCGCGATACCCGAGAAGTTCGTGTCCCAAAAGCCGTTGTCGCCCCACCGTTTGATGGACATGAAGTTCAGGTACTGGTTTCTGCCGACGGAGACCCCGGACGTCGGGATGATGCCCACCTCGGTCGGCGCCCACTTGATGCTGTTGACGATCTGCTTGGAAAGGCCCGGGGCCCACACCGGCGAGCCCGAATACCGGTTGGCCTTCACCCCGTTGGGCACCGAAACCGTCTTCGACAGCGAGCCGTCCTGACTGCGGAACAGGGTGTTGTAGCGCCATTGCTGTCCGCGCACACTGCAGTAACCGTAGGTGTCCCCGAAGGCCATCAGCACCTGATGTGCACCGGGATCACCGTTGTCCCACATGATCCCGAGGTCTGTCCCCGAGATGGCGAACCGCTGGATGGTGTTGTTGGGGCTGTCCGGCCCGGTGACCCAACCCACCAACGACGTTCCGGGCGGGGCGGGCGCAGGCGCGGCCTCCGGTGCCGGAGCCGGCGCCGCATTGGGGACGGGCTGAGCAACGTTCGGCTGGGCGGGGTTGTTCGGAACGACGGGCCGCGGCGGCGGCTCCACCGCCGCCTGCTGACGCACCGGCGCGGAATGCTGACTCAACGGCGAGAGCGCGTTGAGGAGCAACTTGGGGAGCTGTCCCAATCTGGGCAGCGGCGCACTGTCATTCGCACCGGCGGGTCGGTGACCCGTCGGGGGACGGTTGAGCCCGGGCAAAGCCGGCGTGGCCACGGCGTTGGCGGGCGGCTGGGCAGCAGCGGCCGCTCCGGTACACGGTTCGGCGCCCGCGGGAGGTGCGACGCCGATTGCGACGACGAGCCCCATAGCGGCCGCCGACGCCACCGACAGTGATGCGATGCGAGGACGCGGCGACATCTCACCCCTTCCGGAGGGCACGACGTCCCATTGACGTCACTAGCTGACTGATGTGACGATAGTGACCGAAGTGAAGGTTGCTGCTCCTGATGCATTGATAGGTATGCTTCTGTGACCGTGTCGCAACCGTCGGCGTCCGGGCCCAAGGCCTCCGGTGTGGTATTTCGGTCCACTCCCGGGCGACTGGCGAACTCGCGACAGGTGTGCGTATTGTGCTGCCCGCAAACAGGTTTCACCGCGCCAGAAAGCGGTGTCAGCGGGTTCTCATCAGGTGAACACCAACGAAATGTCGTTCAACTGGCGCGCGCATATCGTTCCGATGTGTCAGCATGTGTGCGTGGAGGCACGCCACATGGTTCTTCTGATCGGCACCGCGACAGCGGTGCCGACGATATTGTTCGGCGCGCCAACCTTATCCGCGCAGGCGGCGGACTGCCCCGACGCCGAGGTGATCTTCGCCCGCGGAACCACTGAGGCGCCGGGCCTCGGCCCCACCGGCGAAGCGTTCGTCAATTCCCTGCGGTCGCGCGTGAGTGGCAAAACTGTTGGCGTGTACGCCGTCGATTACCCCGCCACCATGGATTTCCCGACCGCCGTCGACGGCATCTCGGACGCACGCGCGCACGTCCTGGCGACCGCATCGAACTGTCCGCGCACCAAGATGGTGATCGGCGGGTTCTCCCAAGGCGCCGCCATCGCAGGTTTCGTCACCGCCAGCGTGGTGCCCGACGGCGTTCACGCCACGGATGTTCCGACCCCGCTGCCACCCGACATCTCCGATCACGTCGCGGCCGTGGCCCTGTTCGGTAAACCGTCGACACGGTTCATGAAAGCCATCAGCGAGCCACCGATCGCCATCGGCCCGCTCTACTCGGCCAAGACCATCGACCTGTGCGTCGACAACGATCTCGTCTGCGCATCCGACGGTCGGAGCTTCTCCGCGCACAACCAGTACGAAGAAGCCGGCATGGTCGACAAGGGCGCGACATTCGTGGCCAACCAACTCCAGTCGAGCTGGGCCGCGGACGCCATCGCCAATCCGCCGGCGACCGGTCCCGCACCCGGCCCGGCCCCCGCGCCCGCCGCGCCCGCGACCTTGACGCCGTTACCCGCCGGACCCGGCCCCTCGCAGCATCTTCCGGCGACGGGTGCCGCACCGGGTCCGGCACCGGCGACGACGCCCACCCCTGCCCAACCGGCACCGCGCCCGGCACCCGTCGAGCCGCTCACGTAGCCGATACGGCGTATCAGGGCTGACGCGAGAACACCACGGCATTCACCGGCGGCCCGTAACCAGCAGGCTTCGGTAGCACGGTCACCGACATGTCAGGGTCGGCCGCCTGCCCCAGCGTGGTCAGCGCCGAAATGCTGTAGGCGCGCAAAGCGCTGATGAAACCGTCATGGACGCATGGCCATAACGACGACAACGGCTGGAACACCAGATTGACGGACACCATCTGCAGTGGTGTCAGCGCGAGTTCCACCGGGCTCAAACGCCTGAGGTCGACCACCAGGAACCGAGTTCCGACGCGGGTGGCCTCGGCGATGGCGCGACTGGCGATCAGCGGCGGCAGATGATGGAACGCCAGCGCGAACACCACCAGGTCGTAAGTGTCGTCCTGCGAGTCGATGTCGGTGGCATCCACGACCTGGATGCGGGCCCGTGGGTGACTGCCCAGCGGACCACCGGCTATGTTGGCCACCGAATTCGGGTTGACATCACTGACCGTCACCGTCGCCGTGGGGTGTAGTTCCAGAATCTTGGCGGACAGCTTGCCGTGACCGGCGCCGAGTTCGAGGATCCGCGGATCGGGGATGTCACTGACGAGATCGAGCGCGACGCGGGCAAATGTGTCGTGCTGGTGGGTGAGCTCGCCCATCCGGTCGAGCATGGTGACCACTTTTTGCTTGACCTCGTCGGAGACATCATCGCGATCGAGATATTCCAGTTCGTCGGTCTGAAGTCTGCGGTCGAGCCACGATGCATCCCAACCGCCGCGTGGCATACCGGCGATCTCCGGGTCGATGGCGTGGATCTCGGTCATTGGACAACATCTCCTTCTGTGTGCGTAGCGGAAGTCGATTGGGCCGCAGCGGATGCGGGTGGCATCACGGCCGCGCCCCAGGACCAGGGCGCGAGGTTGCGGAATGGGTCGCCTGCACGGATCTCCTGCAGCTCGGCCAGATCGGATTCGAGCGTCGACTTGGTCTTCGCCCGAATCGTGGCCACCCAGTCCTCGGCCGCGACATCCGCCGGACGAGTGGTGTCGATGGGCGCGGAGAACCGGGCGTACAACCGCTGCGGGCGCGGAACCAGGGTCGGGCCGATACCGCGCATCAGCTGTATCGCCATATCCGTTCGCCCACTCAGCAATTCGCTGGCACGTCCGCTGACGCGCGACCACACTCCGTCTCGCGATGTCAGGATCTTGTACACGTCGTCGCCGCCCACCACGGCCGCGGTCACGATCGGGTAGTCGTACTCGGCCGCCAGCCGGGCGAATCCGGCGCGGTCGCCCCACAACAGGGTGTAGAGCTCATCTCTGGCCTTGGCGATCTCGCGGCCGCCACCGGGGAACACCAGGATGGGCTCGTTGGCGGACATCAACTCTCCCGCCGCGCAGGGCTCACCGACGATGCCGCCGCCGGCCGCGAGGAACTCGGCGGGAAATCCCTTGAGCTTGCCGAACTGTCGATCCATCAGCGCCCGGACGCGAATACCCAGATGGCGTTGCACCTCATAGAGAATCAAGCCGATTTCCGTCGATGCCACGGCGGTGTGGTTGCCCACGATGAGGAATCTGCCGTCGGCGGGCAGGTTTTCGAGCCCGTCGACGTAGGGTTTGTACGCCGGCCGGATGTGGTCCCATTTGCGCGCGGCCGCCAGGATTCCTTTTTCGAGCAGGTCAACTCTGGCCTGTCTGTCGTTGAGTGACTTCATGATTGACCTTCCATGACGGCGTGCATCCGCACGGCGATGTGACGGACATGCGGTGCCGGGGAATCGGCCCCATCGGTCCCGGGTGACGTAGCCATCCACCGGTCCATGCCGAGGCGGACAGCGGTGACGGCCAACCCGGCGATCACCGTGGGGTCGTCGGCGTCGCCGACGCGGTCCCCGGTCCGTTCGGCGATCATATCGGCGATCTGCTGCGCCAGACGGTCGACCCGTGCGAGGAACGCTGCCAGGACGCTGGGATGCTCGGAGGCCACCGTCAGCGCCTCTTTCATCACTTCACGTTGCGGCGGCAGCTCGGCCATGTTCGCCATCAGCAGGTCGATGACATCGGCGAGCATCAGCCGAGGACTGCACGGTCCGGCCGCGATAAACGCGCTCACCCGGTCGGCCGCAAGCTCGAACGGACCATGCACGAGCGCCGCTTCCTTGCTGGAGAAGTAATTGAAGAAGGTGCGCTGCGAGACACCGGCACGAGCGCTGATCGCGTCCACCGTCACCTTGTCGAAGCCCTCATCGCGGGCCAGTTCGAGGGTGGCGCGGTGAATGTCCGTCGCCGTCTCGCGGCGCCGGCGTTGACGTAGTCCCTCGGCTTCCATACGAAAATTATTGCACGTTCTGCAAAATTTGCACACTATGCAGACATGATCACGGTCACTTGGCGCTGGCTGTAGCTGTTTGCTCAGTCAACGACAACCTCGCTCGCCGCCTGCTATTTTGCGGAGTTTTCGAGGTTTGCCCAGACCAATTCCTCACACGTTGATACCGTGCGGCCAAACGAGAGGAACACTCATGCGTGTCACCCCGAACACCTGCGCCCTGGTAGCCCTTGCAGTCGCCGTCGGGCTCACGGCCTCCGCCTGTAACAGTTCGACGGAATCGGCAGCCCAGACCACGACTCCTGCAGCGGCTCCCGCTGCGGTGGACCTGCAGTCGCTGATCCCGGCCCCTGCCGACACACAGCAGACCAAGGGCCCCAATCAGATCGCCGACAACGGCATCCACATGTTCTACCAAGTCAACGGCGCACCCAACGACGTCCTCAACGCATACAAGACGGCGCTCGAAGGCAAGGGCTGGCAAGTGACGACCATCGTGACCTCGGCAGGCGGCAGCTCGGGTGGCGGCGCCACCTACACCGGAACCCACGGCGACGCGTACGGCGTTTTCGACGGCGGTGGGTTCAACACCAGCACCTTCATCGACGTCTGCACGTGGCCATCGAAGCCGGCAAACCCGAATTGCAGCCGTAGCGACCGGTAATCGCCGCGCCGATTTTTGCTCACCCATCCCGCCGCCGACCGGACCGCCTGCGAGCGTCACTTGCGCCCAACAGGTTTGGAACTGACGAAACTGGCAATTCCTCTTCGCGACAGCTATTCCGTTGCTACCTAGAGGATCGGACTGACCATGATTGTGCTCGGCATCATCCTTCTGTTGATCGGCTACTTCACCGGGTTGTCGATCCTGTACACGATCGGCGGCATCCTCGTGGTGATCGGCATCATCCTGTGGATCCTCGGCGCCGTCGGCCGCCCGGTCGGCGGTCGCAAAGTCTGGTTTTAGACAACGCGCTACGGCCTACTCCGCCAGCAGCGGAATCACTCCGCCTGCAAGCACGGCCATGACCTGGCGCTGCGACAGTCGATGAGACAACGCGACGTCGCAGCGCCGGGTTTGGTCGTGGGCCACAAGGGGCGTCCCCGCCCGTAGTGCGTCACGCACGCCGTCGATGCGCAGCACGTCCCCTTGCGCGATCTCGTCGTAGTCGTCCGGGTTTTCGAACTCGAGCGCGAGGATGCCGAAATTCGCCAGGTTCTGCCAGTGAATCCGGGCAAACGACTTGGCGATGACCACGCGCAGACCCAGATACCGCGGAGTGATGGCAGCGTGCTCACGCGACGACCCCTGACCGTAATTCTCTCCACCGACGATCACATGCCCAGTGCTGGAAGCGTTCTCAGCGGCCCGCGCCGGGTACGTCTCATCGATCTGGGTGAAGGTGAACTCGGCGAGCTTCGGGATGTTCGACCGGAATGGCAAAGCCCGTCCGGCCGGGGAGATTTCGTCGGTGGAGATGTTGTCGCTGACCTTCAACAACACCGGTGCCTCGATGAGATCCGGAATCGGGTCGAAGTCGGGCAGGCCGGAGATGTTGGGTCCCTTGACCAACTCCACCTGCTGCGCTTCGGATTCGGGCAATGGCGCCACCAGCATGGCGGTGTTCACCGATGCGTGGGCAGGCAGATTCAACTCCGGGTAGGCCATCCCGAGCTCTTCGGCCAGATCACGGGGATCGGTGATCCGGCCCGTCAACGCCGCGGCCGCAGCCGTCTCCGGTGAGCACAACCACACCGCGTCCTCCCGCGTGCCGGAACGGCCGGGGAAGTTACGGGGCATGGTGCGCAAGGAGTTTCGACCCACCGCGGGTGCCTGCCCCATCCCGATGCAGCCCATGCACCCCGATTGGTGGATCCGCGCCCCGGCACGGATCAACTCGAACGTCGCGCCCATCTTCGTCAGGTCCTCCAGGATTTCCCGCGACGACGGGTTGACGTCAAAGCTCACCGCACTGTCGGTCTGGCGGCCGGTGACCATTGCGGCCACGATGGCGAAGTCGCGCAGTCCAGGGTTCGCCGACGATCCCACCACCACCTGGGCAACCGGCTCTCCGGCAACCTCGCGGACCGGCACCACATTTCCCGGTGACGTCGGTTTGGCGATGAGTGGCTCGAGCGTCGACAGGTCGATCTGTTCGGCAACGTCGTAACGCGCGCCCTCGTCGGCCAGCAACTCGGTGTAGTCGTCCTCCCGATCCTCTGCGCGCAGGAACGCCCGCACCGCATCGTCGGCGGGGAACACCGAGGTGGTGGCACCGAGTTCAGCGCCCATGTTGGCGATCACATGGCGATCCATCGCGCTCAGCGTGGCGACGCCTGGCCCGTGGTACTCGATGATCCGGTGCACCCCACCTTTGACTCCGTGCCGGCGCAGCATCTCCAGGATGACGTCCTTGGCCGAACACCACTGCGGCAGTTCGCCGGTCAACTCGACACCCCAGATCTCGGGCATCCGGATATAGAGCGGCCTACCGGCCATGGCGAGCGCGACCTCCAACCCGCCGACGCCGATGGCCAGCATGCCCAACGCGCCGCAGGCCGGCGTGTGCGAGTCCGAGCCCACCATGGTCGCGCCCGGTTTGCCGAACCGCTGCATGTGGGTCGGATGTGAGACGCCGTTACCGGGTTTGGAAAACCACACGCCGTACCGTCGACACGCGGACAACAGGAACTCGTGATCCTGCGCGTTCTTCTCGTCGGTCTGCAGCAAGTTGTGGTCGACGTACTGAGCGCTGAGCTCGGTGCGCACGCGGTCCAGCCCGAGCGATTCCAGCTCCTGCATCACCAGGGTGCCGGTGGCGTCCTGCGTCAACGTCTGATCGATCCGTAACCCGATCTCGTCGCCGGGGCGCATCTGCCCGTCGACGAGGTGCGATCCGATCAATTTGGCTGCGAGGGTGTAGGGCCCTTCCGTACCGGGAAAATCTGTCGGCATCTCAACTCCTGCCAGGTTCCTGTCCGGCGTCGCCGGCCGACGCCGTCATAGGGGTTCCCATTCAGCCGCGCGGCTAATAGCGGTTGGCGCGATTACCGGGGCGCTCTCGCGGGAATCCGCATGCTATGAGCACGACGGTTGCCGACACGCTGGCGCCGCTCATCCGCGACACGGTGCGCCACGACATTCCACTCAAGATTCAGTGCTGGGACGGCAGCCGCGCCGGGCCTTCTTCCGCGCCCTGGCAGTTGACCATCAGCAAGCGGGGTCTGCTGCGGTTGTTGTGGGAGCCCAATGAAGTCGGTTTGGCTCGCGCGTACGTGTCCGGCGACATCGACGTGGAAGGCGACCTGCTCGCATGCCTGGAGGCGCTCGAAGGGGTGTCGGATCCGATGGTCGGGCCCCGCATCGCCGTCGACATGCACACGAAGGCGGCCTTCGCGAAAGCCGCACTGCGGCTCGGCGTAGTCGGTCTGCCGCCCCCGCCGCCTCCGGAAGAGGCGCGACGGCTGCACGTGCACCGGCACGACAAGCGCCGCGACGCGGCCGCCATCAGCCACCACTACGACGTCGGCAACGACTTCTACCGGCTGGTGCTCGGTGAGTCGATGACGTACTCGTGCGCGTACTGGACGCCCTCGACCAGGGATCTTGACGAGGCGCAGTACGCCAAATGCGACCTGATCGCCCGCAAGCTCGGCCTCGGCTCCGGTATGCGCGTCCTGGACGTCGGCTGTGGTTGGGGCACCTTCGCCCTGCACGTCGCGCAGACATACGGCGCGCAGGTAGTCGGTATCACGTTGTCGCGCCGGCAGGCCGAATACGCCACCAAGCGGGTGAGTGACGCGGGCGTCGGCCAGTCGGTGCAGATCCGGGTGCAGGACTACCGCGATGTCGACGACGGCCCGTACGACGCAATCTCCAGCATCGGGATGGCCGAACATGTCGGAGCCGCGATGCTGCCCGGGTACGCCGCCCAGCTCTTCCGGCTGCTGCGTCCGCAGGGTCGTTTGCTCAACAGCGCGATCTCGCGGCGACCGGGACGCGGCTTCGGGTTCGGCAGGCGGTCGTTCATCGATCGATATGTCTTTCCCGACGGCGAACTCGAACCGATGGCGACGATGATCGAGGCCATCGAACACAGCGGCTTTGAGGTGCGCGATGTCGAGTCGCTGCGCGAACACTACGAACGGACGCTTCGCGCATGGGTGGCGAACCTGGAGGCGCACTGGGACCAGGCCGTGGCGTTCAGCAGCGCCGGCCGAGCACGGGTATGGCGGCTGTACATGGCCGGGTCGGCGATGGGGTTCGCGTCCAACCGGCTCGGGCTCAACCAAGTGCTCGCCGTCAAGACCGGTCGGCGGGGCCAGAGCCACATGCCCGCCACCCGCGCCGAGCTCTTGTCAGCGTGAACCTAGGGTTTCTGCCACGGCGGTTTCTCGACCCGTGCGGCAATCTGCTGGGCGATCTTGACCGCCGAATCCGCCGGGTTCGCGCTGCACGTGTTGACGTCGACCACCACGTTGTTGTGCGCGGTCAGGGCCCGGCCACAGGCCCAGCCACCCGCCTGCGCGTTGGACTGGGTGCTGACGGTGCTCAGCATGCCGTCCTTGTCGGAAATCGGTGCCACGTCCCACTGTGTGCCCGACTGTGTGTGGCTGTAGTGCGTGCACGCAGGCCACTGTTTGGCCGACGCGTCGTAGAACGCCTTGGCCTGGTCGGCGTTGCCGTAGAGAACCACCGCCTGGTGGGCGTAATGGACGAAGGTGTCGGGCTCCCTCATGGTCACATCAAGCACGTTGGTGTAACCACTGTCGGCATAGATGGGCGCCTGCACCGCGCCGTCGATGGCCAGACAGCTCCGGGGCTCCATCGTCGAGCTGTCGTCGGACATTTCGGTGGTGGTCGATGTGACGACCATCCCCCCGGCCGCCATCGTCGCGTTGATCTCCTCCGGCGAAAGCAGCAAGGCGGGCAGGATCTTTGGGGCCAGCGGCAGCGGAGCGAACGACGTGATCATCGGCGTGGTCGGCGTTTTCGCGGCCGGTTGTTCCTGTGACTGGCCACAGCCCGCCGCAAGGATGCAAACAGCACTGACGGTGATCGCGGTTGCCACAAAGCGCATGTGTCGTCCCCTATGTCTGCGCCAGCACATCTGAGTCGCGGTGACTATTTTCCTACTCTGGATGACTCCAGGGAAACAACAAAGTCACCTTCACCGCGGGACATCCCACACGACAGGTGAAGACTTTGCGAAACCGTTACCGAATCACCATCAATTGGGCGGCGGTGGGTCAACGCCTTCTCCGCGCGAAAAATTGTGCGCGACAACGAGGATTGACAGCTGTCCGCCGTGGCGTCGCCGCGATCTCGGAGGTGTCGACCATGCCCCAGCGCGCCACGACTAAAGTGCATGCAGTGTTCGATGACCTCTGGACTGCCGCAACCCAACACGCCTTCCTGGAGGCCGTACGCGATGGCACCGTTTCCAATTCGGCATTCGACCGATGGCTCGCACAGGACGCGCTGTTTGTCGCTGACCTGCTGACCTTTCAAGCGCGACTGCTGGCACGGGCGCCCAGGCAGGCACAGACGGTTCTCGTCGGCGGGTGCTCGGCACTTGTCGCCGAACTGGACTGGTTCGAAGATCAGGCCGCGCGGCGCCACATCGACCTGCCGGCCGCACCGCTACCGGTGACGCTGGCCTACCGGGAACTGCTGCAACGGCTCGACACCCAGCCCTTCGAGGTGGCCGTCACCGCGCTGTGGGTCATCGAGCGGGTCTACCTGCTGGCCTGGACGCACGCGGCGTCGCCGACCTCGCCGTTCGGGGAGTTCGTCGAGCATTGGACGGTGCCGGAATTCGCCGCCTACGTCGATGGTCTAGCCGCGCTCAAGGAGGACGGGCACGACTCGTTGGTGGCCGAGGTGCTCCAGCTCGAAGTGTGGTTCTGGGACATGGCGCTGGAAACGTCATGACAGCCACCGCTCGGCAAATGCGCTATCAAATGCTGGTGTGACAGCTGTGGCTCAAGCTGCACGCCTTGCGTAGCGGGCCGCCCGCCGAGTGCGGGAAAGAGTCTGCGGAACTGAGGGATTCAGCACGTCGCCAAGGATCAACGCCGAACGTGGGTGGGGCGGGCGGGGCTCGAACCCGCGACCAATGGATTATGAGTCCACGGCTCTAACCGACTGAGCTACCGCCCCGGGCGCAGCTGCGCGGTACCTATGGTCCCACACCGTCGTCGGCGGGCGACCGGAGGCCGCAGGCAAGCACCCGCGAATCACCATTCACACTCGTCCAGGGCCGCGACGCGCGACCATGATGCATGACCGCATTGCGGCTCGTCCTGGCGGCGTGCCTGACCGTGGCAATCGCCGGGTGTTCGACGACGCGGACCGCGGCGCTCAAGGCCATCGGCCCCGCGCAGTTCCAGACGGCGGTGCAAGATGCGGCCGCCAAGCTTCAGGTACCCGGCGCACTGGTACTGGCGCAGACGCCGCAGGGCACGTTCACCGCGAAGGTCGGCACCACCGAACTCGGCGCTCAGACCCCGCCGCAACCCGATACGCACTTCCGGATCGCCTCCAACACCAAGACCATGACGGCCGCGCTGATCGTGCTGCTTGCCCAGGACGGCAAGCTCACCCTCGACGCCCCGATATCGGCCTACGTCCCAGGGGTGCCCAACGGCGAGAAGATCACGCTCGCAGACCTGTTGACGATGCGCAGCGGGCTCTACTGCTACACCGACGCGCCGGAGCTCTCGACAGCGCTCGACACCGACCCGGCCAAGGCGTGGACACCGCAGGAGGTGCTGGCGATCGCGTTTGCGCACCCGCCGAGCGGCCCGCCGGACCAGGCCTACGAGTACTGCAACACCAACTACGCCCTGCTGGGCCTGGTCGCCGAGAAGGTCGCCGGGCGCCCACTGGCCGAGCAGTTGCATGACCGCCTGTTCGCTCCGTTCGGTATGCCGGGCACCACGCTGCCCGCCACGAACGACACGACGCTTCCCGAACCATATGCGCACGGCTACATGTACGGAACGACGCTGTACGCCATGGTCGACGAGGAGTATCCGGCTGACATGGTCGCCGCAGCACGAGCAGGCACCCTGCAGCCCGTCGAGTACACCCACCAGAATCCGTCGTACGCCCAGGCAGCCGGCGGTGCCATCTCCACCGCCGCCGATCTGGCCACCTGGATGCGAGCCTTGGTGACCGGCAAGGTCTTCAACGCCGACTACCACCAGCAGTGGCTGAACAGCCTGCGGCCCGAGGACCCGGCCAAACCGGACGGTCAGCGGTACGGCTACGGCATCAGCTACCAACGCTACGGGCCGCAGGCCGCGATGTACTACCACGGCGGAGAGATGCCCGGCTTCAACTCGTTCATGGGGTTCGACCCGGATAACGATGTGGCGCTGGTCATTTGGACGAACCTGACGCTGTCGCCGGACGGCAGGACGACCGCCAACGCGCTGGTACCCACCGCGCTGAACGAGATCTACGCGGGCCTCGATCTCGGCTGAACCCACCTGGCTGCGCCGACACTACGGTTTGTGGCGCGGAATCGCCGAAATCACGCCACAAACCGTCGTGTCGGCGGGCCTCAACCGTAGATCGGTTGTCCGTCGTCGCCGAGCCGATACTGCTCGGTGCCGTCGGCCACGCGGGCCCCGTCCGCACCGAGCGCCACCGCCACCTTGTTGTACCCGTTGCGCATCACGTCGAGGGTGAGCTCGATCGCCTCGTCGAGGGAGAAGTGTTGGCGCAGTTCCTCTCCCGAAACCTGCGCGGGTGTCCAGATCAGCGCGTCGACATACCGCAACGCGGCCTTGTGCCGCGCCGACAGATCGGATTGCTCGTAGTGGTCGATCTCGTCGTACACCGACTCGCATCCGCCGGCTTCCAGCGCACCGGAATCGCGCAGCGACTGGCACAGCCGGCAGTTGTGCTGGCGGGCCCCGCGTAGCCGAACGATCTCGGAGGTCACCGGATCGACCGAGCGCATCCGGCCCACCGCGGGCAGGAAGACATTCATCACGAAGTCGGCCGGTTGGCTGTCGTGGTCCCAGCCGGCCGGCTGCAGGGGCACGTCCACGCCGAGCGAGCGCAGCCCGGCGTGCACCCGCGGGACGAAGTCCGCGATGTAGATCAGGGTGGCCACGGTGAAGACCTCAGAGCCCAGCAGGTCCACGATCGCGGCCCGCTGGGCGTTGCTGATCCCGGTCACGTCGATGCTGAACTGCTCGGCGAACTCGCTCACCATGGGATCGACGGCGCCGCCGGTGGTTTCCGCCGGCAAGGGTGCCAGCCCGACGGTCATGGCGCACACATCGCGGATATCGGCGTTGATATCGGCCAGTTTCGGCGGCGACAGCGCCACCAAACGTGTCAATTCACTGCACACACCGGCAGTATCCATCACCGGTGCCGCCGCCACGCCGGATTTACTGAGCCTGGCTTACTGACGACATGTGGAAGTCGGGGATCCGCAGGGTCGGCATCGCCGCCCGAGTGGCCCAATCGCCCCATTCGCGTGGCAGGGTCACCTCGCTGACGCCGGCCTCGGTGGCCCGCCGCAGCAGGCCCAGCGGGCTCTCGTTGAACCGGAAGTTGTTGACCGCCGCGGTGACCTCGCCGTCCTCGATCAGGTAGACGCCGTCACGGGTCAGCCCCGTCAACAGCAGCACCGTCGGGTCCACCTCGCGGATGTACCACAGCGTGCTGAGCAAGAGCCCACGCTCGGTGCCGGCGATCATGTCGGCCAGTTCCACCGATCCCCCGGTCATGAGCAGGTTGTCGGCCGGCGCGGCCACCGGGGCGCCGTACTCGGCGGCGGCAGCACGCGGATACGCCAGCGCGTCGATCACCCCGTCGCGAATCCAGTCGACCCGGCCGATGTCCATCCCGTTGTCGAAGATCGACGTCCGCTCCGACGAGCTGGGGACCGCCACAAACGGTTGGCACGCCAGCGATTCCGCATGCGGGTCGGAGTACAGCGTCAGTCCCAGGTCGGTGAGCCGCTCCCCCACCCGGGTGCCACCGGGCGCCGACAGTGCGGTGCGGCCTTCCTGCGCGCCACGGCCGTCCATGGTCCAGGTCAGGTAGATCATCATGTCCGCGACTGTGGACGGCGGCATGATGGTCTCGTAGCGCCCGGCCGGCAGCTCGACGGTTCGCGACGCCCAGCCGAGCCGCAACGCCAGATCGTCGAGCAGCGAATCGACCGGAACCGCAGTGAAATCCGGCGTGCTGAGGCCGGCCCAGGCACTGGCTCCGTCCCGCTTGGCGTTGATCTCCACTGATCCGGTCGGCTGGGTGTAGCGACGACGCAACCCGCCGGAGGTCGCCACGAACGTCGTCTCCACCACGTGCCGGGCATAGCCGTAGAGCCGGTCCGATCCGCCGAAGCCACGCGCCAGGTCGGCGGCAACGCCGGCGAACACCTGCGCACCGGTGCCCGGCACGGGCTCATCCCAATCGGCGGGCCCGCCGTCGGGCGGCAACGGCGGCGCCGCGTCGCGCGCGGGAGGCGCGGCCTGCGCGGCAGCCTTGGCCGCGGCCACCAGATCCGGGATCACCGCCGGATCCACCTCGCTGGACTGCACCGACCCGACCTGGGCCTTGTCCCCTTGGCGCACAATCGATATCACGGTGGTGGTGCGGCTGATCGATTCCCCGTTGGTGGTCATCGAGTTACCCGCCCAGCGCAGCGCCGCGTCAGCGCGGTCGGTGACCAGCACGATGGTTTCGTTACCCGGGCCCGCGGCGGCCAGCGCGATGTCGACGACCTGTTGTGCGCCGATCATCGGCCTGCCTCCGTCCGGGTGTTGAGTACGTTGATGCCACGGAACAACGCGCTGGGGCAGCCGTGACTGACCGGCGCGACCTGGCCGGGTTGGGCCTTGCCGCAGTTGAACGCCCCACCAAGACGCCAGGTCGACGGTCCCCCAACGGCTTCCATCGAACCCCAGAAGTCGGTCGTGGTGGCCTGGTACGCGACGTCGCGCAGCTGCCCGTCCAACCGGCCGTCGCGGATGCGGTAGAACCGCTGCCCGGTGAACTGGAAGTTGTACCGCTGCATGTCGATTGACCAACTCTTGTCTCCGACGACGTAGATGCCGTCGGACACCCGGGCGATCAGGTCGTCGGTGCTGAGGTCCTCGGGGCCGGGCTGCAGTGACACGTTGGCCATCCGCTGGATCGGCACGTGGTGCGGCGAGTCGGCGTACGAGCATCCGTTGGACCGGGCCTGGCCGAGCCTCGGCGCGAACACGCGGTCCAACTGGTAGCCGACGAAGATGCCGTCGCGCACCAGGTCCCAGGATTGCGCCCGCACTCCCTCGTCGTCGAAACCGACCGTCGCCAAGCCGAATTCCACGGTGCGATCGGCCGTCACGGTCATCACCTCGGAGCCATAGCGCATGGTGCCGAGCTTGTCCGGGGTGGCGAACGAGGTGCCGGCGTAGGCGGCCTCGTAGCCGATCGCCCGGTCGTATTCAGTGGCGTGCCCGATCGATTCGTGAATGGTCAGCCACAGGTTGGAGGGATCGATCACCAGATCGGTGGGACCGGCGATCACCGACGGCGCCTTGGTCTTCTCGGCCAGCAGGCCCGGAAGCTCGGCCAGTTCGCCGCTCCAGTCCCACACCTCGTCGCCGGCGACCGCCTCCCACCCGCGCGCCGTGGGCGGTGCCAGGGTGCGCATGGTTTCGAAGGAGCCGACGGCAGCGTCGACGGCGATGGCTTCCAGGGTGGGCAGCACCCGCACCCGCTGCTGGGTGATGGACGAGCCGAAAGTGTCGGCGTAGAAGGTCTGTTCCTTGACTGCGTGCACGCCCGCGGACACGTGGTCGACGCCGTCGGCGGCCAGCAACCGCCCGGAGTACTCGTCGAGCAGGGCGATCTTCTCGGCGGACGGCACGAGGAACGGGTCGACTCCGTAGCTGGACACCCACGCCACGTCGCTGTAGACGGGCTCGGGTGCCAGCTCGATGCGTTCGGCGTTCAGCGGCGCGAGCGTCGTCGCCACGGCCACGGCCCGCCGCGCCGTCTCAGCCGCCACCGCGGGATCCAGCTCCGCGTGCGAAGCGAACCCCCAGGTGCCGTCCACGATCACCCGCACCGCCAGGCCGACCTCACGGTTGACCACCGCGGTCTCCAGTTCGCCGTCGCGGAGCTGGATGATCTCGGTGGTGATGCGGTGGATCCGCAGATCCGCGTAGCTGGCACCGGCGGCCAGCGCCGCCGACATGGCGGCATCGGCCAACGCGAACCGGGGCAACTCCAGGAAGTCGGCATCGACACGTCGCTGAGCTGTCACCTCTCCACGGTATCGACCCACTCCGACGCCCAGGATCGGCCCCTAATGTGACCTCTATGGCAAAAATCAGTCGGCGGGCGGTTCTGGGTGGCGCGGCGGTTGCCGGTGTGGCCGCGGCGGGGCTGGGAGGTTACGAACTGTTGCGCACGCCGGACGCCGCCTCGGGCAGCCGGCCCAACATCCTGGTCATCCTGGTCGACCAGATGCGCGCACCGCAGTGGTTCCCCGACGCTGCGCAGCTCGCAGCGCTGCTGCCGAACCTCGATGCGCTACGGGCACGCAGCACGGCCTTCGGCTCGCACTACAGCGCATCCAACATGTGCACCCCGTCGCGGGGAGTGCTGACCACCGGGCTGTACTCGCACCAGACCGGTTGCCTGTACACCGGAGAAGGTCCCACCGAGTCGACGCTGGCGGCCCGGTTTCCGACCTGGGGAACGATGCTGCGCGACGCGGGCTACCGCACGTGGTGGTGGGGCAAATGGCACCTCGGTCACGAAGCCGACAACACTCCCGACGGGCTGGACATCCACGGATTCTCCGGCGGCACATACCCGTCGCCCAACGGCGCTCCCAATCAGGGTCTGCAGCAGGACCCCTCGATCGTCGACCAGTTCGCCGGCTGGTTCGACGCCAACGCCACCGACGGCCCCTGGTGCACGACGGTGTCGCTGGTGAATCCGCACGACATCTGTTGGTGGCCGAAAAACCCTCTGCCCGAGGATGTCCCGCACTTCTTCAGCGCCAAGCCGCTCAATTTCGAGACCGCCGACGATCTGCGGCGCCGCGGTAAGCCCCAGTTGCAGATCGACTACATGAACTTCATGTCGCCGTTGATGACCGGTGCGCTGGACTACTCGGGGCCCGACGCGGCAGCGCAGTGGGCCAGGTGCCTCGACATGTACCTGTGGCTACACCAGCAGGTGGACATCCAGATCGGCCGGGTGCTCGACACCCTTGCGGCTCGGCCGGACATCGACAGCAACACCGTCGTCGTGTTCACCTCAGACCACGGGGAGTACGCCGGCTCACACGGTCTGCGCGGCAAGGGCGCCGCCGTCTATGACGAGAGCATCCGGGTGCCGCTCTACATCAGGGACCCGTCCGGGCACCTCACGCCGACGGCAGGCCAGGTACGGCCGCAGCTCACATCCAGCGCGGACCTGGCGCCGCTGCTGCTGACCATCGCGCACGGCGGTGCGGGTTGGCGCTCGGATTCCCGGTATTCGTACCTGGCGAGCCGTGCCGACATCGCCGGCATCGCCGCCGATGCCACCGCAGCCGGCCGGCGGTGGGTCGCACACGCCACCGACGACATGTCGGTCGAGGAGATGGCGGCGCTGCTGAGATCCCCGCTCGCACAGAAGGTTTTCGGGGCCGCCGCTCCCCCGACGAACATTCCTACCTCGGCGCCCAGCCACGTCGTCGCCGTACGCACGTCCGACGCCAAACTCGGCATGTACACGTACTGGAAGCCCGGCACCATGGACATCGACGCATCGCGGCCCATCCATCGCGAGTTGTACGACTACGCAACACCTTCGGGTGTTCAGGAACTCGACAACCAGGCGGGGCGCAGCCCGCAGCAGGCCGCGCTGCAGGGCCTGCTCGATCACGAGGTGCTGCCCGAACTCCGAGCCCCGTTGCCCGATTTCCTCGATGACGCGCAACAGCAGGGTTTGGCGAACATGAAGGAACTTGCTGCCCTGCGCGGAGGCTGACGCGCAAAGCGCTTCCCGGCAGCGCCGGACGTACTAGCGTCGTTGCGACAATCGTTGCTCGCTAGGAGGTTGGCGCATGCGCGTGTTGGTCACCGGCGGCACCGGATTCGTGGGCGGGTGGAGCGCAAAGGCGATCGCCGACGCCGGACATTCCGTGCGGTTTCTGGTGCGAAAGCCCGAGCGTCTGCACACCAGTGTCGGCCAGCTCGGCGTCGACGTTTCGGACTACGCCGTCGGCGACATCACCGATCGCGACTCCGTGCTGCGCGCGCTCGACGGCTGCGATGCCGTGCTGCACAGCGCCGCCCTGGTCGCCACCGACCCCGGCCAGACCGACCGCATGCTCAGCACCAACATGGCCGGTGCCCGCAACGTGCTGGGCGGGGCCGCGGAACTCGGCCTGGATCCGATCATCCACGTGTCGAGCATCACCGCGCTGTTCAACCCCGACGTCGACACGCTGCATGCCGACCTTCCGGTGTTCGGCGGGACCGACGGCTACGGCCGGTCGAAGGCGCAAGTCGAGATCTACGCCCGCGGCATGCAGGACGGTGGTGCCCCGGTGAACATCACCTACCCCGGCATGGTGATGGGTCCCCCGGTCGGCAACCAGTTCGGCGAGGCCGGCGAGGGCGTGGCCGCCGCCCTGCAACTCGGAGCGATTCCGGGACGCAGCGCAGCTTGGACGATCGTCGACGGTCGCGACCTGGCCGCCCTGCACGCCGCGCTGCTGCAATCCGGGCGGGGGCCGCGCCGCTACATGGCCGGCGGCCATCGCATTCCGGTGGACCGACTCGCGAAACTGCTGACCGAGGTCACCGGCAAGACACTGCTCGCCGTCCCGGTCCCCGACACGATGCTGCGTGCTGCGGGTCAGGTGCTCGATCGTCTTGGACCGTTCCTTCCGTTCGACACCCCCATCACCGAAGCCGGCATGCAGTACTACACCCAGATGCCGGCGTCCGACGACTCACCGAGCCGCCGCGACCTCGGCATCACCTACCGCGATCCACGCGTCACCCTCGCCGATACCGTCACCGGGCTGCGCCGCCTCGCCCGCTGAATACCAGGTGGGCGATTGGCGCTCACCGCCTCGTCCAAATATGTTTCTGGGGTGATTTCCTCTGCTGCCGGTGCAGTCGCGCGATGGATAGTCCCCACCCTGGCGGTCGCAGCCGTGGCCTTTATGGGCGTGACCGCCGAAACAGCGCAGGTCAGCAGCCCGGCAGTGCGCCTGGCCAGTGACGGCAACCCGCTGGCCGGGCAGACCTTCTACGTCAACCCTGACTCCAAGGCCATGCGGGCCGCCAAGGGTGCGGGTAGTCCGGAACTCGACGCCATCGCCAACACCCCGACGGCCTACTGGATGGACAACGTGTCGAGCCTCGCGGTCGACTCGAAGTACATCGCCACGGCGCAGGCGGCGGGCACCATGCCGATCCTGGCCCTCTACGGCATCCCGCATCGTGACTGCGGCAGCTACGCCGCGGGTGGGTTCGGCTCCGCGGATGCCTACAAGGGCTGGATCGACGGCGTCGCAGCCGCCATCGGCAGCGGTCCCGCCGCGGTCATCCTCGAACCCGATGCGCTGGCGATGGCCGATTGTCTGTCCGGCGCCCAGCGCCAGGAACGCTTCGACCTGATGAGCTACGCCGTCGATACGCTGACCCGCAACCCGGCCACCGCCCTGTACATCGACGCCGGGCACTCGCGCTGGGTGAGCGCCCCGGAGATGGCCAACCGGCTCAACCAGGTGGGCGTGGCCAAGGCACGGGGCTTCAGCCTCAACACCGCGAACTTCTTCACCACCGACGAGGAAATCGGTTACGGCGACGCGATTTCCGGGGCCGTCGGCGGCAAGCCCTACGTCATCGACACCTCGCGCAACGGCGCCGGGCCCGCAGGCGGCGACATGTACTGGTGCAACCCCAGCGGTCGTGCGTTGGGTGTGCCACCCACCACGGCGACCGGAAACGGAAACGTCGACGCCTTCCTGTGGGTGAAGCGGCCCGGGGAATCCGACGGCTCGTGCGGCACAGGGGAACCGTCCGCGGGCACCTTCGTCAACCAGTTCGCCGTCGACCTGGTGCGGAACGCGGGGCACTGACCCGATCGCCGGACAGGATCGGCGCGTTTGGGTTACCCGTCGATGAACGTAACCGTGTCGTCGAGCGGCGCCCGGCCGGTCCGGATGTAGTCGACGCCGACATCCTCGTAGCCGATCGACATGCCGCAGAACAGCATGAGTTCGGCTGGGGGCGAGACAATTTCGGCGACCGTGTGGTGAACCTGCGACCACGCCATCTGGGGGCAACTGTGCAGCCCCTCGGCGCGCAGCAGCAGCATGACGCTCTGCAGGTACATCCCGAGGTCCGCCCACTGCGCCAGGCCAAGGTCGCGGTCGATGTAGCAGAACAGTGCGGCGGGCGCGCCGAAACAATCCCAGTTGGCAATGGCGGCTCGCTGACGTGCCTCCCAATCCTCCCGGGCGATCCCGAGTGCGCTGTAGCGCTCGTTGCCGAACGCCGATCGGCGGTCCCGGTACGGCGACTTCATCGCAGGCGGGTACATCACGTATTCGCGGTCGTCCCACAGAACGCCGTCGGCCACCCGACCGGTGGCGCGCTTCTTGAGTTCCGCCAGTGGCTCGCCAGTCACCACGAAGATGTTCCACGGCTGGATGTTCGATCCTGACGGCGCCCACGATGCGGCGGTCAGCACTCGCTCCAGCGTCTCGCGCGGCACCTCTCTGCCAAGGAAGCCGCGTACCGCTCGTCGGCTCGTCACCGCCTCATATACATCCACGATCGGCCGCCTTCCTACAAGAACCTTTCCCACCTGCGAATCCAGCCTCCGGCTCGAGGTCCGCACGCGCACCCTCAACTGTTCGTAGTCGCTCGTCGTCAGCACGGCATGGCACCATCGGTGAGCGTGACGTCGATCCAGCGGCCCATGCCGCCACTGAATGCTGATGAGCGCACGACGCTGGAGAGTTGGCTGGACTTCTACCGCGCGACGTTGGCCGCCAAATGCGAAGGCCTCGACGACGAGCAATTGCGGGTCGCCTCGGCGCCACCGTCAGCGTTGACCCTCTTGGGCTTGGTACAGCACGCCGCGGAGGTGGAACGGAATTGGTTTCGCCGGGTGCTCACCGCGGAGCACGCGCCTCCGATCTTCGGCGCACGAGACCACCCCGAGGGCCACGACGGCGGTTTCGACGTATCGCCGGAGTCCTCGTACCGCGCGGCATTCGAGATCTGGCAGGACGAGATCAGCCGTGCACGCACCAACTGCGCGAGGCGTGCGCTCGATGACACCAGCCCGTTCATGGGCGGCGAGGTGAGCCTGCGCTGGATCTACACCCACATGATCGCCGAGTACGCCCGGCACTGTGGGCATGCCGACCTGATCCGCGAACGTATCGACGGTGTGGCCGGCGTCTGAGCCTCGCCGCGCTCAGCCGATCGGTGGTTGCACGATCCCGACGCACTCGCCGAACCCGATGGTGGCGAAGCCGGGGCGGCGGGCGTGTGCGGTCAACGTGATCTCGTCACCGTCTTCGAGGAAGGTGCGGGTCTCGCCGTTCGGCAGGGTGACCGGGTCTTTGCCGCCGCGGCTGAGCTCCATCAAGCTGCCCTCGGAGCCGGAGTGCGGGCCGGACAGGGTGCCGCTGCCGAACAGGTCGCCGGGCCGCAGGTCGCATCCATTGCTGGTGTGGTGGGTGATCATTTGTCCGACGCCCCAATACATGTGCCGACTCGATGAACGCGCGAGCACAGCCGGGGCATCTGCGCTCTCGCGCATGCGTGCGGTGCGGATGCGGACCTCGAGGTCGACATCGAGACCGCCGTGGTCACGGTGGGACGGGCTGTCGAGATAGGCCAGCGGTGGCGGATCGTCGACGGGCCGGCTCATCGGAATCCGGAACGGCGCCAACGCTTCCGGGGTGATCACCCACGGCGAGACGGTGGTGCCGAAGCTCTTCGCCAGGAACGGGCCCAGCGGCTGGTACTCCCAGGCTTGGACGTCGCGCGCCGACCAGTCGTTGAGCAGACAGTAACCGGCGACGTGGGTTTCGGCCTCATCGAGAAGCACCGGCTCGCCCAGACAATTGCCCGCTCCGATCCACACGCCCAATTCGAGTTCGAAATCCAACCGACGGGTCGGAGCGAACGCGGGTGTCTCTGACAGCTTGAGCTGCCCGTGCGGGCGGATGACCGGGGTGCCGCTGACGCGGACGCTGGATGCCCGGCCGTGATAGGCGATCGGGATCCACTTGTAGTTGGGCAGCAGCGGCGCGTCGGGCCGGAACAGCGCACCGATGTTGCGTGCGTGGTGGATACCGACGTAGAAGTCCGTGTAATCCCCGATGCGGGCAGGCAGCAGGACGTCGACTTCCGTTACCGGAGTGAGGAATTCAGCGACGGAACGCTGCTCCGGAGCGCCTTCGACGAGCAGTACGTGAAGGTCCTCGCGCAGTGCGATTCGCGGTGCAGCACCGAGAGCGAACAAGTCGTTGAGTGCGCCGCCCGCCGCGGCGCGAGCGGCGTCGCGGGCCGGCTCGGTGAGCAGCCCCGACGATGCGAGGGCGCGGAGGTCGAGGACCGCGTCGCCGATGCGGACCACACCGTGAGGTTCGTCGCCACTGCTGCTCACCACCCCGAACGGCAGGTTCTGCAAAGGGAAATCACTGTCGCGCCCCGCGGAGGGGACCCAGCTTCTCGGCGGAGTCACGGCCGGCTGGGGTCGAATCGCTTGGTCAGACCGCTCCAGCAGTCCGAATAGTCCAGCTGGCGTTGGACAACGTCGGCGGCGTAGCGCGTAACCCTCTGCGGAAAGCGGGTTTCGAACATGAACGCCAGTGTGTTCTCCTGTTTCACCGGCTTGAGCGTGGCAGTGCTGGCGGCTTCGAAGGCCTGGGCATCGGGCCCGTGCGGCATCATGCCGTTGTGCAGGCTGAAGCCGCCCGGCACAAAGCCGTCCGGTTTGGCGTCGTACACACCGTGGACGAGTCCCATGAACTCACTCATGACGTTCATGTGGTACCACGGCGGCCGGAAGGTGTCCTCGGCGACCATCCACCGTTCCGGGAAACAGACGAAGTCGACGTTGGCGGTTCCCGGGGTCTCGCTCAGCGAGGTCAGGACCGTGAAGATGGACGGGTCGGCGTGGTCGAACAGCACCGGGCCGACGGGCGAGAACCGCCGCATGTCGTACTTGTACGGCGCGTAATTCCCATGCCAGGCAACAACATCGAGCGGGCTATGGTCCAGTTCGGTCTGCCACAGCGCGCCGCCCCACTTGACGTAAAGGGTCGTCGGCACGTCGCGGTCCTCGTAGGCCGCAACGGGGGTCAGAAAATCGCGGGAATTGGCCAGGCAATTCGCACCGATCGGACCCCGTTCCGGCAGGGTGAATGACCCGCCGTAGTTCTCGCACAGATAGCCCCGAGCCGGGCCGTCGGGCACCTCGACGCGCAGCTTCACACCGCGCGGAATGACGACGATCTCGGCGGGTTGGGCGTCGATGATGCCGAATTCGGTCCAGAACCGGACCTTCCCCGTTTCGAGGACGAATAGCATCTCTGCATCGCCGTTGTAGAAGCTGCTGTCCACCATCGAGGAGGTGATGCAGTAGACGCTGCAGGCGAAACCCGTGCGGGTGCCGACGTCACCGCCGGTGCTGATCGTCCGCACGCCGGTGACGAACGTCGTGGTCTCGTCGGGTATCGGTAGTGCGTTCCAACGCATTTGGGCGATGGGCACGGGTGGGGCGTCATCGGGTGCGGACCGCCAATGGGCGACTCCTTCGGTCGGGCTGCCGGGACCGGTGGCCACGGCGGTGAACCGGCCCGAGTGGGCGACACTGGGCCGGATCCGATACAGCCAGGACCGCTCGTTGTGAGCGCGCGGCGCGGTGAACGGTGAACCACTCAGCTGCTCGGCGTACAGGCCGTAGGCGCAACGCTGCGGCGAGTTGCGGCCGACCGGCAGCGCCCCGGGTAGTGCTTCACTTTCGAAGGCGTTGCCGAAGCCGGACTGGTAGTCGGTCATCACAGATTGCCGCGCTTTTCCTGCTCACGCTCGATCGACTCGAACAGGGCCTTGAAGTTGCCCTTCCCGAAGCCGAGTGACCCGTGGCGTTCGATGAGCTCGAAGAAGACCGTCGGCCGGTCCCCCAGCGGCTTGGTGAAAATCTGCAGCAGATAGCCGTCCTCGTCCCGGTCGACGAGGATGCCACGCTTGTGCAGTTCCTCCACCGGGACCCGTACCTCGCCGATGCGGGCACGCAGTTGCGGATCCTCGTAGTAGGCGTCGGGGGTATCGAGGAATTGCACGCCGCGCTTGCGCAGCACATCGACGCTGTGCACGATGTCGTCGGTCGCCAGCGCCAGGTGCTGCGCCCCGGGCCCGCGATAGAACTCCAGGTACTCGTCGATCTGCGACTTGCGTTTGGCGACTGCCGGTTCATTGAGTGGGAACTTGACGCGGTGGTTGCCGTTGGCGACGACTTTCGACATCAGCGCCGAGTAATCGGTGGCGATGTCATCGCCGATGAACTCGGCCATGTTCACAAACCCCATGACCCGGCGGTAGAAGTCGACCCATTCGTCCATCTTGCCGAGTTCGACGTTGCCGACGATGTGGTCCAGCGCCTGGAACAGCCGCTCGGATGCGGCGCCGCCCTCGACGTGGGTGCTCGTCGCCGGTTGGTATCCCGGCAGGTAGGGACCGTTGTACCGAGCGCCGTTCACCTTGCGCTGGACGAGGGTGTGCCGGGTTTCCCCGTACGCCGCGATGGCCGCGACCCGCACGGTGCCGTGTTCGTCGGACAGGTCGTGCGGTTCCTCGAGTACCGTCGCACCGGCCCGTCGGGCCTGTCCGATGCACTTGTCGACGTCGGGGACCTCGAGCGCGATGTCGACGACACCGTCACCGTGCTTGGCCTGATGGGCTACCAGCGGGCTGTCGGGACTGACCGCGCCCTTCAGCACGAACCGGATGGAACCCGACCGCAGGACGAACGCCTTGTGGTCGCGGTTGCCGGTCTCAGGGCCCGAGTACGCGACCAACTCCATGCCCCAGGTGGACTGGTAGTAGCTGGCTGCCTGAGTGGCGTTGCCGACGACGAAAACGATGGCGTCCCAGCCATTGACGGGGAAAGGGTCGTTGCTCTGGTCGTACTCGACGAGGCCCACGAGCTGTCTGAGCTGGTTGAGGTCGAGCTCAGCCTGCTTTTCCTGCTCACTCAAATCGATCTGGTCGGTCATGATGGCATCCGTTCCATGCACCATGGTAGTTCCGGAACGACCAGGGTGGGCGCAGGCGCGGCCGGGACCGACGGCACGCCGCATCACCCGACCGGCAGTCTCCACATCGGATAAAGCGCCGGGCTGTCGGAGACGATCAACTCGCCCATGGTTTCGTAGCCGTGCCGTTCGTAGAGCTTCCGATTCTGCGGCGATGACGCCTCGAGATACGCGGGCATCCCCTCCTGATCCGCCTGCCCGAGTGCCGATGCCAGTAGCGCTGACCCGAGCCCCTGTCCCTGCGCCGCGGGGTCGATTCCCATGAAGTTCAGATACCAGCATGGTTCGGTGGGGTGGTGCGCGTCCAACGCCGCGAACAGCTCGGCCATTCTCGCCGTCGACTCCGCACCCCCCGTCGTCGCCAGCAGCCGTGCGGCGAGCGTCTCGGCATCAGCAGGCGGAACCAAGGACCCGCCGGGCGGAAGCCACAGTGCCGCCCCTTTGCCGGCACCGGCCACCCATATCTCTCCGTTACGCCAGAACGCCTCCACGAGCACCTCATAGAACAGGTGGCCGCAGCGGCGTCGTTGTTCGTCGTCGGGGACGATCCAGCGGAAGATCCGGTCGGCGAAGAATGCCTCGGACAAGACTCCCACGACCGCCGGAAGATCGGGCTGCGTCGCCCGGCGTGCTTGGGTCATGCGAACTTCCGATCCTTGAGTTTTCGCAGCACGTCGACGGTTGCGCCGGGCGCGAGGGCCACCACGTCGGCAGCGGTGAAGGCGCCGCAGTCCAGTCCCCGCAGCACCACCGCTGCCAGCGCCTCGGCCGTCGCCGGCTCGTCGACGATCGTCCCGCCGCGACGGTCCAGATAAGCCTGCAAGCGCGGTGCCGCCGCCGTCATCGCGGCACGGAAGAACGAGAATGTCGCGAGCCAGCGGGTCACCAGGTGACCGGGATACATGTCCCAGCCTTGGTAGAAGCCCCGTGCCAGCGACCGCGTGACCAGCCGGTGATGACGCCGGATCGCGTGCGCCACTTGGTCGTCGGAGCCGACGGGGGCGACCTGGGTGGATCCGTCGCATACCCACACACCGGTCTGCGCCGCCGCGACCTGCATGACGGCCTTGGCATGGTCGGCCACCGGATGGTCGAGCGCCTGATGCTGGGGTGCGATGCCACAGGCCGCGCTGTAGTCATAGGTGCCGTAATGCAGTGCGGTGCAGCGGCCGTCGGCACGTTGGATCGCCTGGGCCACGGTGGCGGTGCCGTCGGGGCCGAGTACCGCCTGCGGGCTCTCGATCTGCAACTCGAAGCGCAACGTGCGCTCCGGCAGGCCATGGGCTGATTCCAGGGCCTCACACAGCCATACCGCCGCGGTAACCTGCTCTGCAGCACGAAGTTTGGGAATCGTGAACACAAACCCGTCCGGCATGCCGCCGTCGAGGACACGCTCCAAGGTCCGCACAGAGCGCGGCCGCTCGGCGACAGTCAGCCCCTTGATCCGGATTCCCACGCTGTCGAGGCCGAGCGCGTGCAGCGTCTGACCGGCCCGCACCGCGTCGGCGTCCTCGATGTCGTCGGGGCGGCGACCGTACCCGTCCTCGAAGTCCAGCCTCAGATCCACGATCGGCGCGTCGGTGAGCCGCTGCCGTACCAGAGCCAGTTCGTCGGGGTCGCCCAATTCGGCGAACACGGTCGCATGACGGTCCATCAGGTCGAGCGCGGCCGTCCCCCACTGGCGTGGGGTGTCCGGTGAGGCATCCGATGCGCTCAGGTAGACGGTGTGCACGGGCTGGATATCACTGCGGTCACCGGGAAACCGGCTCGCCAGCTCCGCGTCGACCGTGGTGAGCAGCGCGTCGACGCGGGACAGGGTGTCCTGGTCAATCCGTGGGCGGTGTTGTGCTGGCACCGTCATATCGTCGCGCGTCGACGCGCTCTCGACAGGGGAAACGCCGCATCTTCGCCCACCACCGGCCGGTCACACGCGCAGTACGCCGATCGAGACGGCAGGCAGGCGGGCGATACTGTACCTCTGTCCGATAGCTCGACAGCAAAGGAGCAAGAGACCGATGTCGTTCACCCATATCGTGACGTTCAAATGGCAGGCGGATCAGTTCGATGATCAACCGGTTGCCGATGCACTCAACGGGTTGATCCCCAGCCTCGCGGGAGTGCAACGCTACGTGTGCGGGGCGGATATCGGCCTCTCCCCCGGCAGCTACGATTTCGCGGTCGTCGGCACCTTCGACAGTCGCGATCACTTCATCGCATACCGGGATCATCCGGAACACCGGCGCATCATCGACGAACTGATCGCGCCGAATGTAGACACGAGAACCGTTGTGCAGCTGGAGGACTGATCCTTTCGGCAGGCCGCCTGCCGGGGAACCGGGGCACCAGCATGGGCACCGTCTCGCGGTATGCGGCGTAGCGCGCGCCCAGCACTGCCAGCAGGTCGCGTTCCTCGAGCTGTATCGCCAGCAGAATCCAGCCGGTCGTGACGATTGCGAAGAGCAGATGCGCCGCCGTCATCGTGGGCGCCGCCCAGAACGCGACGATGAAGCCCAGGTTCAGCGGATGCCGGACGACGCGATAGAACAGCGTGGTGCGGAACCCGGTTTCTGCCTGTGGTCGCGCAGCGTTGAAAACCTGTCGCAGCCCGAACAACTCGAAATGGCTGATCATGAATGTGGATGCCAGCACGATCGCCCAGCCCAGCCAGAACAGCGCCCATGCCGCGATGCGGGCCGGCCGCCAGTCGATGTCCCACACCACGGCGGGTATCGACCGCCACTGCCACATCAGCAGCGCCAGCACCGAGCTGGCACAGAGCACGTAGGTGCTGCGTTCGACCGCCGTGGGTACGTAACGGGTCCACCACCTTTTGAATCCCGGGCGTGCCATCACGCTGTGCTGGGCGGCGAACAGCGTCATCAGAAGCACATCAACGACGACCGCGACGCCCACTGGCGCTACGACGGCGTCATCGACGCTGCGTGGGGTCAAGCCGCCCACGAAGCCGATTGCGTAGACGAACACGGCCAGGAACAGTGCGTAGCTCATCGCGCCGTAAGAGATTGCGAAATAACGGTTCATGACCACAAGGGTGGCCCGGGCAGCTCAGCGGCGAATGGGGCAATTGCCTCAACTTTCGAGCCCGCCGACCAGCCCGCGCTCCAGCGCGTACAAGCTGGCGCCGATCCGGTTCGAGACGCCGATCTTGGCATAGGTGCGTTCGACGTGATTGCGTGCCGTCTTCTCGCTGATCACCAGTTTTGCCGCGATCTCCTTGTTGCTCGCTCCTTGGGCGACCAGCCGCAGCACGTCGACTTCGCGCGCGGTCAGGCCGCCGGGACGTAGCGCGGCGCGTCGGCCGCGATGCCCGGCGGCGTGCAGGACCGCGTCGACGGCGACCTGGTCGAGTTCGCCGTCGCGCACCCGCGTGTGCAGCCTGCGCGCCGCGCCCTGCGCCGACAGCGGCTCGCGATACGGCCTGGGCTCGACGGCCGACTGATACGCCACCGCGGCGGCAACCAGCCGGTCGGGCATGGTCAGTTGCCGCGCGGTCAGTCCGCGCGGGTAGCCGCGGCCGTTGAGATATTCGTGATGGTTGGCGGCCACGGAGGCTACGCGCTGCAGGCCCGGGATGCGGTGCAGGATCCGCTCGGTGAGGTATGGGTGCAGACGTACCCGTTCGAACTCGGCGAGCGTCAAAGTGCTTGTCTTGGACCAGATTTGATTGGACACCCCGATTCGGCCGATGTCGTGAATGTGCGCCGCTCGGCGGGTGAGCGTGACCTCTGCGGCGTCGAGTCCCACGGTCGTGGCGGCATCCATCGCCAGTTGCCCGGTGGCACGCGAATGGCCAAGGGTGAAAGGGCATTTCAGGTCGACAAAGTCGCCGAGCGCGGTCAGTAGCTCGTCGAGTGCGGCCTCGTCGAGCCGGGCGTTCCGATCAGGAGCCTGGTGCAGAGCCATTGCCCAGACGTCGCCGTGGGTGGGGATGGCCAGCAGCGTGTCCGCATCGGCAACGAACGCGTCGACCACCGCCGGGTCGAACTGCCCACCGCGGCGGCTGCGCGCCATCGCCACCGCGCCGCCGGTGCCATATTCGCGGTCGTGCACCTCGACCATGTCGGCCAGTTGCGCGACCCGCATCTCGATCGGAATCGCCTCGCCCGACACCCCGCCGGGTAGGCCACCGCCGTCGAATCGTTCGAAGGTGTACCGCAGCGCCGTCTGCACCTCCGGCGCCAATCCGATCCGCTCGGCCAGCAGTGCAGCCGATGTGCAGTGCGAGTGGATGAGCTGCGAGATATGGCCCCGGGCATCGAGATACAGCGTCGAGATGGTCTTGAGCCGCTGCAACAGCGACGTCCCCTGGCCGACGTTGCTGAGCAGGAAACGCTGATACGGCAGACCCGACCAGTCGATGAGATAGGCGCTGCGGCGTACCGCGATGTCGTCGCCGAACCACCGGGCGTATTCGTGCGAGTCCGCGTGGCATCCGATCCACATGATCAGCGTCGCGTAGTAGACGCAGTCGCGCTGCAACGGCGGCAGACCGAGCCGGTCGGCGAGCCGGGTGGCGATCACCGCCGACCGCAACATGTGTTCGGTCGGTTGGCCGAGGCCCAGGTCGATGGCCACCGACAAGGCCGCGAGAACCTCCGCACGTGTCGGTAGCTCATCCGGGCAATCGGCAGTCACGTGCTGATTGTGCGCTCTGGCGCCGTCCGGGTCAGCGGGACAGCTCGAGTCCGTCACACCGGTGCCTGCCGACGTCGAACGTCTCGAAGCAGCCATGGCCGACGACACAGATGCCCCGCTGCGGCAGTCGGAAGTCTCCGAGGCAGGCTTGCTCGGTCAAAGACCTCGGCGCGCCGAGCTCCCTACCGTTCCATGTGGCTCTCGAATTGCGCACGGTCCACACCTTTTTGGGTGCAATCCGGTACCACTGACCGTTGGGTAGCGTTCCGGCGAGCTGTACTCGGCCCGTACCGAGCAGTGGGCCGACGGCTCGACTCATCGCCGCCTGCGTCGCCGTACTGCGCCACGCCGAGGCCGGCAGCGCGGAGCCGATTGCGGTAGCCAGCCGGGTCGCCGTCGTGCTCTGGATGTCCACCCACCAATCCAGCTGCCCGGCAATCGAAATGTGAAGCGACCACGGCGTGACCCAGGACGACCTGATGTCGCATTGAACCGGGGCGATCGGCGTGGCGGAGCTGAAATATCGCGAGCAGCTCTGCGGGCCCGGCGTCGTGGCGTAGAACGTCCACACGCCGTCCGGGTCACGGTGCCACACCGACCGGTAGCTCGGCGCAAACGAGCTTACCGGGAAATCGCGGAACGCCAGGTAATGCCCGCTGGCGAACGGCAGGCCCATCACGCCGAAACCGGCGACCCGTTCATCGCGGCCGGATGGAAGGCGAAGGTGGGCGGCGGCGGTTTCGGGGTCTGATCGGACCAGTGTGCGTCTTTGAGCCATGACCAGCAGCTTCGGCGGTCAACCCGACTCCACGCATGGGGCATCTGCCTCACAAACAGATCGCGCGCACCGCCGGCAAGATCAGGGTATCGATGACGTCTCGAACATGCTTGGCGTCCAACGACTGACCTCTGACGACCCGAAGCAGACCCATCGCCGTCAGCACGTCCGCGATAGCCGACCAGTCACGATGCGGTGATACCTCGCCGCGGGCCGCCGGTGACGTCCAGGCGCAGGGCACCAAAGTCAATGCGAGAGAGGCGTTTCCGTGACAACCCTACGGCCGATCCGGATAAAGATGTCGGGTCGCTTCGCTCGATAGAAGAGACCGAGCGCGACGCCCACGAGGCCACTACCCCACACCGCAGCCTGCAAGACCACCGCGTAGACGCCGGAGCCACCAGTGAGCGTCGAGAAGTTCATGATTCCCAGGACCAGCAGAACACTCATTGCCACCAGAGATACCGCCGGAGCCACGACAGACACCCACGGATTGACCGAATGTGCTCCCCGCTCACGTCTGAAGTAGGCGAGGACGGCAAGGCTGACAAGAGCGAACAAGATGAGGTATCCGTAGCCACCGGTGCCACCCATCTGACCGTAGACGAGCGACGGGTCCGAACCCGTTACGACGAAAGGCAGCAGCGCGATCAGAAACAGCACTCCCGCGGCGAAGGACGCATTGTGCGGTGAGTGGTGTTTCGGATGGACGGCACCCAGCTGTCTCGGGAGGACTCGGTCGACGCCGAGGGAGTAAATGTAGCGCGCCAGGATGCTGTAGATCGAGACCGTCGCCGCGAAGATCGACGTCAAGAGAAGGACGTTGGCGACGTCTACCAACCATGTACCGACCGACGCACCCAGTGCAGTCGTGAACATGCTGACCGGATCTGAATTGGCCAGTTCCTCAGCCTTGTCCGCCCCGAAGTACGAGACGATGCCCCACGAGGCGACGGAGTAAAAGACTCCGACGAAGCCGACCACCAACAATGTCGCCCGCCCGATGGTGCGGGCGGGATTCCTCACCTCCTCACGAAAGGCCGCCGTCCCCTCGAAGCCGTTGAAGAACAAGATTGCGAACAGCAGCCCCAGGCCCCACGATGCACCCGCGAGCGAACTCGACGAGAACGGTTGGAGAGATACGCCTCCCGTCTCGGATACCCTGCCGCCCCCAAAGATCGCCAGATCGAAGATGAGAACGACCACCACTTCCAGCGCCATCGCGACCAGCAGAACCTTGGCCGACACCTCGACATGCAGGTAACCGAAGACGCTCACAACGACCAACAGCATCAGCGTGTACCAGTACCAGCTGATACTGGGGCCGTGCAGTTCACTTGAGACGAAGTGCGCGGCGGCCACGCCGAAGAAGATGAACGACGACAGTCCGAGAAAGATGTAGACCGCGATCGCGACGAACCCCGCGCCGAGTCCCATCACGCGCCCGAGACCCGCCGCGACATAGGAGTAGAAGGCACCAGGATTGGGCATATGGTGCCCCATCGCCACGAAGCCGAGCGAGAAGATCGTGATCAGCACGGCGGCCATGAGCATCATCGCCGGAGCGGCAGGACCTCCGTACGCGATCAGGATGACGAGCCATCCCGCGACCGTCACCAACGGTGAGACGAATGCCATCACCAGGGCGAAGAGGCGGAACGTGCCCATTGATCCGCTCAATCCGGCAGTGTGTGAAGTGGAACCGCTTTCCACCGGCACACCTGAGACATTGGTTGTGTTTGGGTTCATTGCCCCGCCTTAGCTTGTAGAGGCACATCCACAAGATGACATGCCATGGGTCGGAATATCGATCGGATGGCCGGGTTCGTCCGTCGCCTAGGCGGTCGAAGGAAAGCGCCGGTGCAGATCTGCCACGTCCTCCTCCCCCAAGTACGCCGGAGAACGGCCCTCGAGCAGCAAGTACAGGCGCGCTGTCTCCTCGATCTCCTCCACTGCATCTACCGCATTCTCGAGCGACGCCGCCGCAGCGAGCGACCCATGGTTGCGCATCAACACCGACCGCGAGAGCTCCGTCGCTCGCACGACCTGTTTCTCCAGCTCGGCGCTTCCCGGTGCCGCGTAATCGATCAGCGGCAGCCGGCCGACGCGCATGACGAAATAGGGCGTGATCGGCGGCAGCGCGTCATCGGCATTCAGGTCCGGCAGACAGGAGACGGCGACGGCCGAAGTCGAATGCAAGTGCGCCACTGCGGTACACATCGGGTGGTGGCGGTAGAGCACGCGGTGTAAGACCAGCTCCTTGGACGGCCGGTCGCCCGCGATGTGCTGCCCGTCCAGCGTCGTCACCGCGAGCCGCGTCGCGTCGAGGCGGCCCAGACAGGCACCGGTCGGAGTGATCATGATCTGGTCGTCCGTCCGGACGCTGAGGTTTCCCGTCCGGCCCGGCGTCAGGCCCCGGTCGTACAGTGCCGCACCGAGTCGCACCATCTGGATCCGCACTGCGTCATCGAAATTCGTGTCGGAAGTACTCATGCTCCGGCAGCCTCTACGGCATCACGGAAGAACGACGGACCACCGAAGTTCCCCGATTTGAAGGCGACGGCCAGACCACTGTCGTCGGCTACGAGCCAAGGGACGCCAATGCTGATGTCGGGGCCTATGCGGGCTGATCTCAGGGCGAGCGCCTCGGCGACTGCGCCGGAGGTTTCACCGCCGGCGACGATGAACCTCCGGACGCCGAGCCGCTGGAGCCCAATCGCGATGCGGCCCATGGTCAGTTCGATCCGGCGTGACACCTGCGCCGGGCTCAGCCCAGTCGCGCCTGACCGAACGCCGATAGCGTCGTGGTCTGTGGTGATCAGCAGCGGGCTGTCGGCGAGGTGGCGGTCGGCGAAGTCCAGCGAGCGGCGCACGGCATGGTCTCCATCGACGAGGTCGATCACCCTGAGAGCGAGCGTCGGTCCATCGAACGCCTGTACCTGTTCGCGGGTCGCACGCGAGAGACTCCCGGCGAGGATCGCGGCCGGCCCCGGCGGTGGCACCGGACGCCGCTCGGCGACATCTCGTCGGCGGCCGACACGTTTATGGGCTGCTGCGGCAAACGCGGCACCATACGCGGCGCCGCCCGCGGCGAGCCGGTCGTCGGCCGCGGCCTGAGCGATGGTGTCGAGGTCCCTATCCTTCACGGCGTCGGCGATCACGTGGTGGGCACCGACGGCGCGGCGGGCAATATCGTTGAGGCGCAAGGTGATGACATCCGCGCCCGCGTCGACGGTGGGCAAATCAAGGCGCGTCACGCCGCGTGGCGTCTGCTTGGCCAGCACACGCTGTAGCCGCGGATCGCGCATCGGAGTGAGCGGATGGTCACGCAGCGGGGACTCGCTGAGTAATTCGTCACCGACGAACAGGTGACCGAGGTACACAGTCCGGCCATTGGCCGGGTACGCAGGACAATGCACGATGCGGTGAGAGCCCGTCACGTCGATCAGTGCGTCGGCGATCGGCCCTATGTTGCCGTCGGCCGTCGAGTCAAATGTGCTGCAGTACTTGGAGAACAGCTGCACCGCACCGACCGCGTGGAGCGCCGCAGCGGCTTCGATCGCGGCCGCGCGTGCCTCGGATGCGGGCACACTGCGGATCTTGAGGGCGACGACGATCGCGTCTCCCCCGGCCCCTCCGACCGCGGCGCTGCCGAAGGCCAGGCGAGTGTCGAGACCACGCGCCGAGATCGCACTGGCAAGATCCGTGGCACCGGTGATGTCGTCGGCGATGAAGCCGACCGGCCGCACCGCCGCTGTCATGTGACTATCCACCGACATGCGCAAGACTCCGTGTTCATTGGTGAATTCGACTGTCTCGAACGCGAATTCAGGTGAGATTCAGACCGCCGTCGACGAGCATGTCGACACCGGTGGTGTACGACGACTCGTCCGAGGCCAGGAAGGCGATTGTCTTGGCGATCTCCGCGGGGCGCGCCATACGCCGCATCGGGATCTTCGCCACGTCGTTCGCGACCCGATCGGGCTCCGTCTTTTCCGCGTACTCGACCTGGGGTGTTCGGACATAGCCCGGCGAGACCGAGTTGACGCGAATACCGTGTCGGCCAAGGTTCATCGCGGCGTTCCGGGTGATTCCCAGCACTGCGGACTTGGTCGCGACGTAGGCGATGAACCCGTTCTCGGTGCCGCCTCGATGCGCCCAGGACGACGCGATGTTGATGATGGACCCCGAGCCGCGCTCCATCATCCCTGGGATGACGGCCTGCATTCCCAGCAGGATTCCGGTCTGATTGATCGCAACCACGCGATTCCACTCGTCGAGGCTGACGTCGGCGACGGCCGCCGGCGAGCTGATACCCGCGTTGTTGACCAGGACGGTGATCGGGCCCCAACTGGGGTCGACACCGGCGACGACCGATGCCCAGTCCTTCTCCGACGCCACGTCGAGGTGCCGGTAGACGACCTGCAAACCCTCTGCATCGAGTTGCTCCGCGAGCGCCTCGCCCTGCTCGTCGAGCACATCCGTCGCGATCACCCGCGCGCCCTGCCGTGCGAGCAGATCCGTGTGCGCGGCACCTTGTCCCTGGGCGGCGCCGGTGACCAGCGCAACCTTGCCTTCCAGTCGATTAACCATGGCGCTCAGCCTTCCGGCTGCCTGCCCGAAGCGCCATTGTGTGTGGACATGAATTGCCAACGGCGCGTTGGCCCGAGATCTAAGAGCTGTACGCATCGACAGCCAAGGGCCGGATGTTTGAGGTCGGCATCAATTGTCTGGACGCGATTACTCGCCGACCTTGGATGGGTATCGCCGAACAAACGACAAGGAATCGAGCGAAGCCATGGATCTTGGACTCTTCAGCCCACCGTATGCGCAGGAGTACGTCGCCGGTCGGCGCACATTGCAGGAGGTGATCGAGTGGGACCTCCAAATCGCGAGGTGGGCAGACGAATACGGCGTCGACGAACTCTTCTTCGCCGAGCACCACACCATCGGCCACGAGCCGAACCCGGCTCCGGACCTGACGATCGCCGCGGCCGCGCGCGAGACACAGCGGATCCGGCTCGGCGCTGCGGCGCATCTGCTGCCCTACCACAACCCCATCGCCCTCGCGGACCGGCTCATGTACCTCGACCACATGACGGGCGGGCGCTACATCGCGGGCTTTGCGCCCGGCTCGTTCCCGACGGACGGGCAGCTGTTCGGCGTCGGACAGGGCAACGCAAGGATGATGGACGAGGCCATCGACATCATCGAGGCCATCTGGACTCGCTCCGGGCCGTTTCGCATCGACGGCGAGTTCTGGACCGTCGACATGCCTGCGCACTCCGACCAGTGGAATGGACCGCACCTCAAGCCTTTCCAGCGGCCGCATCCCGAGGTTGTGATGACCGGCGTCCAACCCACGTCACCCACGTTCGCAGACGCCGCCCGGCGCGGCTTCTCCCCGATGAGCCAGCAGGTCGGCATGGTCGCGCTTCGCCAACAGTGGCAGACGTACTCGCGGGCTGCGGCTGAAGCCGGCCGCACACCCGATCGGGCGAGGTGGCGCATCATGCGCGACGTCTTCGTCGCCGAGACGGACGACGAGGCCCGCAGGCTGTTCCTCGAGGGGCCGGCCGGCCGCACCTGGGATGAACTCGTGTTGCCCACCTTCCGCGTCGTCCGCGACCGCGGCGGCAAGCCGTATGCGCTCGGCGAACTGCTCCTCGACCCCGGCATGACGATCGACGAGCTGACACTCGAATGGATGGTCGACCACTTCTTCATCGTCGGATCCCCCGACACCGTCGTCGAGAAGATCGCCCAGTTCAACGAGGATCTCGGCGGCATCGGCGCCCTCCTTTCGTTCACGTTCGACTACAGCCGGGACCCCGAGCCCTATCGACGCCACCTCGAGCTCCTGGGGCGTGAGGTCGGCCCGCGGATTGCAACGCTCGGCGCCCGTGCGGTGACCGTCGCATGAGCGGCACCACCATCCCGGAGATCGTCTACGACGCCGCGCCCGAGACACGGGAGCTGACCGTCCTCGGCCCGCGCACATCCTCGCTCGCCGGGGCGCCGGTCGAGTCGGTCCATGTGCTGCACAGGAATCCGGGCGGGCGCAGCGGCATCTGGGAGTGCACCCCGGGGCGCTTCGACTCCGCTCGCAACGGCGACACGGAGTTGATGCACTTCATCGCCGGGGCGGGAACCATCACCACCGCGGACGGTACGGTCCACGACATCCGCCCAGGTGTCGTGCTCGTCGCGCCGGACGGCTGGCGCGGTACCTGGGATATCAGTGAGACCGTGCGCAAGGTGTACACGATCTGGGCCACGTCTACCGAATAACGTTATCGCACAACGAAACAATGGGCGGCGTCCGATCCGGACGCCGCCCATTGTGTGCGGTGCTCAGTCGGTCGCCGGGACCGGCGCCTCCTCGTAGTACCGTACCTTCTTGAATTTGCCATCCTCGATCTCGACGAGGATCACGCCATCCAAGGTGAATCGCGCACCGGTCGTGTCCTTCAGCCGCGCACGGAATTCGAAGGCGGCCGACGACTCACCGTTGGTCCACTCGTCCAGGACGTCGATTGCGAGTTCGGGAAACGACCGGTAGAAGTCCTCGGTCATCCGGCGGATGGCCTCGTGGCCGCGTTGCGGAGGCTGGCCGTAGGCGTAGAACGTGGCATCGGGAAGAAAGTGGGCCAGCAGCCCGTCGAGGTCGTGGCGGCATTCGGCATCCCAGGCAGACTCCTGGAGCGCGCGTGCAGAATTCATGGGTCTCCTGTCGTATTCGGAAATCGTTGATATGTAAGGGATTCAGCGCTGTGCCAGGATTGCCGAGAGCCGGCCGGCGGCGGTGGCGCCGGTGGCGACCGCACCCTCCATCCATCCGCGGAAGGCGTGGGCGATATCGGATCCGGCGAACACGAGGCGTCCCTCGGTGGCCTCCAGCGCGGAGGCGTATTTGGACAGCAGCCCGGCGGGTGCCGCGCACCACGTCCCCTTGGCGTACGGGTCGGCAAGCCAGTCGTGGCCGTCGACCTTCACCACGCCCGCTTCGGGCACGTAGCGCCGCATGGCCACCTCCATGTCCTCGCGGTCCAAGATGTCGAGCGGGCGCTCCTGCGTCGAGAATCCGACGACGAGGTCACCGCCCAGGCCGGTCTCGTCGGCCGGGAAGTCGGTGAAGAAGACGTCGATCGGCTCGTCGTGCCCGCCTACTCCGAGGAGTTTCGGCGGCAGGTCCGTGACGAGCGCCCACAACTTCTTGGCCGCGCCGGCCTGGCCGATCGCCGCACCGGCGGTCTTCGCCTGCGACAACGCCGGGGTGAAGCTGACATCGGTCAGGCAGTTCAGCGGCAGGGCGATCACCGCGCCCCGCGCACGCAGTATCTCGCCGCCTTGGGTGCGCACCTCGACGTGCTCGGCCGACTGCGTCACCGCCACCACCGGTGTCGAGAGGCGCAGCTCGGCACCCGAGTCGTCCAGCATCCGCCGGAGCAGATCTATCGTTCCGGCGGCGAAGCGGTGTGTCGGCGTATGCCCAAGTGCCAGAACACTATTGTTCAGATTCGGGATCCACGACATCAAATGCAGCGCGGAAATCTGCGACTCGTGACAGCCCGTGTTCTCGCGAATCCACGCCCCGACAAGTTCACGCACCCGGGCCGCGAGCCCGAATCCGTCGAGGTAGGAGTCGAGCGGGACGTCGAGGTCGGCGACATCCTGCTGATCCAGCGGCAACGCCGAGTCGATCCGGCGCACGTCCACGAGGACCTGCTGGGACAGGTGCTCAAGGGCGCGTTGCTCGTCCTCGGTGATGGGGCAGGCCGCGTGGCTTAGGACGCCGTCGAGCCGAGAAACGTGGTTCTCGGCCTGCGGGCTGGTCGAAAGGTGGACGCCGTACCGCTCGACCTCAGCCATGAGCGCAACGTTGCCGTCAATGTCGATCCAGTTGCCGCCCAGCTCGATAGAGAAGTTGGTATCGGCGAAGAGCCGGTACCAGGCCCGCCCACCGATGCGGTCCCTGGCCTCGACGATCAGCACCTTCTTGCCGTCCTTGGCGAGATCGCGCGCGGCCGTCAGCCCCGCGAACCCCGCGCCGATCACCAACGCGTCGTAGGTCACACCGTTCATCTCCGAATTCCTTCACCTATCTGGTCACCGGCCACGTCAGCACAGCCGTCGTTCTTGTACACAGTCCTGGTCAGCTCAGGCCGACGGGCAGGTGCAGCGGCGCCCCACGGACCCCGGGGTCGCAGGCGGTCACCACCAGCGTGCCGAGCGACGCAAGGGCGAGGACGTCGAGCTCGGGCCCGGCGAAAGCGAGGTTCGTCGGAGTCGGCGCGTACACGCCCGACCAGTCATCAACGATGATGTCGAGCGTCCCGTCCGGGTCGAGGCGATATACGCGGTTGGGCTGCCAGCAACCGATCCACAGGCCGCCGCCGGCGTCGAAGGCGATGCCATCCGGGACCACCCGGTCCAGTACCACGACCGGCTCCGGGTCACCGCCGACCAGCGGGATCCGCACGATCCGCGGCCACGTCGACTCGACGATGTAGAGCCAGTCACCTTGCAGTGCAAGTCCGTTCGCGAAATGCAGGCCGCCCAGCACCTGTTCGGTCGTGCCGTCGGGATCGATCCGTACGATCCGGCCTGTCGCTTGACCCCATTCTCCGGAGTCCGACACCCACAGCCGGCCGTCGCTGTCGAAGACCGGGTAGTTCGGGTAGCCGATTGCGGCACCGTACTGTTCGATGCGGCAGTCCGGCGTAATCTTCTGAACGCACCCGTTGCCGACGTCGCACACGTACACCGCACCCTCGCCGTCGAGTGCCAGGCCGAGCATGGAGCCGCCTGGCACCGTGCACACCGTCTCGAAGGCCCCGCCCTCGAGCCCGAATCGGTACAACTGGCCACCCTCGCCGCCCGCGTAGAGCACCTGCTCGGCCGGAGACCAACACACTCCCTCTGGATGCTGCAAGCCCTCGACCACGGTGCGCAGCCCGCGCCCAACCACCGACGCGGGAACACCCGCGGTGGTCTGCGGCGCGTTCAATCGTCCGGTCACGACGCGACCTCGACAAAAGCCGCCGCCCGCTGCCAACGAGCCAGTGCGACAACCTGATCGACGAGCATGCCAAGTTGCGGCGTAGCGGCCACGACCGGATCCGCATCGCCGACCGGGGTCGAGTTGATCGTGACACCCAGGGGCGTCGGCCAGCCTCGCAGCGAGTGCACGGTCTGCCTCAGCGCCGCGAGTGTGGTCGTGGTTGCCTGCCAACCGGCCGCGCAGACGATGCAGCCGATCGCGCGACCATCGAGGTAGGGGCGTTCGTCGTCGCGCAACTCCTCCAGATGGTCCAGCGCGTTCTTGATGAGTCCCGAAGGGCCGCCATGGAAACCGGGACTGGCGACGATCAACCCGTCTGCACGGCGGACCAGATCCAGCAGGCGACCGGCCCGCGGTTCGAGTGCGCCCCGCTCGGGTGCGTATGCCCGGAATTCCAGGTCATCGGCCAGCAGGATGTCGGTGTGCGCGCCGGCACGCTCGGCAAGATCCAGAGCGGCGCGCAGCGCGCGTTCCGACGACGAACCCTGTCGGGTCGTACCTCCGAGACCGAGGATTCGGGGCTCCCATTCACGTTCCACGTCAACCATCGTGGATCCTTCCGCCCACCTTCACCATTAGCGCAGTGCACCAACCTCGGCCGGCTTCTTATCGCCCCATATAAGCGACCCGCTCCATCGCGAGTCGCGGGCTCGACAGCACGCGAGTGCCACCCGTGGACCGGGCAGCGGCGATCCGCGCCATCGAGGCCTGCGCGAGCACGACCACATCGACGGCGGCCGCCAGACGGTCGAGTTCCTCGGCGATAATCGCGTCGTGTCGCGCCCGGTCACCGCGCTGCAGCGCCGCGAACGCACCATCACACAACCGCGAGACGACCTCGACGCCCGCCCGGCCGGCATCGTGGGCAGCGGCTGCTACGAGCTCTGTCGTCGGCACAAGCGTCGTCGGCAACGTGGCCAGCACACCGATGGTCGATCCGAGCTCCACGGCACGCTCGGCCATGGCGCGGTCGACCCGATGCACGGGAATGTCTGTCCCCGAGGCGATCTCATCCACCACTGCGCCCACCGACGAGCATGTTACGAGTACCGCGTCGACACCGAAGTCGGCCAGCGCGACAACGTGGCCACGAAGCCGTTCACGCGTCACGTCGTCAACCGCACCGTCGCGGACCGCCTGCTTGAGCAGGAGCTCGTCCGCGATGACGATCGTCTGTACCTCGGGGAGCAACTCCGCAGCGAGATCGGCGAACACTGGCGCAAGCTGGGAGACGGTGTGGACGATGCCGAGCTTCTGCATGGGAATCTCCTTTAATGGTGGCTGGCACGTCCGTCAGTAGCACTCGGCAAGCAGGCCGCCATCGACGACGAGCGCTTCACCGGTGACAAAGCTCGCGTCGTCGGATGCCAGGAAGAGGACCGCCCTGGCAACTTCACGTGGCTGGCCGATCCGGCCGAGCGGGTACTCCCCTTCAGCCTGAGCGCGCAGGGCGGCGGGGTCGTCGGCCGCTGCAAAGTACGCCTCGACCATCTCGGTCTGCATGTCCCCGGGCAACACGGTGTTGCAACGGATGCCGTCACGCCCGTACTTCACGGCGGCCGATTTCGTCAGGGCGAGCACACCGCCTTTCGCCGCGCCGTAGGCGGCGAGCATGGGGTCGCCGGCGACGGCGAGAACCGACGAGATGTTGACGATCGCACCACCACCCGAGCCACGCATCGCGCGGATCGCATGCTTACAACCGAAGAACGGGCCCTTCAGGTTGACCGCGAGCACGCGATCGAGCTGCTCCTCGGTGGTGGCGGCCAGCTCCTGCTCGACCTGGATCGCGGCATTGTTGACCATGACGTCGAGCCGGCCGAACCGCTGTACTGCGTCGTCGACGAGCGCCTCTACCTCATGCTCCTTGGAGACGTCGGTCCGGCGGTAGATGCCTATGCCGTCCATCACTTTCGCACCGGCCTCGTCGATGATGTCGCAGCCGAGGACATTCGCGCCCTCGGCTGCGAACTCGCGCGCCAATGCGCTCCCGAGACCGGAGGCGATCCCGGTGACGATCACGCTGCGTCCTTCAAACGTACCCATACCTAGTCCTTCTCCTCTTGGTCGTCGGTCGCAGTCTGCCAACCGGTGGTGCGACTGCCCACTGTGTCGCGAAATGACCTGTAGGGCACGGCTTATACCGAAAGACATGTGCGCGT
The DNA here is from genome assembly GCF_002157835.1 of Mycobacterium dioxanotrophicus. Classification (NCBI taxonomy): domain Bacteria; kingdom Bacillati; phylum Actinomycetota; class Actinomycetes; order Mycobacteriales; family Mycobacteriaceae; genus Mycobacterium; species Mycobacterium dioxanotrophicus. The sequence continues at coordinate 2,628,274 of NZ_CP020809.1, read as the reverse complement.
TCGAGCGGTTAGGTGGTCTGGGCCAGCGCGAGCGCCCGGAGCGCGAACCAGAGTTCGCTGACGTCGCCGGTGGAGCGCATCGAACGGCCCGTCAGCTCTTGTATCCGGGTGATGCGGTAGTTGACGGTCTGTGTGTGAATGAAGAGCAGTTCGCTTGCCCGAGTGGGCGAACGGTCGCACTCCAGGTATGCCTGCAGCGTCTTGATCAGATCGGTGCCCTGCTCGCGGTCGTACTCGATGAGCGGGCCCAGCACGCGGTCGGCCGCGAGCTTGGATTCGGCGAGTGTGCGCGGGAGGAAGGACGGACTGCTATCGCCGTACAGGGCAAGCGCCGAGTCGTTCGGACTCACGGTCTCCAGCGCCCACCGCGCCTGGCGCACAGCATCGCCGAGGTTGCCGGGGCCCGCGAACGCGTCGCTCAGCCCGGCCCGCCACCGTTCCAGGGTGGTGCGCTCCACGAGATCCACCTGTGGGACATCGACGGACCGGACCACCGCGACGGCGACCTGGCCGATCTCGCCGAGCAGGAACGGGATTCCCCGGATGAGCCAGCGGCGCGCGAGTCTTTCGATCGCGGCAGGTCGACCGTCGATCGCCAGTGCGCGCAGGTCCCCCTGGAGGCGTCTCTCGCGGAAGAGCGCAGTGAGGACCGCAGGCTCGAGCCGGGCGTTCAGGGTGTCGTTCAGCAGGCCGGCGCCCGCCCGGCGGGATCGTTCCACGGCTGCGTCGACGCGCCCGATCTCCAGTGCGCACGCGGCGGCGACCTGTTGTAGGACCGCAAGCCGCGGCCTCGAATCGCCCTCTGGGAAGGCGATCAGGCATGCCGAGCGTTCGCTGACGATGGGCATTGTCAGCGCCGTCTTGTCGCCGACAGCGAGGTTCATCACGAATGGCGCACGCCCAGAGGAGCGTTGAACCTCAGCATCGTAGGCAGCCTTCCACGCACGGTCAGGGGCTTCGCCACCGCGGATCAATGGCTCCCACATTTCCGGGTCGACGACGTGCAGTCGGCAATTCACCACCCGGCTGAGCCGCTCGACAAATTCGGTGCCCACGAGCGTCTCGCGCAGGCTCGCCATCACCTCGCCGTTCACCCGGGCGATCTGAGTGAACGACTGGTCCTCACCGCGGGCATTGGCGGCCGCAACGAACCGTACGTACTGCGCGAAGCCAACCGCGTGCGCGCCGTGGATCACCGGGAAGCCCACCCGGTCGGCAGCCGTGAGCATCTCGTCCGACAGGTGCGGACAGCGGTCATCCTCGCCAATCACGATGCCGCTCAGGCCGGCCGCAACCATGCTCTCCACGAACTGCACCTGCGCCGACGGATCTTTCGGAACGATGTACCCGCAGGTCAGTACGAGATCGCCAGGCTCAAGCCAGTTCCACGGGTCGAAGGCGTCACACACATGCGCCCATGACACACGGCGGTCGAGCCCCGCCTCACCCGCAAGCAATGTCGCCTGGAGATGCCGCAGCTCGACCAGGTCGCGGACACTGGCACTGCCCGGCACAGCAGTGGGCTTGCTGATCGGACGATGCACATCCGCCGTCATGATCGGCCTGGCGCGGCAATCGTCACGGCGCCGCCGCTTGCAGTGCCTCGCCCGCCGGCACGACGATGCACGCGGCAGGCAACGCTGGTCATCACGCGATTCTATCCAGCGGCAGCCGAACCGGCCCTATATCTGGACATAAATCGTCGCACTCGAACTATGTTGGCGCATAGCCGCGCCGGCGACGTTAGATCTGAATCTGCCCGCCGTCGACGGCCAGCTCCGCACCGGTCATGAAGCTGCTCTGGTCCGAGGCCAGGAACAGCACCGCGGAGGCGACCTCCTCGGGGTGCCCCAGCCGCTTCATCGCCACCTCCGAAGCCAACCCGTCAAGCAATCCCTGCTTCTGCTCGGCAGGCGCCAAGTCGGTGAGTCCCGGGGTTTCGATCGGGCCTGGGATGACGGTGTTGACCCGGATCTTGCGGTCGGCCAGTTCTGCGGCCCACGTGCGGCCGAGGGACCGGATTGCGGCCTTGGATGCCGCGTAGAGGCCGAACGCGGGTATGCCCTTGGTTGCCGCGGTCGACCCGGCAAGGACGATCGACGCGCCATCGTTGAGCAGCGGCAACGTCTTCTGCACGGTGAACACCGTGCCGGCCACGTTGCGGTCGAAGTTGTCCCGGTAGTGCTTCGGGGTCACGTCGGCGAGGGCTGCGAAATCGCCGCCGCCCGCATTCGCGAAGACGACGTCGAGCCCTTTGCCGCGCTTGGCGATTTCGGTGGCCAAGACATCGAGCTCTTCGGGCTTGCTGATATCGCTCTGCACGCCGTGAGCGCCTATCGAGGCAGCCGCCTCGTCAAGACGAGTCCGGTCCCGGCCGGTGATGAAGACATAGGCGCCTTCCTCGGCCAGCCGCCTCGCGGTAGCCAAGCCGATACCCGACGTTCCACCGGTGACGAGTGCTGTCTTGCCGTCTAGCTGCCCCATGATCGTGCTCCGTTCTGGTTGTGTCGTTCGTGCGTTGCACCCGCTACAACCTAGGTGATACATCACCTATTCCGGAGAGTTCAGTACCGTCCACAGTCGACTGATTCGCCCATCGGACACCTCGGCCACGTCGAAGCCCGTCGCCACGGCGCCGGCGTCTTGGGTGCGCACCTCCCAGGCCAGGAACCCCAAACCGCGGGTTTGGCGGACCCCACCGACCTTGACAAAATGCAGCCCTTGCAGCCTAGCCTGCAGCTCAACCGCTTTGGCATTCAGTTCATCGTGGCCGACGGCAACGCCGTCGTCGTCGGTCCACCGCACATCCTCGGTATAGGTCGCCGTGATCGCCGCGGTGCGGCGGCGAGCGTCACGCTCGTTGAACACAGCCAACAGATTGGTCTCCATCAGGCCGGTGATCACGTCACTCATTGTCCCGCTTCCCACTATTTAGGTGATTATTCACCTAAATGCTAGCGCGGCGCCGGCGGCAGCGAGCTGTTGAGATTGAGGTTGACGTGAATGTGTTCCAGCGCCGCGGTGAACGGTGCGAGCAGATTGTCGGGCAGGGGGTCGAAAAACAGGCTGCGCACCAAGTCCACATGGCCAGGAGCCGCATCCTCGATGGCCCGCCGCCCGTTGGGCGTCAGCACGACGTTCGTGGTGCGGCCGTCCTCGGCACCGGTGCGCCGCTCGGTCAGACCACGTTCTTCCATGCGGCGCAACTGATGTGAGAGTCGGCTGCGTTCCCAGCCGATCTGCGCGGCCAGGTCACCGATGCGCATGCCCTCGTCGTGGTCCCCGCTCAACGCGACGAGCACATCGTAGTCGGCCAACGAGAGATCTGAATCAGCCTGCAACTGGCGGTTCATCTCATAGCTCATCCGCAGCTGCACCCGCATGAAGGCGACCCAGGCGCGCTGTTGCTTGGGCGTCAGCCATTGCCGCTTGGGTGATGTGCCCCGCACTTTTCTAGGCGTCACGGTTGCCAGTATGACGGTCTTGGCATCAGTTGGAACCGCCCCGCCGACGCGCACTGCGCACGTGCCGCTTTAATATCAGAATGGCCACCTCGCGTGTCCGAGACACCGCACTGGGGTACGCGCTCGTCGCACCCAGCCTCTTCGGCGTCGTCACCTTCCTCGTGCTGCCCATGCTGGTGGTGGCCTGGCTGAGCCTGCACCGATGGGATCTGCTGGGGCCGATCACCTATGTCGGGTTCGACAATTGGACTGCGGTACTCACCGATTCGTCGTTCGCGACCTCACTGCTGGTGACCCTGTTGTTCGTGCTGCTGGTGGTGCCGGCCCAAACCGCGCTGGGTCTGTTCGCCGCGACACTGCTGGCCCGCGGCCTGCCCGGTAGCGGCTTCTTCCGCACTGTGTACGTGCTGCCGTGGATCTGCGCCCCGCTGGCCATCGCGGTGTTGTGGCGCTGGATCCTGGCACCGACCGACGGTGCCGTGAGCACCGTGCTCGGCCACCAAATCGACTGGCTGACGGATCCGAGCCTGGCGCTGCCCCTGGTGTCGGCGGTGGTCATCTGGACCAACGTCGGCTACGTCACGCTGTTCTTTCTCGCGGGCATCCTCAACATTCCCGAGGACGTGCACAACGCGGCCCGCACCGACGGCGCGAACGCCTGGCAACGGTTCCGCCACATCACGTTGCCCATGTTGCGGCCGACCATGTTCTTCGTTCTGGTCACCGGAATCGTCAGCGCCGCCCAGGTATTCGACACCGTCTACGCGTTGACCGGCGGCGGACCGCAGGGACGCACCGATCTGGTCGCGCACCGCATCTACGCCGAGGCGTTCGGCGCGGCCGCCGTGGGGCGCGCGGCGGTGATGGCGATCGTGTTGTTCGCCCTGCTCGTCGGCATCACCGTGGTCCAGCATCTCTACTTCCGTCGTCGGATCAGCTATGACCTCACGTAACGTCGCGATCTACGCCGGGCTGGTGGTCGGCGCGGTCATCACGCTGCTGCCGTTCGGACTGGGGCTGCTGACGTCGTTCACCTCGGCACAGCAGTTCAACACGGATTCGCCGTTGTCGCTGCCGAAACCGCCGACGCTGCAGAACTATCTGGGGCTCGCCGACGCGGGCTTCGGCCGGGCCATCGTGGTGACCGCACTGATGACCGCCGTGATCCTGATCGGACAGCTGGTGTTCTCCGTGCTGGCCGCCTATGCCTTTGCCCGGCTGCAGTTTCCGGGACGTGACGCGCTGTTCTGGGTCTATATCGCCACCCTGATGGTGCCCGCGACGGTGACGGTGGTGCCGCTGTATCTGATGATGGCCGAAGCCGGTCTGCGTAACACGTTCTGGGCCCTGGTGTTGCCCTTCATGTTCGGCTCGCCGTACGCGATCTTCTTGCTGCGCGAGTACTTTCGCTCGATCCCGAGCGACTTGATCAGCGCGGCCCGCCTCGACGGGGCCAACACGCTGGACGTGATCACCCATGTGGTGGTGCCTGCCAGCCGGTCGATTCTGGTCACCCTCGGGCTGATCACCGTGGTGACCCAGTGGAACAACTTCCTGTGGCCATTGGTGATCACCAGCGGGCAGAAATGGCAGGTGCTGACGGTCGCGACCGCGGGCCTGCAGACGCAGTACAACGCGCAGTGGACGCTGGTGATGGCGGCGACGACGGTCGCGATCGTGCCGCTGTTGGTGCTCTTCGTCGCCCTGTCCCGCAACATCGTCCGCTCGATCGTCGTGACGGGCATCAAATGAGGCCCCGCTTCTCGACGCTGGCCGCCGCGGGTCTGGCGCTGACCATGGCGGTGCTCCTGGGGCTTGCCGTACTCCTGGGCCGCGACACCGAGCCGTCGGGACACGTCGTGGTGACGGTGCGACTGTGGGATCAACAGGCCGCGGCGGCCTACCGGGAATCGTTCACCGAGTTCAGCCGTGCGCATCCCGACATCGAGGTGCGCGTCAACACTGTGGCGTTCTCGTCGTACTTCGACACGTTGCGCACCGACGTGGCCGGCGGCAGCGCCGACGACATCTTCTGGTTGTCCAACGCCTATTTCGCCGGCTACGCCGACAGCGGTCGGCTGATGGACATCGGCAAGACGTTGGGCCCGAACGCCGCCCGCGCCTGGGAGCCGTCGGTGGTCAACCAGTTCACCCGCAACGGCGCGTTGTGGGCCGTGCCGCAGCTGACCGACGCCGGCATCGCCGTGTTCTTCAACGCCGACCTGCTCGACGCCGCCGGGGTGGACCTGACCGAACTGCTCACCCTGCGGTGGTCCGACGGGCCCGACGATACGCTGCGCCCGCTGCTGGCCCGGCTCACCGTCGACGAGGACGGTCGCACTGCCGCCACCGAGGGGTTCGATCCGACCCGCATCCGGCAGTGGGGCTACAACGCAGCCAACGACATGCAGGGCATCTACCTGAACTACATCGGGTCGGCCGGCGGCCAGTTCACCGTTGGCGATCGGTTCGCCTTCGACAACCCGCAGGCCGTCGAAGCGTTCACGTATCTGGTGCGGCTGATCAACACCGACCACGTCGCGCCGCCGGCCTCTGTCACCAACGGCAACGGAGATTTCTCCCGCAACACTTTTCTGCAGGGCCGGATGGCGTTGTTCCAGTCCGGCACCTTCAACCTGGCGGCCATCGCCAACCAGGCGCCGTTCCACTGGGGTGTGGTGATGCTGCCCGAAGGACCCAAAGGCCGGGTCAGCGTCACCAATGGCATTGCCGCGGCCGCTAATTCGGCCACCAAGCATCCCGACGCGGTACGCCAGGTGTTGCAGTGGATGGGCGGCAAGCAGGGCAATGAGTTCCTCGGCGCGCACGGCGCCGCGGTGCCCGCCGTGCTGGCGGCACAGCCCGTCTACCACGACTACTGGAAGTCACGCGGGGTGGATGTGACCCCGTTCTTCCGGGTGCTGCGCGGTCCGCAGGTGCCGGCGCCGGGCGGGCTGGGGTTCCCCGCCGGGTACCAGGCGCTGCGGCCCCATTTCGACGAGATGTTCCTGGGCCGTGCGGATGTCGCGACCAGCCTCGCCGACGCGCAGTGGGCCGCGAACAGCGCGGCGGCACGCTAGCCGGCCCGCGACATCTCCTCGGCCCAGGCCAGATGTCCTTCGAAGCCAAAGGATTTCGCCTTCGCACGATATTTCTCGACCAGTTCGGGATAGGCCGTGTCGCCGCGCGCTCCTGCCAGCAAGGCGCGCAGCCGATGCGCCATGATGTCGAACAGCGCAAAACCGGGTTCCACCGGTTCGGCATCCAACCGGTCGATCATCGCCTGTACCTCACCGAGATCGTCGTCCGATCCACGGGCGATCAGTTGTTCGGCCAGCGCGCTCAGCGCGACCCCACGCCCCAACCACTCCCCCGCGTCGATCTGACCGGCGGCGACATCGCGCAACGTCGCGATCGCATTGTCCCGGTCACCTTCACCTACCAGCCGTCGCGCAAACGCGATGTCGATGGGAGCCAGGGCCGGCATGGTGAACCGTTCCTGCACAATGGCTTCGCGGGTTTGCGCGAGCAGTTCGAGCCCCTCGGTGCTCTGCGGGTCCGCTGCCACCAGCGCGAGCCCGCGTGCGCAGCGGGCGGCGTCGAGCGCGTAGCCCTCGCCGAGTTGTTCGGCGTATCGCAGCGTTTCGGCGGTCTCCTGCAGAATCGCCGCATCGACAGAGAGCGTTCCGAAGGTGCAGCCGACGTTGAAGCAGTACACCAGCAGCACACCGCGCGCGGCCGGGTTGACATCACGCAACAGCGCCAGAGCCTGGTCGAGCTCGTCGCGCCAGCCGGGTTGTCCGAAGCAGGATCGTGCGACGGCCTGCAGCATCATCGCGATCAGCAACGGCGACTCGGTGACGATGCCGCCCCGGCGCGGATCGCCACCCGACAGATCGATCACGCGTTGGGCCAGCCGCACCAGGTCAGCCATCGCACCCGTCGCGAATTTGGCGATGAGCGTGGTGTGCAGCAGTCCGACGATCAGATCCGGGTCGGCGATCGCGTCGAGAATGCCGACGAGTTCGGATGCCAACTCGTCAGCAGCCCGGAAATGCCCGTGCCCGAGCAGTGCGCCCACCTGCCCGGCCATCCCGATGGCCAGCGAGCGCTTGTCGTCGGCCTCCTCGGCCAGCGCCCGCAGCTCCTCGAAACCGCTGTCACGCACGGGACCGCCGGAACGAAAACTGGTGCCGGAGATCAACGCCCGGGGCGCGATCCGCAGGGCCGGGCGCTGCGGATCATCGAGGGGCAACCGATCCGCGACCTGACCGGCCCGCTGCCAACTCATCCGGGCCGCCCGCACATCGCGGAATCTGGACCGATCTCCGGCGCGCATGTGCCAGTCGTAGGCCTGATGGAGCTCGCCGCCGGCTTCGAGGTGCTCGGCGATCAGAGCGGCATTCTCGTCCCGCGGCTCGATGGCGGCAGCCACACACCGATGTAGCTGTGCGCGTTCAGATTTCAGTTGGGCGCGGTACATCACCGACCAGATCATCGGGTGCCGGAACGCGTACTGCGCCTTGGGTGTGGACGCGACCTGTTCGATGAGTTCGGCAGTGATGAGCCTGCTGAGCTGAGTCGTGTCGGCGAACTGGGCCAGCAGGGCTTCGTCGAAGCGGGCGCCCACCACGGCGGCAGCGCTCAGGGTGCGCTTGGCGGCGGCGTCGAGCCGGTCGACCCGCGCGGCGATGGCAGCCTGCAAGGTCGCGGGGACCGCTACATCGTCGGCACCGGTCGGACACAGATAACAGCCGCGCCCGCCGGCGAGAACACCGCGGTCGGCGAGATCACGCACGATCTCCTGGACGAAAAACGGGTTGCCCGCGGCACGTTCGGCGATCTGGCCGGCCAGTCCGCCGACCGACGCGTCGCGCCCGAGCAGCCCGCTGACCAATTCGGCCGTCTGTTCATCATCGAGCGGCGACAGCGCGATGGTCTGCGCGCCGTGATGTCGGCTCAGCGGACCGTCGTACTCGGGCCGGTATGTCACCAGCACCAGCGCCCGCGAGCGGGTCAACGTCGCGAGCAGGTCGACCAGGACCTCCTCGCTGACCGGGTCGATCCAATGCGCATCCTCGATCACGTACACACTCGGCGCGGCGCGGGCTGTCACTACGGCGTCGACCAGTGCCGTCACGCGTCTGCGTCGAGCGTCCACCCCGATCTCGGGCAGCCGGACCTGCGGGTCGCCGATGCTCAACGCGTCCTCCAGCAGCAGCCGGTCGGCTTCGTCGATGTCGGGTAGCCGCGCGCGCAACAGATTCCGCGCCGTCGCGTCGTCACCGACCCCGTCGACGCCGAACACCGCCCGCATCAACTCCGAGACCACCGAGAGCGGGACGTCGGCGGTGTGCGACTCACAGAACGCCGAAAACACTTGGATGCCACGGCCGACCGCGACGGCCAGGGTCTCGGCGATCAAGCGGCTCTTACCGATTCCCGGCGGTCCGACCACGCCCGCGAAGCATCCCGCGCCACCGGCGGCCCGGTCGAGCATGCCGAGCAGGGCGGCCAGTTCCCAGCTGCGGCCGACGAGATGGGTGCTGCCGCGCCCCATGCGCGCCTGCTGGTGCGGGGCGATACCCACCAACCGGCGAGCAGTAACCGGTTCAGTGGCCCCCTTGATCCGGACCTGTTGCGCTGCGTCCAGCACGACGGTGTGTTCGACCAGACGTGCGGTCGATTCGCTGAGCATCACCCCGCCGGCGGGTGCCACCGACTCCATCCGCTGCGCCAATCCGACCTGAGCGCCCACCGCGGTGTAGCCGAGCGGTCCCGAACCGATGTCGCCGGCAATCACCTCACCGGAATTCAGGCCGATGCGCAGCTGCAGCGGCAACCCGTCACGGCGGCCGACGTCGACGGCCAGCCGCTGCACCTCTTGCTGAATCTCCAACGCAGTGAGACAAGCGCGAAAAGCATGGTCCTCCAAGGCGACCGGGGCTCCGAACAACGCCATGACGCCGTCGCCGGTGAACTTGTCGACCGTGCCGCCGTAGCGCTGGACCACCTCGGCGCAACGCTGCACCAATGCGGTCATGATCTCGCGCAGACGTTCGGCACCGACCGCGGCGGCGATGTCCATCGAGTGCACGACATCGGCGAACAGAACCGTCACCTGCTTGTACTCGGCCGGCCCCGCCGCCTCGGCGAGTGGGGCGCCGCACGCGTCGCAGAACCGAGCACCGTCGCGCGCCACCCGGCCGCATCGTCGACACGTCACTACCGTCATCTGGCTCTCTACCGCCCCCGAACTCCCCGCTCAGGATAGGTCTGCGGGCAAGCCATGATCGGTAGATTGTGCTGATGCCCGCCTACAACAGCCGTGCCCGGCGTCGCCTCGCCGCGGCGGCCCTGCTGGCCGTGACGGTTTCGGTGACGACGCAGGCCTGCGCAGCCGGGCATTCCCCGAGCTCGACGGCGCCGGAAGCGCCCCCGGCCGCGGCGACAGCAGCCCCCGCGCCCGCGGCGCCGTTCACCGCACCTCCCCCGCTCAACGGGCCGAACGACAACGCTCCCAAACCCGCTGACGCCGACCGCGACATCGTCAAGACGGTGTCACTGACGTTGACGGCCTCCGACACCACCGCAGCCGCCGACAAGGCCACGGCGATCGTCACCGATGCCGGCGGACGTGTGGACAGCCGCTCAGAGGATGCCGGTTCCAGTTCGGGGCGCGCGCATGTCGCGCTGGTGTTGCGGGTGCCGGTCGCCAAACTCGACAAGACCCTGACCGACGTCAAAGGGCTCGGCACCGTCAACACGCTGGAGATCAAGGCCGACGACGTGACCAACCAGCGCGTCGACCTCGACGCGCGGATCACCGCCCTGCAGACCTCGGTCGACCGGCTGCTCGGGATCATGCGCGACGCCAAGGATCCCGACGCGCTGATCAAGGCCGAGAACGCACTGTCGCAGCGGCAGGCCGACCTGGACAGCCTGCGCGCGCAGCGGGCTCACCTCGGAGAGCAGATCGCCTTCAGCACCCTCAACCTCGACGTCTATGCCGAGAACTTCGGCGGCCCGATCAAGCAGTATCACGGGTTCTTCGGTCAGGTCGAGCGCGGCTGGGACGGCATGGTCGGCTTCGCCTCCGAGGCGGTCATGCTGTTCGGGCTGCTGCTGCCGTGGCTGGCAGCGTTGGCGCTGGCCGGCGGTGTGGGTTATGCCGCCATCCGGTTCCTGACGCGGCGCCACTGACCCGTCAGCGCCGAGGAAGGCTGGTGCCGAGCACCGTCAACTCCAGCGCCAACGCAGTGCCGCACACCACGATCAGCACCGCGAACGCCACCCAGTCACGGGCCTTCGGTCGCGACGGCAGTGCCGAGATCTGGCCCGTACCACCGCGCGCGGTGATCGCGTCGCCCATCTCGTCCGCCCGGCGCAGCGCCACAGTCACCGACGCCGCCAGCAGGTCGATGACATCGCCCACCCGCTGCTTGCGGCGGGCCCGGAACGATTCGGCGCGTTCCTTGGGCCGCAGCCTTCGTGCCGCGTACAGCGTGCGGAATTCGTCGATCAGCATCGGGAATGCGCGCAGCGCCAAGGCGATTGTCACCGCCCAGTCATTCACGGGGACGCGCACGAACCGCAGCGGGCGGCCCAGGGTCGCGACCGCCGGGGCGATGTCGGCGACGTTGGTGGTCCAGGACACCAGCGCGCCGAGGCCGAGCAGGACGATCGACAACGCGGTGATGCGCAGGAAGTTGAAGAGCCCGCCGAGGCCGATGTGCATCGACCCGACATCGATGATCGGACTGCCGCCGGCCAGCGTCGCGGTCGCCGCGCCGAGCGCCATCAGCACCCACAACCAGAACGGCACCGAGGGCACGGCGCCGCGCGGGATGTGCGCCAGCCGGGCCACCACCAACACCAGCACCCCGACGAACGCGATCGGCACCCAGCCGGGATAGAAGGTCAGCAGCACGCCGATACCGGCCACCGCCAGCAGCTTGGTGCCTGCCCACAGTTGGTGGATGACGCTGTCGCCGGGCACCGGCCGCAGCAGCACCATGGGTCTGCGTTGCCCTCGGGTCGGCGCGGTCATCGAGCCCCTCCTGCCGCCGTCGGCGCCATGGCCAGTTCCCCGTCCCGCAGATGCAGCGTGCGCGGGCAGAGTCCCTCCAGGCCCGAGAAGTCGTGCGAGATGACCACGACGGTCAACCCGGTGTCGCGGCGCAGATCTTCCAGCAGTCGCAGCAGGCCCCGCTGGCTGGCCGCATCCAGACCGGCCAGCGGCTCGTCGAGGATCAGCGCGCGCGGGGCCCGGCCCAGCAAGCCTGCCAGTACCACCCGGCGCATCTGACCGCCCGAGAGCTGATCGATCCGTCGTTTGGCCAGCCCCGGGTCCAGGCCGACGGTGGCCAGCGTCGCCGCGACGCGCGCCTGGTCGTCGACCGCGAAGCCCGCGGACGATGCGATCTCGCGTTCGACGCTGCTGCGCATCAACTGCAGCCGCGCCGCCTGGAACGACATCGCCACGGCTCCGACCTGTCCGGACACCGGTGCGCCGTCGAGCAGGCAGGCCCCGTAGGTGGGCACGGTGAGCCCGGCCATGATCCACGCCAGGGTGGATTTGCCGGATCCGTTGAGGCCGTGGACAAGCAGGCCGTCGCCCTCGTTCACGGTGAACGTGACGTCCCGCAAAGCCGTTTTCGCCCACGGGGTCCCGCTGGCGTACTCGTGCCCCACGGCGGTCAGCTCCAACACGGGTGCGCCGGCTTCATGTCCGGGGACCGTGCCGGCCGGCACGGCCGCGGTCTGCACCATGTCGGTGTTCTCGGTCGTGCCGCCGAGGTTGATGGCGCGGTCGGCCGACGATGCTTCGGCGTCGTAGTGGGTGATGTGCACCAGTGACATCTCGTGGTGCCGGGTCAGTCCGGACAGCACGGTCATCAAGGTGTCGCGGCCGTTCTGGTCGACCATGCTCGTGACCTCGTCGGCGATGAGCAGCGCGGGTTCGCGCGCCAGGGCACCCGCCACGGCCAACCGTTGGAGTTCGCCTCCGGACAGTCCGCCGGTGTCGCGGTCGGCCAGCCCGTCGAGGCCGACCTCGGTCAACAGCCGGTCCACATCCGTCGTCGTACCGGGCGGCAGGCCCCACACGACGTCGTCGGCGACCCGGGTACCGAGCACCTGACTCTCGGGGTGCTGCATGATCACCGCGGTCCCGCCGATGCGGCCCAGCCCCACCACGCCTTCACGTTCGACGGTGCCCGCGGTGGGTTCCCGGCCCGCCAGTACCAGCATCAGGGTGGTCTTGCCGGAGCCGTTGGGGCCGGTGACCGCGACGTGTTCGCCCGGCTGCAGGTCCATCGACACCGGACCCAGAGCGTCGTGGTCGACGCCGGGATACCGGAATCGGACGTCGGCCAGGCGAGCCGGCACCGGTGCCACGGTTCCCGTGCCACCGGGCGTGTCTAGTTTGTGGACGTCGGGGACGCCGGCCAGCCGGGTCAGCACCCGCGACAGTGCCCACCAGCCGACCAGGCTGACGAAGCAGATACTGAAGATCCCGGAGCCGAGGATCAGCACGGGCCAGTAGTCGAGCAGCGTGGCGAAGCCGTGCTTGAGCGGATCGGCGAAATCCCGTAGGACGGGGACGCGGGCCATGGCCACGGCCAGACCCTCGATGTTGGCGGTCATCGATTCGAACGCGAGAATGCGCAGTCGCGAGAGCACGGTCATCGCCCCGACCAACACCATGCCGAACAGCGCGCCGGCGACGACGGCCGCGGCGAGAACGGTCGGGGTGCCGCGGCCACGCCGTTTCACGATGCCCGTCAGCCCGCCGATGTACGCGCAGTTCACGACGGTCATGAAGCCGCCGAGCCCGGCGATGAGGAACGCGATGGTGGCGCCGGCGACGGTCGCGGCCAGCAGGACCCGCATCCGGTAGCGGTACGCCAGCAGGCCCATCGGCACGGTGCCGAGCATCGAAAGGCCCGCGGCGAACGGCACCACCACGGCGATGATGGCCGTCGCGGCACACAGCGCCGCCATCACGGCGGCCTGGGCGAGTTCCCCGGGGGTCAGCGGACCCGATTTCCGTGGCTGGGTCGCCGATCCCGGAGCGGTCATTTCTCGATTCTGCCAGCCAGAATCGGTGTGGTTCGGTGGCCGTTGTGTGACGGGCGACACGGAGGGACCGGTGGACTACATAGGAATTCTATGTAATTATGGACGTATGCCGACCCCCATAGCGGAAGACGCCGCGGCGCACCACAAGACCGAACTCGGCGCGGAATTGCTCTCGGTCGTGGCGCGGCTGAATCGTCTCGCCAACCAACGTACCCGGCTGCCGCTGCCATGGGCCCAGGCGCGGCTGCTGTCCACCATCGAGGACCAGGGCCAGGCCCGCATCTCCGACCTCGCCTACCTCGACCACTGCTCGCAGCCCACGATGACGACGCAGGTGCGTCGCCTCGAAGACGCCGGACTGGTGTCCCGCACCGCCGACCCGGGCGATGCCCGCGCCGTCCTGATCCGCATCACCGACGAGGGTCGACGCACCCTCACGCAGGCCCGGATCGACCGCGCCGCCGCGATCAACCCGCGGCTCGATCGTCTAGCCCCCGAGGACCGCCAAACCCTGGCGGCCGCCGTGGACGTCATCCGGCGGATCCTCGAGGACCGCGACCCGGCCGACGACAACTGATACCGAACCGACAACAGACAAGGAGTTCTCGCCCTGATGTGGCGCCAACCCAAGGCCGTATGGGCCGTAGCCTTCGCCTCCGTCGTAGCCTTCATGGGCATCGGACTGGTGGATCCGATCCTCAAGCCGATCGCCGACAACCTCAACGCCTCACCGTCACAGGTGTCGCTGCTGTTCACCAGCTACATGGCGGTGATGGGCGTGGCGATGCTGATCACCGGCGTGGTGTCGAGCCGGATCGGACCGAAACGAACGCTGCTGCTGGGCCTGGTCGTCATCATCGCCGGTGCGGGACTGGCCGGGATGAGCGAGACGGTCATGCAGATCGTCGGCTGGCGCGCCCTGTGGGGTCTCGGTAACGCGCTGTTCATCGCCACGGCGCTGGCCACGATCGTCAACTCCGCCAAAGGCTCTGTGGCACAGGCGATCATCCTCTACGAGGCCGCACTCGGCCTGGGTATCGCGGTCGGCCCACTGGTCGGCGGCGTGCTGGGGTCGATCTCCTGGCGCGGCCCGTTCTTCGGAGTGTCGGCGTTGATGGCGTTCGCCCTCGTGATCACCGCCTTCCTGCTGCCTGCCACCCCGCGCGCCGAGCGGGCGACCACGCTCGCCGACCCGTTCCGGGCCCTGCGCCACCGCGGGCTGCTCGGCGTGTCGATCACCGCGCTGCTGTACAACTTCGGCTTCTTCACCCTGCTGGCGTTCACCCCGTTCCCCCTTGACATGAGCGCGCATCAGATCGGGCTGATCTTCTTCGGCTGGGGCCTGGCGCTGGCGTTCACGTCCGTGGTGGTCGCACCGCGACTGCAACACCGGTTCGGCACCGTGCGCACGCTCGTCGTCAACCTGCTCGCGATGACCGCCACGCTCGCGGTGATGGCAGTGGCCACCGAATCCAAACCCATTCTGGCCACCTGCGTCGTCGTCGCCGGCTTGTTCATCGGCGTCAACAACACGCTCATCACCGAAACCGTCATGAAGGCCGCCCCGGTCGAGCGTGGCGTGGCCTCGGCGGCCTACAGCTTCCTGCGGTTCAGCGGCGCCGCCGTGGCGCCGTGGCTGGCCGGCCTGCTCGGTGAACAGGTCAGCGTGCACCTGCCGTACTGGGTGGGCGCCGGTGCGGTCCTCGCCGGTGCGGTCGTGTTGTTCGCGACGCGCGCACATCTCAGCCACATCGACGACGACCTCGCCATCGAGGATGAGCTCGACGAGCTCACCGACGAGGCGACCGCGGTCACCATGGGCAGCGAGAGCTAGAGCTTCTCAACGTCGAGATTGACGCCAGGGTTGTGACTGTGTGAAAACAACGACCCTGGCGTCGATCTCGACGATCCTCAACGGGGTCACGCGCTACCGTCGGGTATGACCTCCACTGCCGAGCATCTGCGAAACACGCTGGACGGGCGCTGGCGAGACACCAAGAACGCCATGCGGGCCAATCTCTCGGACGAGAAGTTCCGGCCGCATTACACGCCGAACACCGCCATTGCCCGGGCCAAGGTCGCCGAGCAACTCAAGATCATGGCCGCAGCCGGGGCCGCGGAAGACGGGTTCCGTAAAGAACACGGCGGCAATGGCGACGTCGGCGCCGCGATCAGCAGCATCGAGATGCTCGCGATGTCGGACCTGTCGCTCATGGTCAAGGCGGGCGTGCAGTGGGGCCTGTTCGGCGGCGCCATCGAAAACCTCGGCACCGAGCGCCACCACAAGGCCTACGTCCGGCGCCTCATCGACCTCGACCTGCTCGGCTGTTTCGCGATGACCGAGACCGGCCACGGCAGCGACGTGCAGTCCCTGGAGACCACGGCGACCTACGATCCGGCGACCGAAGAGTTCGTGATCCACTCCCCGACCCCGACGGCGCGTAAAGACTACATCGGCGGCGCGGCCGAAACTGCCCGTGTCGCAGCAGTTTTCGCACAGCTCATCACCCCGGACGGAGTCAACCACGGCGTGCATTGCCTGGTGGTGCCGATCCGTGACGACTTGGGCAACGACATGCCCGGTGTCACGACGTCGGACTGCCACTACAAAGGCGGGCTGCCCGGCGTCGACAACGGCCGCATCGTGTTCGACCACGTGCGGGTGCCGCGGGAGAACCTGCTCAACCGCTACGCCGACGTCGCGCCCGACGGCACCTACAGCTCACCGATCGAAAACCCCGGCCGCCGCTTCTTCACCATGCTCGGCACGCTGATCCGCGGCCGCGTCACCGTCGGCGGCAGCGCCGCAGCGGCAGCCCGCGTCGCCCTGGACATCGCCACCCGATATGCGTTGCAGCGCAGGCAGTTCGAGGCGCCCAAGAGCGACAACGAAGTGCTGATCATGGACTACCTGGTGCACCAACGCCGGCTGCTGCCCCTGATCGCCAAATCCTATGCACTGCAGTTCGCGCAGAACGAGCTGGTCTCGAAATGCCATGAACTGCAGACCTCGGACAATCCGGACGCCGAGGAGCAGCGCGAACTGGAGGCGCGCGCAGCCGGCCTCAAAGCCGCCAACACCTGGCACGCCAGCAAGGCCATCCAGGAAGCACGCGAAGCATGCGGTGGCGCAGGCTATCTCGCGGAGAACCGGCTCATCGCGCTGCGCGCCGACACCGACGTGTTCACCACGTTCGAGGGTGACAACCACGTGCTGACCCAGTTGGTCGCCAAAGAACTCCTGACCGCCTACGCCGACGACATCAAGGGCATGAGCCCGGTGGAATGGGTGCGGTTCGCCGCCAACTTCGCCGGCGAACGCGTCCTCAAGCGCACCTCGGCGGAGACCATCATCCAGACCGTGCTGGACAGCCGCCAGGACAACGAGGAAGAAGGCAGCCTGTTCAACCGCGGCACCCAGGTCAAAATGTTCGAGGACCGCGAGGAATACCTGTTGTCGACGGTCGCCCGGCGGTTGCAGGGCAAGGCCAAGGAAATGAGTGCCTTCGACGCGTTCAACGCCGTGCAGGACCACGTGCTGCACGCCGCGTCGGCGCACATCGACCGCATCATCCTGGAGGCGTTCGTCGCAGGCATCGCGGCATGCGAGGACGACGCCGCGCGCGAACTGCTCGAAGACGTCTGCGATCTGTACGCGCTCTCGGTCATCGAGGACGACAAGGCCTGGTTCATGGAACACCGGTACCTGTCCACCGAGCGGGCCAAGGCCGTCACCCGGGGCATCAACGAGCGCTGCCGCACCTTGCGCCCGCACATCGAAACCCTCGTCGACGGCTTCGGCATCCCCGAGCAATTGCGTTACGCGGCAATGCTCGATCCGGCCGAGCTGGTCAACGGCTAAGGGCTGGGCGGCAGCGGGTCGACGGCCTGAAGCTTGCCGTCGTCACCGATCCGGAACCGCACCGTCGCGATACCGGTGGGCGCCTTGGGCGAGTCCTGCCCCTGCTGCCACTGGTAGTTGACCACCACGCTGTCATCAGCGTTGGTCACCACGTTGATGTAGGGACGCGGCTGCGGGGTGGCCGGACCCAGCGGCGTCTGCCGATCGAAGAACAGCAACTGGCCGACGCTGTTGGGTTGCGGGTTCTTCTGCCCCACCTGCACCCAATACAGCCGGCAGTTGGCGGTGTGGCCGTCCCTGACCTGAGTCCACTGCGCCCCGGCTTCGGGATTGGGCAGGTTGGCGATCGCCTGCGCGACAGCGTCGGCGCTGGGGCCGTCCGTCGGCGTGCAGGTGTCCGGTTTCGGCGGCGGCGCCGAAGACGGGCTCCAGCCGCAACCAGCAGCGACGAGCCCGACGAACGTGGCGGTGGCGATCAGCCGAGGGTGCACGCCACGAGCCTAGCGAAACCTGGACAGTTCCTGGGTACGGGCCGTCTTTGGTGCGCGCGTACCGGAATACCGGCCATCTGAGAGGGCTGATCCCTTACAGTGACGCCCGACCCCACCGAAGGAGACGCTGATGGCCTGGTTCCTCGCCATGGAAGGACCATTCAACAAGGCTGTGCTGTACCAACTGCAGGAGTCGGCTGACGTCGACAAGATCGCCGAAGAATTGGCCAGTGCCGCCACACTGGACCGCGCGGTGCCCGTGCCGGCCGTCCTGCAGAACAACACCCGCCAAGAGGTCACGGTGTACATCCGGCCGGCCGCGTGGGGCGTATGGACGTTCTATCAACTCACCGACGAGGAACGGCAGGCGCTGGCGTCGGCGGCAAATCCGTTGGTGGAAGCACTCGCCCAGGCTGCCCGGCAACAGCAGCAGGGCAAGAAGTAGGACGTGGTTGCTCCCCCGGATGGACTCGAACCATCAACCGCCCGATTAACAGTCGGGAGCTCTGCCAATTGAGCTACAGGGGACTATCTTCTGCGTTAAGTCCGCGCGGAGCGTGCTCCGAGCGGGCCGAGCGTTGACTCTAGCGTACGGACCGCCGCTGCCGCCAATGCGCTCCCGCACGGGCGCGTCGGCGTGGCGGTGAGGCAGGATGGAAGCACACATTCGCCGTCTGGGAGGAACGCCGTGATCCGCTATGCCGCCGTGATCGCCGTCGGCTATGTACTTGGCGCCAAGGCAGGCCGACGCCGCTACGAGCAGATCGCCAGCACCTATCGCGCGGTCACCGGCAATCCCGCGACCAAGGCCGTGCTCGACGCCGGCCGTCGCACCATCGCCAAGCGCGTGTCCCCGGACCCGCAGTTCGTGACGATGACCCCCATCGACGCAGAAACGTCGGTGCTCTCCATGGAGAGCACCGACGTTTCGAGGGTCAAACGGGCCGGTAGTTAGCCGATCCCCTGATTGATGGTCTGACCGGGCAGCAGCGGGCCGGTGGTCAGGCCGCCGTTCTGACCGGTGCCCTGCGGGCCGATCGAGAACGACGGGGCGTAGCCGTTGCCGTTGTTGGAGTAGGACAGGCACTTGCCGTCGTCCTTGTTGCCGAACCACGCCAGGCAGGCCGGGGATGCGCTGACCTCACCGCTCTGGGGGGTCATGGTCGCGATGAACGCCGGGGCAGCGACTGCGGCCGCCACAAATGCGCCGACAGCGACGAACCGCCGCGTGCGGGTGCTGATCAATGTCACCAGATTGCCTTTCTCGCCACGTCCAGGGTCGAAGCGGGTTCACCATATCGTGATGTGAGCAATCACGCAGTCAGGTCGTCACCACTGGCCTGTTCCAGCAGGCTGCGGCGGTACGACTCCATCGCCACCAGGTCCCCGAACAGGGCGTGGTATTCATCACCCTGCTCGACCGGCGACATGCGCTGCAGCTTGGATTTGACCTCGGCGATCTGGCGCCCCACCCACACTTCCTGCAGGCGGGCCAGCACGCTGCCGATGTAGCGCGGCAACTGCTCGTCGTCCTCGACGTTGATGGCCTCCACGCCCAGCTCGTTGACCAGGCTGGCCGCTGCAGGCGAGGTGGTCTGCTCGCGCACCACCTCGATCCACTGCGCGCCCGAGATCCCGGCCGCCGTGCCGCCGGCCGCCTCGATCGCGGCCCGCACGGCGGCGTAGGCCGGATGGGTGAAGCTCTCCACGGTCAGCGAGTCGAACACCGGTCCGGCGAAGCCCGGGTACTGCAGCCCGGCCTTGAGCGCTTCACGCTGTGGCCACAGCGTCGGGTCCGCGGGGTTCGGTCGTTGCACGGGTGGCGCTTTCGGACGCTCCTGCGGTTCCGGGGAACGACGATCGTCACGGCGGGCCGGGCGGCCGGCTTCCTCCCGGACCCGGCGGATGACCTGCGCCACGTCGTCCCAACCCACCCAGCCGGCCAGCTGCCGGGCGTACTCGTCGCGCAGTGTGGGGTCTTTGATCCGGCCCAGCATCGGCACACACCGGCGCAGCGCGCCCACGCGTCCCTCGGCGCTGTCGAGGTCGTGTTCGGCGAGCGCACTGCGAATGACGAACTCGAACAACGGGGTTCGACGCGCCACCAGATCGCGCAGGGCGCCGTCACCCGAGCGCAGCCGCAGATCACACGGATCCATCCCGTCTGAGGCCACCGCCACGAACGACTGCCCCGAAAGGTTCTGCTCCCCCTCGAACGCCTTGACCGCGGCAGCCCGCCCGGCCGCGTCGCCGTCGAACACGTAGATCAGCTCGCCGCGAAAGAAGTTGTCGTCCATCATGAGTCGCCTCAGCATGGACAGGTGCTGGTCACCGAACGCGGTGCCACACGAGGCCACCGCGGTGGTGACGCCTGCCATGTGCATGGCCATCACATCGGTGTAGCCCTCGACGACGACGGCCTGATGACCCTTGGCGATGTCACGTTTGGCCCGGTCCAGTCCGAAGAGCACCTGCGACTTCTTGTAGAGCACGGTTTCGGGGGTGTTGACGTACTTCGCCTGGTTCTGGTCGTCGTCGAACAACCGGCGCGCACCGAATCCGATGGTCTCCCCCGACGACACCCGGATGGGCCACAGCAGCCGCCGGTGAAAGCGGTCCATCGGCCCGCGTTTGCCTTCCCTGCTCAGCCCGGCCGCTTCGAGCTCTTTGAACTCGAAACCCTTGCGCAGCAAGTGTTTTGTCAGTTTGTCCCAGCCTGACGGGGCGAACCCGCAGCCGAACTGCGCGGCCGCCGCGGCGTCGAAGTTGCGCTCGGTCAGATACTTGCGTGCCTCGGCGGCCTCATCAGACGCCAGCGCCTCGGCATAGAACTCCTGCGCGGCGGCGTTGGCGGCCAGCAGGCGGCTGCGGCTGCCCCGGTCACGTTGCACGTTGGTGGTGGACGAGCCTGTGTAGGTGACGGTGTAGCCGACGCGATCGGCGAGCAGCTCGACGGCCTCGACGAAGGTGACGTGCTCGATCTTCTGGATGAAGGCGTAGACGTCACCGCCCTCGCCGCAGCCGAAGCAGTGGAAGTGGCCATGGTTGGGCCGGACATGGAACGACGGCGACTTCTCGTCGTGAAACGGGCACAGACCCTTCATCGAATCCGCGCCGGCACGGCGCAGTTGGACGTAGTCGCCGACGACGTCTTCGATGCGGATTTTTTCACGGATGGCCGCGATATCGCGATCAGGAATCCGGCCGGCCACCGGCATAGTCTATGCGGCCGCTGACGGCCGCAAATAACCGCAATCCGCCCCGCCAACCTGTGCCTAGACTTGGGCAGCTAACACGGCGCGGGAAGGGGTGTTCGGTGACCTACGGTGGGTACGGCGCGCAGCCACCAGGTGGACCCTATTCGTCGTCGCCATTCGACCCGTCCCCATTCGACGGGTCGTTCGGCGGTCCGATCCCCGCAGCACCTCCGGTGATCGGCAGCTTCGGATCGTTCTCACCGCCCGGCCAGGGCCAGTTCCCGGGACAGCCTCCGCCACCGTCGCAGGAAGTCAACGAATTCGCGACGTTGTCGGTGATCTTCGCGTTCGTCTTCGCCCCAGCCGGAGCTGTCCTCGGTCACCTGGCGCTGCGAAAGATCAAGAGGACGGGCGAGCCCGGCCGCGGGCGTGCCATCGTCGGTATCGCTCTCTCCTACGCGATCATCGTGCTCGCCGTGGTGGCGCTGGTGCTGTGGTTGCTCCTGCCCGAGCCTGCTGCGTTCGAGAGCCCGAAAGCCGCGATCGCTCCGGTCGACGCGTTACTCACCGAACCCGAGATCAGCGACCTGCTGCACGAGAAGCAGGTCGGCAGCCCGAAGTCAGGCGGGTCGGAGGCACTCAGCGACGGCAGGAAGAACTTCACCGAGCCCGAATGCCTCGGGGTGACAGCAGTGGCTCAGCAGGTCACCTACGAGGACGCCGCTGTGCAGGCCGTCGCCAGAACGCATTTCCTTGCGGCCCTCGACGGCAAGCAGAGGCCGCGGTTTGTCGGCGTTGACGAGGCCGTCGTAGCGCTACCCAGCCCGGAGGCCGCCCAGGAGGTGTTGGCCCACGCAACCGAGCAGTGGACACAGTGCGAGGGGAAGACCGTCACCGCCAAACTCGGCAAAACCCCCAGCGGTTATATCCGCGATGTGATCTTCAAGGTGCAGACCATTGACGCCATGCTCACCGCGACCCTGCTCAACGGCGGAACTGACGAAGAGTTGTCCACCCCGCATGCCCGCGTTCTGGCGGTAAAGGACCACTACGTCATCGAAACTGTTGCCGACTACTTCGACATCGTCGACAAGGCGAAAGTCGCCGCAAACAGCGATATCGATGTGGCCGCGATCGACATGGCCAAGGCCATCATGAACAAGATCGGCTGATGCGTCGCGGCGCGTATCGGGAGGGATTGCAGTGAGCTACGGCGACCACGGCCGCCCGGTGTTTTCGTCGGACCCATTCGGCACTGTCCCCCCGGGTGGTGGATTCTTCACTCCGGGACCGCCACCTGGATACCCACCTCAACCTCCGCCGCAGTCGGGCAGCGTCAACTTGTTCGCGACACTGTCGGTGATCTTCGCGTTCATCTGTGCACCGGCCGGCGCGGTCCTGGGCCACTTGGCGTTGTCACGGATCAAGCGCACTGGCGAGCGCGGTCGTACCCGCGCGTTGGTGGGCATCACGGTGTCGTATCTGATCATCGTGCTGGCCGTTGTCGCCCTTCTGGTGTGGCTGCTACGTCCGACCCACACGTCGGCGAGCGTCGGGTCTTCGGGCCGCTCACCGACCAGTTCGAGTACCCCGGTCGACGCCGCTTTGCTCGACGGAACGGAACTGACCAGGGTCCTGAACCAGCCATTCGAAACCAACGCGGGAAGTTCTCAACGGGGCGGTGTGTACGGCCTGCGCGAGTTCGGAACGTCCGATGAACGCACCGAGAAGTGCGTAGGGGTCCTGCACCCGGCGGCAAGCGTCACGTACCGCGATTCCTCCATGCGAACTTTCGCTTATCAGCAATGGAGCCGGCCAACCGGCGACTATGCAGGAGCGGTGATCAGCGTCGATGAGGCAGTTGTGGCATTCGCCAATCCTGAGGATGCCCAGAAACTCCTCGCCCGGGCTACAGAAGAGTGGAAGCAGTGCAACAGCCAGAGGGTTCTCGCGTCGTGGGGAACGGACGGCAAGTTCGACTCGTGGACTATTCGGGATGTCGACACCACCGACTCGATCGTCACCGCGACAGTGGGGTATACCGACGCGGGTAGCGGGACCATCCGGATGCCCACATCGCGGGCACTTGCGTTAAAGGGCAACAACGTCGTCGACGTGGGGGTCGTCATGTTCAGGGACCCGACGAAGAGCGCCGATCCGGAGACCAGCGGCATCGACGTGGCCAGGGCCATCTTGGACAAGATCGCGTGACGAACGAAGGCTGGGTCGAATTCCGCGGGCGCCGAACGGCTTACGCCGCCTACGGGCCTGACTCCGGCGAACCGGCAGTGTTCATCGCCGGCGCGGGATGCGGCAGGCGGATGGCATTCGGGCTTGAGGTGCTCGACGCCGCAGGCATCCGGCTGATCTCGGTGGACCGCCCCGGCATCGGCACATCCACGGCCGATCCGGGCAAGACCCTCGACAGCGTCGCCGCCGACATCGCCGCGATGATCGACACCGTCGTCGGGCGGCCGGTCCCGGTGATCGCCAATTCGCAGGGAGCGCCGTTCGGGTTGGCTCTGGCCGCCACCGGCCGAGCCTCGCGGTTGGTGCTGGTGTCCCCGATCGATGACCTCGGCTATCCCGCGGTGGCCGCACAACTGTCGCCGGCCCACCGCGAATTCGTCGCCGCGGTCGCCGCAGACCCAGAGGGTGCGATGCAGGATCTCTGCGGCTATACCGCGACCGCCCTGTTCGACATGATCATGGCCGACTATCCGGCGTCGGACGCCGTGGTCTACGACCAG
The DNA here is from genome assembly GCF_002157835.1 of Mycobacterium dioxanotrophicus. Classification (NCBI taxonomy): domain Bacteria; kingdom Bacillati; phylum Actinomycetota; class Actinomycetes; order Mycobacteriales; family Mycobacteriaceae; genus Mycobacterium; species Mycobacterium dioxanotrophicus. Next base: position 2,604,427 of record NZ_CP020809.1, on the reverse strand, counting down.
CCCGGCTTTCGCGCGATGTTGCGTGCCGCCCTCGACGACGGTTTCGCGCAGGGGGCGGCCGGCTACGCCCGCGACACTGTGCTGGCGACGTCGCCCTGGCCGACGCACCTGCTGGCGCCGGGAGTCGACGTGCACGTGTTGTTCGGCGCCGACGACACCGTGCACTCGCCGGATCTCGGTGCCACGCTCGCTGCGAGGATCCCCGGGGCGACGCGCAGCGTCATCGCCGGTGTCGGTGGCGCGCTGTTGTGGGCGCGCCCGGATGTCGTGGTGGACCGGCTGCGCGGCTGATCAGCCCAGCGGGCGCGGTGAGCGTGCCTCGTGGACACGTTCCAGCCGACCCTCGGTGTAGGACGCGATCTGATCGATGACCACCCGCAGCCGGGCCCCGTCGTCGGCGGCCGCGATGAACTCGGGCGCGAACAGCGGGTCAAGGCTCACCGGGGCCTGCGCCCACAACGCCAGCGCGACCTCGTGGATGAGGGTCCGCTGGTCGGTCTGGATCTGCAGGTGCTGGTGGTCCGACATGATGAACTGCAGCGCCAGCATCTTCAGCACTGCCACCTCGGCACGCACGGTGGCGGGCACCGCAAGATCGGTGTCGAAACGCCGCAGCGGGCCGTTGCCTGCGACCTTGCGCGTCTCGGTGATCGCGGCGTTGGCGAACCGGCCGACAAGTTCGCTGGTGAGCCGCTTGAGCGCGACGGACGCGGCCAACGTGCCGTCGTACTTGCCCACCCCGGTGACCACGGGCATACGCGACAGGCGGTCCGCGGCAGCGAGCAGATCGTCATGGCTGAGCACCGGGAACGACTTGGCACCCAACTGCGCCAGTGATGCCGCCGCATCGGCGTCGGCGAGCACGCGCAGGTCGATGCGCCCGGAGATCACCCCGTCCTCGACGTCGTGCACCGAGTAGGCGACGTCGTCGGCCCAGTCCATCACCTGCGCCTCCAGGCAGGGCCGCTCGGCGGGAGCCCCGTCGCGCACCCAGGCCGCAGCCTGGGCATCGTCATCGTAGAAGCCGAACTTTTTGCGCCCGCCGTAGCGCTGCCACGGGTACTTGGTCACCGCGTCCAGCGAGGCCCTGGTCAGGTTCAACCCGGCGGAACGCCCTTCGCTGTCAAGGGCTTTGGGTTCCAGGCGGGTGAGGATGCGGAAGTTCTGCGCATTGCCCTCGAATCCGCCGAACGACTGCGCGATCTCGTCGAGGGCACGTTCGCCGTTGTGTCCGTACGGCGGGTGACCGATGTCGTGGGCGAGGCCGGCCAGGTCGACCAGGTCGGGGTCGCAACCCAGCCCGATCGCCATGCCACGGCCGATCTGGGCCACCTCGAGAGAATGGGTGAGCCGGGTGCGCGGCGTCTCGCTCTGCCGGGGCCCGACCACCTGCGTCTTGTCGGCCAACCGGCGCAAGGCCGCGCTGTGCAGCACTCTGGCCCGGTCCCTCGCGAAATCGGTACGGTGCACGGTGTCGGTTCCGGGCAGTGCGGCAGCCTTCGGCGCTTCGACCACCAGGCGTTCCCGGTCGAAGTCGTCGTAGGGGTCGTACCCGTCGTCGTTCACCGAGGCACAGTCTGCCAGGACACAGCAGCAATACCCGGCAGCCCATTAGATTGGCCGTCATGCGCATCGCCCGTCTGCTGCCCATGCTGCTCGCGGTCCTGATGGTCGGGCTGGTGGCGGCCCCAGGCGCCGGTGCCGAGCCGCCGCTGCGACTGTCCACCCAGCTCACCGACAACGCGGGTGCGCTCTCGCCGCAGCAGCACACCAGTGTGCAGAATGCGCTCGACAAGCTCTACGACCAGCGGCGCATCAAGCTGTGGGTGGTGTTTGTCGAGGATTTCTCCGGGCAGAACGCGTTGGGCTGGACCCAGCGCACCATGACCATGAGCGATTTCGGTGACGACGACGCCGTGCTGGCGGTGGCCACCGTGGACCGTGCCTTCGCGTTCCAGGTGCCGTCGACCGTCACCACTGTCAGTTCCTCGGACACCGACGACATCCGGCGCAACAGCATCACCCCCGCGTTGCGGCGCGACGACTGGGCGGGTGCGGCGATCGCGGCGGCCAATCGGCTCAACACCGAACCGCAAGCGGCGGCAGGTATGTCGTGGCCGGCGCTGGTGATCGCCATCGGCGTGGTGCTGGTGCTGGCCGGGCTGCTGTTCTGGTGGTCGGCACGCCGACGGGCCAAGCGCCGCAAGGCCGAATTCGAGGCCGCCAAACGCGTCGACCCCACCGATCCGAACGCCCTGGCGACGGTACCGCTCGAGGCCCTCGACGAACTGTCCCGTTCGATTGTCGTCGACGTCGACAATGCGGTGCGCACCAGCGACGCCGAATTGCAGCTGGCGGTCGAGGAATTCGGCCCGAAGCAGACCGAGGCGTTCAGCCGGGCGGTGGCCAACGCCAAAACCGCACTGGCGCAGGCGTTCAACGTGCGGCAGATCCTCGACGACGCGGTGCCCGAGACCCCGCTGCAGCGGCGTGACCTGTTGACCCGCGTGATCGTGGCGGCCGCCAAGGCCGATCGTGAACTCGACACCCAGAGCACAGCTTTCGACCAATTGCGCGACCTGGTGATCAATGCCCCGACGCGGTTGGACGGCATGACCCAGCAGATGGTAGACCTGACCGCGCGCCTGACGCCCTCACAGCAGACGTTGGACACGCTGCACCAGCAGTTCGATGCGGCCGCATTGAGTTCGGTTGCGGGCAATGTCGATGCGGCCAAGGAGCGGTTGGCTTTCGCCGATCGCAACATGTCGTCTGCCCGCAGTCTGGTGTCCCGTCCGGCCACTGACCAGACGGCGCTGGTGGACGCCGTGCGGGCCGCAGAGTCCGCGCTGGGCCAGGCCCGCACCCTGCTCGACGCGGTGGACAGCGCCGCAACCGACATCAACCGGGCGATCGCCGGCCTGCCCGCGGCGATCACCGATATCCAGGCCGGCGTCGACCAAGCGAACACCCTTCTCGGACAGCGGGATACGCCGCAGGCGGCGGCATTGGCGGCCGCGCGCGACGCCGCGACGAAGGCCGCCGATGAAGCCCGCAACAACGGCACTGCCGACCCATTGGGCACCTTCACACGACTGACCAAGGCCGACGCCGATCTCGACCAGCTGCTGGCCAGCGTGCACGCCCAGCGCGAGGCCGCTGAGCGGCTGGCGCGCGCTCTGGATCAGGCCATCGACACAGCGCAGTCCCGGATCAAGGCCGTGTCGGATTTCATCGACACCCGGCGCGGGAGCGTCGGCCCGGAGGCGCGTACCCGGCTCGCCGAGGCCGGCAGGCAATTGGACGCCGCGCTGGCCAAGCGCGCGGGGAACCCGAATGAGGCTGTCGCGCATGCCAACGGCGCGTCGACGCTGGCCGCGCAGGCACAGGGGTTGGCCAATGACGATGTGCGCGCCGCGCAACGGTCGTATACCTCGCAGTACGGCGGTGGTGGTGGATCGGATATGGGTGCCGTGCTCGGCGGCATCATCATCGGCAACGTTTTGCGCGGTGGCCTCGGCGGCGGGTTCGGCGGCGGCTACGGCGGCGGTCGCAGCATGGGCCGCCCGACGTCCTACGGCGGCGCGTCACGCTCGTCGGGCCGCAGCTACAGCGGCGGCAGCGGCCGGTTCTAGCCGCCGGCCTTGGTGACGAGCGCGACCTGCGTCGGCGCCACCGTGCTGCCGTCCTTACGGCGGAATCCGATGCCCACCGGGTCGCCGGTATCAGCCTCGATGAAGCGGTAATCACTGCTGTGCGGCCGGGCCAGGTGCACATGCCCCCACTGCCCGATGGCCGCCAACACCGGGATGAGGTCGTGACCGGCGTCGGTCAGCACGTACCGGCTTCGGGTGCGGTCGCCCGGCTGCTGGTAGTCGACGACATCGAGGATGCCTGCCTCCACCAGTTCGGACAGCCGGGCACTGAGCACGTCCGGGGCCACTCCCAGCGCGTCGCGGAATTCCGAGAACCGTGACTTGCCCAGCAGCGCCTCGCGAATGATCAGCACGGCCCACCGCTGCCCCAGCACCGCCATGGTGCGGGCGATGGGACAGGCGTTGTCGGTCCACGGGTCGGTGCGCATGCCGCTATTCTAGCTGAGTTGGGAATACCTACTCAGCCCGTCTGCTTGATGAAGGTGATGTTCGGGCAGTCGACCAACTTCGAAGGAGAAACGGATGTCACACCAGATCAACGGCGCAACGGCAGTGGTGACCGGTGGCCAACGCGGGCTCGGCAAGGCGATCGTGGACGAACTCCTCGCCCGCGGCGCCGCCAAGGTCTACGCCACCAGCCGCCGCCCCGAGCCAAGCACCGACCCCAGAGTGGTCGTCGTCGAAGCCGAGGTCACCGACGCCGGCTCGGTCACCACGCTCGCCGAACTCGCCAGTGACGCCACGATTGTCGTCAACAATGCCGGCGTGACGGGCGGCAAGTCACTGCTGAGCAGCGACCTCGACGAGATCCGGTCCGTCATCGAGACCAACCTGTTCGGCGCATTGCACGTGACCCGCGCCTTCGCACCGCAGCTGGCAGCTGGCGGGACCCTCGTCAACATCGCCTCGGTGTTGTCCTGGCTGCCCGGCTTCGGCGCCTACGGCATCTCGAAAGCCGCACTGTGGTCGGCGAACAACTCGCTGCGCCTCGAACTGCAGGACCAGGACACCGATGTGATCGGCGTGTACCTCGGGTACACCGACACGTCGATGGTGGCGGATCTCGATGTGCCCAAGAATGACCCGGCCGACGTCGCGCGGCAGATCGTCGACGGTATCGAATCCGGTGCCGCCGAGGTGCTCGCCGACGAGCTCACCCGGCAGGCACGCGTCGGGGCCTTCGCCTGAGCGCCGGGGAGGGACAAGCCATGACGACGTATCAGGCCTTCCAGGTCACCGGCCAACGCAATTTCGAACTTGTCGAGCGGAAGGTGTTGCCGCCCACCCCGGGTCACGTGCGCGTACGAGTCGACAGCTGCGGCGTCTGCCACAGCGATTTCCTCGCCGTCGAAGGACTGCGCCCCGACCCCGAGCGGCCGGTGGTCCCCGGCCACGAAATCGTCGGCGTCATCGACGCGGTCGGCGACGGGGTCACCCGGTGGAAGCCAGGCGACCGCGTCGGCGTCGGGTTCCTCGGCGGCCAGTGCGGCGAGTGCGAATTCTGTCGGCGAGGAGATTTCGTCAACTGCACCGATCAGCCGCAACCCGGGACCACCGAGGACGGCGGCTACGCGGAGATGCTGTACGTCAGGGCCACGGGACTGGTTCGGGTACCCGACCAGTTGGCCGCCAACGTCGCCGCTCCCCTGCTGTGTGCAGGCGTCACGACGTTCAACGCATTGCGTGCCACCGGCGCACCGCCGGGAGCACTGGTCGCGATCCAGGGCCTCGGCGGCTTGGGCCACCTCGGGGTGCAGTACGCCAAGAAACTCGGGTACCGCGTCGCCACGATCGCACGTGGCGCCGAGAAGTCCGAGCTGGCAATGGCTTTGGGATCGGATCACTACATCGACAGCGCCGCGCAGGATCCCGGCGCGGCGTTGACAGATTTGGGCGGCGCTGCCGCCGTCATCGCCACCGCAGCCAGCGGCGCATCGATGAGTCCCTTGGTGGCCGGGCTGCGACCACATGGGCAGCTGGTCGTCGTCGGCGCCGCCCCGGACCCGATCGAGGTCAACACCGCCGATCTGATCTTCGGCGGCCGCAGCATCGTCGGCAGTCTCACCGGTTCGTCGATCGAGAACGAGGACAGCCTCGCATTCAGCGCCGCCAACGGTATCGCCCCGATGATCGAGGTCATGCCGTTCGAGGAGGCTCCAAAAGCCTACGAGCGCATGATGTCCGGGCAGGCACGCTTTCGGATCGTCCTCGATGTCGCGGGATCACGGCAGTGACGCGGCACAGTAGCGCCGTCGACCACCCGAGTCGGCGGCTGCTGATCGCGCTACCCGGCGATTACGACCGGGCCCGCGAGCGTTACGAATCACTGGTTCCTGTCGTCGATCTCAGCTCATACACGGCCGCGGCGAACTGGGACGAGGTGGTCGCGATCGCGAAACACGAAGCCCCACACGGCTTCATGCGGTACCACTGCATCGACGTCACGCGCACGATGGCACTGTCCGGTGCGACGCGGCGCGCCACCGAGTACCTGATGGGCAATCACACCATCGCCGAACGCATGTACCGTCACGACCCCGCAGTCATGCTGCACGCACCGCTGCGCACCCTGCTCTACGACGGGCCAGACGGCACCGTGCTGGCCGTCGACCAGCCCAGCCTGCTGTTCGCCAGCTACGACAACCCGGCGATCGCCGCCGTCGGCCGTGAACTCGACGGCCTGCTGGCGGCGCTGGTCGAGCTGCTCGACGGCGACGTCCCACCGCAGTTGCGCTAAGTCCATCCGCGAGCAGACACTTGGGCACCCGAACTACGGCGTGTCGGGATACCTGCGTGTCTGCTCGGCGGAAAACGCGAGCGGGAAGGTCAGCAGCCCTTGAGTCGCACCGAGAGGTAGTCGGACACCTTGTCCAGTGCGACGCGCTCCTGGGTCATGGCATCACGCTCACGGATGGTGACCGCGCCGTCCTCGAGCGTGTCGAAGTCGACCGTCACGCAGTACGGCGTACCGATCTCGTCCTGGCGGCGGTAGCGGCGGCCGATGGCTCCGGCGTCGTCGAACTCGACATTCCAGCTCTTGCGCAGCTCGGCGGACAGGTCGCGGGCCTTCGGCGACAGGTCGGCATGCCGGCTGAGCGGCAGCACCGCGGCCTTGACCGGGGCCAGCCGCGGATCGAGCTTGAGCACCGTGCGCTTGTCCACACCGCCCTTGGCGTTGGGCGCCTCGTCCTCGGTGTACGAGTCGACCAGGAACGCCATCAGCGAACGGGTCAGACCGGCTGCCGGCTCGATCACGTACGGCACGTAGCGGGTGTCGGTGGCCTGATCGTAGAACGACAGGTCGGTGCCGGAATGCTCCGAGTGCGTGGACAAGTCGAAGTTGGTGCGGTTGGCGATGCCTTCCAGCTCACCCCACGGATTGCCCGCGAAACCGAACTTGTACTCGATGTCGGTGGTGCCTGCGCTGTAGTGCGACAGCTTCTCCAACGGATGCTCGTACAGGCGCAGGTTCTCCGGGTCGATGCCCAGGTCGATGTACCACTGCAGCCGGGTGTCGATCCAGTACTTGTGCCATTCGCCTGCGGTCGAGGGCTCGACGAAGAACTCCATCTCCATCTGCTCGAACTCGCGCGTGCGGAAGATGAAGTTGCCCGGCGTGATCTCGTTGCGGAAGCTCTTACCGATCTGGCCGATGCCGAACGGCGGCTTCTTGCGCGCGGTGGTCACCACGTTGGCGAAGTTGACGAAGATGCCCTGCGCGGTCTCGGGCCTCAGGTAGTGCAGCCCTTCCTCGCTCTCGATCGGGCCGAGGTAGGTCTTGAGCATCATGTTGAAGTCACGCGGCTCGGTCCACTGGCCCTTGGTGCCGCAGTCCGGACAGACGATCTCGTCCATCGGCACGGAGTCGGGATCGTCGATCCCCTTCTTCAAGGCATAGGCCTCTTGCATGTGGTCCTGACGGTGCCGCTTGTGGCAGTTCAAGCACTCCACGAGCGGATCGTTGAACACGTCGACGTGACCGGAGGCCACCCACACCTGCCGGGGCAGGATGATGGCGCTGTCCAGGCCTACGACGTCATCGCGGCCGGTGACCACAGAACGCCACCACTGCCGCTTGATGTTCTCTTTGAGCTCGACACCAAGTGGCCCGTAATCCCACGCGGACTTCGTGCCGCCGTAGATTTCGCCGGACTGATAGACCAGACCACGGCGTTTGGCCAGGTTCGCAACGGTGTCGATGATGGATGCCACGGTGCAACAGACTAGCGATACCGCGCGAGCACCGATAATCCGCCAGAACTGTTGACATGCAATTCCGTGCATGTATTCTGGCGGTTAATGAAAACCGTTTCCAACTTCGCTGACACTACGCCACCGGATCCCCACGCCGATCACGACGCGGAGCACGATCACGCCGGCGTCCCGGCACCGGAACTCCCGCCGCGCCAGGTGCTCGACACCGCCGGCGAACTGCTGCGCGCGCTGGCCGCGCCGGTACGCATCGCGATCGTGCTGCAGCTACAGCAGTCGGGGCGCTGTGTCCACGAGCTGGTCGACGCCCTCGACGTTCCGCAGCCCCTCGTCAGTCAGCACCTGAGGATCCTCAAGCAGGCCGGCGTGGTGTCCAGTGAGCGGGCCGGCCGCGAGGTGCTCTACCGCCTCGTCGACCACCACCTGGCCCACATCGTCGTCGACGCGGTCGCCCACGCCTGCGAGGACCGGCGGTGACGGGCGCGGTCCGGTCCACCCGGCAACGGGCGGCCATCGCCGAGCTGCTCAACGAGACCGAGGGATTCCGCTCCGCCCAGGAGCTGCACGACGAGCTGCGCCGCCGCGGCGAGGGCATCGGCCTGACCACGGTGTACCGCACGCTGCAGACGATGGCCACCGCAGGCGTCGTCGACACCCTGCGTACCGACACCGGCGAATCGGTGTATCGCCGGTGCTCGGAGCACCATCACCACCACCTGGTGTGCCGCACCTGCGGCTCGACCGTCGAGGTCTCCGGCGGCGACGTGGAATCCTGGGCCGTCGAGGTCGCCCGCGAGCACGGTTTCTCCGACATCAGCCACACCATCGAGATCTTCGGGGTGTGCGGCGAGTGCGGCGGGTCAGCCGACTAGGTCGGGATCACGGGCCAGGGCCAGTACGGTCTGCCGGGTCAGCGGGGCCAGTTCGATGTCGCCGGGGTCGTGCGGGTCGATCCAGGTCATCTCCTCGATCTCGGCCGCGGGATGCGGTTCGCGATCGAGACTGACCAGGTACAGGTGCGCGTCGACGGTATGGCCGGGTTCGTTGGCTGCTGTCGCGGTGTAGCGCCCGAGGGGGCGTGCCGTCGCCGGATCGAAGCGGGCGCCGAGCTCCTCGTCGACCTCGCGGCACAGCGCGGCCAGTGGCTGCTCTCCCGGTTCGATCTTGCCGCCGGGCTGCATGAACGACGATGTGCCCCGCTTGCGGACCACCAACACCTGGTTGCGCTCGTCCAGGACGACGGCGGCCACGATGTGCAGAACCGTCATGACATGAGGTCGCGACGCACGTCCGCGCCCGTGGCCAGCACCATCAGGATCAGCGTGCGCAGAGCCTCGTCGGTGAGCCCGGCTGCCGGGAAGTTGTAACGCAGCATCACGTCGGCGACCTTCTTCGCCGGGCTCTTGCGCACCGATCCCTTCGGCGTCGCGCCGTTGGCGGGCGTGGTGACCAGCTTCTCCACCAGCACGACCGAACCCAGCATGGTGCGGCTGGCGTGGCCGGCCACCCGTTCACGAATCTTGTTGTTGAGCGGCAGGTCCCATGCCAGCGGTTGGGTCAGCGACACCATCTCCAGCCCTTCGGCGATGGTGACGACCCGCACCGAGGCGACCGATCCGTCGACGGTGACGGTCAGCGCGTCGTCTTCTTCCTCGACGACGGACATCACCGCGCCCAGCGCGGAGGACAACTGCTGCAGCAGGCCGGTCATTCGGCCCTACCGAAGCGCCGGTTGCGGTTGACGTACTCCTCGCAGGCCGCCCACAGATCGCGCCGGTCGTAATCGGGCCACAGCTTGTCCTGGAACACGAACTCGGCGTACGCGGCCTGCCACAGCAGGAAGTTGCTGGCCCGCTGTTCCCCTGACGTGCGGATGAACAGGTCGACGTCGGGGATGTCTGGCCGGTGCAGGTGCTTGGCGAAAGATGCCTCGCTGATGCGGCTCGGATTGATCTTGCCGTCGGCCGCTTCCTGGGCCAACGCCTGGGCCGCCTCCACGATCTCGGTGCGGCCGCCGTAGTTCACGCAATAGTTGACGGTGATGACGTCGTTGCCGACGGTCATCTGCTCGGCGATGTCGAACTCTTTGATGACGCTGCGCCACATCTTGGGCCGCGAGCCGACCCAGCGCATGTTCACCCCCATCGCATCCAGGTTCTCCCTGCGGCGGCGCACCACCTCGCGGTTGAAGCCCATCAAGAACCGGACTTCCTCGGTGCTGCGCTTCCAGTTCTCCGTGGAGAACGCATACACGCTGAGGTGCTTGATACCGAGTTCGATGGCGCCACAGGTGATATCGATCAACACCGCCTCGCCCATCTTGTGGCCTTCGGTACGGCCGAGGCCACGCTGGGTGGCCCACCGACCGTTGCCGTCCATCACCACCGCGACATGGTTGGGCACCTGGTCGGCCGGAATCAGCGGCGCGGACGCCTTGGACGTGTGCTGCGGCGGGCGTGAGAAACGGCCGTTGGTGCTGGGCGGCAATTCCGGGAAGACCACCGGCCACGTCGACGTATCCGGGAAGACCGGATAGTCGTCAGGCGCCGGGGGCAGCTGCGGGTAGGTTGTCTTGCCCCGTTTGAATGCCATGTGCCATATCCTGCCCGACCAGGGCGGCCCGACGGTCGGCGACCGTCCGATCCACGCGGTAGGCCCGTTCCACCAGAGGCAATGTCCGCAGCTGACGTTCCAGGTGCCACTGCAGATGCGCGGCGATGAGGCCGCTGGCCTGGCTGCGGTGCCCTGACGTCGTCGTCTCGGCATATTCCCAGTCGCCGTCGTGCAGCGCCGCCATCAGTTCGAGTACCGCCTGCGGCGGCGTGGACGATCCGCTGGGCCTGCAGTGCACGCAGACGCTGCCGCCGGCTGCGACGTGGAACGCGCGGTGCGGGCCGGGCGCGGCGCAGCGGGCACATTCGGTCAGCGCCGGCGCCCAGCCGGCCACCCCCATCGCCCGCAGCAGATAGGAATCGAGCACCAGCTCGCGAGCCCGGGAGCCGTCGGCAACCGCCCGCAGCGCCGCCACCGTCAAGCGGTGCAGCGCGGGCATGGGCGCCCGCTCCTCGCCGGCCAACCGTTCGGCGGTCTCCAACATGGCGCACGCGCAGGTGTAGCGACCGTAATCACTGACGATGTCGGCGGCGAACGCGTCGATGGCCTGGACCTGGGTGACGATGTCGAGATTGCGGCCGGGATGCAGCTGAACATCGATGTGGGCGAACGGCTCCAGCCGGGCGCCGAACTTACTGCGGGTACGCCGCACCCCCTTGGCCACCGCGCGCACCAAGCCGTGGTCGCGGGTGAGCAGGGTGACAATCCGGTCGGCCTCGCCGAGCTTGTGCTGGCGCAGTACCACCGCCCGGTCCCGGTACAGCCGCATCGTGACAGTCTCTCATCGTGGCCCGACAGATTTCGGAACGCACCGCCGATATCCTCGGGAGCGATGGGAAAATTCACGGCCACCGACGCGACCTCTCCGGTCTTCCCTACCCTCGTCAGCCAGCTGTACCAACTCGCCAGTGGCGCCGTCACATCCGAGCAACTGGTGCAGCGGTCACTGCACGCCATCACCGCCAGCCAGTCCACCCTCAACGCGTTCCGGGTCGTGCTGGCCGAGCAGGCGATGGCCGATGCCGACGCGGCCGACCGCCAACGCGCGGCCGGTAAACAACTGCCGCTGTTGGGAATTCCCATCGCGGTCAAAGACGACGTCGACATCGCCGGGGTGCCCACCCGGTTCGGGACCGACGCGCAGGCTGCCCCGGCCACAGCCGACGCCGAGGTGGTGCGTCGGCTCAAGGAGGCCGGCGCGGTCATCGTCGGCAAGACCAACACCTGCGAGCTCGGGCAATGGCCGTTCACCGGCGGACCGGCATTCGGGCACACCCGCAATCCCTGGTCGCGCAAACACAGTGCCGGCGGCTCCTCCGGGGGCAGCGCAGCGGCCGTCGCCGCGGGACTGGTCAGTGCCGCCATCGGCTCCGACGGTGCGGGCAGTGTCCGCATCCCCGCGGCGTGGACTCATCTGGTCGGCATCAAACCGCAGCGTGGCCGGATCTCCACCTGGCCGCTGCCCGAGGCGTTCAACGGCATCACCGTCCACGGAGTATTGGCCCGGACGGTCACCGACGCGGCGCTGGTGCTCGACGCCGCGTCCGGCAACGCCTCCGGGGATCTGCACCAACCGCCCCCTGTGCAGGCCGCCGACTATGTGGGACAGGCACCCGGGCCGCTGCGGGTGGCGATGTCGACGGCGTTCCCGTTCACCGGGGTGCGGGCCAGGCTGGACCCCGAGATCCTCGCCGCGTTGCAGACCGTCGCCGAGCAACTCGACCAGCTGGGACACAGCGTCGTCCGGAAAGACCCCAGCTACAGCCTGCGGATGTCGTGGGACTTCCTGTCCCGCTCCACGGCCGGGCTGCTGGACTGGGCCGAGCGGCTGGGTGACCACGACCTCGGAGTGGACTATGACGAGCGCACGGTGATGAACATGCGCATCGGCCGGCTGCTGTCCCAGGACGTGTTGCGTAAGGCGCGGGCCCACGAGGCCGAGGCTCGGCGCCGCATCGGCTGGATCTTCAACCTTGTCGACGTCATCATCGCGCCCACCACCGCGCAGCCGCCGCCCCTGACCCATGAGTTCGACCGGCGCGGATGGACCGCCACCGAACGCAGCGCCATCCGGTACTGCCCACTGACGTGGCCGTGGAACTTGTTGGGTTGGCCGGCAATCAATGTGCCGGCCGGATTCACCTCGGACGGGCTGCCGATCGGTGTGCAACTGATGGGCCCGGCTCACAGTGAGCCGCTGCTGATCTCGCTGGCCGCCGAGTTGGAGGCCCTCAACGACTGGGCGGCACGGCAACCCGCGCCGTGGTGGAACACTCCGGAGGACCGCCCGGTCAAGGTCATCGAGGAGGCCGCGGAAACCCGGGATGCGTCGCTGGCGGCTGCTGCAGTCAACGCCCTCACCTGACTCCTGCGGCGCCTTCGCCGGGTGAGCAAAGGATCGAGTAGTCGCCTACTCTATCCGCGGCCCACAGGGTCTTCCTAGCCTGATGCCAGGCGGCCGACAGTCGCCGGTCCGCGTTCCACAAGCATCTGGAGCTCCCATGGCAATCAGGAATCTCACCCGATCAGCTGCGGCTGCGGTCATCGGCACGGCCGTCGTCATCCCGGTTCCGGCCGCGGCTGATCCCCTCCCCTACGGACCCGACACCTGTATCCAGGGGTATGTCTGGCGGGAGGCTCGCACCGGCGACACCGTCTGCGTCACCCCGGACGAGCGGTCGACGGTACTTCAGCAGAACTCCAACCCCGGCGCGCACAAGGACCCCAACGGCGCGTACGGCCCGCAGAGTTGCGCCCAGGGTTACGTGTGGCGCGAGGCGTTCGACGGCGACACGATCTGTGTCACACCGGACTTCCGCCAGCAGATGCTCAACGACAACGCAGCCGCGGCGTCGCGCAAGCAGGCCACCCAGCCGCAGCCCACACCCGGCGCATCCGCCAACGGGTCAACTGTGCTGTTCGAGGTCACCGGGTCCGGCGAGGTGTACAACATCGTCACCGATCCCTCGGGAGCAGATGTCCCCGATCACACCAAGATCCCGTGGCAGCGCAGCATGACCGTCGGACCCGACGTGCAGTTGCTGCAGGTCGTCGCGACCGGTCGCGACACTCCAGGCCCGGGCTGCCGCATCACCGTCGACGGCAAGGTGGTTACCGAGCAGCCGATCGGTGGGAGCGCGCACTGCGTGTTCAGCCGATTCTGAGTGTCAGAACCCCAGCCGCCCCAGCTGTTTGGGGTCGCGCTGCCAGTTCTTCGCGATCTTGACCCGCAGGTCCAGGTAAACCTTTGTCCCGAGCAGCTTTTCGATCTGGGTGCGGGCCGCGGTGCCGACCTCGCGCAATCGCGCGCCGCCTTTACCGATGACGATGCCCTTCTGGCTGTCGCGCTCGACATAGAGGATCGCGTGCACGTCGATGAGATCGTCGCGTCCTGGTCTCTCTTCAACGTCCTCGATCACCACGGCCAGCGAGTGCGGCAGTTCGTCGCGCACGCCTTCCAGCGCGGCTTCGCGGATGAGTTCGGCCATCAGGACTTCCTCGGGCTCATCGGTCAGTTCGCCGTCGGGATAGTAGGCCGGGCCGGGCGGCAACTTGGAGACGAGGACATCGGTGAGCACGTCGAGTTGTTCGTTGGCGGTCGCCGACACCGGGACGATCTCGGTGTCGGGACCTACTAGTTCACTGACCGCCATCAGCTGCGCGGCGACGCGGTCCTTGGGCACCTTGTCGATCTTGGTGACGATGGCGATCAGCGTGGTCTTCGGCGCGACCGCGCGGATCTGCTGATAGATCCAGCGGTCTCCGGGTCCGATCGCCTCATCTGCGGGGATGCACAAACCGATCACGTCCACCTCGGAGTAGGTGTCCTTGACCAGATCGTTGAGCCGCTGGCCCAGCAGGGTGCGGGGCCGGTGCAGGCCGGGGGTGTCGACCAGGATGATCTGGAAGTCCTCGCGGTGCACGATGCCACGGATGGTGTGCCGGGTGGTCTGCGGCCGGTTCGACGTGATCGCCACCTTGCTACCGACGAGGGCGTTGGTCAGTGTCGATTTGCCGGTGTTGGGCCTGCCGACGAAACAGACGAAGCCTGACCGGAATTCGCGCTCGTCGCTCATACCGGATTTCCTGCGCGGTCGGTGACGATCACCGCGGCGTCGGCGGAAAGCTCCCGCACCGCGGCCACTCCGGCGTCGTCCGCCGAACCGCCGACCAGGACCGCCGCCTCCAACCCAGCGGCCCCACTGGACACCGCGGCCGCGACCGCCGACTGCAGCGCCGTCAACTGCAGCGCCGCCAGCTGTACGGGCGCGCCGGCGTAGGTGCGGCCATCGAGATCGCGGACCGCGGCACCCGCCGACGCCTCGGCCCGGCCCATCGCCCCGCGGGCGAGCACCACGAGTTTGGTGTCCTCGGCATCAAGTTCGGTCATCTGGATTATGTCCTCCTCGCGTGCGGGCCGCGGTTTGCTCTTCTTCGTCGGTCTCGACCGGACTCACCAACACGGTGTTGATCCGCACCCGGCCGCGGTGATCGGGTCCGCCTTCGGCGTGCAACCGCAGCCGACCCCAGTTCACCTCCGCGCCGGGCAGCGGCACGCGGCCCAGTTCCAGGGCCAGCAGACCACCGACCGTGTCCACGTCCATGTCCTCGTCCGGCTCCAGGTCGTACAGTTCGCACAGGTCCTCGATCGGCAATCGTGCCGACACCCGGAACTGGTTGTCGCCCAGGTCTTCGACGGGAGCCACCTCGTCGGTGTCGTACTCGTCGGCGATCTCACCGACGATCTCCTCCAGTACGTCCTCGATGGTGACCAGCCCGGCGATCGCGCCGTATTCGTCGACCAGCAGCGCCATGTGGTTGCGGGCCAGCTGCATCTCGTTGAGCAGTTCGTCGAGCGGTTTGGAATCGGGGACGAACACCGCCGCCCGCATCACCTGGGCCACGGTGGTGTCCCGGCCCCCGTTGGTGGAGTAATAGGTCTGCTGGACAAGGTCTTTGAGGTAGACCACGCCGACGACGTCGTCGACGTTCTCCCCGATCACCGGCATCCGCGAATGTCCGCTGCGCACCGCCAGCGAGGTGGCCTGTCCCGCCGACTTGTCGCTTTCGATCCACACCATCTCGGTGCGGGGCACCATCACCTCGCGGGCCGGGGTGTCGCCGAGCTCGAACACCGACTGGATCATGCGACGTTCCTCGTCGGCCACGACGCCGCGCTGCTGAGCCAGATCCACCACTTCGCGTAGCTCGATCTCGGACGCGAACGGTCCGTTGCGGAACCCGCGGCCCGGCGTGAGCGCGTTACCGATCAACACCAACAGCCGGCTGATCGGCGTCAGCAGCACCGAAATCGCTTGCAGCGGAATCGCGGACACCAGCGCGATCGAGTACGCGTTCTGCCTGCCGACGGTGCGCGGGCCGACGCCGATGGCCACGAAACTCGTCACCACCATGATCGCCGCCGCCGACACCAGGCCCCAGCTCACCCCGAGATGACCGTCGAGGTAAGCCACCAACAGCACCGTGGCACAGACTTCACACGTAATACGCAGCAGCACCACGAGATTGATGTAGCGCGGACGCTCCGCGACGACCCGGGCCAGCCGGACCGCGCCGGGCCGCTCGTCACGTACCAGTTCGTCGATGCGGGCGATGGACACCGTCGACAACGCCGCGTCGATCGCTGCGAACAGGCCGCCGAACCCGACCAGCGCGATCGCGCCGAGCAGTGGGGCGAGTCCGCTCACGGTTGGTCGAAGTATCGGGACTCGTCCAGCAGACGCTGATCCTTCTGCGTCTGGCGGTCGTCGTGATAGGCCTGCACCTGATTGGCCACCCACTCCTCGAGGAGCTGGCGCTGCAGGGCGAACATCTCCTTCTCCTCGTCGGGCTCGGCGTGGTCATAGCCCAACAGGTGCAGCACACCGTGCACCGTCAGCAATGCCAGCTCCTGGCCGAGCGAATGCCCGGCCTTGACCGCCTGCTGCTCGGCGAACTCCGGGCACAGCACGATGTCGCCCAGCATCGCCGGGCCGGGCTCGGGTGAATCCGGGCGGCCACCGGGCTCCAGTTCGTCCATCGGAAAGCTCATGACGTCGGTGGGTCCGGGCAAGTCCATCCACCGCATGTGCAGGTCGGCCATCGCGGCGCTGTCCACCAACACCATCGAAAGTTCGGCTGCCGGATGCACATCCATCTTCTCGATGACGAACCGTGCGACGCTGATCAACTCCGACTCGGAGACGTCGATGCCCGATTCGTTGGATACCTCGATGCTCATCGCCGCGACCGCCCGGTGGACGATCGGCGCTGGGCCCGGTTCAGCAATGCCGGCTCCTCGTGTCGTGCGTAGGCGTCGACGATTTCCGACACCAACCGGTGGCGCACCACGTCGGCGCTGGTCAGTTCGGCGAAGTGGATGTCTTCGATGCCGTCGAGAATGGTCATGGCCGCGCGCAAACCCGAGGTCGCGCCACCCGGCAGGTCCATCTGGGTGATGTCGCCGGTGACGACGACCTTGGACCCGAACCCGAGCCGGGTCAGGAACATCTTCATCTGCTCGGCAGTGGTGTTCTGTGCCTCGTCGAGAATGATGAACGCGTCGTTGAGGGTGTTGTGGGTGAGCAGGAAATCCTCGGTGACGTAGAGCGAGTCCGCGGCCGCGACGCTGATGCACACGGCTTCGGTGGTGCCTGCCGGTTCGATGCGGTCGATGAACCGCATCGGCCGGCCGCCACCCGTCGCGTCGTACTTCGCCGCCTTACGCGACAGCCGGAACGGCATGATTCCTGCAGGTAGGCGGATGTCGAGAAGGTGCGCGTCAGAACGGTGATGAACTTCGCGCCCCCGGGCCAGTCCGGGTTTGCGGCCGTCGGCGTCGCGCGTGCGTAGGTAGACAACCCCGCCCAGTGACTCGACGAGGAAGATCACGTTGTCGCACAGCTGATCGGAAACCGTCGTGTACTGGATGCGGCAGGTGCGGCCCTGCTGTGTGACGGGACCGCCGTCGGTATCGAGCAGGCCTTGTAGCACCGCCAGGCGCACATCAGCCGAGTTGAACAGATAGTCCTCGGGGACGAATTTGGAGTCAGATTTCTTGCCGGACAAGTCGAGGGCCCGCAGGACGCCGGTGACCGGATTCTCGATCGTGATCACTTCACCCGGGTTGGTGACGCGATTCAGCACGTAATCGATCTCGGTCTTACGGCGAACCGCGATGCCCGGTACAAGGGCCTCGAGTGCCTCCGCCAGCTCCGGATCCTTCGTCGCGAAGGTCGGGGTCGCGGGGGAAGAGAAGCATCCGTCGCCCAGCAACAACCCCAGGGCATACGGATCCATCGGCACCGGCCGGGACTCGAATGTCACCGGAGCACTCAGCAGTGGCAACTCGTAGCGGTGGGCGTGCGCTGCTCGGAGATTCCCGATCATCTCCTTGGTCTCCAGCACCCGAGCCGGCTTGTTTCGCCGACGGTCCGAAGCCGTGTAGACGGCCCACAGATGGTCGCCGGACGCCATCGTCGACGCGCCGTCCTGGGTGTAGACCCGGTAGATCTCCTTGAAGCCCTGCGGGTAGACCCCCGTCACCTCGGTGGGTGAACCGTCCGAGCCGATCACGAAGTCGCCGACCTTGATCTCGCCGATCGCGCGGAATCCGTCAGGCGTGAGCACGTTGGTGAACAAGGGCTGCGCCCGGCCCCGCATATAAGCCAGCGGCGCGACCTCGATCACCCCGGCGCTCATCAACTTTGGGATCAGCTCGGGATCCATCATGTCGTGCAGGGCGTCGTAGAGCGGCCGCAGGTACGGGTCGATCTTCTCGCTCAGGGTGCCGGGCAGGAAGCCAAGGCGCTCACCGGCTTCCACCGCGGGCCGGGTCAAGATGATGCGGCTGACCTGCTTGGTCTGCAGTGCGCTGACGGCCTTCGCCATGGCCAGGTAGGTCTTGCCGGTGCCCGCCGGGCCGATGCCGAACACGATGGTGTGGGCGTCGATGGCGTCGACGTAGCGCTTCTGGTTGAGCGTCTTGGGCCGGATGGTCTTGCCGCGCCGGGACAGGATGTCCAGCGTCAGTACCTCGGCGGGCGACTCGTCCTCGGTGCCGGTGAGGATCGCGACGCTGTGCCGCACGGCGTCCGGCGTCACCGCCTGCCCGCTGGAGACCACGGCCACCAGCTCGGCGACGACGCGTTCGGCCAATGCGACGTCGGCGGGCTCGCCGGAAAAGGTGATCTCGTTGCCGCGCACGTGGATGTCGGCGGCGAGCAGGCGTTCGAGTGCCCTCAGGTTTCCGTCAGCCGAACCCAGCAGACCCACGATGATGTCGGGTTGAACACTGATGCTGCTGCGGACCGATTCCGATGTAGAGGCCGAGGAATCGGCTGTTGTCTCGCGGGGCGTCACGTGGGGTTAGGTTCCTACTTCCGGATTTCGAGTTATGGCAGTTCCAGGACGGTTTGCTCACCCCAGTTTACCGCCGGTCTGTGACACCGTCCCAATGGATAAGCAGCGCAGACACGGAAAGGGCGCCCCAGCAGGGGCGCCCTTCGCGATCAGTGTTGAGCGTCAGTGGCTCTGGTGCACGGTGGTGTCGACCTGCGGCACGGTCACATGCGGGCCGATCTGATCCAGCCAGTCGTGGTGGCTGACGTCTGCCTGCGCGGAACCGGCCAGACCCAGAACCGCGGCGGCCATTCCACTCGCGATGATGGTGGCAAATCCGAACTTCTTCATGGTGATCCCCGGACCCTTCGTCTGCTGAGGTGTCGGCCGGTGGTGTGTTCATCGCCGGTCTGATAGTTAGAACACGCAGGTCAGAGACTTAATTCCGGTGGCAGAAATTGATCGGCAGGTGGCAGGAATTGATCGCGTCGGGCCCCGGCCCCAGCCGATTCAGGAACCGCGCCTGGCTACCAATCTGCAGGGGTCACAGCGCCCAACGGGACGTCAGCGCGCCGATTGCGCCCAGCGCGACCGCGGCGGCCGTCGAGGTGCGCAGCACCGTGGGTCCCAGCCGTACCGCCCGGGCCCCGGCCTCAGTCAGCGCGGCGATCTCCTCGTCGGCGATACCGCCCTCCGGGCCGACGATCAGCATCAGTGAATCGGCTTGAGCGATAGCCAGTTCGGTGATCGGTGCGGTCGCCGACTCGTGCAGTGCCAGCACGAGTGCGCCGGTGGCGACCGCATCGGCGACGCGCCGGGTCAGCTCTGCCGTCGACACCACCCCGTCGACGGTCGGGATGTGAGCCCGGCGGGATTGCCGGGATGCCGCGCGCGCCACCGCGTCCCACCGGCGTAGGCCCTTGTCCGCCTTCGGGCCGTCCCAGCGGGCCACGCAGCGGGCCGACTGCCAGGCGAGGAACGCGTCCGCGCCGGCCTCGGTCGCCAGTTCCACGGCCAACTCAGAGCGATCGGACTTGGGCAGGGCCTGCACGACGGTGACCTGCGGGCTGGGGGCGGCGATGACGCGCCGCTGCAGTACCCGCGCCGACAGCCGGGCCTTTGCCGTGTCCTCGACGACGCAGTGCGCCAGCGTGCCGGCACCGTCGGCGAGGTCGATCTCTTCCCCGATGCGGATGCGGCGCACATTGGCCGCGTGGAACCCCTCGTCACCGTCGAGCAACGCCAGCTCGCCCGCCGCGGGCAAGGCGTCGAGGTAGAACAGTGCCCTCGTCACAGCGGTGCCCCGGCGTCAGCGGCCGGAGAACGTCTCACGCAACCGGCTGAACAGTCCGCCATTCCCTGTCGTCGACGCCGACTGGGTCGAGCGCACCTCGGCGGTGTCCCGGGCGCGGTTCTCCTTGAGCTTGCCCAGCAGCTCGATGTCGGTGTGATCGAGCCGCGACGGCACCACCACGTCGATATGCGCGTGCAGGTCGCCCCGCACACCCGAGCGCAGATGCGGCATGCCGTGCCCGCGCAGCGTGGTGACCGACCCCGGCTGGGTGCCCGCTGCGACGGTGATCTCGGTGTCGCCGTCGAGGATGCCCGTCACGGTGACGGTCGTGCCCAACGCGGCGTCGACCATCGGCACGGACACCGTGCAGTGCAGGTCGTCTCCGTCGCGGACGAAGATGGGGTGCTGCTTTTCGTGGACCTCGACATAGAGGTCGCCTGCCGGGCCGCCACCCGGGCCGACCTCGCCCTGGGCCGCCAGCCGCACCCGCATGCCGTCGCCGACACCGGCCGGGATCTTGACGCTGATCTCGCGCCGCGACCGCACACGGCCGTCTCCGCCGCAGCGGGTGCACGGATCCGGGATCACTTCGCCGACACCGCCGCAGACGGGACACGGACGCGCCGTCATCACCTGACCCAGCAGCGACCGCTGCACGGTCTGGATCTCACCGCGCCCGCCGCAGGTGTCACAGGTGACGGGAGTGGACTTGCCGTTGGTGCCCTTGCCCTGGCACAGGTCACACAGCACTGCGGTGTCGACGGTGACCTGCTTGGTCACGCCGGTCGCGCATTCCTCCAGGTCCAGACGCATCCGCAGGAGCGAATCCGCGCCGGGCCGAACCCGGCCGATCGGACCGCGTGACGTGGTGCCGCCGCCGAAGAACGCCTCGAAGACGTCGCCGAGCCCACCGAAGCCGCTGAACCCGCCGTTGGCCGCGGCGCCGACCGATTCCATGGGATCGCCGCCCATGTCGACGATGCGGCGCTTCTCGGGATCGCTGAGCACCTCGTAGGCGACCTGGATCTCGGTGAACCGAGCCTGGGCCTGCTCGTCGGGGTTGACGTCCGGATGCAGTTCGCGGGCCAGCCGCCGATAGGCGCGCTTGATCTCCGAATCACTCGCACCACTGCTCACTCCGAGCAAGCCGTAATAATCGCGTGCCACGCCAGACCTTTCAGATGCCGCTCAGCGGCTGCCTAAGACTTCACCTATGTAGAGAGCAACCGCAGCGACATTAGCGATAGTTCCCGGATAGTCCATTCGAGTGGGTCCCACCACACCCATGCCGCCGTACACCTTGCCCGAACTGCCGTAGGTGGTACTCACCACCGACGTCCCCACCATCTGCTCGGCTTCGGTTTCATGACCGATGCGCACGGTCACCTTGCCTGCCTCCTGCTGCGCGGCCAACAGCCGCAACACCACGACCTGCTCTTCCAGCGCTTCGAGCACCGACCGCAGGGAACCGCCGAAGTCGGCGGTATTGCGGGTCAGGTTCGCCGTACCGCCGAGCAGCAGCCGCTCCTCGACGTGCTCGACCAGTGTCTCGACCAGCACGGTGGCCGACCGGCCGACCGCGTCGGCCAGGCCACCGCTGCCGTTGAGCTGGCTGGCGAGATCGGACACCGCGACCGACGCCGCGGTCAGTGGTTTGCCCTCAAGCGCCTGGCCCAGCATCTCCCGCAGCTTGGACAGCTGGTGATCGTCGATGGCGTCGCCGAGCTCGACGATCCGCTGATCCACCCGGCCGGTGTCGGTGATGACGACCAGCAGCAACCGGGCCGGGGTCAGGGCCACCACCTCGAGGTGGCGCACCGTCGACGTGGACAGTGTCGGGTACTGCACGATGGCCACCTGCCAGGTCAGCTGTGCCAGCAGACGCACGGCCCGACGCAGCACGTCGTCGAGGTCGACGCCGGACTCGAGGAAGTTGAGGATCGCGCGACGCTCAGACGTCGACAGCGGTTTGACGTTGTCGATGCGGTCGACGAACTCCCGGTAGCCCTTCTCGGTGGGCACCCGGCCCGAGCTGGTGTGCGGTTGGGTGATGTATCCCTCGGCCTCCAACACCGCCATGTCGTTGCGCACCGTCGCGCTGGACACACCGAGATTGTGGCGTTCGACGAGGGTCTTCGAGCCGATGGGCTCCTTGGTGGCAACGAAGTCGGCAACGATGGCGCGCAGCACCTCGAAACGACGGTCGTCGGCACTACCCACTGTTCACCTGCCCTTCGAGTCGTCGTCAAGCTCGTATCGCTTGATCTATTTTACTGACCAGCTGGACGTTTACCGACTCTGTAGTTGGTGCGCACGAGCGGGTGCGAGTACTAGCCTTGGCAACCATGCCGTTGCCAAGACCGCGTACAGGTAGCCCGGAGGCAGGTCGGCGATGATCTTCAAGGGTGTCATCGAAGGCAAGCCGTACCCCGAACATGGGTTGACCTACCGCGACTGGTCACGCATCCCGCCCCGGCAGCTGCGTCTCGACGAGATCGTCACCACCACGACCGTGCTGGCCCTGGATCGACTGCTGTCGGAGGATTCGACGTTCTACGGCGACCTGTTCCCGCACGCCGTGCGATGGCGCGGCGACATCTATCTGGAGGACGGTCTGCACCGCGCGGTCCGCGCGGCGCTGCGAAACCGCACCATCCTGCATGCCCGGCTGTTCGACATGGATTCGCCGCTGCCGCAGATGTGACAGCCGCGGTCCAACTACCGGGCCGTGGCCTCACGCAGGCTTCGCGGCCGCAAATCGGTCCAGGTCTCCTCGACATAGCCCAGGCAGTCCGACCGGCTGCCCGCACCGAAGACCGCCCGCCATCCCACGGGCACGTCGGCGAACGCCGGCCACAGGCTGAATTGGTCCTCGTCGTTCACCAGAACGACGAAGGTGCCGCGCTCGTCATCGAACGGATTGGTGCTCATCGGTACTGGTCTCCTCTTCGCGCAAGCGCTCATCGGTACTCCTGATTGATCGGTCGGTGATGGCTGAGCTGGCACGCAGGTCGGCGGCCAGCACGCGGTCGGACAGCAATCCGAGGCAGCTGAGGTTGGGGAAGCCAGGACCCTGGTTCAAGCCCGCCAGGCCCGGCAGGAACAGCTTCGGGATCACGCCTCGGACAGCGAGGTCGTCGCCGATGGATTCCTGCAGGCTCTCCCCCGTCAGCGGGCGGCCCAGACCCAGTTCGAGCATGTCGAGGGCATCCGGGGCGAGCAGCGGGACAAACCACAGGGCGTTTGCGCCGGATCCGTCGATCACCAGGTCGAATCCGTGTACGGTCTCCGAACGCTCGGCGCCTGTGTCGCTGAGCAGCGTCAACCGGATGCGTTCGTCGCGGGCGACGGCATGTGCGACCCGGCCGCGGAGATGGCGGATGCGGTCGTCGGCCAGCAGCGCCTCCTGAACCCGCGCCGAGAACACCCCACGGTCGGTGCGGTTCATGGCGTCCCGACGTTCGGACAGGGTCAGACCCGACCAGTGGGTGGGGTCCGAATACAGGGTGTTCTCGAAGAAGCCCTCGCCCCGGGTGAACAGGGTGACCTGTGGCGAGATCACGGTGATGGTCGAAACCCGATGGCGGAACAGCTCGTTGAGCATGGTGGCCGCGGTTTCCCCGCCGCCGATCACCGCCACCCGCTCGGCGGTGATGAGTTCCTGCGCCGCGGCGCGATGCCAGAACTGCGCGATGGACAGCACCCTCGGATTGCCGGGCAGGATGGACTTTTCGGCCTGCCCGGGACCGGTGACCATGACCGCGTCGGCCCGCACGGTGTCGTCGTCGGTCTGCAACATCCAGGCGGTCTGGTCGTCGTCGACGCCGATTTCGGTCACCTCACCGGACACCACGGTCATCCCGATGTTGTCGGCCACCCAGTTCAGGTATTGACTCCAGCGGCGATGGGTCGGAGCCGGCCGGCCCCGGTCGACCCACTCGGCGAAGTGGCCGATGTCGATCAGGAACGACTGCCAGCTGTGCCGCATCATCCGTTCGTCGAGCTCGGCGTTGCGGCGCGGCACCAACGAGGACCGGTACGGGAAACCGACGTCCTTTTCGGGACTGGTGCCCAGCCGGTGCTGTCCGTCGGTCCAACCGCCGATGGCCTGCCAGTTGGCCGCGACACCGGCACGTTCGACGACGACGACATCGGGCGCGGGCACACCCAGGGTCCGCAGTTCGGCGGCCTTGGCTGCCACCGCGATCGCCTTCGGACCGGCACCGATCACGGCCAGGGTGGGTGTGCTCACGCGGTCACCTCTCGCAGGGCGTCGAGCCAGATCGCTTGCAGGGCAGCGATGTCGGCGTCGGACAGGATGTCGGGAAGGGTCCGCCACTGGGTGCCGAGGATCGCGGCGCCGTCACCGTCGATCACGGCGGCCATGATGGTCAACTCGTGGCGCACCGCCACCTGCGGTTCCGGCACCGGCGATACAGCAGATGTCAGGGACCGATCCTGTTGCAGGGCGTTGTCCGCCGAGTTGAGTTCGATGCGGCCGAGGTAGTTCAGCAGGATCTGCGGATCCCGGTGGGCGCCAAGCCGTTCGGCGGTGTCGGGTCGAAGATGACGCAGCAGGCCGTAGTCGATCGGGTCACCCGGGATGGCAGCGACCTGGGCGGCCACCCCGTGCGCATCGTCGGCGGTGAGCCGCAGCGGATAGATCATGCTGAGCAACCCCGCGGTGTCCCCGGTGTCGACGTCGCCGTCTTCCTCACCGACGCCGGCCGACAACACACCGTCCGAGCGCCCATAGGTTTCCAGCGCGAGCAACGGAGCAGGCGTGGGTTGGCCACGGCGCCTGCGCCAGGTGGTCAGCGCGCGGGCCGTCGTCGCCGCGAGCACTTCGGTCACCGGCACCGGTCCGGCCAGCAGCCGCGCGGTGACATCGGGTTCGGCGTAGGCCATCTCGACCACGACGTCTCCCATCCGGTCGCGGGCCGGATCGATGCGTCGCATGCCGAGATCGGGATCGCCGCCGTCGAATTGGCTTTCCCAGAAGTCGCACGAGTCGAGCTTGAGCGCACGGTCGGACAACAGCCGCGACCACTGCCGCAGCGACGTGTGTTCGCGCACCGGCGTGGGCGTGCGCCCGGCCGCCAAGGCGTGCCAGGCGGTTTCGAGTTCACCGACCATGATCCGCCACGATGCCGGATCCAGCGCCAACACGTGGCCGGTGAGGATCAGCACGCCCGCACCCGCGTCGGGATGGTGCAGCCACACCGCATCGAGCATCGAACCCTGCTGCGGGTCAATCCGTTCCACCGACAGTTTGGCGTGTTCAGCCACCGCCGTGACCAGGTCACCCGACGCGGTCGCTTCGGACAGCACCGCGCCTGCCTCGTCGGCGACGAGCGTCATGGTGGCGCGGTCCAACCGCGTGCGCAGCACCTCGTGCCCGTCGATCACCGTGCGCAGCACGGTGTCGAGGTGTTCCCGGGTGGTGCCCTCCGGCAGTCGGAACGCGTCTGTCTGCGCCAGCCGGCGCGGGTCACCGTATTGGTAAAGCCAGCGACCATTGGGCAGCAACGGGATCGGACCCGACTCCTCGTCCTCGTCGTCGACCCGGACCTCGTCGTTGTCGATCGCGGTGGCGAGTTCACGCACCGTCGAGCAGTCCAACATCAGCCGGGCGCGCATCGCGATACCGCGCCGGCGCACGGCCTGCACCACCGACAGCGCCACGATGCTGTCCAGACCCAGTTCGAGGAAGTCTGCGGTGACGTCGACGTGACCGGCGTCGAGCATGTCGGCCAGTACCTCGGCGAGCACCTTCTCGGTGTCCGTCGCCGGCGCGTCGGATCCGTCGACGCGGACCGTCGCGTCGAACGCGGCCAGCGCGGTGTCGTCGACCTTGCCGTTGGTGGTCAGCGGAATTTCGTCCACCGCGATGATGTGATGGGGCACCAGGTATCTCGGCAACATCGCCGATAACGTGTGACGGAGCTCGGCGGTGGGCACGTCACCGCACACATAGGCCGTCAACCGTGGTCCGCTGCGGTGCCGGCGCACCGCGACGTGGGCGTGCCGTACGCCGGGTTGCCTGCGCAGCACTGCTGCGACCTCGCCCGGCTCCACCCGGAACCCGCGGATCTTGACCTGGTCGTCCACCCGACCCAGAAATTCGATGGCGCGCGAGCCGGGTCGGCGACGCGCCACGTCACCCGTCCGGTACATGCGCGCACCGGGAATGAACGGATCGGCGACGAACCGGCTCGCGGTCTCCCCCGGCCTGCCGATGTAGCCGCGGGTGAGTTGTCCACCGGTCAGGTACAACTCGCCTGCCACGCCGTCGGGAACCGGCCGCAGCCAGTGATCCAAGAGGTAGGCGGCGGTCGAATCGGTGGGCTCACCGATGCATGGCGAGCTGTGCCCGGTGATCGTGGCGACGACCGCCTCAACCGTGGTCTCGGTCGGTCCGTAACAGTTGTACGCCGACATCCAGGTGCGCTCGCACTCGTCCCGGATCCCCTGCCACGCAGCGGGGTCGATGGCTTCGCCACCCAGTGCCAGCACGGCCAACGGAACCCGCGAGAGCAGCCCTGCCGCCCGCAGCTGGCTGAACATCGACGGCGTGGTGTCGATCATGTCGATCGCGTAGCGGCCGATGGTGTCGACGAGAGCCTCAGCATCCCGCTGGATCTCGTCGCCCACGATGTGCACGGTGTGCCCGTCGAGCAGGGCCACCAGCGGTTGCCAGGCCGCATCGAAGGTGAAGGACCAGGCATGCGCGATGCGCAGTGGTCGGCCGAGCCGGTCCGCGGCCGGACGCAGGACCCGGCGGGCGTGGTCGGCGCCGTAGGCCAGCAGGGCCCGGTGGGTTCCGATGACGCCCTTGGGTTTACCGGTGGTACCCGAGGTGAAGACGATGTAGGCGCCTTGGCCGGGGTGTACCGGTGGTGGGCTGTACTCGGTGGCCGGTTCGCCGGCGACGGCGGCGAGCAGGGCATCGTCGACGACGAGGGTCGCACCGGTTTGGCGGAGGATCTCGGCGACGCGTTCAGCGGGCATGGCGGGATCCAGCGGCACGATGAGCCCGCCCGCCTTGAGCACGGCCAGCATGGCGACGACGTAATCGGGGCCACGGCGCAATCGGATCGGGACCGGCGTTTCGGTGCGCACCCCCCGGCGGTGCAGGCCGGCAGCCAATGTGTCGGCGGCCTCCTCGAGCCGACGGTAGCTCAGTTCGCCGCCATCCCAGCTCAGTGCGATCGACCCGAGGCGCTGCGCGGCGACCGTCGTCAACGCGGTATGAAACCCGCCGGGTCGTTCGGTGGTGTCCGCCGCAGCGGCGGGCTGCTGCTCGTCGCCCTGGGTGACGGTCACCTCACGCATGGGGCGATCCCACAGCTGCAGGAGACGCTGCACGACGGTGAGAACGCGCTGCCCGAGTGCCCGCGGGTCGAGCAAACCCAGTGCACCGTCGAGTGTTTCGACCAGTACGGTGAGCCTGCCGTGGGTGGGGTGCGCGGCGATGGTGACCGGGAAATGCGAGAGGCTTTCCAGCGCAGACGGTTTCAGCACCGCTCCGGGGAGAGTGAAGTCGCCACTGCCGACCAGGCCGCCGGGTGGGAAGTTCTCGTACACCAGCAGCGTGTCGTAGAGTTCGCCGATCTCACCGAGCGACCGCAGTTCGGTGTGACTGAGATAGCTGTGGTCGCGCAGGTCGGCGGCCTCGCGTTGCAGGGCCAGGCATTGCGCCCCCACCGGTCGCGACGGGTCGAGGCGAACGCGCAGCGGAACGGTGTTGATGAAGAGCCCGACCATCGCCTC
Organism: Mycobacterium dioxanotrophicus; assembly: GCF_002157835.1. NCBI lineage: Bacteria > Bacillati > Actinomycetota > Actinomycetes > Mycobacteriales > Mycobacteriaceae > Mycobacterium > Mycobacterium dioxanotrophicus. The sequence continues at coordinate 2,576,539 of NZ_CP020809.1, read as the reverse complement.
CACCCCGGCCAGCTCGTCCGGACGGCCCGAAACCGTCACGCCGAACACCACATCGGTGCGATCGGTGAACGCGGACAAGATGGTGGCCCAGGCCATTTGGAACAGTGTGTTGACGGTGATGCCGCGCGAGCGGGCCGCGTTCACGATCTGGGTGGTCTGCTGCTCGTCGAGGGTGACCTCGGTGCGCTCGGGCAGTCCGGGCCGGGCCTCCCGACCCGACAGTGCCGGGGACAGCATGGTCGGGGCGTCCAGACCCGCGAGGTGTGCGCGCCAGCGGGTCCGGCTGGCGTCCTGGTCCAGCCCGGCCAGCCAGCCGATGTAGTCGCGGTACGGCCGGGGCGGTGCGGGCAGCGCCGCCTGATCCCCCTTGGCCGCGTACAGCGAGAGGAACTCGCCGACGAACACCGGCAGCGACCACCCGTCGATCGTGATGTGGTGCGCGACGATGACCAGTCGCCAACGCAGCTCGGGCTTTTCGATGAGCAGGAACCGGATCAACGGACCGCGGCCCAGATCGAAAGGCCTGGCCCGCTCCTCGGCCTCGACGGTGACGGCCTCTGCATCGCTCGCGCTGACATGCCGCCACGGCACCGCGACCTCCGACGGAACGACGGCCACCGGGCGACTCAGCTTGCCCTGAAAGAAGCTGGCGCGCAGGTTGGGATGGCGCACCAGCATTGCCTCGGCGCAGGTCCGCAGCAACTCGATGTCCAGGTGCCCGTCGATGTCGGCGGCCATCGCGATGACGTACGGGTCGACGCCGTCGTCACCGTCGGTCAACCCGGCCAAGGAGTACAACCCCTGCTGCAGCGGGCTCAGTGCCAGGACGTCGTCGACGCCGCGCGGTGTTCCGGTTGCGGTCATGGTGTTCCGTCCGTGTCGTGTCCCCAGCCCGCGGTCAGCATCGCCAGCTCGTCGGCCGACAGACCGGATGCGGCCATGGGTGCGTGGTGGGTGTCGCCGGGTGCCGCGGTGCCGGTGCCGGTGTCGATCGCCGCGGCCAACTCGGCCAGCTCCGAATGTTCGAACACCATCCGCGCCGTCATGGCGACCCCGGCATCCCGCGCTCGCGCCGCCAGCTGAACGGCCAGGATGCTGTCGCCGCCGAGGGCGAAGAAATCGTCGTAGCGCCCCACCTCGTCGACGCCGAGCAGCTCGGCCAGCTGAGCGGCCAGGGCCTGTTCGGTCGGCGTGGCCGGAGGTTCGCTGCGCACCGTCGCCGTCGCCCGCGGCCGTGCCAACAACGTGACGTCGTCGACGACGAGGATGGAGACGCCACTGAATTCCTCTGGGAGCGCGGCACGTACAGCCTCCAGCACCACGTCGGCATCACCGTGGACGACGATGTACCCGGCCAGCAGCGTCCCGCCGCGGCCTTCCCAGTTGCGGGTGGCGGCCGCCGCGACGCCGTCGAGCGCCTCCAGCGCGGCCTGCAGGCGGGGGTCGCCCGTGGTGACCGGTTCCAGCCGGCCGTCGGTGGTCCACCGGGCCCGGTCCCCGGTGCGGTACAACTGCCCCGCACCGAAAGGGTTGGGCACGAACCGTTGTGCGGACGCCGTCGGTGCGCTCCGCGCCGCTTCGTCGACAGCACCGCCCGCGAAGTACACGTCGCCGATGACGCCGACAGCCGTGGGCTCCCGCCACTCGTCGAGGACGTAGACGTGCGTCGCACCTTCGGTCTGCGGCAGCCCGGCAGGCGGCACCGCCCGCCGGCTCCAGTCCTCGACCAGGCGTTCCCGCTCGGCCGGTTCGATGACGCTGATGTCGCGCAGCGTCTGGTCGGCGTCGGTGGCGAACGCGCCGACGATGCGGTGCAACCAACCGACGAGCCGCTGCGCGGTGGCGGGTTCATACAGCTCGGTGCGGTAGATGACCGTGCCCTTGTACCCGGCGCCGGGCTGAGCGAAGAAATTCAGCGACAGATCGGCATGGGCCACGTCGAATGTCGGTTCCAGTGCGGTGAACCGAGTTTCGCCCTCAGGACCGGAGGCGATGACCTGCTCGGCGGGCAGATCTTCGCGGACATGGACGACGACCCCGAACAGCGGGTTGCGCGACAGCGACCGCACCGGGCTCACGGCATCGACGACGCGATCGAACGGCAGATCCTGATGCTGGTAGGCGGCCAACGCCATATCGCGTGACCGTCGAAGCACCTCGCGCAGGGTCGGGTTGCCCGACAGGTCTTTTCGGAGCACGACGATGTTGATGAAGAATCCGATCAGCGCGTCGAGCTCAGGGGCCGTGCGCCCGGCGACGGGCGTGCCCAGCGGTATGTCGGTACCCTGCCCCGCCTTGTGCAAGGCGATGGCGACAACTGCCTGCAACAGCATGAATTCGGTGACGCCGAGTTCGCGGGTCAGTTCGACGAGCTTCGTGCGGGTCGCCGCGTCGATGGTGAAGTCGAACGCGCGGCCGTCACCGCTCGGCACGGGCGGACGCGGGAAGTCCGGCTGCAGGCCGTTCTCCTCGGGCAACCCGGCCAGTTGTGTTGTCCAGTAATCCCGCTGCGCATCGACCGTGGCATCGTCCGTGGCCACCTGCCAGGCCGCGAAGTCCGCGTACTGCACCGGCAGTGGCGCCAACTGCACCGGTTGTCCCGCGCGCCGCGCGTGATATGCCGTGAGCAGGTCGGTGAACAGCACGGCGCCCGACCAGTGGTCGGCGGCGACGTGATGAACGATGAGCGAAAGCACATGTCCCTCGCCGGTCGACAGCACGGCGGCACGGATGGGCAGGTCGGCCTCGAGGTCGAAGCAGTATTTGCGTTCGGCGTCGAGTTCACGCTGAAGCCAGTCCTCCCCGTCACCGCTGGCCCGGCGTACGGTCAGCGGGGCCCGCGGATGCACGATCTGGTATGGCACACCGTCGATTTCCCGATAGGTCGTCCGCAGGATCTCGTGTCGGTCGACGACGTCGTTGACCGCGGCGATCAACGCGTCGACGTCGCACGGACCAGTCAGTCGCGCCGCGAACGGAACGTTGTTGACCGGGTTGGGACCGTCGATGCGGAACTGGAACCACTGCCGAAGCTGCGCGGCCGACATCTGCAGCGGCCCGTCGTGCGGCACGGCGACGATCGCAGGCCTACCCGCACTCGTACCCGAGGCGCGCAGCGCCTCGATGTGCGTGGCCAATCCCGCCACGGTGGCATGCTCGAACACGTCCTGCACACCGACGTCGACACCGCAGCGAGCCCGTACCGCGGCGACCAGCTTGGTGGCCAGCAGCGAGTGGCCACCAAGATCGAAGAACGAGTCGTCGGCGCCCACGGTCGCGCGGTCGAGCAGTTCGGCGAACAATCCCGCGACGTCGCGTTCGGTGTCCGTCCACGGTTCCCGAAACTCCTTGGTGGACGCGATTTCCGGTTCTGGGAGCGCCCTGCGGTCGATCTTGCCGTGCGCGGTGATCGGGATTTCGGACAGCTCGACGTATGCCGCGGGCACCATGAACTCGGGCAGCGCAGCGCTCACCCTGGCGCGGATGCGATCGATCTCTACCCTGTCGGCGTCGGCGGCCGCGGTGACGTAGGCGACGAGGCTCTTGCCCAGGCTGGGCAGATCGCTGACCACGACGACGGCCTGGCCGACCGACGGGTCGACGGAGATCGCCGCTGACACCTCGCCCAGTTCGATGCGGAACCCGCGGATCTTGACCTGTTCGTCTGCGCGGCCGACGAATTCGATGTCACCGTCGGCGTTGCGCCGGGCCAGATCCCCCGACCGGTACATGCGGGCTCCGGGATTGAACGGGTCGGCGACGAAGCGTTCCGCGGTCAGGCCCGGCCGGTGGTGGTAGCCGTGGGCGATATGTGTTCCGCCGATGTAGATCTCGCCCATCACCCCGGGCGGCACGGGCTGCAATGCGTCGTCGAGCAGATGGATGGTGGTGTTGATCTTCGGCGTGCCGATCGGGACGATGCGGGCGCCCTGTTTGCCTTCCACCTTGTAGCGGGTGCAGTTGAGCACGGTCTCGGTCGGCCCGTAGAAGTTGTGCAGCAACGCGTCGAACGTGGCGTGGAACTTGTCGGCGATCTCGCCCGGCAGGGCTTCCCCACCGATGGGCACACGTTGCAGGGTGCGCCATTCGTTGACCCCGGGCAGCGACAGGAACAGGCCGAGCAGCGACGGCACGAAGTGCATCGAGGTGATCCCCTCGTCGCGCAGAAGCGCGGTGAGGTATCCGATGTCCGTCAGTCCTCCCGGTTTGGGGATGACGAGCCGCGCCCCGGCGGCCAGCATGCCGAAGATCTCACCGATCGACACGTCGAAGCTCTGCGACGCCACCTGCAGCAGGCGGTCGTCCTGCGACACCCCGTAGTCGCCGCCGAACCACACGAAGTACTCGGCGATCGGACGGTGCTGCACCGGAACACCTTTGGGCAGGCCGGTGGACCCGGAGGTGTAGATCAGGTACGCGGTGTTGTCCGGGTGCAGCGGGCGCACTCGCTCGGTGTCGGTCGGGTCGGTGCACGGCTGGTCGTCCAGGCCGGTGACCGGTTCGCGCAACACGATTTTCGGGTCGGAGTCGGCGAGGATGTAGTCGAGCCGGTCTTGCGGATAGGTCGGATCCACCGGCAGGTACACCGCGCCGGCCTTGACGATGGCGAGCGCGGTGATGACGAGCTCCGGTGACTTGTCCAGCAGGACCGCCACCCGGTCCTCGGTGCCGATGCCCTGCCCGATGAGCCAGTGCGCCAGCCGGTTCGCCGATTCGTTCAGCTCGCGGTAGCTGTAGTGCCTGCCCTCGTACACCACGGCCGTCGCCTCGGGCGTGCGGGCGGCCTGCTCGGTCACCAGGTCCGTCAATGTGGTTGCCGGAGTGTGGAACTGCTCACCGGTGCTGACGGCGCGGAGCCAGGTGGCGTCTTCGGGGCCGAAGAGCTGCAGGCGGGACAGCGGCCGCTGCGGATCGGTCAGTGCGTCGTCGAGGAGGACGGCGTAGTGGCGCAGCATCTGGGCGGCCAGCGGGGCGTCGATGACCTCGGTGAGGTATTCGGCCTCGACGACGACACCGCCGGTGGCGTCCCATTCGACCATGAAGCCCAGCGGCAGCTGGGTGTGCTGGCCGCGTAGCTCACCGCGCCGGCACATCACACCGTCGGGGCTGAAGCCGCCACCGTCGGGCTCACGGAAACCGAAGCTCAGCCTGGTCATCCGTTCGGCACCGTGGCGCCGGTCCGGGTTCAGTTCGCGCACCACGCGGTCCAGGTTGACCCGCTGATGGGCGAACGCTCCCAGCGCGAGGTCGCGGGTCGCGGTGACCAGTTCATGGAATCCAGTGGTCCGATCGATCCGCATGCGCATGGCCACGGTGTTGCCGTAGTAGCCGATTGTCTCGTCGGATTCGCGGTTGAGCACCGGGGTGGCGACCAGGAAGTCGTCGGTATGGGTATAGCGGTTGATCAGGGCACCAAAGGCGGCCAGCAGCACCATGTACGGCGTTGCGCCGGTGTCGCGGGCCAGCGTGGATACCTTCTCGACCGTGTCCGGGCCCAGCACCAGCGTGGTGCGCTGCGAGCGGAAGCCGCTCGGCACGGCTGAACCGGTGGGGCCGGGCAGTTCCAACGGCTCCGGCGGGTCGGCGAGGACGTCGCGCCAATAGGCGAGATCCTCGTCGGCCTCCACGCCGCCGAGGCCCGGATTGAGGTATGCCCGTGGTGTTTCCGGGAGTTGGGCTCCATCGTAGGCGCGGGTGAGATCGGTGAAGAACACGCGCCACGATCCGTCGTCCCAGGCGATGTGGTGCGCGACGAGCAGCATGACGTGGTCGGTGGGACCGGTCTTGATGAGCGTGAGCCGCAGCGCGGATTCGGCGCCCAGATCGAACGGGGTGCCGAATTCCCGCTGCGCGAGCACCTCGAGCCGCAATTGCCGTGCCCGCTCGGACTTGTCGGTGAGATCATGCGTCGTCCAGGCCGGGAGCAAGTCGTCGTGCACGGTCGCACGGGGTTCACCGTTCTCGTCGGCGGCGAACGTTGTCCGCAGGATCGGATGCCGCTGTGCGACGGCGTTGACCGCGGCGTGCAGCGCCTCGGCGTCGAGCTCACCGGTGAGCCGGTAGGACGCGCAGACGTTGAGCAACACCCCACTCGGGTCGAAGCCCTGCACGAACCACATCCGGCGCTGCCCGTCGGTCAGGGCACCGGGATCCACCGCGGCACGTTCGGCGTGCCCCGCCCCGGGCGCCGAAGCCAGGCCGCGTTCGGCGAGCTTGCGCCGCATCAACTCCAGCCGGGCGTCGGAAGTACTGGGTGCGTCTGCGATGTCAGTCACGCGAAAGGGTTTCCTTTTCAGATCTGTCGAGGTGCTCGATCAGCTCGGAGGCGCTCGCGCCGCCGAGGATGGTGGCCAGCGGCACGGCGCATCCGGTGGCCTTCTTGAGCTTCTTGCGGAGGTCTAGCGCCAGCAGCGAATCGACGCCGAGGTCGAGCAGCGACGCGTCGAGGTCCAGTCGTGTGGTGTCGGCCAGTTTGAGCACCGAGCCCAACGCGACCCGCATCGCTGCGGTGGTATCCGTTTGGGTCGGCGGCTCGGAAATCCGGGTCTCGGCGCGGTCCTCGGTCCCGAGGAACGTCCGCAACCGGTCGGCGTCGGCCGTGAAAATCAGCGGGTCACCGACATGATCACGCAGACTCGCCTCGACCGCGCGCCCCGGGTCCATGGGCTGCAGCCCCGACCGTTGCACTCTTTCGATCTCCTCGGCGGAGATGATGCCGCTGCCGGGCCACAGCCCCCACCGCGCCGAGGTGCAGTGTCTGCCTGCCGTGCGCAGCTCGGCAGCCAGCCCGTCCAGCATCCGGTTGGCGGCCGCGTACGCCGCGTGCCCGTGCCCGCCCCACAGTCCGGACACCGAGGAACACAACAGGATTCGTGCGTCAGGGCGCAGTGGCCACGCCGCGATGAGATTGGCCGCGCCGCCGACCTTGGCGGCGAACGTGTCCCGCACGGCCGTGCCGGTGATCTCGCGACGCGCCGCGATGGTGGCGCTCGCCGCGGTATGGATCACCAGCGACGCTCCGCCGCCTGCTAATTCGGCCGCCACCGCCGACACCTGCGCCGGGTCGGTGATATCGCAAGCCGGCGCGACGATCTCGACATCATGGGGGGCGGCGAGCTCCGCGAGCCGACCGGCGTCCATACCCCTGCGGCTGAGCAGCACGATGCGCCGGGCGCCGTGTTCGGCCAGATACCGTGCATAGTGCAGGCCGACCGCCCCGATACCGGTGATCACGACGTCGTCGAACACCCCGGAGTCGGCCGACCAGGTCGGCGCCTCCGGGAACTCGTCACGCATGGTGCGCCGCAGCAACACCGGGCCGTGCCCGTCATCGCGCACCGCCAGATCGCCGCCGTCGCCCAACATCGCGGTGACGGCTGACGCCGCCACGGCGGGGTGCAGATCGGCGGGTAGGTCCAGCCGGTGGAAGTTCTGGTCGGGATGCTCGTAGCCGACGCTGCGGTGCATCGCGGCGAGCGCGGCGGCCCCGGGCAGCTCGCCGCCGAGCGTGACCAGCCAGACGTCGCGGGTGTCGGTGGTGATCGCGTCGGGGTAGCCGAGCAGTCCCTCGTCGACGCGGCGGCTCAGTTCCGTTGCGGCCCCGGCGGCGTCGGCGCGGAGGTCCGGCGCGATCACGATGAGCAGATCGGCGTCGGGGGCGGCCACGGAGCGGACCGAGCTGCTGCTGTCGACAGCCGCCCGCAGTAGCGTGCTCGCCTGCCCGCCGTCGCCCAGATCCAGCACCGCTGCCCGGCGGACACCGGGTACGGCCGGCACCGCACCCTGTTCCTGCCACTGTTCGGTCGCCACCGTCAGGCCCGGCAGCGGGGGCAGCGGCTGCGGCCGGGCCCACAAGTGCTCGGCCCGCATCGGAGCGAAGGGAAAGTCGGGCAACGGTTTCGCCGCGTCGAGCAGGTCGGCCCAGCGGAAATCCGGATCGGCCAGGGCCGCGGTCGCGATGTTGGCCGCCATTTGCTCGGTGAGTGGTTCGTCGCGCCGCCCGGACCCCACCGTCACCGCTGGTCCGCCGGCCATATCGGCGTCGTCGAGCAGGTCTCCCATGGCGAACAGCAGCGCGGGGTGCGCGGAGAGCTCGACGAAGATGCGGGCGCCCCGGCGGATCGCGGTACCGATGGCACGGTCGAAACGCACCGGGCTGCGCAGGTTGGTGTACCAGTAATCGGCGAAATCTGTACCGGCCGGCACCACGTCGGCGGTGGCGGAGCCGATGAACTGCACCGCGGAGTCGGCGAATTCGCCGTCAGGCAACAGTGATTCGAGTTCGGCACGCACCCCGTCGAGCGCGGTGGTGTGCGCCGGGAACCACATCTCGATCTCTTTGGCGAACGATCCGTTGCCGGTGACGGTGCGCACTGCCGCCGCAACGGCGGTAGCGTCACCTGAAATCGCCACCGATGCGCGGGAATTCACCACGGACAGTTCCAGCCACCCTGGAGTGGCGGCAATCACCTCGTTGGCCGCGTCGGCGGTGATGCCGAGCACCGCCACCCGGTACGGTCCGGTGAGCCGGTCGAGCACCGTGGCCCGGGCGACGACGACCGCGACCGCCTCGGGCAGCGTGATGACCCCCGCCAGGTACGCCGCGCCGATCTCGCCGAGCGAATGTCCGACGGTGATGTCGGGCAGCACACCGCAGGACAGCCAGACCCGGGCCAGCGCCACACCGTGCACGAACTGGGCGCCCTGGATCTGCACCTGGGAGAAGTCGTTGGTGTCGGCCGCCGCCGGCGCCAGCAGATAGTCCAGCGGCGACGCCGCACCGGCCGCGCCGAATGCCGCGGCGCAGGTGTCGGCCTCGGCCCGGTAGTCCACCAACCCGGCGTAGGCCTCGACCCCCATCGACGGCCACTGACTGCCCTGGCCGGGGAACACGAACGCCACCCGGGGTTGCGAGTTGCCGTGCTGTGAACCACTTCCCGCCGATCTGGTGACCAGCGGGTGGTCCTCGCCCCCGGCCAGGGCGCGTAGCGCGTCGAGCAGTTCGTCGCGGTCGGCGGCCCGCAACAGGGCACGGTGCCGCCGCAGCCGGCGGGTGCGCAGCAGGGTGTGTGCGACGTCGGATGACGTCGCGGCGGGTCGGGTGTCCAGGTAGCGCAGGACGGCGGCAGCGTCCTGCTCGACGAGGTCTGGCGCGTGGGCGCTGAGCAGAACGGGGACGCGGCCGTCGGGAAACCCGTTCATCAGGCCGCCTCGTCGGCTGGGATCGCGACGATGGCGTGGGCGTTGGTGCCGCTCATGCCGAATGCGGACACCGCGGCGATCCGTTGCCCGTTGACCGCAGGCCAGTGCGTCTGCTTGGCGGCAACCCGCAATCCTTGCGTTTCCCAGTCGATCTCGCGGCTCACCTCGTCGACGTGCAGGGTGGCCGGGATGGTGGCGCGCTGCGCGGCGAGCAGCACCTTGGCCAGCCCGAGACCACCGGCGGCCGCCTGAGCATGCCCGATGTTGGATTTCACCGAGCCCAGCACAGCGCCCATGCCTGATGCGGTGGCGCCGTACGTTCGGGTGAGCGAACGCAGTTCGGTGCGGTCGCCCAGCCGGGTCCCGGTGCCGTGCCCCTCGATCATGCCGACATCCTCGGGTCGGATTCCCGCGTGCCGAATCGCCTTGTCGAACAATCGTTGTTGCGCGGCACCGCTGGGCGCGGTGAGCCCGGTGGTGCGACCGTCCTGGTTGACCGTGGTGGCGCGGATCTCCGCCAGGATGCGCCGTCCCGCGCGGCGGGCGGTCGAGCGGCGCTGCAGCACGAACATCGCTGCGCCCTCGGCCCATATCGTGCCGCTGGCGTGGGCACTGTAGGGCCGGCAGTGCCCGTCGTCGGACAGCGCATGCTGTTTGGAGAACTCGACGAAATATCCGGGAGTGCCCATCACGCATACGGCGCCGGCCAATGCCATGTCGCAGTCACCGGCCCGCACCGCACCGACGGCGGTGTGCAGGGCGGTCAGCGCCGACGAGCACGAGGTGTCGACGGTCAGGGCGGGTCCGGCGAGGTCCAGGGTGTAGGCGATACGACCGGAGATCACACCCAGCGAGGTGCCGGTGATGAGATGGCCGCTGTGGTGCGAGAATTCGGAAAGCCCCGGCCCGTACTCCAGGCCGGAGGCCCCGATGTAGCAGCCCACGTCGTGGCCTGCGAGGTCGTCGGGGTTGATGCCGCTGTTCTCCAGCGCCCGCCACGCCAGCCGTAACCCGATGCGCTGCTGCGGATCCATGGCGACGGCCTCGCGCGGTGAGATGCCGAAGAACTCTGGATCGAATGCCGCTGCGGTGGTGAGGAATCCGCCGAGATTGTGGATGGGTTTGAAGCCGTCGCGGCGCGAACCGTCGAGCAGATCGCGGATCGCCCAGCCGCGGTCGGCCGGGAACTGGCCCAGGGCTTCGCGTTGTTCGGCCAGCAGTGTCCAGTAGGCCTCGGAGGTGTCGATGCCGCCGGGAGCCTCCAGCGCCATCCCCACGATCACGACGGGGTCGGCAGTGCGGGGGTGCCCGTCAGAGCTCATGGACCAGCTCCGCGACGTCTTCGACGTGGTCCTCGAGGTAAAAGTGGCCGCCGTCGAACATCGACACCGTGAAGGCTCCCCTGGTGTGGGTTTCCCAGCAGCGCAACATGTTCTCGCTGACGCGATGATCAGCGGCGCCGCCCAGCGCGTAGATGTCGGCGGCGATGGTCACGTCGGCCGCGCAACCGTACCGGTTGTAGGCCTGGTAGTCCGCGCGCACGGCCATCAGCAACAGTTCGACGAAATCTTCGTCGGCCAGCAACTGCGCGTCGGTGCCGCCGAGATCCACCATCTCGGCCAGGATCTCGGCCTCCGCGGTCGGCAGCTTCGGTGACGTGGCCGCCGCCGAAGGGGCTTCGCTCGCCGATGCCCACAGCACCGCGACGTCGACGCCCGCGCGCTCGGCGGTCAGGGCGAACTCGAAGGCCACTACGGCACCCATGCAGTGCCCGAACAGACGCAACGGGCCCATGCCTGCCCAGTCGGCTGCGTCGAACAGGTCGCGCGCGAGGTCCGCAACGGTGTCCGGCGCGGGATGGGTCAGCCGGTCCCCCCGTTGCGGATACTGCATGACGTAGGTATCGGAGCCGGCCTCGGCCAGGGCCATGCCGAAGCTTCGATAGGCCAGCGCCGCACCGCCCGCGTGCGGGAACACCAGGGTGGTGCCGGTCGTGCCGGGATACCGCTTGATCCAGGGTTTGATGCTCAGCTGTGCACCGGTCGTCTTGCCGGTCACGACGCGGAGGCGGTGTCGAGTGCGGACAGCACGTCGGCGTCGTCCATCGCGGCAACTTCGAGGTACAGCTCGGCCACCTGTTCCAGACGGCCGGTGTCGGCTTCCCGTGCCGCCAGCCGAACCGCCAGTGCTTCAACAGTTCTGGTGGCGAAGATGTCGGGCACCATCACCGTCGGAGTGTCCAGCCAGTCCCGGATGCGGGCGACGACCGTGGTGGCCAGCACCGAATCACCTCCCAATTCGAAGAAATCCTCGTCGACACCGACCTCACCGACGCCGAGGAGTTCGGCCACGATGCGGGCCAATGCCTTCTCCACCACGGTCGACGGTTGCCGAACCTGCGAGCGCTCCCCGGCCATCGCGTCGTCCAGCAGCCTGGTCACCGCGCGCCGGTCGGTCTTGCCGCCGATGGTGAACGGAAGCTGCTCCACCAGCTCGAAGTGCCGAGGAATCATATGCGGCGGAACGAGTTCCGCGAGCCCGGCGCGTAGCTCGGCGATGGTCACCGCGCCGTCGCGGGCCACGACCGCGGCGAGCATGTCACCACGCGCGCCGGGCACGACGGCGGCCACCGCGGCGTGCACACCGGGCAACCGCTGCAGCGCCGTCTCGATGTCGCCGAGTTCGATGCGGTAGCCACTGATCTTGACCCGATGATCGGCGCGACCGACGAATTCCAGGGTGCCGTCGGGCCAGTAGCGGGCCAGGTCGCCGCTGCGGTACCAGGTGCGCCCGCAATAGGTCACGAACCGCTCGGCGGTGAGGTCCGGCCTGCCGCGGTAGCCGCGCGCGATCCCTCGGCCGGCGAACCACAGTTCGCCGGGCACCCAGTCGGGGCAGTCGGCACCGGCGGCGTTGACGACGCGGCACGCGTTGTTCGCGAACGGCTTGCCGTAGGGAACAGCCGCCCAGTGCTCCGGCAGTTCGCCGGCCTCGAAAAGCGTGGCGTGGATCGCGGTTTCGGTGGCCCCACCCAGGCCCGCCAATCGCACGCCGGGCGCCAGAGTCTGCAGCTTACGGACCATGGTGGTGCGGACCCAGTCCCCGCCCGTCGGTACCGCACGCACCGACGGCAACGCGGCGCCCGTGGACGCGGCCGTCTCGACCAGCATTTCCAATGATCCGGGCAGGAAGTTGAGGACCGTGATGCCATGGGTGTTGATCTGCTCGACCCAGTGGTCCGGATTGCGCCGGTCCGCCTCGTCGACCACCACGACCGTCGCGCCCGCGGCCAGCGTGCCGAACACGTCCAGCACCGACAGGTCGGACTCCAGGTGGGTCAGCGCCAGCACACTGTCGTTCGGGCTGATACCGAAATGCCCGTTGAGCGCCTCGATCGTGTTCATCGCGGCGTCGTGCGTGACCTCGACGCCCTTGGGTTGACCGGTCGAGCCCGAGGTGAACAGGATGTACGCGAGCTCATTGGGATCGGTTGCGGCAGGCTCGATCTCGTCTGCCCTGGCGCCGACGCGCAGAGCTTCTGCGATGGTCAGGGCGGGTAGCCAGGTCGGTGGGCCGTCGCCGCAGAACAGCGCCATGCGAACGTCGCCGCCTTTGAGCATCCGCTCGGCTCGTTCGGCGGGCTGATCGATACCCACCGGCACGTACACCGCGCCTGCCGCGAGGATCGCCAGCAGCGCGGTGATCTGGTCGGGACCCTTGGGGCCCATCACCGCAACGCTTTCGCCGGTACGGATTCCTGCGACCTTCAGCGCGGCGGCCACGGTGAGCACCTGCTCGCGCAGTTGCGCGTAGCTGAGCCGGCCGGTCGAGCCGATCACCGCGGTCGCGTCGGGACGCACGGCCGCCTGGGCGAAGAATCCGTGATGCAGCGCGTGGCCGCTCGGCGCGGCGGTTTTCGCGTTGGCCGCGTCGCGTACGGCGCGCTGCGGATCGGTCAGCAGTGGCGGGGTCGGCGCTTCCCAGGCGGTGTCGTCGGTGGCCAGCCGACGCAGTTCGGCGATGTGGCGCTCGAACATGGCGTCGATGACGCCGGACCGGAACGCGCCTTCTCGGACATCCCAGTTCACCAGGACCCCGCCGTTGAATTCGGTGACCTGCGCATCCAGCAGCACCTGCGGCCCTTGGGAATTGATCCAGACCGGGGTGCCGAAGGCCGCGGTGACCTGGGCGCCGAACAGCTCACCGAGCCCGAGGGCACTGGTGTAGACGACGGGTGCCAGTACCTGGGTACCGCGGTGGCGCCCGAGGTCACGCAGCACCGACAACCCGGGATAGCCCGCATGCCCGGCGGCGGCGCGGAAGGTGTCCTGAACCGCTCTGGCACGGTCGGTGGCCGTCACGGTGCCGTCGAGGTCGATGCCGAGCAGAAGCGACGAGGTGAAATCGCCGACGAGCTGGTCGACGTCGGGATGCCGCTGCTCGCGGCCGAAGAGCGGCACATTGAGCAAGAAGCGCGACTCGGCCGACCAGCCGGCCAGGACTTCGGCGAACGAGGCCGCCAGGGTCATCGCCGGGGTGACGCCCCGGCGGCGCGCGGCTGCATACAGGGCGTCGCGGGTGTCGGGGTCGAGCCAGTGGTGGCGCCGGGTAGTGTGGTGCGGGTCGGCCTGTTCGGCCGGCGGCACCAGCGGCAGCCGCGGCGGGTCGGGCAGGTCGGCGATGCGCTCAGCCCACCACCGGCGGTCGGTTTCGTTGTCGAGTTCCGGTGCGGCCAGGCGGTATTCGCGATACGTGTATTCCAGGGCCGGCAACTGCTCGCCGGCGTAGAGGGCGGCAAGGTCAGCCATCAGCGTGCGGTAGCTCATGGCGTCGGCGGCCTGCATGTCGAGGTCGACGTGCAGTCGGGTGGCACCGCCGGGCAGCAGCGTCAGCGTCAGTTCGAACACCTCGCCGTGCAGCTGCTGATGCGACTTGGCGCGGCGGATGGTCGCCAGTCGCTCTGCGACACGCTGCGGCGTGGCCTCCCGCAGGTCTTCGACGGCTACCGGATACCGCGTGGCGGGCTCGGCGATGCGCTGGGTTCCGTCGGGCAGGAACTGCACGCGCAGCATCGGATGCCGTTCGGCCAGCGCGGTGGCGGCGCCCTGCAGCCGGTCGGGATCGACCCCTTCACCGTCGAACTCGACGTAGAGATGCCCGGCCACGCCACCGAGTTGCTGATCACCTTCGCGGCCCACCCACATGGCGTGTTGCATGGGCGCCAGCGGGAACGGCTCCCCGGAGTCCTGCGAGGCCGAAGGCGAAACTGGCTGCGGGACAGCATCGTTGGTGGTCCGGGCGGCCACGAGGGCAGCCCACGCCGATACGGTCGGCGCGGCAGCCAGCGCGGCGAAGTCGACGTCGATGCCGGCCCGGCGCCAGCGGCCGGCCAGCGACATCATCCGGATGGAGTCCAGACCTTGTCCGATCAGATCGGCGTGCGGATCGACGGCGTCGCTGCCGACACCGAGGAGGTCGGCCACCGCCTCCCGGATGCTCTGCGAGTCCGCGACGGCGAGATTGCTCATCATGACCTCCGACTGACGACAGATGATTTAGCGCAGGCTGCCCTAACTTTGTGGAGGCTACCCTATATTCGGGTGACCGAACACGCCTACCCCGAGGTGCCTCGACGTGACTCCGACCACTGCCCAGCCAACCGAACCCGCAGCTCAATCGGCATTGCGGCAGGGCTTCACCGCTTTTCCCGCCGACCGCGCGCAGTCTTATCGCGAGGCCGGCTATTGGGCTGATCGACGCCTGGACTCGCTCCTGCGAGACGCCGCTGCGCAGTGGCCGGACCGAACCGCGATCGCCGATCCGACCGAAACACGCACCTTCGCCGAGCTCGACGCACTCGCCGACCGTGCGGCCGCCGGCATCGCCGAGCTCGGCATTCAACCGGGCGATCGAGTGCTGCTGCAGCTGCCCAATTCCGCCGAATTCGCCGTGGCCCTGTTCGGGCTGTTGCGTGCCGGCGCGGTGCCGGTGATGTGCCTGCCCGGCCACCGGCTCGCCGAGCTCGCACACTTCGCCGAAGTCAGCGAAGCCGTGGCACTGCTGATCGCCGACACCGCCGGCGGATTCGATTACCGCACCATGGCCGCCGAGCTCACGGCGGCACATCCGCACGTGCGCCACGTACTCGTCCACGGCAACCTGCCGGAGAACCAGGAGGGGTTCCTGTCCTGGACGACGGTGTCGCGCACGGGTACCGGGCCTGTCCCCAATATCGACCCCGAGCTCGCAGGCCCGGCGCTGCTGCTGGTGTCCGGCGGGACCACCGGGGCTCCCAAACTCATCCCCCGCACCCACCAGGACTACGTCTACAACTGCACCGCCAGTGCCACCCTGTGCGAGCTGGGTGCCGAGGACGTGTATCTGGTGGCGTTGCCGGCCGCACACAACTTCCCGTTGGCCTGCCCCGGCCTGCTCGGGGCGCTCAGCGTCGGCGCCACAACAGTGTTCACCGCAGATCCGAGCCCGGAGGCTGCGTTCGCGGCCATCGACGCCCACGGCGTCACCGTCACCGCACTGGTGCCTGCGCTGGCGAAACTCTGGGCGCAGGCCTGCGATTGGGAACCGTTGGCACCGAAGTCATTGCGGCTGTTGCAGGTCGGTGGTGCGAAGCTCGCCGCCGAGGATGCCCGGCTGGTGCGGACCGCCCTGACACCTGGGCTGCAGCAGGTGTTCGGAATGGCCGAGGGACTACTGAATTACACCCGCATCGGCGACCCCGCCGAGATCGTGGAGACCACCCAGGGCAGGCCCTTGTGCCCCGCCGACGAGGTGCGCGTCGTCGACGAGGACGGCCATGAGGTCGCGGCCGGGAACGAGGGCGAGCTGCTGGTGCGCGGGCCGTACACGATCAACGGCTACTTCAACGCCGAGGCTGCCAACGAGCGCTCGTTCACTCCCGACGGTTTCTACCGCAGCGGCGACCGGGTGCGGCGCAGCCAGGGCGGGTACCTGGAGGTCACCGGCCGCGTCAAAGACGTCATCCTGCGCGGCGGTGAGAACGTCTCGGCGCTGGACCTGGAGGAGCATCTGCTCACCCACCCCGCGGTCTGGTCGGCCGCCGCGGTCGCGCTGCCCGACGACTATCTGGGCGAGAAGATCTGCGCTGCCGTGGTTTTCACGGGAACACCGGCGACGCTGGCCGAACTGCACAGCCACCTCGAGGGCCGCGGCGTGGCGTCACATGCCCGGCCCGATGTGCTGGTGCCGATGACGACTCTGCCGACCACAGCCGTCGGCAAGATCGACAAGAAGGCGATCGTCGCGCAGCTGACCAAGTGAGCGCGAAACGGACGTCAGGGTCGTTCCCGCGGTGTGAGAGCAACCCTGGCGTCCGTTTCGGTGAACCTCAGGCGCGCGGCACGAGATGCGGCGCGAGCGTCGTGAGCTTTTCGCAGGTCTCCTCGAACTCACGGTCAGGCGTGGAGTCCGCGATGATGCCCGCACCAGCGCGCAGCCACGTGCGGCCATCCGATTCGTAGGCCGACCGCAGCGTCAGGGCCGCGTCCATGCCACCGTCGGCCGAAAAGGTCACCACCGCGCCGGAATACAGGCCGCGTGGGCCCTCGTCGAGACGCAGGATGGCGTCGACACTTTCGGCCTTGGGAATGCCGGACGCCGTGACCGCCGGGAACAACGCTTCGAGCGCGTCCATCCGGTCCATCGAGCGGAGCAGCTGCCCACCGACCGTCGAGCCGAGGTGCTGAACGCTCCCCCGCTCGCGCACCGTCATGAAATCCAGCACCACCGCGGTGCCGGGCTCGGCGACCTCGGTGATCTCCTGCACCGAGGTGCGCACCGAAATGGCGTGCTCGACAATTTCTTTCGGGTTCGACTCGAGATCCTGACGGGCGGCCCGGTCGTGGTCCGGGCCGAGGCCGAAAGCTCTTGTGCCGGCCAGCGGTTCGGTCAGCACGGTGCCGTCGGCCCGCACCGCCGCCACGAGTTCGGGGCTGTAGCCCAGCGCTCGGATCCCGCCGAGGTGCAACAGGAACGAGCGCGCGGGGGTGTTGTGATGCCGACCCACGCGGTAGGTGGCCGGAAAGTCCACGGCGAAGGGCACATCGAGCCGCCGCGACAAGATGACCTTCTGATAGCGCCCGCCGATGATCTCGTCGATGGCGGTGGCGACGCGACCGCGATAGCCGGCCGCGTCGCGGCGCACGTCGACGGCTCTGGCCGTCGGAATCTCCCCGAGCCCTTCGGCGAGCAGCCGGCGAAGCGTCTCGATCTGCCGGTCGTCCGCGCCGACCAACCGGATCCGGTCGTTGGAGATGACGAATTGGGTTCGGGGGCGAAGGATCCTGGCCAGTGGCGTGCCGGGCGCCAACTTCTGCTGCAGACCGAACCGGTAGGTGCCGAACTCGAAGGCCACCCAGCCGAACAGCCGGTCGGTTTCCAGCAGCATACGGTCGACAGCCTCGCCCAGTGCAGCGCCGGGCGTGCCGGTCCAGGTCTGGCGGCGCACCACCCCGTCCTGGATGACCCGTAACTCGTCGGAGTCGAGTTCGATGACGGCATCCACACCCACGGCCAGCGTCCACTCGCCGTCGCGTTCGTAACCGACGTAGTCCTCGCCGTCACGTTCGGGGAGCGCCCGGGCCAGCTCGGCCACCAGGTCGATCGGATTCACGCCCGGCGGTAGCTCAAGGGCGATGGACTCGACTGACTCTGATGCCGCGCTACTCACCTGGGACACGAGAAGTAAATGTAGCCTAACCTTGCTTAGGTGGGCGGGCTACGCCGGCGGCCGAGACTGTGATGCGCGTTATGCCAGCAACGTCCGCACCACGCCGTCGGCCAGCAGCCGGCCACGGTCGGTCAGCACCAGCCGCTCGCCAGCGCTCACGACCAGTCCCTCGTCGACCAACCCCGGCACTCGCGATCGCTCGTCACCGTCGAGCAGACCGAGCGCCAAGCCGTCGCGCAGCCGCAGCCGCAGCATGACGTCCTCGGTATGGCGGGCACCGACGTCGAGATCCTCGAAATCGGCGATCGGCAGCTCACCGCGACCAAGGGCTTCGGCGTATGCGTTGGGATGCTTGATGTTCCACCACCGGGTCGTGCCCAGGAATCCGTGCGCGCCCGGACCCGCACCCCACCATTCGCCGCCCTGCCAGTAGCCGAGGTTGTGCCGGCACTCACCACCGGGCCGGCTCCAGTTGGACACCTCGTACCACTGGAATCCCGCGGCGGAGAGGTGCGCGTCGAGCAGTTCGTAGCGCTGCGCGAGCACGTCGTCGTCGGGCGCGGCGACGTCTCCTTTGCGGACCCGCCGGGCCAGCGCCGTACCGTCCTCGACCACCAGCGCATACGCCGAGACATGGTCGACCCCGGCGTGCACCGCGGCATCGATGGAGCGCAGAAGATCGTCGTCGGACTCGCCCGGGGTGCCGTAGATCAGATCCAGGTTGACGTGGTCGAACCCGGCCGCACGAGCCTCGCCGGCCGCGGCCAGCGCCCGCCCGGGCGAGTGTGTGCGGTCCAGAACCGCGAGAACGTGTGGGACCACCGACTGCATGCCGAGGGAAACCCGCGTGTAGCCGGCGTCGCGCAGCGCCCGGAAAAACTCCGGCGACGTCGATTCAGGGTTGGCCTCGGTCGTCACCTCGGCGGCGGGTGCCAACGTGAAGTTGTCCCGCACGGCGCCGAGTACCGCGGCCAGCCGGTCACTGCCGAGCATCGACGGAGTGCCGCCACCGACGAACACCGTCTGCACCGGCACGGCGCCGACCCGGGCGGCGGCCAGCTCGAGTTCGATGCGCAGCGCGGCCAGCCAACCGTCGGGGTTGGCACCCCCCAGCTCACCCGGGGTGTAGGTGTTGAAGTCGCAGTATCCGCAGCGGGTCGCGCAGAACGGCACGTGGATGTAGATGCCGAACGGCCCGCGTGCGGGCGCGGTACGGGTACTCATGCGAACAATTTTCCCAGACTTGTGCAGCGACGACTTTCGCTCACCGCGAGCGCAAATATGGCCCGGTTAGGGCAGGTGGCGACAATCGTGGCACAATAGCGTGCGTGACCCCCGCCCGTAACAGCACCACCCGCGTTCTGCTGGTGGCACGGCGGCATGTCGATTTCAAGCGCGTATGTAGCTGTTGCTGTCTGCCTTGATCCTGCGTTGATTTCGGACCCCGCCCGCCCATTACATTCAGCTGGCCGCCGGATCTGCGCCGCCGGACAGCCCCACCGGTGATTTCGCGCGATCCAGTAGCCGGCTCCAGCCTAGGAGCCACCTCATGACCGAAGTCCAGACTGAGGCCAAACCTCGCCCCGCGAAGACCCGCGACGAAGGCCAGTGGGCACTTGGCAGTCGCGACCCGCTGAACCCCAACGAGGCGTTCAAGCAGGAGGACGACGCGCTCAACGTGCGGTCCCGCATCATCGACGTCTATTCCAAGCAGGGATTCGACTCCATCGCCAAGGACGACCTGCGCGGCCGGTTCCGCTGGATGGGTCTCTACACCCAGCGCACCGAGGGCTACGACGGCACCTGGACCGGCGACGACAACGCCGACCTGCTCGAAGCCAAGCACTTCATGATGCGCGTCCGCACCGACGGCAAGGCGCTCTCGGCGCAGGCCGTGCGGACCCTCGGACAGATCTCGGTCGACTTCGCCCGCGACAGCGCCGACATCACCGACCGGGAGAACCTGCAGTACCACTGGCTGCAGATCGAGGACATCCCGGAGGTCTGGCGGCGGCTGGAAGAGGTCGGTCTGCAGACCATGGAAGCCTGCGGCGACTGCCCGCGCGGCATGCTGGGCTCGCCGCTGGCCGGCGATTCGCTGGTCGAGGTGCTGGACCCGACGCCCGCCCTGCGCGAGATCGAGCAGCGCTTCATCGGCAACCCGGAGTTCTCGAACCTGCCCCGCAAGTTCAAGACCGCGATCTCGGGCCTGCAGGACGTCGCCCATGAGATCAACGACGTGTCGTTCATCGGCGCCAACCATCCCGAGCACGGTCCGGGTCTGGACGTATGGGTCGGTGGCGGGCTGTCGACCAACCCGATGCTGGCGCAGCGCCTCGGCGTGTGGGTGCCGCTGGACGAGGTGGCCGAGGTCTGGCAGGGCATCACCGGCATCTTCCGCGATTACGGTTACCGCCGGTTGCGCTCGAAGGCCCGGCTGAAGTTCCTGGTCAAGGACTGGGGCACCGAGAAGTTCAGGGAAATTCTGGAGACGGAATACCTGAAGCGTCCCCTCATCGACGGCCCGGCACCCGAGCAGGTGCCGCACACCATCGACCACGTCGGCGTGCAGAAGATCCGCAACGGCCTCAACGCCGTCGGTGCCTCGGCCATCGCCGGGCGCGTCTCGGGCACGATCCTGACCAAGGTCGCCGATCTGATGGAGGCCGCAGGCGCCGATCGGGCCCGCCTGACCGCCTATCAGAAGCTGATCATCCTCGACGTGCCGGACGACAAGGTCGACGCGCTGCGCGACGGCCTGGAGGCGCTGGGCCTGGATACCCGTCCGTCGCACTGGCGCCGCAACCTGATGGCCTGCACCGGCATCGAGTACTGCAAGCTCAGCTTCGCCGACACCCGCGGCCGGGCCCAGGCGCTGGTTCCCGAGCTGGAAGCGCGGCTGGGCGACCTCAACGCCGAGCTGGACGTGCCGGTCACCGTCAACCTCAATGGCTGCCCCAACTCATGCGCCCGTATCCAGGTCGCCGACATCGGCTTCAAGGGTCAGATGGTCGACGAGGGCAACGGCCCGGAGGAAGGCTTCCAGGTGCACCTCGGCGGCAGCCTGGGTCTGGACAGCGGTTTCGGGCGCAAGCTGCGCCAGCACAAGGTGCTGGCCTCCGAGCTCGGCGACTACATCGAGCGGGTTGTCCGCAACTTCGTGAAACAACGCGAGGGCGGCGAGCGTTTCGCCCAGTGGGCCGTACGGGCCGACGAAGCGGACTTGCGATGAGTCGCTTGCGCGAAGAGCCGAATGGGGCGATGAGTCGCTTGCGCGAAGAGCCGACAGACGAGGTGACGATCTTGACGGAGAACGAACTGCGGGAGCTCGCCGAGCGCGGCGCAGCCGAACTGGCCGACGCCAGTGCCGAGGAACTGTTGCGTTGGACCGACAAGCACTTCGCAGGCAATTACGTGGTGGCCTCCAACATGCAGGACGCGGTGCTGGTCGAGATGGCCGCGAAGGTGCGCCCCGGCGTGGACGTGCTGTTCCTCGACACCGGTTACCACTTCGCCGAGACGATCGGTACCCGCGATGCCGTCGAGCAGGTGTACGGCGTGAACGTGGTCAACGTCCACCCCGAGCACACGGTCGCCGAGCAGAACGAACTCCTGGGCAAGGACCTCTTCGCCCGCAACGCCGGTGAGTGCTGCCGGTTGCGCAAGGTCGAGCCGCTGAGCAAGGCGCTGGCCGGGTACTCGGCGTGGGTGACCGGCATCCGCCGGGTGGAGGCGCCGACGCGCGCCAACGCGCCACTGATCAGCTGGGACGCCGCCTTCGGTCTGGTGAAGATCAATCCGATCGCAGCGTGGAGCGACGAGCAGATGCAGGCCTACATCGAGGCCAACGACATCCTCGTCAACCCTCTTGTCTACGAAGGCTATCCGTCCATCGGGTGCGCGCCGTGCACCAGCAAGCCTGCTGCGGGCGCCGATCCGCGCAGCGGCCGCTGGGCCGGGCAGACCAAGACAGAATGCGGGCTGCACGCCTCGTGACGTCGCTGGTGCTGACCGCCCACGGCAGCAAAGATCCACGATCGGCGGCCAATGCCC
Source organism: Mycobacterium dioxanotrophicus (assembly GCF_002157835.1). Classification (NCBI taxonomy): domain Bacteria; kingdom Bacillati; phylum Actinomycetota; class Actinomycetes; order Mycobacteriales; family Mycobacteriaceae; genus Mycobacterium; species Mycobacterium dioxanotrophicus. The sequence goes on along the minus strand of NZ_CP020809.1, from coordinate 2,554,578 downwards.
ATGCCATCGCGGGACATCTGCGGCGCCTGCTGCCCGATACCGCGGTGCAGGTGGCATTCTGCGAGCAGAACACCCCGATCCTGACCGATGTGCTGCCTGACGCCGCGGCCGGCTCAGTCGTGGTGCCACTACTGCTGGCCAGTGCCTATCACGCGCGTACCGACATTCCCGCGCTGATCGCCGAGTCGGGTGCCGATGTCATCCAGGCCGATGTCCTCGGTGAAGACCCCCGGCTGCTGCAGGTGATGCGGGAGCGGCTGGCGGCACTGGGCGTGTCCCGGTTCGACAGTGAGCTCGGCGTGCTGCTCACCAGCGTCGGCTCGTCGCATCCTGCCGCCAACGCGCGTACCGCCGCGCTGGCGGAGACCATGGCCGAAGGCACTCGCTGGGCCGGTGTTCAGGTCGCTTTCGCGACCGGCCAGACCCCGACACTGCCCGAGGCCGTCGAGGCGCTACGCGCCCGTGGCGCGCAGCGCCTGGTGATCGCGCCGTGGTTCCTGGCGCACGGCAGGATCACCGATCGGGTGGCCGAGTTCGCTTGTGCCGCAGGGATTCCGATGGCCGAGCCGCTCGGCCCCCACCGTCTTGTGGCAGCCACCGTGCTGGACCGCTACGAGGAAGCTCTGGCTGCACGCAGCGCCGAGTTCGCTGCCTGACCCAGCCGCACTGATGTGCCGCATCGCGGCTTGACGCCCCCGTGTCGAGGCATGCCTCCACGGGCGTCGACTGCTGCGCGTCTGCATGATTTGCCCCACAGGCGGCTGGAGCAAACACACGTTTCGCCCGATCCGCCGCACCCTCTGAGGCCCATAACTTTGTGATCAGCCGGTTGAGCCGGACAGATCTCACAGAAGCGGGCCGCCGTGAACTCCATCGCAACCGCCGGGTCACCGTCCGGCCCTCGCCGACTGCCTTGACACTGATACCACCGGGGGTATATTTGCCATCAGATGCATACCCCCCAGGGTATAACCACAGACTGCCGACGAAGGGATCAAGACCATGAAGTTCATCCAGTACTACCTGGACTGCCTGTCGCACGCGTCGTATCTGATCGGCGACGAGACCACCGGACGCGCCGTCGTGGTCGACCCGCAACGCGACGTCGCGGAGTACCTCACCGACGCCGACGAACTGGGCTTGCGGATCGAATTGGTCATCGAGACCCACTTCCATGCCGACTTCGTGTCCGGCCACCTCGAGCTGGCCGAGGCCGCCGGCGCGACGATCGTGTACTCGTCAGTCGCCGCGCCCGAGTTCGACTTCATGGGAGTCGAGGACGGCCAACGCATTTCACTCGGAGACGTGATGCTGGAGTTCCGCCACACCCCCGGCCACACCCCGGAGTCGATGAGCATCGTGGTGTACGAACGCCCCGGAACCGCCCCCTACGGCGTGCTCACCGGCGACACCCTGTTCATCGGTGACGTCGGCCGGCCCGATCTGCTCGCCTCGATCGGCTTCACCGCCGAGGAACTGGCCGAGAGCCTCTACGCCTCGCTGCACGAACAGCTCATGCCGCTGCCCGACGACACCCGCGTCTACCCCGCGCACGGCGCGGGATCGGCGTGCGGCAAGAACCTGTCCACCGACCTGTGGTCGACCATCGGCGACCAGAAGCGCACCAACTATGCGCTGCGCGCGCCCGACAAGCAGAGCTTCATCGATCTGGTGACCGAGGGACAGCTGCCCGCGCCGGGCTACTTCGTCTACGACGCGATCTTGAACCGCAAGGACCGCGCCCTGCTCGACGAAACCGAGCTACCACCCGCCATGGATTACCGACAGATCTCCGAAGCCGTGGCCCGCGGCGCGATGCTGATCGACGGGCGCAGCCCCGAAGAGTTCGCGCAGGGCCATCTGCGTGGCGCCATCAACATCGGGTTGGCAGGCCGCTACGCGGAATTCGCGGGTTCGGTGGTGCGGCCCGACACCGACATCGTCCTGGTCACCGCGCCCGGACAGGAGCTCGAGGGCAAGAACCGGCTCGCCCGGATCGGATTCGACCGGGTGATCGGATATCTCGCCGATCCCGAGCGGACCATGTTCGAACACCGCGACGACGTGCGGGTGGCATCTCGGCTCACCGCGGTGGCGTTCGGGCAGCGGGCCGCGGCGATCGAGGGCCTGCAGATCGTCGATGTCCGCAACCCGGGCGAAGCCGCTGCCGGCATGATCCCCGACGCCGTCAACATCCCGGTCCGCCAACTGCCGGAACGGGTCGGTGAACTCGACGCGAACGCACCGACCGTCGTGTATTGCGCAGGCGGCTACCGCTCATCGGTGGCCGCAAGCCTCCTACGCCAACGCGGCTTCGCCGATGTCAGCGACATCGTCGGAGGCTACACCGCGTGGACCAATGCAACCCAGAACGCCTGAACAGAAAGAGCTCTGATATGACCACCAAGCACGAGATCCTCATCATCGGTGGCGGAACCGCCGGCATCACCGTCGCGGCCCGCCTGCTGCGCAAGGGCTATCGCGACGTCGCGATCATCGAACCGTCGGACACGCACTACTACCAGCCGCTGTGGACGCTCGTCGGAGGTGGTCAGGCGCAGGCGCAGCAGACCGCGCGCCCCCTGGCCTCGGTGCTGCCGAAGGGCGCGGTCTGGATCCGCTCGGCGGCAAAGACGTTCGATCCCGAACGCAACACCGTCACCTGCACCGACGGCGTCTCGTATTCCTACGACGTGCTGGTGGTCTGCCCGGGCATCCAGCTGGACTGGGACCGCACCGAAGGACTCTCCGAAACGCTTGGTAAGAACGGTGTTTCGTCCAACTACCGGTTCGACCTGGCACCACGCACCTGGGACCTCATCCGCAATATGACCTCGGGCACAGCGGTGTTCAGCATGCCGACCGGCCCGATCAAGTGTGGCGGCGCGCCGCAGAAGATCGCCTACCTCGCCGCGGATTACTGGCGCAGGACCGGCGTACTCGACGACATCGACATCCACCTCGTGGTGCCCACACCGCGGATCTTCGCCATCGACGCCATCGCGGACAGCCTGGAAAAGGTTGTCGCAGATTACGGAATCCACCTGCACACCGGTACCGAGCTCCGCTCGATCGACGCCGCGGCCCGCAAGGTCACCCTCGCACCGGTCGGCGCTGCCGGCAGCGAGACCATCCTCGCCTACGACATGCTGCACGCCGTACCGCATCAGTCGGCGCCGGACTGGATCAAGGAGAGCCCGCTGTCGACCGTGTACACCGGTGGCGACCCCAACGGCTATGTCGATATCGACAAGCACACCATGCAGCACGTCCGGTACTCCAACGTCTTCGCCCTCGGTGACGCAGGTTCGTCGCCGAACTCGAAAACCGGTGCAGCCATTCGCAAACAGGCACCGGTGGTGGTCGCGAACATCGATTCGCTGCTGACCGATCGGCCGCTGACCGCCGAGTACAACGGGTACGCGTCCTGCCCGATCGTCACCTCGGCGCACGACATGCTGCTGGCCGAATTCGACTACTCGATGCAGCTCACCCCGTCCATCCCGGGCCTCGATCCGACGGTGCCGCACCGCAGCTACTGGTACCTCAAGAAGTACGGACTGCCCGCGCTGTACTGGAATCTGATGCTCAAGGGCTTGGCCTGATCACCATGATCGCGTTGACCGTGGTGCTCGCCGCCCTCGTCGGGATATCCCTTGGCCTGTTGGGTGGCGGCGGTTCCATCCTCATGGTGCCGCTGCTGACCTACGTCGCCGGCATGGATGCCAAACAGGCGATTGCCACATCGCTTCTGGTGGTAGGTGTCACGAGCACGGTCAGCACCATCTCCCACGCTCGCGCCGGCCGCGTCCAGTGGCGCAGCGGCCTGTTGTTCGGCGCGGCAGGCATGGCCGGCGCCTACGCCGGTGGCCGACTCGGCCATCTGCTCCCCGGATCGCTCCTGCTGATCGGGTTCGCCGTGATGATGATCGCGTCGGCTGTCGCAATGCTCCGGCGCCGCACGCCGATCACGCCCGCGCCTGCGCCGCACCGCACGCCGATCGGCAAGGCCCTGGCGCTCGGGGTGGCGGTCGGTCTATTGACCGGAATCATCGGCGCCGGAGGCGGTTTCGTCGTGGTACCCACACTGGCGCTGCTGGCCGGGTTGCCGATGCCCGTTGCGGTCGGCACCTCACTGCTGGTCATCGCGATGAACGCGATGGCCGGGCTGGCCGGGCAGGTGACGACGCTCGGCGTCGACTGGAAATTGGCCGCGATGGTGACGGCCGCCGCAGTGGTGGGCAGCCTGGTGGGTGCGCGGCTGACGGCTCGGGTCGACGCCGACGTGCTGCGGGCGGCGTTCGGCTGGTTCGTGCTGGCGATGGCATCGGTGATCCTCGCCGAGCAGGTGCACCCCTTCGTCGGCATCGCCGTCGCGGGTCTGACCGTCGCCGCCGGCGGCTACCGCTACGCCTGCAGCCGATTCACCTGGTGCCCGTTCAACCGGCTGTCCAGCCGGATGGCCGCCGCGACATGACCCACACAGATACCCCTAGGGGTACCATGAACATCAATATCGTATCGACTTCGGAAGGGGCACACCATGGTCGGTGACCAGGAAGCCATCTCAGCTGTCCTCAACCGCCTGCGCCGGGCCCAGGGCCAGCTCGCCGGCGTGATCTCGATGATCGAACAGGGCCGCGATTGCAAGGACGTCGTGACCCAACTCGCCGCGGTGTCCCGCGCACTGGATCGCGCCGGGTTCAAGATCGTCGCGACCGGCCTGCGGGAGTGCGTCACCACCGAACATCCCGACGGATCCGAGACTTTGGACGTCGCCCAGCTCGAAAAGCTGTTCCTGGCCCTGGCCTGACGCCGTCAGGTGACCGTGAGCGCTTCCACCTCGTCGCCGCTCGCGGTCTGCACGTCCCCGGCGATCTGCGGCACCCGCGTGGCCCGGACGTAGACCGTGTCCCCCTCCCGCAGCCCCAGTGCCTCGGCGTCACCGCGGGTGATCTGCGCGGTGAACGGCACATTGTTGGCGGCGCTGGTGAGTTCGACGCGCACCTCGAAGCCGAGCATGACGATACGGTCAATGGTCGCCCGCAGCACGCCGGTGGCCTCGGCCGTTCCGTCCCCGGCCGCGATCGCCAGTTCGGGGTTGCGTCCGACCCGGATGTCGTGCGGGCGCACCAGGATCCCGTTGAGCTCCGACACCGCCCCGAGAAACGACATCACGAACGCGTTGGCCGGCTCGTCGTAAACCTCGGTAGGCGAACCGATCTGCTCGATGCGGCCCTTGTTGAGCACCGCGATCCGGTCAGCCACATCCAGCGCCTCGGCCTGATCGTGGGTGACCAGCACCGTGGTGACGTGAACCTCGTCGTGCAGACGCCGCAGCCAGGCCCGCAGATCGTCACGCACCTTGGCGTCCAGTGCGCCGAACGGCTCGTCGAGCAGCAACACCTGCGGATCGACCGCCAGCGCCCGGGCCAGCGCCATGCGCTGACGCTGGCCGCCGGAGAGCTGGTTGGGGTAGCGCGTCTGGAAACCGCTCAGCCCCACCACTTCCAGCAGATTATCGACCTTCTCCTTGATCTCGGCCTTGGGCCGCTTGCGGATCTTGAGGCCGAACGCCACGTTGTCCCGCACTGTCAGATGCTTGAACGCCGCGTAGTGCTGGAACACGAAACCGATCCCGCGCCGCTGCGGCGGCACCCCGGTCACGTCATTGCCGTTGATGGTGATGGTGCCGGTGTCGGGCTGGTCGAGGCCGGCGATGGCCCGCAGCAGGGTCGACTTGCCCGAGCCACTCGGCCCGAGCAGGGCGGTCAACGAGCCGCGCGGCACCTCGAAATCGATGTTGTCCAGCGCCGCGAAATCGCCATAGTGCTTGTTGGCGCCCCGAACCACAATCGCGTCGGTCATAGCTCTAGCTCCTTCTCGGGCCTACTGCTGGGTCCCGGTTCGCCGGCGGTCGAGGATCACCTGGACCACCAGCACGATGACGGCCACGGCCATCAACAAAGTCGAAACGGCATACGCGCCGTACACCGAGTCGGCGGTGCCTCTGGTGTAACGATCAGCCACCAGCAGGGTCAGCGTCTGCGATGTCCCCGGCAGGTTGGACGACACCATGATCACCGCGCCGAACTCACCGAGAGTGCGGGCCACGGTAAGCACGACGCCGTAGGTCAGTCCCCACCGGATGGACGGCAGGGTGACGCGCCAGAACGTCTGCCACCAACTGGATCCCAGCGTGGCGGCCGCCTCCTCCTGGTCGGTGCCGATCTCGTGCAGGACGGGTTCGACCTCACGGATGACGAACGGAACCGTGACGAAAATGCTCGCCAGCACGATGCCCGTGAAGCCGAAGATGATCTTGACGCCGAGGTCACGCTCGACGAATCCGAACAAACCGGACGAACCCCACAGCAGGATCAGCGCCACACCGACCACCACCGGCGATACCGCGAACGGTAGGTCGATCACGGCCTGCAGGGCACTCTTGCCGCGGAACCGGTTGCGCGCCAACACCAGCGCGGTCGGCACACCGAACAACACGTTGAGCGGCACCACGATGGCCACCACCAGAAGCGACAACTGCAACGCCGATATGGCGGCCGGGGTGCCGACGGAGGCGAAGAACGAACCGATTCCCGGGGAGAACGTGCGCCACAGGATCAGCCCGACCGGCACGATGACCAGAACGCCGACGTAGGCCAGCGCCAGGTACCGCACCAGAAGACGGAACCACGGTGACAACGTCATGCCGACAGCTCCTCACGACGGGCGGCACGCGACCCCACGGTCCGCAACACCAGCAGGATGAAGAACGAGATGACCAGCAGCACAATCGAGATCGCGGCCGCACCGGTGCGGTCGTCGTTCTCGATGAGGGTGCGGATCCACTGCGAGGACACCTCGGTCTCGCCCGGCACGGCGCCACCGATGAGCACCACCGACCCGAACTCGCCGATCGCCCGCGAAAACGCCAGCCCGGCTCCGGACAACAGCGACGGCAACAGCGACGGCAGGATCACCGTGGTGAAGATGACGCGGTTGCCCGCGCCCAGCGACGCCGCCGCCTCCTCGGTCTCGCGGTCCAGTTCGAGCAGCACCGGCTGCACCGAGCGGACCACGAACGGCAGCGTGACGAACAGCAGCGCGACGCCGACACCCCATTTGGTGTGCTGCAGGTGCAGCCCGACCGGGCTCGCCGGCCCGTAGAGCGCCAACATCACCAGGCTGGCGACGATGGTCGGCAACGCGAACGGCAGGTCGATCACCGAGTCGACGATGCGTTTGCCGGGGAACTCGTCACGCGTCAGCACCCAGGCCACCATGAGCCCGAACACCAGGTTGATCACCGTGACCCCGGCGGAGATGGACAGCGTCACCCGGAAGGAGTCCAGGGCGGCGTTGGAGGTGACGGCCTGCCAGAACGCCGTCCAGCCGCCGCCGACTGACTGCCACACAATGGCGGCCAGCGGCAGCAGAACGATGACGCTCAGCCAGATCGATGCCGCGCCGACCCGCAATGAGGTCGTGCCATAGCGGCCGCGGAACACGCCGGGAGCGGAATCTCCCGGCGTGTGCACGGACGCCGAATCGGTCTCGGCTGAAGCGGTCATCCAGTCGCCTGCTTGTAGATCTTGGTGATCGACCCATTGTCCTTGTCGAACAGCGCCGGGTCGACTGTGCTCCAGCCGCCCAGGTCAGCGATGGTCCACAGCTTCTCCGGCGTCGGGAAGTCCTTGGCGAAGTCCGCGGCCACCGCCGGGTCCACCGGCCGGAAGCCTGCCTCGGCCCACAGCTTCTGTCCCTCCGGCGTGTACAGGAAGTTCTTCAGCGCATTGGCCTGCTCGGCGTGGGCGCTGGTCTTGACCACCGCGACCGGGTTCTCGATCTTGAAAGTGGCAGGCGGGTTGATGTGCTCGACATCTTTACCCTGCCGCTCGACGTTGATGGCCTCGTTCTCGTAGCTGATCAGCACGTCACCCGTGCCCTGCAAGAACACGTCGGTGGCCTCCCGGCCCGAGCCCGGACGGGTCTTGACGTGCTCGGTGACCAGCTTGTTGACGAAGTCGATACCCGCCGCGGCGTCCTTACCCCCGTTGCTCTTGGCCGCGTACGGCGCGAGCAGGTTCCACTTGGCCGAGCCGGAGCTCAGCGGGCTCGGGGTGACCACCTCGACGCCAGGCTTGAGCAGATCGTCCCAGTCCTTGATGCCCTTCGGGTTGCCCTTGCGCACGACCAGCGACACCACGGAGCCGAACGGGATGCCCTTGGTGTTGCCTGCGTTCCAGTCTTCGGCCACCTTGCCCGCCTTGACCAGACGGGTGACGTCCGGTTCGACCGAGAAGTTGACGATGTCGGCGGGCTTGCCGTCGACCACGGCGCGCGACTGGTCGCCCGACGCGCCGTAGGACGGCGTCACGCCGGTGCCCTTGCCCTCATCCGTCGCGGCGAACGCGGGGATGATCTTGCTCCAGCCGGGCTCGGGCACCGCGTACGCGACCAGGGTCAGCGTGGACTTGGTGCCTGCGGTCTTGTCACCGCCCGCGACGTCGCTGGCGCCGCCACCGCAGCCCACGACCAGCGCTCCGGTGGTTGCCAGTACGGCGGCGCTGCGCCAGACATTCTTGAGGTTGAACCGCGTGTTGGGCACTGCGGACGGGAGGAGCGAATTAAGCACTGAGAACCTTCCTTGCAAATGGCGGACAGTACGAGTCCGTCACAACGGAAAGGCGCAGGATCAGTATCCGGGCAGAGAACAGCCGTTACCGACACCAAACCGCGGACGGGTTGGAGTCAGCGACAACAGTCGACGTCAGCAACAGCGCAAGAACCCACGGCGATGAGCGCCATGACATGGCTCTCCGTCGCACCGGTCGCTGTCTGCATGGGCGAAGAATAACAGAATCCACCGGGCGCGCTCGCCGAGCGTTCCGACGTCAGTGCGCCAGCAACCAGGTGACGATGACCAGCACGACGAGCAAAACCAGCGCAAGCGTCACCCGCGACCGGGGCATCCCATTCATACAACGTCCAATTCATCGTCCTCTTTGGTACGGCGCAGCCGGTGCAGACCGTTGATGCCCTGCCCCAACGCACCGTCCAGCAACACCGCGATGCCGTAGGCCAGCGCCAGCACCACGGGCATCACCACGGCGGTCTGAGCCACGAATCCCAATCCGGTCAACCACAGCTCGACGCCGTCCCACCAACTCAGGAGTGCGCCCATGCGGCCAGACTACGAGATGGCGCCAAATCGATCGGTCCCGAGCAGTTACCTTCGACACGCGCCGATCGGGTAGACGACGCAGGTACCGGCGGTCGATGATGTGCGGATGGTTCTGCAACAGACCGAGCCCGGTGAGGGCGTGTCGCCCAAGGACGTCCAGCAAGCCATCCAGGAAGCCGACGCCCCGTTCACCGTCACGGCCCCCGTTCCATACACCGGAAGCAACGCGCTGCGGAACCCGTTCCCGCCGATCGCGGACTACGCGTTCCTTTCGGATTGCGAGAACACCTGCCTGATCTCGTCGGCCGGGTCGGTCGAGTGGCTGTGCGTGCCGCGTCCCGACTCCCCCAGCGTGTTCGGTGCGATCCTCGACCGTGGCGCAGGCCATTTCCGACTCGGCCCGTACGGCGTGACCGTGCCCGCAGCACGGCGCTATCTGCCCGGCAGCCTGATCCTCGAGACCACCTGGCAGACCCACACCGGCTGGGTGATCGTCCGCGACGCGCTGGTGATGGGGCCGTGGCACGACATCGACACCCGCTCGCGGACCCACCGGCGCACGCCCATGGACTGGGACGCCGAACACATCCTGCTGCGTACGGTGCGCTGCGTGAGCGGCACGGTCGAGATGGTGATGAGCTGCGAGCCGTCGTTCGACTACCACCGGGTCAGTTCGGCGTGGGAGTACTCCGGCCCGGCCTACGGCGAGGCCATCGCCCGGGCGAGCCGCAACCCTGACTCGCATCCCACGCTGCGGCTCACCACCAATCTGCGTATCGGGCTGGAGGGCCGCGAGGCTCGCGCCCGCACCCGCCTCACCGAGGGCGACAATGTGTTCGTCGCGCTGTCGTGGTCCAAGCATCCGGCGCCGCAGACGTACGACGAGGCCGCCGACAAGATGTGGAAGACCAGCGAGTCGTGGCGGCAGTGGATCAATGTCGGCGACTTCCCCGACCACCCGTGGCGGTCCTATCTGCAGCGCAGCGCACTGACGCTCAAGGGGTTGACCTACTCGCCCACCGGTGCCCTGTTGGCCGCGCCCACCACGTCATTGCCGGAAACCCCGCAGGGCGAACGCAACTGGGACTACCGCTACTCCTGGATCCGCGATTCCACGTTCGCGCTGTGGGGCCTCTACACGCTGGGTCTGGACCGGGAGGCCGACGACTTCTTCTCGTTCATCGCCGATGTGTCCGGAGCGAACAACGGCGAACGCCATCCGCTGCAGGTGATGTACGCCGTCGGCGGGGAACGCAGCCTCGTCGAGGAAGAACTGCACCACCTGTCCGGCTATGACAACGCCCGGCCGGTGCGCATCGGCAACGGCGCCTACAACCAGCGCCAGCACGATATCTGGGGCACCATGCTGGATTCGGTGTACCTGCACGCCAAGTCGCGGGAACAGATTCCCGAGGCGCTGTGGCCGGTGCTGAAGAACCAGGTCGAAGAGGCCATCAAGCACTGGCGCGAACCGGACCGCGGGATCTGGGAGGTGCGCGGCGAGCCGCAGCACTTCACCTCAAGCAAGATCATGTGTTGGGTCGCGCTGGACCGCGGTTCGAAGCTGGCGGAGTTGCAGGGCGAGAAGAGTTACGCGCAGCAATGGCGGGCGATCGCCGAAGAGATCAAGGCCGACGTGCTGGCCAACGGTGTCGACAAGCGCGGCGTTTTGACCCAGCGGTACGGCGACGACGCGCTGGACGCGTCACTGTTGCTGACGGTGCTCACCCGGTTCCTGCCGCCCGACGATCCCCGGGTGCGCGCGACGGTGCTGGCCATCGCCGACGAGCTCACCGAGGAGGGGCTGGTCCTGCGCTACCGCACCGACGAGACCGACGACGGTCTCTCCGGCGAGGAGGGCACCTTCACCATCTGCTCGTTCTGGCTGGTTTCGGCACTGGTCGAGATCGGCGAAGTGAGCCGCGCCAAGCATCTGTGCGAGCGGTTGTTGTCGTTCGCCAGCCCGCTGCATCTCTACGCCGAGGAGATCGAACCGCGCACCGGCAGGCACCTGGGCAACTTCCCGCAGGCGTTCACCCACCTGGCATTGATCAACGCGGTCGTGCACGTCATCCGTGCCGAAGAGGAGTCGGACAGTTCGGGTGTCTTCCAGCCCGCGAACGCACCGATGTAAGGCCAGCTCAGAAACTGATCTCGAACTCGATCACGGTCGGAGCGGGCACGGCCAGCGCGACCGGGGTGAATCGGCTGTCGTCGTAGGCGACACCGGTGATGACCCGGCCGCCGAAACCGTCGGTGGCGGCGGGCACGCTCGCGGTCAGGGTCACCCGTCCCGCGGGGTGGCCCGGGCGCAGGTAGAAATCGGTTCCCGGGGTGACGGGTCCGTCGATCACGGCGCCGTCGGCGTCGACGACGGTTCCCGCCGAAACCGACAGGGCGGCCCGGTCGGTCGCGTCGAGGCGGAAGGGCCCGAGCACTCCGGCGTCGAGGACTGCTCGCTCGGAATTCAATGCGGGCACCACCGTCGCCCGGCGCGCGGCAGCCGCCCCGGCGAGAAGGTACTCGTACAGCGCCACCACGCGTTCGGCGTTGCGGTAATGCCCGGAACCGTTGAGCCAGAACGTGACTGCCGCGACGTCGACGGTGGTCGCCGGGTCGGCAATGATCTGCAGCCGGTAAAACCGGTAACCCTGGTGACGCCGTCCCGGGCGCGTCGCGGCCGTGGTGCTGCCGATGCCGAGGGCCTTGCGGTAACTACCCTGCCCCGCATCGATGTTGAGCCCGGAGGCGGCGACGTCACGCCACTCGATCCCGTCAGCCGACTTCTGCAGGAAGAGCGAGACAGGCGAATCGGCGGTCAATTCGACTGTGTAGCCACCCAATTGCGGATCTCCGTCGAATTCGAACACGATCGCCCCGGACTCGCGCCGTTGCGCCACAGGCACATTCAACGGTCGGGTGTCCAGATCCAGTCCATTGGTGAAATGCCAGATGGCGGCCTGGGTCGCGGCGATCGCCTCGTGTTCGGCCAGATGCGCTCCGAGCCGCTGCCCGGCGGCGCGTAGCCGACGACTCAACTCGGCCGTACCCAGGGTCGGAAACGAATTGCGGATGATCCAGTCGACCTCGGCCTCATGGGTCCGCGCCGCCAGGTTCGGCACCGCCGACCAGTTCGCCGGCCGGTAGCGCGACGGCGCTGTCGGCGCCACCCCGGTGAAGTCCACCGAGTAGGCGTCGATGTTCGGGTTGAGCCTGATCAGGTCGGTGCGCGCGGTGGAACCGTCGGCGAACACGATGGTGTCGACCGTCGGCGAGTAGGTGCCGCCGCGGTAGCGCGTCATCCGGGCGATCTCGACGTCGCGGGCACGCACCCGGCGTCGCACGGCAACAGGCGTCGAGATGGGAAGAAGTGCAGGAAGAACAGGCATTGCGGGTTGGCTTTCTGGTGGCTGAGAAGAGCGCGAAACGGCGCACCGCCAGATAAGGGCGGGCCTGAAACGCGGGGGCCGGCGTCAGAAAATCAACAACAACAACAGAGCACGACGAAGGCGCGCGCCATACCAGAGCGCATCGATCCCTCGTGAGACATGCCCACACCATACGGCACGCACGGCTTAATGCCCAGTTCACGTCGTCGTGACAGGTTTGAATCGGTTTGCGCGCTAACCCTGTCGAAAGCGGCGCCACGCCGTATCGTTGCCGCCGCACCCGCACTTCAGACCAGTCGGAGGGGCCACATGACGTCGGCACAGAACGAATCCCAGGCACTCGGCGATCTCGCCGCACGGCAGCTTGCCAACGCCACCAAGACAGTCCCGCAGCTATCGACGATCACACCGCGGTTCCTGCTGCATCTACTCAGTTGGGTGCCGGTCGAGGCCGGCGTCTACCGGGTGAACCGGGTGGTCAACCCCGAGCAGGTGGCGATCCACGCCGAGGAGGGCACCGGCACCGAGGAACCGCTGCCCGAGACCTACGTCGACTACGAGACCAGCCCGCGCGAGTACACGCTGCGCTCGATCTCGACGCTGCTCGACGTCCACACCCGGGTGTCGGACCTGTACTCCAGCCCGCACGATCAGGTGGCCCAGCAGTTGCGGCTGACCATCGAGACCATCAAGGAACGCCAGGAGTACGAGCTGGTCAACAACCCCGAATACGGGTTGCTGTCGCAAGTGACCCCCGAGCAGACCATTCAGACCCTGCGCGGCACCCCGACGCCCGACGACCTGGACTCGCTGATCACCAAGGTCTGGAAGACCCCGGCGTTCTTCCTGACCAATCCGCTCGGTGTGGCCGCGTTCGGCCGGGAGGCAACCCGCCGTGGTGTGCCGCCACCAGTGGTCAGCCTGTTCGGCGCCCAGTTCATCACGTGGCGCGGCATCCCGATCGTCCCGTCGGACAAGGTCCCGGTCGAGGACGGCAAGACCAAGTTCATCCTGGTGCGCACCGGTGAGGAGCGCCAGGGTGTGGTGGGCCTGTTCCAGCCGGGGCTGGTCGGCGAGCAGGCCCCGGGCCTCTCGGTGCGCTTCACCGGCATCAACCGGTCGGCGATCGCGTCCTACCTGGTCACCCTGTATTCGTCGCTGGCGGTGCTCACCGACGATGCGCTGGCGGTCCTCGAGGACGTCGGAGTGGATCATTTCCATGAGTACAAGTGAGTACAAATCGGTAGATGCTGAGGGAGACCTGCCGATCAGCGCGGCCGAGTTGGCCGCGCTGGCGACGCAGCTCTACGCCACCAGCATCCGTCCGGGTCCGGACAGCCCGCCGGTGACCACCCAGGTGGCGCCGCGCGGGGCGACCCCGGATGCCACGGCGGCGTCATCGGCAGTCACCACAGCGGTCGGCCTGGCGCACCCGGGCACTCCCCCGGCGTTCGTCTCGGTGCCCGACGTCCAGCTACCGGCGCCGACATCACCTGAGCCCGAGGCGATTCCGGGAGTCGTCCCGGTGGCGCCCCGGTTTTCCCCGTCGCTGCGCTCGCCCCAAGAACGCGGCAATGCGGCCAGCCCGATCGCACCCGTCGGTGGTCTGGAGGCCTTCGCGGTACCGACGGGCCTGGTCCCGACGGTGCCGGGGGTGTTGGCCGGTGGGGCGCCGTCGGCGCCACCGGCGCCCACGCATTCCCCGTCGCTGCGCTCGCCCCAGGGGCGTGGGTCCGCTCCCACCTGGCCGGGTGCCGTCCCCGCAGTGCCCGATCTGGATTGGTCCGGTTCGCCCGCGCCCTCCGACGATGCCGCGGGCTACTACTTCCTGCAGACCCCGACGGCGCCTGCGGAGCCGACCCCGGCATTACCCGACAATCACGAGATCTTCGACGTCAACGCGATCCGTGCCGACTTCCCGATCCTGCGGGAGACAGTCAACGGCAAGCCGCTGATCTGGTTCGACAACGCGGCGACCACCCAGAAGCCACAGTCGGTGATCGACCGGTTGGCGTACTTCTACGCCCATGAGAACTCCAACATCCATCGTGCGGCGCATGAATTGGCGGCCAGGGCCACCGACGCCTACGAGGACGCCCGCGAGGCGGTGCGACGGTTCATCGGCGCCTCGAAGGCCGAGGAGATCATCTTCGTCCGCGGCACCACCGAGGCCATCAACCTGGTGGCCTATGCCTGGGGTGGCAAACATCTGGGGCCGGGCGACGAGATCGTCATCACCCACCTGGAGCATCACGCCAATATCGTTCCGTGGCAGCTGATTTCGCAACAGACCGGCGCGGTGCTCAAGGTGGCGCCGGTGGACGATGCCGGCAATCTGCTGTTGAGCGAATTCGAAGACCTGCTCGGTCCTCGAACGAAGCTCGTTGCCGCGACCCAGGTTTCGAATGCACTGGGCACCGTCACCCCGGTCAAGACGATCGTCGAGCTCGGCCACCGTTACGGAGCCCGGGTGCTCATCGACGGTGCGCAGTCGATCCCGCACATCGCGATCGACGTGGCGGAGACCGGGGCGGATTTCTTTGTCTTCTCCGGTCACAAGATCTACGGGCCGACCGGCATCGGAGCGCTCTATGGGCGTGAGGACGCGCTGGCCGAAACCCCGCCGTGGCAGGGTGGCGGCAACATGATCGCCGACGTCACCCTGGAACGTTCGCTGTATCAGGGGCCGCCGAACAAGTTCGAGGCAGGCACCGGCAACATCGCCGACGCCGTCGGGCTCGGCGAGGCTCTGCGCTACGTCGAGCGGGTCGGCATCGACCGCATCGCGGCCTACGAGCACGCGCTGCTCGAGTACGCCACCCCGCGACTGGCGGCCATCCCGGGGGTGCGCCTGGTGGGCACGGCCGAGGAGAAGGCCAGTGTGCTGTCCTTCGTGCTGGCCGGGCATGAACCACTCGAGGTCGGCAAGGCACTGAATGCCGAGGGCATCGCGGTGCGCGCCGGGCATCACTGCGCGCAGCCGATCCTGCGCAGGCTCGGGCTTGAGGCCACGGTGCGCCCATCGTTCGCGTTCTACAACACCTTCGAGGAGATCGACGTGTTCATCGACGCGGTCCGCCGGATCGCCGAGGGCTCAGCCTAGCCTCGCGAGCAGAAGAATCACGGTGCGCCGATCCGTGGGACCGGCATCGCCGCCAGGGCAGCATTGCACCATGAGCTACCGCAGTGTTCGTGACGATGACACCTCCCGCACCAAGATCGACGTCGCGGTCGGCATCCTCGTCGGACTGCGGGGCTGCCCGCCCGAAGAAGCCTTCGCCGAACTCGTGAAAGTGGTGCACCGCACCGGAATCGGGATCGGCAGCATCGCCCGCGCATTGGTCGATTTGGCCGGTGGACGATCCGGAACGTCGGGGAACTACGCCGAGGCGTTCAACGCCTGGGGCGAGCTGCTCGCCAAGGCGCACCGCGCCGGGGTATAGCGCCCGACGTCGGTTCGGCATCTGGAGTGTGCAGTGGGTTGGCAGTCACACCTGCCGTTCAGACATCTGGGCCGGCTATCGGCGGCGTCCCAGCAGCCAGGCCTGGCCGTCGCCCTCCCCCGCCGCGATCACGTCGAGGTCGGCGAACGCGGTGGTCAGTTCTCCGGGCCTGGCGCGGAACGGACCGGGTGAGCCGCCGACCTCGCTGAGCACGCAGATGGCGAGCAGCCCGCCGGGGACCAGACGGGAGACGACGGCGCGGTCGAGCCTGGCGTCGCGGAACCGATGACAGAGGATGACGTCGACGAGCGGGCCTGCGGGCAGGCCGTCGTCCAGGTCGGCCACGGCGAATCGGCACCGGCCGGTCACTCCGAGCCGCTGCGCCTGCGCGCGGGCCGTCGCGATCGCCACCGCTGACACGTCGACGCCGAGGACGTCGAGACCGTGCTGCGCCAGCCAGAAGGACGCTGCTCCCTGTCCGCAGGCGATGTCGAGCGCGGTGCCGGCCGTCGGGAATTCGGCGACGTGGGCGGCGAAGACAGGCGGCGGACCGCCCTCGGGTTCCGCCGCCGACGTGGCATATCGGGCGTCCCAGCGCACCCGGTCCTGCTCGCTCACCCGCGCTACCTTACGAAGTGCGCCGTGCCGGGAATAGCGGCGCCACCCGCGGAGGTTTGCCTTCTCATGCGAGCCATCGTTTACGATCCGCAGGCCCCGGCAAAGCTTCGATTCGACGACGTCACCGAGCCGGCGGTCGCCGACTCGCAGGCGCTGATCGACGTCCACGCCATCGCGTTGAATTTCGGGGAACTGCACTTCATCGAACAGATGCGCCGACCCGGCGAAATCCCTGGTTGGGACACCGCGGGCGTCGTGACGCGAGCTGCCCCCGATGGATCGGGTCCGCCGGAAGGCACCCGCGTGGTCGGGTTCAGCGGTGAGGCCGGTTGGGCCGAACGCCGCGCCGTCACGACCGACAATCTCGCGGAACTACCGGAGTTCGTGGAGTTCGACGAAGCGGCGGCGCTGCCCGTGGCCGGGGTGACGGCGCTGCAGGCGCTGCGGGCTCTGGGCCCCGTGGTGGGCCGACGCGTCCTCATCACGGGAGCTTCCGGCGGTGTCGGCCGTTTCGCGGTCCAGTTGGCAGCGCGGGCGGGTGCCCACGTGATCGCCGCGGTGGGCAGCCCGGCCCGAGGTGACGGCCTCACCGAATTGGGCGCGGACGAGGTGGTCGTCGGCTTGGACGCGGTAACCGAGCCGGTGTTCGGCGTGTTGGACAACGTCGGTGGAAAGTTGCTCGCTCAGGCCTTCAGCCTGGTCGACGACGGTGGCTCGGTGCAGTCCATCGGCATGGCCTCCAACGAACCCACCACCATCAACTTCGAACAGGAACGCCGGCTCGGCAATCGGAAACGGTTGGAGCCGTTCACTGTTCGCGCGCCGTTTCAGGCCGACCTGCAGTATCTGCTGACCCTGCTGGCCGACGGCGAGCTCGACCCACAGATCGGCCTGCGCGACTCATGGGACAACATCTCGGCCGCCGCGCAGGCCCTGCTGGGCCGCAGGGTCGCCGGCAAAGCGGTGCTGCGGGTGCAGTTCTGAATCAGTTGCCCTGACCGCCGCGGCCCAGAGAAGCCAGGTCGGATACCGGGTCGGTGCCGTTGACGAACCAGTCGCCGAGAATCCGCGCTTTGTAGACCACCGGGTTGTGCGACGCGAGGGTGCGCGCGTTGCGCCAGTGCCGATCCAGGCCGAGCTGTTCGGAAACCCCTGAGGCCCCGAGCGCGTCGAACACCCGCGTGGTGGCCCGCTGCGCCGCGCCGATGATCACCAGTTGGGCCTGGGTGACGGCTACTTCGGCGTCGATCAACAATTCCCGGGCATGGTTGTCACTGCCGGCCAACCGGCCGGCGACGATCCGGTCCAGTGAACGTGCGCTCTGCCCGAGAGCGGCCTCGGCGGCGAACGCCTCGGCCGACAGTTCCCCGATCACCTGCAACAGCTGCGGATCCGCGGCGGGCACCTCGGCCAGGCCCTGCGGGTAGTTGCGGCTGCGTTGTTTGAGCGCGGCCGTGCCGTCACGCTGCACGGCCCGGGTGATTCCGGTGAGTACCGCGAGCATCGCGATCTGATAGAAGTGCGCCTGATACGTGAACCGCTCGACGGCGGGGAACACATTGCCCCGCTCGGCGCGGGCCCCGTCGTAGCGTGCCGAACCGCTCGCGGTGGTGCGCTGGCCGAACCCGCGCCAGTCGTCGACGAGGGTGACGCCCGGGTCGTCGGCGCGGACCAGTGCCGTCCACAGTTGCCCGTCGTCACCCCGGCCGAGGACATCGAGCCAATCCGCGTACAAGCTGCCCGTCGCATAGTATTTCGCGCCGTTGACCACCCAGTGGCCGTTCTCCGGGGTGACCGTGGTGAGCAGATTGGCCAAGGTCACGTTGTTGGCCTCGGTCCAACCGCCGCCGACGAACTCACCGGCCAGGAACCGCTTGAGCCAGACCCCGTTGTCCTCGGACACCGGGGCGTTGAGCCGGTCCTCGACGAACGCGAGATGGTTGCGCCAGATGTGCGCGACGTTGGCGTCGGCCTCCCCCAGTTCGGCGAGCAGCAGGAAAGTCTGCTCCAGTGAGGCGCCGAAACCGCCCTGCTCGGCAGGGATACGCAGCGTGCCGAACCCAGCCTCGCTGAGCCAGCGCACCTGCTCATGGGGGAACTCCCGGTCGGCCTCGCGCTGCGGATTGCCCTCGGCGATCTGGTCGAAGATCGGCCGGAACACCGATCGGAGCTCGGCATCGTACCCTGTCGGGCGCTTGAGATACGTTGTGGCTGTGGTCATTATGCCCTCCCCTTGGCATCGATTCGATAAGCGTAGGAATCCTGCACCGCCACATAGCCCAGCCTGCGATACAACAGGTGGGCCTTGCTGGCGTTGTTGATGTCGGTGCCCAGCGACGCCGCGGTCAAGCCGCGTCGCAGCGCCGCCAGCCAGATCTTGCGCAGCAGCAGTTCAGCGGTGCCGCCCAGCCGCCGCTCCCGCCGGACCCCGATGTAATCGGTGTGGGCGCTGCGCTGTTCATCGGCGCCGACCCCGACGGTGTAGGTCGACCCGAGCACATAACCGACCACCTCGCCGCCGTCGTCAACCGCAGCAATACTGAAATCAGGTGTGAATGACCGGCTTTCGAGATGGTGCTGCCAGCGTTGCGGCGTCTTCGACATATTGCCGAAATGCTCGCTGAAGGTGTCGTACTGCAACTGCCGGACCTGTTCGGCGAAGCCGCCGTCGATCACGTCGGGCCATGACAGTACGGTCAGGCCGTCGATGCGTGCCGCATCGAGTTCCGCCGCGTCCTCGCCGAGCAGGTACTTGCGGGTGCTGATGAACTGCCGCTCCAGCCGCGCACCGCGTTCGGCCAGCGCCGCGATCGCGGCCGGCTGGTCGGCCCCGATGTAGGTCCGGAGGTATGCGTCCGGCACGGCGACCCGGTGGAACCGGTCGACGATGTCGGCGACAACACCGTCGACGGCTTCTCGCGCCACGTCGGGATGAAAGACGAAGTCGCCGAGCACTTCCGGTTCCACTCCGTCCGGCCGGTGCAGCACCGCGTAGCCCAGGACCGCGCCGGCCTCGCTCCGCAGGAGCAGCGCGGCACCCGGATACGCGCCGTCGAGCTGCTCTGCCACGTCGCGGGAATCAGCGGCGAACTTGCGTCCGCCCAGCCCGGGTGTGGTGGCGAGGAAGTCGGCGATCAGTGGCAGGTCCGCCGAGGTGATCTCGGCGGCCGTCACGCTCCGCAGCGGGCCGTGGTCGGTGATCGTCACGGCGCCACCGGATCCTGCTGCCGGCCGGAGTCGTCGTCACCGCGCTGCTCCTGCAGTACTCCGAGGATGCCTTCGTCGGTGAGCCGCTGCTGCTCGGCTTCCGAGAGCGTCTGGATGGTGCCGACCCGCTGGGCCACCTCGGGCCTGGTCCGCTTGAGGTACCAATACCACGTCAGGCCCGCCAACAGGATGGCGCCGAAGACGAAAGGCAGGATGTTGAACGGGAATTCGGGCACCGGGTAGAAGTTGCTGAAGATCACGTACCCGATGCCGACGGTCGCGGCCACCGACACCCCGAGCCGCAGCGGTGTCAAGGCGTTGATCTTGCGCAGCCAGATCGGGGTGGCGATCACCACCAGCAGGTAGCTGGTCAGGAAGCCCCAGTTGGAGACGTAGCCGCCGTAGACGTCGAACACCAGCCGGCCGGCCGAGCTGAACGTCGCGACCGCCGAGAAGATCAGCGCCAGGATGCCGACGAACACCACCCCGGTCCAGGGGGTCTTGTGGGCGGGGTGCACCTTCGCGAACACCTTGGGCAGCGCACCTTCGTGGGCGAACGTGAACAGTGAGCGTGCCGCGGCGGTCGTGACGGCCGTGACGAAGACGATGAAGGCGACCGATACCGTCGCGCTCACAACCTGATTCACCCATGCCACGCCGACGGCACCGGCGAGCTGCGGCAGTACCGCCTTGTCGCCGTCGATCTCACCGAAATGCAGGATCTGCGGGTAGGTCGCGAAGATGTAGAGCACACCGAGCAGCAGCACGACCCGAAGCAACGAGCGGGCGATGCTGCGGTGCGCGTCCTTGGCCTCGGCACCCAGCGAGGCGACGCTCTCGAACCCGGCGTAGGAGCCAACCGCGGTGACCGCGGCGATGAAGGTTGCGCTGGAGCCCAGGTGCGACGGGTTGAGCTGATCCCAGTCCACGTGGAAGCCGTAGCCGACGTAGGACGCGACGATGATCACCAGGATGGAGGCGATCGCGAGAAGTTCAAATGCGAGTTCGTATTTCGCGGTCAGCGACACGCCCCGGTAGGGCAGGTACACCGCGACGGCCACCACCACGACCACCAGCAGCAGCCGGAACCAGGCGGCCTGCGACCCGAGCCCGATAGATTCGAGGAACGCGTCGAGGTAGAGCACGCCGCCGAGCGTGCCCGTGGTGGCGAACCCGATGTAGCCGAACAGCAGGCTGAACCCGGCCGCGTAGGCGAAGCCGGGGCCGAGACCGTTGCCGGTATAGGTGCCCAGCGATCCCGACGAGACGGTTCGCTTGGCCTGGAAGCTGATCGTGGTGGCGACCAGGATGACGATCACCAAACCAACGACCGCCGCCCAGGCCGCGCCCTTGCCCGCCGCGACGAACAGGGAGAACGGGACGACGGCCAGCGCGACGCTGGGAGCCGCCGCGGCCAGGCCCTGCGCGAAGACGCCCCAGGCGCCGAGCGCTTCGGATTCCAGCCCGGTCGATTCGGCGGCCGTCAGACTCCGGCCCCCGATGGTGACGGATGGCTCTTCTTCGACTGTGGTCATGCTGCATACCTTTCTGTCGTAACTGACAGGGGCACAATGGATTAGGTGGTCATGACGATGCCGCAACATCGTCGTCGGCGTCAGTTATCGAATCGGCGGGATTCTTTTGCCAACCGGAAACCGGCGCCCGGATGGTCCGGCGGCAGCACCGCTGAGTCACCGCCGAACAGGCGCTGCCGCAGGGTGGTCGGAGCGTCGGTGGTCCTGGCCCGGCCGCGCCGCCGCAGCTCGGGTATCAAGTGTTCGGCGACGTCGGCGAAACTGCCCGGAGTGACGTGGTAGGCGATGTTGAAACCGTCGACCCCGGTGCGCTCGGCGTAGGCCTCCAGTTCGTCGGCCACCGTGCCTGCCGATCCGACGAACAGCTGCCCGCCGAAACCTCCGAGTCCCCCGACATAGTCGCGCAAGGTGATTCGACTGTCGCCGACCGCGGCGAGAATCGAGCGGCTGGCGTCGGTGTCGAACTGCTCGATGGGCCGGTCGACACCGTAGGTGGACCAGTCGACACCGCTGAGTGCTGAGAGCAGCACCAGTCCGGCATCCAGGTCGTGGTAGCGGGACAGTTCGTCGGCCTTGGCTCTGGCCGCCGAATCCGTGGTGTCGGTGACGATTTCGATGGACGTCAAGAACTTGATCGAGTCGGGATTGCGGCCGTGGGCCACCGCGCGCCGGCGGACGTCGTCGATGTTGGCGCGCAGCACCTCGGGCCGCGGATCACTGGCGAACACCAGCTCGGCGTTGCGCGCTGCGAATTCCCGTCCAGCCGGTGAGGTTCCGGCCTGGAACAACACCGGGGTGCGTTGCGGCGACGGCTCCACCAGATGCGCACCGGGAACGGAGAAATACCTGCCCTCGTGAGCGATCGTGTGCACTTTGGTCGCATCGGTGTAGACGCCGGCCTCCCGGTCGCGCACGACCGCGCCGTCCTCCCAGGACCCTTCCCACAGCTTGTAGGTGACCTCCAGGAATTCCTGGGCCATGGCGTAGCGCTCGTCGTGTGGGATCTGCCGGTCACGGCCGATGATGTTGCGCGCGGCGCTGTCCAGCAGCGACGTGACGACGTTCCAGCCGATGCGGCCGCCGGTCAGATGATCGAGCGTGCTGAACTTGCGAGCCAGCAGGTACGGACTCTCGTAGGTGGTGGACACGGTGATGCCGAAGCCGAGATGCGTTGTCGCGGCGGCCATCGCCGAGACCGCCAGCAGCGGATCGGTCACCGGGGTCTG